>CAWJQP010000081.1:0-14906 GCA_963844855.1 Bryobacteraceae bacterium
TAGGCTGATCCTATTGCTACCGTTCATGTTGCGGCCGTACAAACTCTCTCTTGAGAATTTGTACGCTCTACGCGTCGCCCGCCGAAGCGCAAGGTGTGGTCCCGCACGAGGCGGCCAAAACTGCTCACTTTGTCTGCTGCTCTTGCGCGGTTAATCCCTCACTCGCCGCAATTACCCTTGCCCGCCGGACTGCACTCGTGATCGTGAAAACATCGCTGCCGGTCGAGCCAGGATTTAAGACGCTGGGTAGCGGCGGTCTCGACGGCTGGCAGATGGCTGGCTTCGGCGGCTTCATGGAACTGGGCGCGAACATTATCGAGACCCATTGACGGTATCGGACTACTTTGGTACACACGCGAGGAGTTCGATAATTTCACCCTACGCCTCGATTGGCGGGCGTCTTTCGCCGATGACAATTCAGGCGTGTTCATCCGCTTCCCTGCGCTCGGCAACACTGATCCCGCAAACGATTGGAAGCCTGCCGTCAATCAAGGCTACGAGATTCAGATTGACGATACCGGGAAAAATCCCGACGTAAATCCAAACGTCTTCAACGATCCGCTACATCGAACGGGGGCTATATACAAGCTCCAACCGGCGAACAATTTGGCGTCCCTTCCCGTCGGGCAATGGAACGCCTATGAGATCGTCGCGAAAGGAAACAACATCAAGGTTACCCTGAACAGCCAGTTAGTCTCTCATCTGCCGAGTGGGAATCGCTCGCTGAAAGGATTCATTGGCCTCCAGAATCATCTGTGGATATCGAAAAAGTCGCTGTTCCCCATGCGCAGCCCAAGTAGCAGATTCCACGCGGCATAATCCGGCAGGCGGCATAACGTGGAAGCACACAATTACCCACAGTGTAGGGGAGCTTCACCAAGGCGATGCCCGACTGTAAGCTTTTTCTTGTCGGATTGCGGCGATCGCGGTATTCGTCATGTACAGAGAGCGAACGCCCCTCTGTGCGGCGCTTGCGCTCGACATCGGACAACTGCTAATAGGAGGAACAAACATGCATTCAGAAGCTCAGGTGCTAAACCGTCCAGAGGTCACCTTGGCACCGGCGACCAGGTCCGACCTGCTTACACCTTCGCAAGTCGCTCGGCGACTGCAAGTCTCATCGGCGTGGGTTCGGGACCATGCAACACGCAAGCAGCCCCGGCTGAAAGCGGTCAAGGTCGGTAAACTCCTTCGGTTCCGGCCAGAGGACATCGAGGAGTTCATACGCACATGGTGCCAGTAGAGATATCGCCTGCTGTCAATACCGGAGTGAAAGGTAACCAGCAAAACGGAGGAAACGGGGACCATCTTCGATTGGACAGGACATAGGTTTGTCGAAACGAGCGAGATGGCGTGTGGAAGGAAGGCAGAAGGCGGCTGGTGTCTTTTTCTCAGCAGCCTTGCTGCGCGGTTTGTGGTTGTTATTGGGCTTCGGGGTGAATATCTGGTGTGGACGGAGGTAGCTTTTTCTGCTTGCTTGTTTTCAAGCGATAGCTATCGCCATTCATCTCGAGAATGTGAACATGATGGGTGAGCCGGTCCAACAGAGCGCCGGTCAAACGCTCCGAACTGAGAACTTCGGTCCATTCGGCAAACGGAAGATTGCTGGTGACTAGCGTGGAACCGCGTTCATAGCGTTGGCTGAATACTTCAAACAACATTTCAGCGCCGGTCTTGGATAACGGAACAAAGCCGAGTTCATCGACAATCAGCAGTTCCTGCCGAAGCAACTGCCGCTGGTAACGCAGCAATCGTTTTTCATCGCGTGCTTCCATCAGTTCGTGAACCAGCGCCGCCGCTGTTGTGAATCGCACACGGATTCCTTGTTGACAAGCCGAAAGTCCAAGCGCCAGGGCAATGTGCGTCTTTCCAGTTCCAGAATTCCCTAAAGCGAGTGTATTTTCCCTTTTGTGGATCCATTCACAGCGGGCCAGATCTAAGACAAGCTTTTTATTCAGCGATGGAATCGCCAGAAAGTCAAAGGTATCCAAGCTTTTGGTCGCTGGAAACTTTGCCGCCTTGATGCGCCGTTCTGTAGCTCGGTGTTCCCGATCTAAGATCTCTAACTCCACCAGACGCAACAGAAAACGTTGAAAATCCACTCCTTCTTTGGCACATTGCTCGGCTAGCTTACTGTACTCCCGCAACATCGTCGGCAAGCGAAGTTGTTTAAGATGATGTTCCAACAGCAGATGTGGGGTATCCATCACGCTAACACTCCATGACTCAGCAAAGCTTGATAGTCCGCCGCCTGAGTGATGGCAACGGTGGCCACGGGCAGATGAGGATAGTTGTCTAAATCGAGTTTGGCCGGCCGCTGTTCCAACAGGCAAAGCAGTAAGTGTTTGACGGCATCGAAGGAGATCGCTCGCAGTTGCAATGCTTGCTCAACCGCCGCATGAACCTGTTCCAGAGAGAACGTCTCTAGGAGCCGGAGTACTTGCACATATTCGCGCCGGCCGTGTTTCCCCAATCGCGCTTCCATCAACCGCCGTAAGTCAGCGAACGCTGGCGGCAAAGTCCAGCCGGCCAACGGCGCGGCTTGATCTAAGGCGTTTGTCTTCCGCTCGAGTAGCGCCAGATAATGCAGGGGATCAAAGACGAAGCTTTCCCGTTCATAGCTCCGATCATGTCTGGCGATGACCTCACTACCGGCGTTGATCACCACCTGCCAGACAAATGCTTTCACTAGCACTTGGCGATGCGCGTAAGCGACTGGCACGGAGTAGTCATTTGTTTCGTAGCGCACCAACGCTTGGGAACTAACCCGCGTGGTGCGCTTGGCGCAAGCTTCATACGCTACAGGCGGCAATGGCAGCAGTTGTTCTCGATCTCGCTCAAAGCGTGACGCAATCGTTTCCTCATGTCCTCGTAGTTTGCGTTCGCGCCGCTTTTCGCATTGCTGCTGTAAGTGACGATTCAGCGCTTCCCAGCTACTCACGCGCGGTACCGGAACCAGGAAGTTCCGTCGCGCGTAGCCAACCAATCCTTCCACATTCCCTTTGTCGTTGCCTTTGCCAGGCCGGCCGAACTTGGCCTCGAAGAGATAGTGTGATTTCAACTCACTGAAGGCCTGCGTCGGCCTCCGTTGTCCATCGCCCAGGATCTCCTTCACCGCGATCCGGGTGTTGTCATAAAGAATCGTCCGCGGTACTCCACCAAAATAGGCAAACGCCTGGTTGTGTCCTTCCAAGAATGCTTCCGTGCTTTCGGTGGGAAATGCCACAACGAAGCAGTCATCCGATTGCGGCAGATCCAGGCAAAAGAAGTGTGCCGTTTGCTCCCGACCGGCGATTGAGACCAAAGCTTCACCAAAGTCGGCCTGTCCACTGCCGGCAGGGTGCGCCAGCGGCACAAACACTTCTTTGTGTCGCAGCCGCGACTCGCGCACATAATCGGCGACGATCGTGTAGCCGCCTTGAAATCCGTGTTCCTCCTTCAGTCGGTCCCAGATTCTTTTGGCGGTATGCCGCTGCTTCTTCGGCTGACCTTCATCCTGCTCCAGAATCTGATCGATGAGTCCCAACCACGGACCGAGCTTGGGCTTCGCTGCTGGTTTGCTTCGTCGGTACCCTGGTGGGATCGAGTACATCAGCATCTTTCGGATCGTCTTGCGTGACAATCCAAACTGCCGCGCTGCCTGACGAACCGTCATTCCGTCCACCTGTACCGCTCGCCTTACCTGTGCATACACTTCCACTCTGTACACCTCTTTAGGTGTTCCATAAAACACTTCGTTTGTCTTTTGTTCTCTGGAACTGGATTTCGGTGGTCTACTTTTCGACCACTATCGATCACAGCTCTCGCTGCTTTCGTGGTCTATTTTTGCACCGAAATTTATACGCGGCACCGTCTCAGCTAAGGCTATCGTCGAAGAGTTTGCTCGACTACTCGGCAGTTAGTCGGTATCGACGTTCGTGCAACTGGCTTCCGGCCAGCGGTGCGGATTCCGCGGTTCGCATATCAAAGGCGGGATGACGTTTCGGGATCCTCAATGCGCTCTCGGATGTTCTCGTTCGGCCGACCTATTTGGTACTTCCTTCCCGTTCTAACCCGTGTGCCGAAACCCCCGGTCATCAAGGTGGAAACGTGTGTTGCAACGACGCCGTCGACAAGCGCATTCGAATACCTTGCCACAAACAGTTGGTTTCGGCATGCCTCCGTACCGACGCCACAGTTGCGCACACCATAGATGCATTGTTTGGCGATGCCAACGGCGTTATCACGAGTGATCCCGATCTCGACGCCGGCCCCAGAAGCTATGGCCAGTGTCCTGAAGCTTTAGTCAGGCATGAATCCTAATCATTAGACCGACCATAGCAAGCTCTGTGAGACTGTTCTCCATCCTGACTTTTTCGGCATTCCTAATCCAAACCCTGTCGCGCCAGCGTACTCACAATCCACGCCCAGCGGTTTTCCCGGGACAAGTGCTGACGGCACAGGCCTTGAGGTGCGCGACTGGCTGAAACATTCCCGCGGCTGACAGTTGATCAGCGCTGTTCCAGAGCAGTACGGACCGTTTCTGATGGCAAAGTGTCGTCTGCCATGGCGCTGCTGCGACGGGTCCCAAAGCGGAAATTAATGCCGATGATCAATCCTGCTTGAAGCGGATGGCCGTTTCTGCCCCACACGGTGCGAAGCGCAGTGGCATAGACACTCTGTCTTGCATTCAGTTGAAAGGATATGCCCGCCCCGACATCCAGCAAGTCCGACCGTAGCAATGCCATATGATCATGGTCCTCTTCGTGAGTCCACTGCTCCGGCCCGAGAGAGAAATCAGCATCGAGCGGACTGCCGTGGTGCTTTTGAAGGGTTGCAAGACCGAAAAACGTCAGGCGTGGCGTCAGGACATACCCCAACTCCGAATCGATGTTCGTCCGGTTATGAGAACGGTGCAACACGCGCTCGACGAAACCATAGGAAATTCGCGTTTGAGTGTAGAGATGCGAAAGAAGAGAACCTTCTCCGCCCTGCCAACCTACGTTCGTACCAACCAGCAACTCTCGGAGGTTGCGCCCTAAGGCAGCATGCGCAAAGGTTTCATAGCTGTGGCTCGGCAGGATCCCATCGACAAAGGGAGTGATGACCACCGGACTGTAGCGAGCAAGAGCGTAACGCAACCCAAAACGAAAATCCTGAAAGCCTCCGTGATACACCCCATCGTCCAGATACCTCAACTGCCCTGGATCTTTATGAGGAAAGTCACCCGTATACTTCAGGGTAGAAAGAGGCACGCTGAGATTCACGGCCAGTCGTCTGGTGATACCGTAATCGAGATCCATGCCCATCGCATGGGAACGAATCTGGCCTTTGTTCTCCCTGTTTCCCCAGACGTCCAAGTGGTCCCTGACATAGAAATTCTTGTACGCGATGGAGACATTGCCATACCCTTTGCCAGGTAACCAGGCCTGAGCAGCAAGCTGCCGGGCGTCGGCCAATTGCAGGAAAGAGCACACTGCAGTGATGAGGTTGACAGGCCCGATTCGCAAGGCAGGCATGTGACAGCTACCGCAATAGCAAAACCTTGGTGGAGGAAGACTTCGCACGGGCCTTCGCCTGCTGCGATTTCATCTCCATCGTTCGATCGATCGTGGATAGGAAAGCGCCCACTTTAAACGGGGCGTTTAGAGCAAACCGATATTGCTCCTTCGCTTGCTTCAGCGTTATCTTCGCCCTCTGGGCGTCTGCCTTTGTTTCCTGAAAAACCCACGGCAACACCAAGGGCTGGGAAGCTGATGCTTCGATCATCTTTTCGAGACGAGAAGCATCGTCGAAATCGGCGAGGACGATGTCGAAGCGCGCCGTCCGAAGGGCGGCTGCGAGTTCCTCTCTGCCTCGAACGGAGCGGAAGCGGTGACCGGCCTGCCTCATGATGCCTTGAAGCTGTGTGAACTCCACTTTTTCAGAGCCAGGCGCGTCGGGATTCACATAAAAGAGAATTGAAGCTGGATAGTCTGCGGTTTGCGCCTGAAAGCGAGCGCCGCGCCCCAGCACGAGCAGCTTGTCACCACAGGCAGTGGCAAGCCATGCACTAACAAACAAAAAAGTAACGCTGAGTACAATGACGCGCCGCATCACAACCTCACGAACTTCAAAAACGATCTGTTCCAGCAACTGCTGGGGTATACTCTAACCTCGAAAGCTGCAATGTCAAGGAATAAAGCGAAGTGAAGCCGAGTGTAAGGACGCTTGCGATCACTTCAAACCTTCAGCGGTATAGAGTTCGCCTAGAGCAGTCCACAAAGTGTAAACATATGAGCGCCCATCCGGTGTCATGCGAACTTGTCCGGGGTCAGTGCCGATGTCGATGATGCCTGCGGCGTAGGGCGGTGTCAGATCCTTCCACAGCCGTCGAGTTCCGGTCCGTAAATCAAGCCGATAGATTTTCAACTCCGCATCCGCCGAAGCTCGCACGAAGATTGCGCGGTCGTCACCACTCCACTGCAGCAACAGGTCGCCGTCCTCCAAACCTGGCAGAGCACTTGGCTCCCCGCCGTCGACCGGGTACAGGTAGTACTGCTGATAGCGATCCACGGCAGCGATCACTTTTCCGTCCGCTGCAAGCAGCGTCCCTGCCATGCCTTCGGGCGTTATAGGTTGAGGCAAGCCCCCATCGAGGTCCTGAACCCACGTTCGCGGACGGCGACCCGACTCGGCAGCGGTGAAGAAAATTCGATCTCCGCCAGGAGACCACGCGGCCCAATGAAAGAATTCGGCAATGCCGCCGCGCGGTAGAGATTTCGGTTTACCCAGCCCCGTGGGCAACAGAATAAGCTGCGGAGGCGCCGAATGCTGGAGCGTCAGTGCCGACTGGCCGTCGGGCGAGAGCGCCAGGGGTTTCCCGTCTCCAAGCCTCTTTGGATTAGAGACGTCGCTCTTGCGAAGGTATACGGTTTCAGTGCCGCGAACTCCAGTCCCCCATTCATAGAAGAGTAGTGTCTTGCCATCGGCGGACAGATCCGCGGCGGTCGAAAAATCAAACCAGGAAAACTCGCGCTCCTTCGAATCTCCTGCGGTCAGCCCCCTCAACACGGCGCGCGGTGTGACGCGACGTATCAAAACACGTCCGCTGTCTCGGGAGATGTCCAGAATTTGCAAGCTGCTCGGTGTTGAATGAACGAGCCGCTCCGTCCCTGCCAGAGTGGTTGCAAACAGACTGAAGCCGCCACCCTTCGTCTCCCGGGAGCCTGTGAACCAGACCTGATCGCCGTTCGGTGACCACGCGAGCCCTATCAGGGCTTTCCATCCGCTTGACCACACTTTTTTCTGAACTTTCTTCTGACCCGTGAGATCCAGCACGCTGACCGAGCCGCCGATATCTCCCGCTATAGGGTGCTCCAGGAAAGCAATCCGGTCTGCTTTGGGTGAGACACGAATCCCGGTGACCCAGCCGGGGGTCTCATACAAGAGCTTTTCGCCGGGATATTGAATGATCCGGGTCTTTTCACCTGCCAACTGCGCCACAGCGAGTGTTTTGCCATCCGGCGTCCAATCCGCCGCGCTGACGTTATCCAGGATTTCGCGAGGCGCTCCCCCTTCCGCTGGAACCAGCGCCAAAGTTCCAATGCAGTTGCCCCAGTTCAGTGTGCACGGGTAGGCAACTGCCATTTCTCCGGAGGGGGAGACCGACCAGATACCAGCGTTGCTCATGCCCAGTGAGCGGGACTCGGGATTGCCCGGCTGCGTCGAGTAGAGTTGAGGAGGTTGTCCCGCCCAGTTCGCTCCGTAAATGACGCTCCGACCATCTGCGGCAAACCTGGCGCCCGTTATAGATCCGTGACCGAAGGAAATCTGTTGAAAGACGGGAATTGCCGAGGACTTGCGTGACAAGAGGACATCGGTCGTAACAGCCAGCACCAACGTCGCCAATCCGGCAGCCACGAAAACTCGAAAGCGCCCGGTTGTTCGTGAAACTGGCGCAGCCAACGCAGTGGACGGATTCCAGTTCGCCACGCCGGCGAAGTGATCACGGAGGTTTTGGAGATCGCGGGCGAGGTCACGCGTGGATGCATAGCGTTCTTCGACATTCTTTGCGAGGCAACGCTCAATGATCCACCGGACGTTCAGAGGCACCTTCGGATTGATGGCCGCGATCGGCTCCGGTTCATCATGGATGATAGCCGAGAGCGTTTCCACTGCAGTAGCGCACGCAAACGCCCGCTTTCCTGTCACCATTTCGTAGAGGATCGTACCCAGCGAAAACTGGTCCGAGCGGAAATCTGCTGCAAGTCCGCTCGCCTGTTCGGGAGACATGTAGCCGACGGTTCCGAGAATGACGCCCGGTTTCGACCCTACGCTCTCCATTGTTCCCGGCGTCGCATGTTCGGGCGTAGGCGATGAGGCCAGCTTCGCCAGACCGAAATCGAGGATCTTCACCAGTCCGTCTTTGGAGATCATCAGATTTTCGGGTTTCAAATCTCTATGGAAGATCCCTGCCTCATGCGCCTTCGCCAAGCCGTCGGCTACTTGCGCGGCCAATTGAAGCACGCGCTTCAGTTGCAACAGTCCGTCGCCGAGGACGTCTCGCAATGTCCTACCCTCGACTACCTCCATGGCTATGTAAGGACCGGCCTCAGAAGGGCCGATATCATAGACGGTGACGATATTGGGATGGTTGAGGGCCGAAGCGAGCCGTGCTTCGCGCTCGAAGTATTGCAGGCGCGTTTCATCCAAGCTAGAGTGCGCGGGCAAAAATTTGATTGCAACGAACCGCTTCAGCCGTGTGTCTGTCGCACGGTAGACCTCTCCCATCCCACCTGATCCCAGAAGGGACAGAAGTTCGTAGGGACCAATCCTGCGGCCTACGAGAAACCCAGGATGTTCGATTGCGAAACGTTCCCGGACACCAGCTACTGTCGGCCTCTCCAAAAAATCACCGGCTTGTTCATGGGAGGCCAAGAGGGATTCCACTTCCTGAAGCAGGGGCTCGTCACCAGCGCAAGCCTCGCGCAAGAACGCGACTCGCTGCTCGGGCTCCCGTTCGAGCGCAGACTGGAGCAAGTGGTCGAGTCGCTCCCAGCGTTCGTGACTCCACTTCAATGATGGCTGGAGCTCGGAATCACCGGCCATTTGCCGATGCCTTGGTTGTCCCGCCGACGGCGCGGTAGAGCCAAGCCTTCGCGGTGCTCCAGTCACGCCGGACCGTGACTTCCGAGATTTGGAGGAGCTTCCCGATTTCCTCCATGCTTAATCCACCGAAGTACCGCAGCTCGACGACCTGGCTTTTCCTGGGATCAATCGCGGCAAGAGATGTCAAGGCATCGTCAAGGGCGATGACGTCCCAAGCCTTTTCTTTGGAAACAATCATGCCTTCGTCCAGCGATATACGTCGCGCGGCTCCACCGCGCTTGGCGTAGCGGCCCCTGCGCGCGTAATCCACGAGGATACGGCGGATCATCCAGGAAGCCAAAGCGAAGAAGTGCGCGCGGCCTTGCAAGCGCACATGCCGTTGATCGGCGAACCGGAGATACACCTCGTTGACCAGCGCGGTGGCCTGCAGCGAATGATCCTTGCGCTCGAGCGCCATGTGATGGCCGGCCAATCGGCGGAGTTCGTCGTAGACGAGCGGCATAAGTTCGTCGAGCGCCGCTTCATTCCCTTTGCTCCATTCGGCGACCAGCGCGCTCACTTCTCTCCGCCGTGACCCCGTCATGTCACTCCGTAGGTGTAAGGACTTGTACGAACGGGTCAAATATAGCACGCCGTCAACAAAATTCGGATGGGCATGATCGGTTTCGAAGGCGATTCGCGCGTCTCTGCCGGAGCAAAAATCTGGCCGGGCAACCATGGCCCGCTCAGACCATCGAAACCTCAAAACCAAGGAGATCTCCTGTGAGCACACAATACATTCGCCACGGCTACATGCGCCATGCGATTTCAACTTTCACCCTTTTTGGACTTGCACTTGCCGTCGCGGCAACCGGCAAGGCCGACACAGTCACCATGTGGAACGTCACTGCAATAGATACGATTCGAACGGCCGCGCTAGGACCGCTGACTCCGGTGCTCGGCTCACGCGTAATGGCGATGATGCACGTCGCCATGGCAGACGCGGTGACGTCGATCCATCCCCAATACAAGCCCTACGCAGTCCGATTGGAAGGTCACGGCAATGCCGATCCGATCGCGGCGGCCTCGTCGGCGGCATTCGGTGTGCTGGTTCGCCTCTTCCCCGACCAGAGACTTGCGCTGGAAGCGGCTCTTGCGCAGTCACTGGCGCAGGTTCCGGGCGGCACAAAGAAGGATGAGGGCCTTGCCGTCGGCGACGAGGTCGCTGTGAAGATCGTCGCGCTTCGTTCGAATGACGGATCAGATGTGAGGATGACATACAACCCGCCTGTCGGACTCGGGTATTGGCAGCCGGATCCGCGAACCGGAGCCAGTCCCTTCCTATCGTGGCGATACGTGACGCCCTGGACGATGCAGCGTGCGGACCAGTTCCGCCCGGGACCTCCTCCCAGCATCTTCAGTGCTTCATTCCTGCAGGATCTGGCGGAAGTGAAGGATATCGGTGGAGTCACCAGCTCGATTCGTACAGTCGAGCAGACCAACATTGCCCGGTTCGTCACGGACAACCCTGTGTTTCAATACAATCGGCTTGCCCGGCTCGTTGCCACAGCCGTACCGCAGAGTCTCGATACGAATGCCCGCGCCTTTGCTCTTTTCGCTATGGTGCTGGCAGATGAGTTCATTTCCGGCTTCGATGCGAAGTTCGAATACAACTTCTGGCGACCGTGGACCGCAGTCCAAGGCGCGGCAGCGATTGGCCACCCTGAACTGCAGGACCCGAGTTGGCTCTCGTTGATTCCAACGCCGGCACATCCGGAATACACTGCCAATCACGCTATTCAGTCGGCTGCCATAGTTACCGTGCTCAAGCACTTCTACGGAGGAGACGTTCCACCAGTCACCTTGACTTGCGAGGCAGCTAGCTGTCCGGCGGGCTTCACGATAACCTCCGGCCATCTTGACGACTTCATGACGCTCTTCGGCCTAGCTCGCATCTACGGTGGTATTCACTTTCGCAACAGCATCATCTTAGGATGGCAGCAGGGTGCGCAGATCGCCCAAAATGCCATTGAAAACTTTTACTTGCATGGCGCCGGGCTTGGGGAAGAGTTCGCCTACCGCCGTCGCTAACAAACAATAACTTCGCGCGGCAGCTGCCGGAAAGCTACGGCAGCGCCGCCTTTGTGAAGTACCGCATCGTTTACTCGCCAGCTTATGCCGCGGTTCGCTGCATTTCACAGGCTGGCAGTTTCCGTGAAAACTGCGAACGGGCCGTGATGCTGAGAACAGGAAGCCGTGAGTATCTGGATGATATTTGCCAGCGCATTCGCGCGAGAAGCACCGTCGAAAGAGGACAGTAGTCGGTGCGAGTTGCTCAGACAATGTTCAGACGGAGATTACGACCGTGAAGTCGCTTTCCGCCAAGTCAACTTCCGAGTTGCCCGTAATACACGGGAAGGCGATTCGGGCATTCACTGCGATTCGCTGGAGTCAGCGATGCCCATTTAGGCTCGCCTTTCCCCCGGTTTTCCGTACGTGCAATCAACAAGGTTCCGACGAAGCCGCGCAGTGGGAGAAAGGGACCCCTTTTGCTCACATTGAAGTCCGACCTTTACGGCATTTTCTCGTTCCCAGTATCCAGCAAGGTTCGTGGCCCGGGCCTAGCTGGATTCGGCACCATAACGCTGAGAATGAGACCTGACCCCACAGTCCTCCAAAACATCCTTGTCAAGACTTTCACTCAAGAGTGCGAGGTCTTGCAGTTGGCTCTGGTGCAAACGTGAAGGCCGGTCGTCGATCATGGACAGATGTCACGATTGATATCGGTGGAGGAGCTATTCAAGGGACGACACTTTGACCAGGAGATCGTGATTCTCTGCGTCCGTTGGTACTTGAGTTACAAATTAAGCTTTCGAGATTTGGTAGCCATGATGGGTGAGCGCGGACTGGGCATTGCCCATACAACCATTCTTCGATGGGTACAGCATTATGCTCCAGAGTTCACAAAGCGATGGAACCGCTTTGCTCGCGCGGTGGGTGGATCTTGGAGGATGGATGAAACCTATGTCAAGGTTCGAGGCGAGTGGACGTATTTGTATCGAGCTGTCGACAAGGCCGGGAAGACGGTCGAGTTCCATCTAAGTCGGAAGCGTGACGTGAATGCAGCCAAAGCGTTCCTGCGCAAGGCAATGAGGAACGAACGAATTCCTGTCAAGATCACGCTAGACGCTTATGCCGCCTCACACCGCGCCGTTGCCGACTTGAAAGACAGTGGCGAGTTGCCGAAGCGGGCACAGGTTCGGACGAGCAAGTACTTGAATAACAGGATTGAACAGGACCACCGGCGAATCAAACAGCGACTGCGTCCAATGCTGGGTTTGAAGAGCTTCCAAACTGCGGCAGTGGTCCTCGGCGGCATCGAACGTGCAGAGAAGATTAAGAAGGGCCAGTTCAAGATCGGCAAGCTCGGCGGACATGCGGCGACGATGCCGGCCCTCTGGCGAGCCGCTCTGGCCGCATGAGCAGGATCGATCCTTGCTCAATTGACGGAACAGGACCAGAAGGTAGCTGTCTCTGAATTTGCACCAGAGCCCTTCTGAGAGCCCGCGGAGACCAAACTTACTGATCACGTACGAAGGAACAAAGGGTTGAGCGACTTTACTCAGAACCGATCCCACGTTGATTACGATGCCCGCCCGTTGGCGGCGTCACACCGGAAGTATGACTCTTGCTGCGTACATCGGACCAATCAGATTAGTTTCGATCACTTGCCGGTGCAGTGCGAACTCGCCTTCATCCAGATGCAGAACATCGTCGTTCCCGCATTGTTAACCCAGACGTCTATGCGGGACCACTTCGACAACGTTTCCCTGACTAGCTGCTCCACGTTATCCTGCCGGGTAATGTCTGTCGGGATCGCAAAGGCTTCCGCACCCAGCGCCTGGCACGATTCAACTGCTTTTTCTAGCGCATCGGCTCGACGAGCTGCCAGCACGAGCCGGCAGCCCTCGTGCGCGAATGCCAAGCTGGTCTCAAGCCCGATACCACTAGAAGCACCGGTTATAACCACTACCCGATTTCCGAGATTCGAACTCTTTTGTTTCATTGATTGAAGTAGCGGTAAGTTGGTGAGTCGGGCCCTTGTTCTCAAGGTAATCGCGGAATGAGTGGTCCCACTCCGTTAAGGTTGTGCGGATTGGACTCGGTAGGGATTGTTCTGCTGTCGCCGTAACAGTTAGCGCTATTCCATCTACACTATTCGGGCCGGACATTCTGGCCCCTACAGCCTGATCAGTTTCAGCCACTCTTGCAGATCAGATGCTTGCGAACCTTTAGGGTTGCTTGATCGCAATCACTGGAAAACTTCATCAAGGCAGTGCCCAAGTGACGCCTGCCTGACACGGCGCGTCTTCCACTTTGCCCTGAGCTTTCCTTTAGTCAATCGAAACCAAAAATCAGTCGGCGGGTCTTCACTTTCGAGCTCATATGATGAAAGCGCTCGTTTGGCACGGCAAACACGATGTTCGGGTCGATTAGTATCGGAACCCCAGATTCAATCTCCTAGTGACCTAATAATTCGGGTAACCTCGACCGCAATTTGTGGATCTGATCTTCATCTTTATGACGGCATGATGCCGACTATGGAAGATGGCGACATTCTAGGCCATGAGCCAATGGGGGAAGTTGTAGAAGTCGGCAAAGAGATTAAAAAGCTTCGGAAGGGCGACCGCGTCGTTGTCCCCTTTACGATTGCATGTGGCGTTTGCCGCTTTTGCAAAATGGGCCTCACCTCGCTTTGCAATACCTCGAATCCGAATGCCGACTTGGCGAAGAAAGCTATGGGACATTCCCCGTCTGCTTTGTTTGGCTACTCTCATCTGCTTGGTGGGATTCCCGGTGGACAGGCGCAATATCTTCGTGTGCCCTACGGAGATGTGGGTCCGATCAAGGTACCGGATGGATTGTCTGATGAGCAGGTGCTCTTTCTTTCTGACATATTCCCTACGGGCTATATGGCCGCTGAGAATGCACAGATACAAAGTGGCGACACCGTAGCCGTGTGGGGATGCGGACCTGTTGGCCTGTTTGCGATCAAGAGCGCGTGGATGTTCGGTGCCGGCCGTGTCATAGCGATTGATGGCGTCCCTGAGCGGCTCGAAATGGCCCGCAGTTGGGGTAAAGCTGAGATCATCGACAATTCGAAGGAAAAAGTTCAGGAACGGCTGGCTGAAATGACGGGAGGCGACGGACCCGACAGTTGTATTGATGCCGTCGGCACTGAAGCTCACAGTACTGGAACACTGGATGCGGTGCTTGATCGGGCAAAGGAAGTCGTAATGCTTGGAACGGACCGTCCCCATGTCTTACGCGAAATCATTATGTGCTGCCGGAAAGGCGGGACATTATCGGTATCTGGCGTGTACATTGGGTTTCTGGATAAAGTGCCGTTCGGCGCCTTGATGAATAAAGGGCTCACCTTGAAAACCGGCCAGACCCACGTGCACCGCTATCTTCAACCGCTCCTGAGCAGAATCGAGTCGGGAGAGATTGATCCCTCTTTCATCATCACGCACACCGTAAAGATCGACGATGCTCCCGCGATGTATAAGACGTTTCGCGACAAAGAGGATGGTTGCATCAAAGTCGTCCTGAAACCTCACGCAGCCTGACAGCGGGACTAATCAAGGAGCTCGACTGCAACCTCGCCTGTTTATCTTTTCCCAAGGTCGACGTATCGAAATGCTGAAGGTCAACGTTCGGCAGGGTCAGTTTTGGGCTTAGGAATTTTAACTGGCGTCGGTAGCGGACTTAGCTTTTGCCTTCGCGTTTGACCAAACGGGTACGGGCGCGCATTCATGCTCCCTCTTTTCGTCTCGTCCCGAGGACCGCCCGGTTAT
>CAWJQP010000082.1:0-114872 GCA_963844855.1 Bryobacteraceae bacterium
ATGCCGCGACTATAGCGTGCTTACGGAACCCCTTGTATTACGAGAAGGCGTCTACCAACGTGTGCGCCGGTCCCGTTGCCATCTTCAGAAACAGGCCGATGAAGTTTACGAGAACAACAATTTGCTAATGCTCCGGATCCGATCCATAACGGTACCTGTTATAGCATCGCGCCGGTGACCGAAAAATTAGTGAGCTTCCTTGGCCGCAACACCTATGGCTCGTTCAAGCCGAGTGCGCAGCAGAGTGCGGGCGCGAAGTGAATGCGGCCGTGCCTGGAAGCTATACGGAAGTGGAACGGAGCGCCAGGCTCGGGTTCCGGCGTATAATAGTCGCCGATCTGTTCGGGGGCTGCAATGGGCAAGAACTTCTTGTGTCTCCTCCTTCTCTCCCTCCCGGCTTTCTCACAGCCGCTGGGATCATTGAAAACGATCAGTATTCCGAGACCTTCCAACCTTGACAGGTATGTGGTTGATGAGAAGGCGCTCGTCGTCCTTGGCAAAGCTCTTTTCTGGGACATGCAATTGGGCAGTGATGGTCGCACGGCCTGCGCCACTTGCCATTTCCACGCGGGTGCCGATCACCGGCAGCAGAACCAGTTCTCGAACCCGCATGGTCCTTTCCCGGCAAACCACGCGATCTCCCTAGGCGACTTTCCATTCCGGGTGTTTAGCGACATCGCCGATAATCGATCCGCGCTGCTGAAGGACATCGGATGGCGTAGCGGGTCCGCTGGCGTGTTCCGCCGCATTTTCTCAGATCTGACGGCTGACGGCCTCTCGGAAGAGGCCGTAGATATTGCGGACATCAGCGGCTTCAACACTAACGGATTCAACCTGCGCCAGGTGACTCCACGGAACACACCTACAGTAATCAATGCCGTCTTCAACGTTCGGAATCTGTGGGACGGCCGGGCGAGTGACATCTTCACCGGCCTCACTCCATTCGGTGATTCGGATCCGCGCGCTAACGTCATCGCAGTTCGGGACGCGCTCATTGTACGGGAGCGTGTCCGCATCGACAACTCAAGTTTGGCGTCGCAGGCGGTCGGACCCCCAATGAATGACGTCGAGATGTCCTATGAAGGTCGCACATGGCCCAATCTAGGTAAGCGAATGCTGGCTTTGAGACCGCTTGCGCTGCAAAGAGTCGATCCCGACGATAGCGTACTTGGGCTGTATGCCAGTCGGGAAGGTCACGGCTTGCTTGATTCCTATACATATCTCAACCTGGTGCAGACTGTCTTCCGGGCGGAGTATTGGGACTTGTCGGACGTGGCTGACAATTTCGCGTTATTTTTTGGCCTTGCCGTGCAGGCTTATCAAGCCACGCTCGTATCTGACGACAGCCGGTTCGATCGCTTCTCTGAGGGTGATGGCAGCGCGTTGACGACGGAGGAGCAGTCAGGGCTGCGCCTGTTCCGTACGCGCGGCGAGTGCACCGATTGTCACCTGGGTCCGGAGTTCACGATGGCGAGTTTTACCAGTATTCGCAACCGTGGCTTAGTGCAGCGGCTGAGGACTGGCTTGCTAACAGACACAGGGTTCTTCCATACAGGTGTGCGCCCGTTTTCTGAAGATGCCGGTTTGGATGATAAGGACGATTTCGGACAGCCCTTTTCGTTGGCTGCAGCGCAAAACCCGGACGGCCGCCTGGGGATTAGTGGCGCGTTCAAAACGCCGGGTCTCCGCAACGTGGAATTTACCGGGCCCTACTTCCACAACGGCGGCGAGGCGACGCTTGAACAGGTGGTCGAATTTTACAATCGCGGCGGCGATTTTCCGGAATCGCCCAATCTTTCACCAGACGTTCGCCGCTTGAACCTCAATCAAACGGAACGCGCTGCGGTAGTCGCATTCATGAAGACTCTCAGCGATGACAGAGTGCGCTTTGAGCGGGCGCCCTTCGATCACCCGGAACTCTGCATCTCCACCGGCCATGAACCGCAGTCGAGCGGTGAGAAGTACCCGCTCAGCGCCATGGATCGATGGGCCTCGATACCGGCGGTCGGGCGCAACGGGAATCAGGTGCCACTCCAGACCTTCGAAGAGTTGCTTCAAGGCATTGGCAACGACGGCTCACGGGCGCACAACCTAAAAGACGTCTGTCAGATACTTTAGGGCGCATTGTCAAGTTAAGGGAAATCCAACTCACGGTACCACTAGCCGTAGTTGTTGACGTCGGACGCGGCTATCGTATGTAGTAGCACAGACACGGCTTTCTGCTTAAGTTGACAGAACCTCGGGATGCCCTACTTGCCCACTGCGATGAGCATGGATGCTGAGCTCTTAGGCCCTGCAACGGGTGCGAGCAGCTCACAAGTTCTAGTGGCCCTGGTACGACCACTCTAATGACTTCAGGCTCAATTTCGAGCTTATAGATGCTGGGCGGGCGGCGCACGGCAATCCATGCGTAGGAATCGTAGGAGCGTAGGATCTGCTTTGCGTCAGCCTCGCGCTTTGATTTGCGCATATGGTCAATTTATTGCGACTGCATGAAGGCGCCAAGGCTGTCCATGGCGAATTGATAACATCATGCGGCCATTGGAGTCTGGTACAACCCTCGACAGTGACTCCGCCACCGGTACGAATCGAGACTTATTGGTGATGTGGGTCCGTCAAGAGCCGGTTCAGGTAGGCGTCCTTCAAGCGCCGCATGCGTTCGATGGCCATTACAGTAATGTTGAAAATCGAATAGCTTCGTTTCCAGATCGACTGTGGTCCAGAATAGGGTGCGATCGAGGTACTCGCGCCGTACCGTGCCAATCAGTCGCTCGACAAACGGATGCGAAAGCGGTACGTAAGGAACAGTTTTGATTTCGCTGACCTCCAGCACCCGAAGATTGGCTTGCCATTGGTGGAATCGATAGAGCGGATCATGATCCGAGCTAAGGTATTTTGGCAGGCTGTGCCCGCGAATCGCTCGCTGGAACATGCGGCACAGCGCCACACCATCAACGACGCCGCCGAGAACGCCAAACCCGATGATACGACGTGTAAATTGGTCCATTACCACGAGAACCCAATGTGATCTCCGCGTTGCCGATTCGCAGCGGAATAGATCGCAGCTCCATAAGCTATCTTTTGTGTGGCCAAGAAACGTAAGCCAGGAAGGACCTCCGGAATCTGATTCCGGTCGGTAGTGAACGCTCAGGATGCGGCGAACAACATCCTTGTCGATCTCGACGCCGAAAGCCAACGCGATCTGCTGAGCAATGCGCGGACAGCCCCAGCGGGGATTGCGCCGTTTCATTACAACAACGGCGTCAATGACATCTTTCTTCGGTCCCTTCGGGCCAGGGCGGTGCCTGCGCTCAGACGAAAACAACATGCGGTACTTTCGTTGACAGAGCACAGCGTGCAGATGCAGCAGAGTGGAAGGTTTCAAAACGATGGCGGAACGAAGAGCGCGTGCCCGAGGCATGAACAATGTGCACAGGGCGGCGATGATCCGATCTGCAGCGCGCATATTTGGCGCCCGTTTGCGGCCACGAGTCAGAATCAGCAATTGCTGCCGGACCAGCACGGATTCGGCAACGACGGAACGGAGTCCGCCAGGTCTTACCAAGCGAGCCATGGTGACGATCAAATGAACAAATAGGATGAGCAAGTCGCGCATTCCTGGCAATCGTATCAACAGGTCGAAGCCACGAAGCCACCACATTCGGCCAATTTGTAATTCGCCATGGACAGGGTACGTACGGTCTCCATCGGAGAAAGTTGCGGGATACCGGTTTCCTTGTCAATTGATGATGTCTAGTAGATCCTTATGTACTCCAATCCATTTTTGCGAAAGGTCAATTGTGCATACCTTGACAAGATGTTTCTGTAAAGTAACGCGTATATTCAACTTTCCGCCGACACGCGGATATAAGAGTATCCCCTCGACGTTGCCCATACTAGTCTTGGCCGGCGTGTTTTTCAAATATGCAAATAGCTGATACACATTTTCTGAATGCAAACTCGATTTCGAGAACTGCTGCTGTAGCGTCGATCTGTAGTATTTGCACTCTATGACAATGCATCGCGTTAGTGAGCGCATTGTTACGTCCGTGACCATAGTCGGAAGATACTGAAGATCCCCCGGATTATCAGTTGAGGCGGCCCAGCTGAGCCTCTCGCTTGAAACATGGAACTCATCCTGCTCCAAGTCGTAGAACGTGCGTACGAACTGTTGAAACACACGGGCCATGAGGCGCTCGTTCGCGAGCACGTCCAAGAATCGATACTGGCCTCGCGTACCATGCGGCACAGCGCAATCATACAAAAGTCGACAAATACTAATTGCGACAAACAGGAGTCGGTTTCCGGGTTGAAGCTGAAGACGTTGGAACAGGGAAGCGGAAAGGTGGACATCATTGACGTCGTCTAGATACCTCAAAGCCCGGCGGATGTCGACAGTTAATCTCGCTGTCTTCTACGAAGTGGGCGGCCCGCCTCATGGGCCGCCCACTTATTTTGGGTGCGTCGAGCCAGTCGGCGCTTGCGGAACAGTTAATTGAAAACGCCATGCGCGGCCCAAGCGCACCGTATACTCGGCGTTTGTACTTCCGGAGTTTCACGCGTTCAACTTTCACACGTGAGAGTTCTAGCTCGAAATCTTGGCGAACTGCTTTCGAAATTTGGCAATTTCTTCCTGGGAAGGAGACCAGTTGCTGTCGCATGTGTTGCAGTGAAATACCAGTGCGCCGGATTTTAATATTTTTTCGAATTCTTCCTGACTAAACGTAACAGCCTTGTTGTGGTTATTCGGGCAAACAATGTCAAACTCCAAGCGGTCGTTCACAAGCGCTCCTTTGGTTGAATTCTCCAGAATTCGCTGCCTTGTCTCTGCATGCTGGGCAACACGCTGATTTGACTCATTAGGTCATTGAATCAAACGCAACACTCCATGTTGCTTCAGGCGCGCCCAGCGCTGGCGGTACTCCGGCGACTGTGCTACGCGGCTCTCAGGATCGCCAGTCAACGCTTCTTCGTGGCTGCCTTTTTCTTCGTCGCAACTTTGCGGCTGGTCCCCTGAGTGGCCGAATCTTCTCCTTCCTCGTTCTTTCCGCCTCCTCCCGTTTCAACTTCGCCGTAGAGCCCTCCTGCAACCTCGGTCAATTTTGTGTCAGCTTGTTCTTCTTCGGCAAGCGTTTCTCCGAGCAGTTCAGCAGCTTGGGCCATACCCAACTTTTCGGCCATCGCTCTTGCTGTCCCGTAGGCGGCTACCTCGTAGTGCTCAACTCGCTGAGCAGCACCGATCAGCTGCAAGTCCCGAAGCGTTCCCTTTTTTTCTTCCTCAAGAGACTCCGCTCCTTCCTCAAGAAGTCCTTCCATCCCCTTACAGTGCTTCGCTCGCGGCTTTTCGCCCAGTGTTCCAAAGACCTCGTCCAAACGAGCCACTTGTGCTTTGGTGACCTCTAGATGCTCGGTGATGGCGGCTTTGAGTTCCTGGGAAGCCGCTCCTCGAATAACCTTGGGCAAGGCCTTAACGATCTGCTTCTCGGCACTGTAGAGATCCTTCAATTCCTCGATCAACAGCTCGCGTAAATTCTCCATGCGCTCTCCTTTGTCAGTTTCGAAACACCATCAGCGACATGATGTTGGCGGGCGCTCCATCCACGTCTAGGCGTCAGCTCTTGAAGCGAAGCACCGGCAATCTGTTTGATTAAGAAAGGAAACATCTGTTTCAAACGAGGTCGCTGCAGAACTTCAAGGATCGGAATGACTATGCGCGCCCAGCCGTGGCCTTCGTGTGCTCCAGGACCTGCGTGTGGAGTCGAGCATTCGAAGCGGCGTAGCAATCGCCTACCAATCCCGGCACCGTTCCGAATGAGCTCATTCGCCAGATCGAGAAGGGCTCTGGTACTGACGGGCCATAGCCGGCAATGCCAGGGAGCGCGATGGAGCGCCGAGCGCGAAAGTTGGTGACTTGGTTAGATCGATCATCCTCTACGACATTGCTAACAACAGTTGCATTGTTTGCTGTTTTCTACGGATTCCGATCGGGGGATGACGTAGACTCGTGGGGTGAGCTACCACGAGCAAAGGCTGGGTGCGCCGGTCATGTTCCTGCTCCCGTCGCTGAAGCTGAAGGAACCTACGCGCGACGGCTCGTCGCCCGAGTCACGTCTCCATGATTTCCTCATGAAGAACTTCGGCGGATATACCGCCCAGGCAGGAAACATTTTCGGCTACTGGAAGAATGCTGCTGGGGCTGACTCTTATGGGGAGCACCGCGAATTCACCGTATCACTAGCCGATGAGGCGAAAGTGCCCATGTTGAAGGACTACCTGGCTTCGGTGGCCCGTGAACTGGACGAAGAGTGCATCTACCTTCAAGCGGCAGGCGAGACGTTTCTCATTTATCCCGCGGTGAAGGCGAAGCAAAGGGTTCCATCGCAAGCCGAAGTATAAGTCTGCAATTCTCCAGTTCCGGAACCAAGATAAATCGTCGAGGATGGACCTGTGGTGCCGTGGTGCCGTCGGGAACAGATTTTGAGACTCATGACAAACACCACAAAACTCGCCCCGCCGCCGACATTGAACTCGGAAGAGTCGCTATAAGACACTGTGATTTGCGTCTATGAAACGGAGGATGACGGATACAAAGTGACGTCGTCGGAATCGATTCATTTGATTATTGAAGTTGGAACAATTAACCGAGCGGCGATTCTATACTGCTTCGCCGATGGAGCCGGCGCAGCGATCCCAGTTGAGCAGCTGGCGGATTTCACGAATGATAAGATTTGCCCGAAATGCCTTGCCGCGTATCAATCCGTAAACCCGAAAGGCTTATAAAAGATGGATATTGGCTAAGTACGACCGGGATGCTGCCTGTTGAACTGGCGAGGGCATTCACCAACACCGCCGTCCCTTCGCTTCCTAAAGCACCTCGTCGTCTGGTTTCGTCATGGAAACGATAGCTTTTGAGTTCTGAGGCCAGAGTGCGAAGTGTAAAATCCTCGTTATAGCTTCCAAATCTAAATTTCCTTTCCATAGCCGTTCTGGTCGTCCTCTCTGTTACCTGCGCCAAAAAGGTTCTTCTGAATCCAAAAGCCATACACGCCGCGCACTGCGAGAATGCAAGTAAATAACACCACAACGGTGGTTACCTTCCGGCGTCTCAGGTTTGTGAAGAGAATGGGCGTTGCAGTAGTATTCACTTTCCGGCTGGTTGCGCAGAGCGTGGAACCAGAAATGACCGCCGACCGGCCGGGGTTTCGTAACTCCACGCATTTAGTAGGGCGGGGAGTCCTTCAGGTGGAGAACGGCTTTGGTCTCTCAAGCGACCATACCTTAGCAATGGAGCCTGAGATTCGAATTGGTGCTTTCCAGTGGCTGGAACTTCGCCTGCGGGCCGACAACGTTGTCCTTCGCTCCTCGCCGGAGGCAGGAGTTGCGGGAACGTCGGATCTCCAGCCCGGCATTAAGTTCCCGGTGTTCAACCGGGTGAAAGGTACGCGCGTGGCGGCCATCGTCAAGTCTACCGTCCCGAGCGGACACTCTACGCAGACCAGTGGAGGTTATGAGCCGGGCGCCGAACTCATCTGGGAACATGAAATAACGGATGATTTCTCCTTAGCCGGCACGTGGAACATTACGCGCCTCAGGCGGGAGCGGTTCGTGTGGCAACGTGCAGCGAGTCTGTCGGCGAACAATAAACTCGGAAGCCGGTTAAAAATTTTAGCGGAGCTCTATGTTATCAGCCCGAAGGAACTCGGAGCTGGCAATCAGTGGGCCCTGGATGCGGGAGTAACGCGGGTGGTAGGCGATTTCCTTATGTTCGACGCAGTAGCCGGGCATTCGATTCATGGTCCGAATGATTGGTTCGTACAGGTCGGCTTTTCAGTGCGGACGTCGGTCCCTCACGTCGTCGGTTCCCTTGGTCGGCACTGACCAGCGTCCGACTTGGGGCACACCTGTCGCGATCCCGTTCGCCGCGAGGGGGAACGCAAACGCCACGCGCGCAGGCGGAAGCGGTTGACGTGTCCGGACGGCAAAAGGTGGGCTAGGTCGCCCGAGGTGGAACCCAGTTAGTCCCTGTTAAGAAACAGTGGCTCCCTCACAGCGTCAACTGGGTAAGCGGAGTCGGATGTCCAAGATTACAGCAACCCAAGCCAAAGACTTGCTCCGTTAAGAGCTGGAGCGAGTTCAACGAGGACCAGGCGCCGAGACTCGGCGCGGCTCTTGCCTATTACACCATTCTCTCGTTGGCCCCACTGCTGATTTTGTTGATTGCACTCGCCGGGCTTGTGTTCGGCAAGGAAGCCGCAACGGGACAGTTGGCTAGCCAAATCCAAGGCATGGTGGGTAAGGAAGGCGCGGAAGCAATCCAGCAGATGATTGCCGGAGCGAGCAAGCCCGCCAGCGGCATCGTCGCCTCGATCATCGGATTCCTCACGTTGCTGTTCGGCGCAAGTTCGGTGGCGGGGGAATTGAAGACAGCGTTGAACATCATCTGGGACCGGCCAGCGGACTCAGGAGAAGGGGTCGTTGGAATGGTGGCGCAGCGCTCGAAGGCATTAGGAGTGGTGCTCGGCGGCGGATTCCTTTTGCTGGTATCTCTGACCGTCAGCTCCCTGGTTGCCGCTGCGGGCGCGTTCTTCACCGGCATTCTCCCAATGCCGGAGTTCGTTATGCATGCGGTGCTGTTCGTCGTTTCGATGTTTGTCATTGCGGGCGTGTTCGCGGTGCTATTCAAGTACCTGCCTGACGTAAACGTTCAGTGGCATGACGTCTTCATCGGAGCGCTATTCACTTCGCTGTTATTCACAATCGGAAAGTTCGCCATTGGCATGTACCTCGGCAAAGCGAGCTTCGGATCGACGTACGGCGCGGCCGGATCTCTTGTAATCGTCCTTGTGTGGGTCTATTACTCGGCGCAAATCTTCTTCTTCGGGGCGGAGTTCACGCAGGTCTACGCCGAGCAATATGGTTCCGATCCGGCGAAGAAGCGCGACAACGCAAAGAAAGCCATCCCCATTCCCGTTCCCGCCGCTGAGAAGAATCCCAAGCCATCGTATACCGAGCCCGTTGGGCAGCAGGCGTCTGGCGTGAATAGCGGCGCAACGGCGACAGTGGGCACCGTACTCGGCTCTGCCTTGGTGATTACGAAACTCGTTCAGATGTTCCGGCGGTCTCGATAGCGCAGCAGATGCGAAACGCCGAGCGGCATCGCCTTTTACCCCGACGTCCTATGCAGCTAACCGGTCCAGTCAGTAGTGCCTTGCCGGCGAGAACCGGCGCGGAATAACTGCACATAAAACCGCACAGGTTATGCGAAATTGTTTCCATAAGCAGGGTCCGGTCGTACTGCCGCGCTCCACCTGGCGAACGGTCTTTATTGGCAAGGGCCCCGCGAAACACGTGCTCGCGAGATCGTCTACTACGCAAACCGCAATAAGACTAGAGCAACATCTTATCAATGGTAGAGTCCGTGAGGCGGCGCGCCATGGCGGTGTCTTTCGTTTACTGTCTCCACAGTTAAATTCGCCCATCGATAGGTCGGTATGCAAAAGAACCGGGAAACCATTCGCACCTCTACGTATCAAACCGTTGTCAATCTTACGACACTATACCTCACGACACTCATATGTACCACCACATTAAACAGCTCATGTACTCGGTACATGTCGATACGCCCGATCCCCGATTCGGCAACATGTTGTTAGAACAGTTCGGAGGAGCGAACGGCGAACTCGCCGCCGCGATGCAGTACTCCGTGCAGGGCCTCAACTGTGATGACCCCGAGCGCAAAGACCTGCTAATGGATATTGGGACCGAAGAACTCAGCCATCTTGAAGTGGTTGGCACGTTGGCGCGCATGCATCTCAGGCCCCTGAAATCAGACCGCGACGCGGCTCACGCAGATCCGCTCATAGCAATAGCGGGAGGCGGCGGTGTTGCTCTCCACAATTCGATGGGTAATGCCTGGACCGCAGATTATCTGAAGATCACCGGCGAGCTCGATGTCGATTTGCGCAGCAATATAGCCGCCGAAGCGCGCGCCAAAATCGTCTATGAACGCCTCATCGGCTTCACCGACGATCCCGGCACCATCGATGCTCTCCAGTTTCTGATGAGCCGCGAGATTACGCATATGAAGGCGTTCACGGCTGCTCTGGAGAGCATGGGCAAGCCGATGTTTTCCATCGGCTACATCCCCCCTACACCCAAACTCGTCGATCAGTACTTCAACGATTCGACAGGCGTCGGCGACCGGGGTGAACCGGATGCTCGAGGACCATGGAACGACGGAGGCGAGTGGGAGATGGTCACCGCTCCAGCTCTTCAGGAGCTGACTTCCTACAAAGCTGGAACCCGCTCGCCCACCGAGAACGGCGAGTCTAATGGACGTCATCACAGCGATGGAAAACCGCTGCGCGCCATTCGCGAAAAACCTCAGGCGCTTGAAACTGCAAAGCTCTCGAAAAAGAAACCCAGGAAATAACTGGACCCAGGAGAAAAAGCAAACCATGCCGCAAGTCAAAGAACTATTGATTGAAGAGTTGCAGGATCTTCTGCATGCGGAACGCCAACTCGTCGCCGCCCTGCCGAAGATGGCCGCCGCTGCTCATCATCCGAAGCTGCGGGAAGCGTTCGAGAAACACCTCACGCAAACCGAAGGACAAGTCGAGCGCCTCGAGAAGGTATTTGAGTTGCTTGGCGAAAAGCCTGAGCCCAAACCCTGTCTGGCCATGAAAGGGCTCATCGAGGAAGGTCAGGAAACGATCGAAGAGGGCTCAGACAAGGAAGAACTCGCCGCGGACCTCGCGCTCATCTGCGCTGCCCAGAAAGTCGAACATTACGAAATCGCGGGCTACGGCACGACGAAAGCGCTGGCCCGCCAGATCGGAGCGGTCGAGGTGGCCACGCTGCTTTCCCACACTCTTGGTGAAGAGGAAGCCGCGGATCACCTACTGACGACCATCGCCAAGCCGCTGCTCCAGCAGGCGTCGGTGGAAGACATGGAACTCGAAGCGGCCACTCGATAAAAGGGTCTTCCGCATTCCGGGAGCATGGCGCAACAAATGCTCAAGAGCGATACTCCCGGAAATCCTCCGCTTGATTAAGCGACCTCATCGACCCATCCTGAACCGAGCACGCGTGTGAGCAACCCCTTTTCAGATTCTCGCGTGCGCCTAATCTTGATCAGTAGTTGCCTAACAATTATCCGGCAACTCAGCACTTCCACCGTTGAATATACCGTCAGAACTAACTCCTCGTGCTTCACGCTACTTATCGCGGCGATCCTTCTTACGTGAGCACGTACAGCGCCTTACCACGCTGGGGGAGCGTATGCCTCCCCTGGTGCGTCGATGAGCAAGCTACTGAGCCGTGCGACCGCGCTAGCGGTCGTACCCCATTCGCGTCAGCGCGGAGCCCTCACCAGCAGCCGCTCCCCCGCTTGCGGCTGGTCGGTCAACTTTAACCACATGATGCTTCCCAAGGAGGGAAATAGTGCGTATTCAGACCAATCCCGGTTCCAAAAGGGGTCATAGACTTAGCCGGAGCCGAGCGCTCCTCTGGTCTATGACTCTCTCCAGCCTGTTCGTGATCCCCGCGTGGTCGCAAGACGCCCCACCACAGCAGCAGACCCAGCAGGAAGCGACGAGCGTCTTATCCGGCACCGTCGTGTCCGTGTCCCCCACTACGGCGGTGATCAAAACGGAAGCGGGCAACTTTTTGTTGGTCGTTTTCAACAAGGATACGGCCAAGCCGCGCGCCCTTGCAGTCGGCTCGGTCATACGGGTCACCACGGTACCCGGCGACACTCCGGGAACGCGCGTCGCCCGCAGCGTCGTGATCGAGACTCCAGCGACCCCGGATGCGGCCAAGAAGACCACGGAGGATGCAGCCGCCGTCCCGGCCGAAGTGAAAAAGATTGAGAGCGACATCAAGCGCCAATTTCGTAAGTTCAGGGCCGGTTTTCGGACCGGCGTCACGATCGACCCCGAACTCATCATGATCGGCGCTCATATGCAAATGGGTCCGATCTTCAGCTCCGACGTCTTCTTCCGCCCGAACATTGAATTCGCTTGGGGCGAGGTGTCAACGATGTTCTCGATCAATCCCGAGGTCATCTATCGGCTCCCCATCACGGCCCGCGCCGGGAGATGGGCGTCGTATGTTGGTTTCGGACCAGGTTTCAACTTCGTGAACCAGAGCTTTGAGTCGGGGGAGGACAGGTTCAGCGACTTCCACTCCGCCATCGGGCTCAATCTCTTCGGCGGCCTGCACAACCGCAACGGCATGTTTGTGGAACTGAAGGCTAGCGTCTATTCAGAACCGGCCCCGACGCTGCGCCTGATCCTGGGCTACAATTTCTAGCCGGGCTCGGGGGCCCTGCGAAACACGGGTAGTGTGGCGATGACGCTGCTGATCAGCATCAGCGGCCTCCGAGGACAAATCCCGCGGCTCGGCGTGTCGATACAGCTTAACTCATCGAGAACACGCGCGCAGACTTGGGCTCCAACCTCCAAGAGCTGGAACAGAAGGTTAAATCTGTCACGGACTGGAAGCAACATTTTCAAACGAACCCGATGACCCTCCTTGGCGTAGCCTTTGGCGGATGGCATTATCGTGGCAGCCCTGCTGGGCGGGCGCAAGAACAGGCACGGTGATCGGGGTTCACAGCCCAGCCCCCGGCCGTGACCTCCATATTGGAACCGACCACCAGAAGCACAGAGCCCTGGAAACCTGGGACAACATCAAGGGAGCGCTCATCGGCGTCGCTGCTATGCGTTTCAAGGACTTCGTTGGCGAAATCGTTCCCGGTTTTCACGAAGAGTTTCAACGCACCGAAGAGAACGCCAAGACGATCCAACCCCCTGCGTCGTAATCGATGTTAGGCTTTTCTCAAACCGAACAAAACCATGTACCACCGAGCCGGAGGGAATGTGAGGCAGCCTGGTTCCTTTTGATGCCTAACACGCCGCCGCGCCAGCTTCAGCGACCGCCTGGTCTTGTTCCGCCGCGGGGCACGTTAACCGTCTTCCGTGGCAGGTTTGCAGAGTATCGTAAAAAAGAACGTCGATCCTTGACCAAGTTCTGACTCGACCCAGATTTGCCCGCCGTGCTTTTCTACGATTCGCTTGCAGATTGCCAGGCCGATGCCCGTGCCGGGAATCTCCCTGCCATGTAAGCGTTTGAACACGCCAAAGATACGCTCAGAGTGTACAGCACTAATCCCCACGCCGTTATCGCGGATCGATACCAAGCAGTCCTTCACTCGTTCCACGGCTGAGATATGGATTTGTGGTGGCTCCTCCGGCTTACGATACTTTATTGCGTTGCTGAGCAGATTCTGAAACAACTGCACCAACTGCACATGATCTGCCATGACTGTTGGCAACCGATCGTGGTCAATACTGGCCCGCGTTTCTTGGATGGCTGTTTGCAGATTCATTGTGGCCCAGTGGAGCACTGCTTCGAGCTGCACCGGCGCAAACGGCATTGTTTCGACGTTGACCACGCGGGAATAGGTGAGGAGCGAGTTGATCAGATCTTTCATCCGGTAGGCACCCGACACGATGTAGTCCAGAAATGTATCAGCGGAGGCATCCAGCTGCCCTCGATACCGTTTGGTGAGCAGCTGCGAAAAGTTGATAATGCCTCGTAACGGTTCTTGCAGGTCATGGCTTGTCACGTAGGTAAACTGCTGCAAGTCTGCGTTTGAAAGTGCGAGTTGGGCTGATTGCCGCACCAAAGCCTCTTCGGCGCGTTTGCGCTCGCTCACGTCCCTCAGAATGGAGAGATGTAGACCCGGCGCAAAGTTGCTAGTCGCGGTGTACTCCACGTCCAATAAGGTGCCGTCAGCTCGTTGTAACCGGCATTCACCTCGCACGCCGCCCGTTTGGAAGTGCTGCCCAGCTGCGCCGACTGCGCTACCCTGGCCCTGCTGTACAAAATCTTCAATCTGCCGCCCCCGGATCTCCTCCGGCAGCAAGCCGAACAGGTCGCCAGCAGCAGGATTCGCTTCGATGTAGCGGCGATCGTTGTCGGCGATCAGCACCGCGTCCTGTGCGGCTTCAAAAAGCGCTCGGAATAGAAATTGCTGTTCTTCGACTACCTTGCGTTCCGTGATGTTTTGGATAACTCCCAGCATGCGGACAGGCTGCCCCTCCTCGTTGCATTGAATGCGGGCGCGACCTTCGATCCAATGAACACTTCCACTCGGCCATACGACACGGTATTCTTGCCGGTAGTCTTGGCGTGACTCCAGGCATCTGGCGATCTCATTCTGCACCACTTCCCGGTCGTCGGGATGCAGACAGGCAAGAAAACCGGCGTAGGTGCCGGAAAAGCTGCCGGGAGCTAGACCAAAAAGCTCTTCGTGGTACCCCTCCCGAGTAATCTGGTTGTCCGGAATGCTCCAGTTCCATATGCCGAGACGCCCCACGTCCATGGCTAAACGGAGCCGCTTGTCTACTTGCTCGGCGAGTTGGCGATAATGAGCGGTTTCTTGCTGAACTCTTACAAGGTCATTTCTTAAGTTGAAGAAATCCTCAGATGATGAGGGAAGGCTGGAGGGTTCGCGTAGCTCTTCGTTGTTTGCCATCTTCGCATCCTCAAGATCTTAAGGTTCCGACGCATGAGTACGATCATCCAGCAAAGCGGCGCATAACTACGACTAACGGCGATCTCAACGCAGGACTCAAACGACTTGAGGTATTCACACATGCGGGGCAGTCTGAATTATTTCTAGTCGTCGGAGAACCGTGAGCCGCATAATCCGTACACCTACCAACCTATGGAAGAGTTCGAAATTTGCTTTTCTTCTCGGCGTTTCGCGAAACGAATGTTTAGCGGAGAAGCTACCTGCATGCCTTGCGCCGAGAGAGCGTCACTTCCCGGATCAATTATTCCAAAATGTCCTGCATGCCTTCACAGCACGCTACGACGGCCCATAAGGAAACTCACAACAAAAATGAGTAAGAAAGCCACAAAGCAGACTTTCGCAATGGTTGCGGCCGCGCCCGCAACGACACCGAATCCGAGCACCGCGGCAACGAGTGCTATGACCAAGAACACCCAAGCATATTGAAGCATTAATTCCTCCGCTCGGCAACTAGCAAACCAAGGGCCAACTTTGTTGCCTATTTGGGATCTGAGAGTTGCGAGGACCGGGAAAGTAACTGACACCAAGCGGCCGGTAAGTCTTTCAAGCACAATCTATGCAGAAAACGTTCGTTCAAGCCGCAACGCGAGCGAATTGGTTCGTGTTGAAGCAGGTGCCGCAGCCCTCTGTGCGCGTGAGCCGGCTTTCCTTACCCCACGCCGCCGGTGAACCAACCAACTTGGTACATCGGTTCAACGGCCCAGCAGTGGTTCCCTGCCGGGCAGCCGTAAACGCTCTTCCGATTTCAACCCAAACCGGGCAGTTCCGTCGCGCTTTGCAGCTGCTGCAGCGCGGCCTTCACCGAAGCCTTCAGCGGAACGATCTCAACCGTGGCCGTGTGCCATACGGTATCGAGATCGACGCGGTCATATTGATGCCGCAGCCAGTTGCCGATGCCGCGGATATTGGGCCACGGCAGACCGGGACAAAAGTGTTCCGCTCCTGGCCCGAGGCGAATGGCTGCCTCGCTGATCCTCTGCAAGCGGCGCTCCACCGCATCTATGGTTTTGACATCCGTCTGGAAGCGCTCGAAATTCATGCTCGCGACGTGGCTTTCAATCACCTCGACCGATTGCAAAATGTCGCGCAGCCATTGTTCAGCCTTAGAAGACAAGCTCGGCCTCGCGGTCGAAATTGCCCTGCACCAGTTCCTTCAGGCGCTCGGCATTGCACAGATCGGCATCGGCGCCGAGGATCTCGGACAGGCGGTGTTTCAGGCCGATTTCCGCGAGAATGCCCCGAACCTTGCCGCGATCGAAGACGGCCGCGAGATCCACATCGGAATCCGGTCCCGCTTCTCCCCTAACCACCGAGCCGTGCAGGTGCAGGTGAACGATCCCGGCGGCTTTCAGCTCTGGCTCATACTCCAGCAGCTTCGCTTTCACAGCCTCTTTGTCCATGCGCAGCAACATGCCATACCTATTTTCTCTAATCAAGAAGTTCTTGACGAACTGGACGCGGGCGGCTAGACATTCCGGGGGCAACACGGATGAGAACATAGGCGGAATTCTATTACCGCCACATCCGCTCTACAAGCTGGCGTTTCACCGGTTCAACAGATCTCTAGGCTTAACCGACTTCCTCGTTCTGTTTAAGATCAGCACTCGAAGAACGCATTTGGTAGGTTGTTGGTGCAGGCATCCCCTCAGCCTACGTTGCTGGTCAGACCCCCGGGTTGCTGCTGCACTCCTAATATCGCGAACGCGAATAGGCTCAAACTGCTAGGGTTACTTCAACCGACTGATTTTCCGAGCAGTTGTCCGCAATGTGGGTCCCGGCAGCATCCGTGCAGAAATTTACTGTAGCGTATTGTACGCAGAGTCAATGCTGGTAGCGGCCGGGGCGCTGATCACCCGCGGCTTGCAAATCCGGCCAATCCGAACGAGCGCCGGCTGTATTTCACGCAGGGTCAAACCTGTTGATGGCGAATTGATAAGTCATGCCGCGATTGGAGTCTGGTACAACCCTCCACAGTGCCTCCGCCACCGATACGAATCGAGACCTATTGGTGATACCGATTCGTCAAGAGACGGTTCTGGCAGGCGTCCTTTCAGCCCCGCATGCGTTCGATGGCCGTTATAGTAACGTTGAAAATCGAGTAGCTTCGTCTCCAGATCGACCGTGGTCCAGAATAGAATGTGGTCGAGGTACTCGCGCCGAATCGTACCGATCAGTCGCTCGACGAAAGGATGCGACAGCGGCACGTGAGGAACGGTCTTGATTTCTTTCACTTCGAGTACCCGAAGATTGGCTTGCCATTGGTGGAACCGAAACAGCGGGTCATGATCCGAACTGAGATACCTGGGCAGGCCGTGCGCACGAATTGCTCGCTGGAACATACGGCTGAGCGCGACTCCGTCAACTGACCCGCAGTGAACGCCAAATCCGATGATGCGACGGGTGAATTGGTCCATCACCACGAGAACCCAATGGGTTCTCATTGTGGCCGATTCGCAACGGAACAGATCGCAGCTCCACAAACTGTCCTTCGAATGGCCGAGAAATGTAAGCGAGGAAGGACCCCCTGATCCCGATTCCGGCTGGTAGTGAATGTTCAGGAGTCGGCGCACCACATCCTTGTCGATCTCGACGCCGAAAACCAACGAGATCTGCTGGGCGATGCGGGGACATCCCCAGCTGGGATTGCGCCGCTTCATGCCACGACGGCGGCAACGAGGTCTTTGTCTGGTCCCTTCGGGCCAGGTCGAGACCGGCATTTGGGTGAAAACAAAATGCGGTACTTTCGTTTCCTCAGGACGGTGTGGAAATGCAGCAGAGTGGAAGGTTTCAAAACAATAGCGGAACGGAGAACACGGGCTTGGCGGATGAAAAGCGTGCACAACCCGGCGATGATCCGATCAGCGATGTGCAGGTTGGGCGCACGCTCGCGCCCGCGGTTGAGGATCAACAACTGATGTCGCACCAGCACCGACTCGGCAACAACGGAACGGATTCCGCCCGGCCCTGCCAGTCGCGCTACCGTCACAACCAGATGAACGAATAGGATCAGGAAGTCCCGCATTGCGGCAATCGTATCAACCTCCGCCGATCGGCAAATTTCGGCTAATTTAGCAATTCGCCATGCACACGCGAAGTAATCAGCGGCTGCGCGCCTACTTCCGGCCGGTGCGGATTCCAAACTTTCTTGATCGGGTGGATCACGTCTCGCTCCGGCATTCGGCAGCTTGGTTGGGATTTATTTGTAGGCACAATACACCGCTGCAGCTGCAGATCAGCAGTCCGCACCCAGCAGGGTCGAGTCGTGGTTGTGATCCACGAGTGCTATAAACAAATGACTTATCTCAACGCTGTTTACTAACCAGTCGTAAGTTCGAAAGAGAAATGGGGAGGCGAAAATCTGCACGAACTCTCTCGTTCACAGCCTTCAGACCAATGCTCGTATCTTACCGAGGTTGATGAAGAACAAGACGGTGACGGCAACGACTTGCACTCGCGCCAACTCGCGAATATCCACTTACACCTCCCGTATCCTTTTCTCAAAAGGGTGAAGGCAACCGGTCTGCGGCTCGGCGGGCTTTGGAACGCGCCGATCCGCGGAGATCCTCACCCCCTTGATACTTTTGCAGGAAGTCGAAGTCGCAACCTTCGCTGGCCTGCATGATGTGGTCGATGAAGAGCCGCCCGTAGCCGCGGTCATAGTGCCGCACCGGAGGTTCCCAAGCGGCGAGGCGCCGGCTCATCTCCTGCTGGGAGACCAGTAAATTGAGCCTGCGGTTAGGGACGTCGAGTTCGATGAGATCGCCGTTTTCGACGATGGCGAGCGGCCCGCCGACGGCCGACTCCGGAGTTACGTGGAGTACCACCGTGCCGTAGCTGGTGCCGCTCATGCGGGCATCGCTGATGCGCACCATGTCTTCGACGCCCTGCTTAAGCAGTTTGGCGGGTACCGGCAAATTTCCCCACTCCGGCATGCCAGGGCCTCCTCTGGGTCCCCCCTCTTTGAGAACCAGCACGCAGTTTTCGTCCACATCCAAGTTGGGATCGTCGAGGCGTTCCTTGAGGTCATCATGATCCTCAAAAACCACGGCCCGTCCGGTGTGCTGCATCAGTTTCGGCGTTGCGGCAGTCGGTTTGAGAACCGCGCCACCAGGCGCCAGTGTGCCGAACAAGACCACCGTGCCGCCCTGCTCCGCCAGCGGCTGGTCCAGGGCACGGATTACATCGCGTTTATAGCATTTCGCATCCTGATAGTTCTTACCGGCGGTCTTGCCGTTTACGGTGAGGGCGTCCTTGTGGAGCAGCGGCAGAAGCTCCTTCATAACGGCGGGTAGACCGCCGGCGTAGTAAAAGTCCTCCATCAGATACTTGCCGGACGGCCGTATGTTGGCAAGCAAGGGAGTGCTACGCGCGATGTCATCGAACAAACTCAGCGGCAGATCGATTCCCAGGCGTCCGGCGATAGCAATCAGATGGATAATCGCGTTGGTCGAGCCGCCGATCGCCGAATTCGTGCGAATCGCGTTCTCCAGCGAATGGCGGGTGATGATCTTTGAGGGACGGAGATCCTCGAGCGCCATCTCGACCGCGCGGGCGCCACTTTGCTCGGCGACCACCATGCGCCGCGAATCCGCAGCCGGCACGCTTGCGCAGCCCGGCAACGTCATACCCATGGCCTCCGCGAGACTGGTCATGGTGGAAGCGGTGCCCATCACCATGCAGTGGCCGGAGCTTCGCGAGATACAGCTCTCGATCTCGCAGAAGTCTTCCTCGGTCATGCGCCCGGCGCGCACCTCGTCCCAGAAATGCCAGACGTCCGAACCTGAGCCGATCTCGCGGTTCTGCCACATCCCCTTGAGCATCGGGCCGCCGGTGACCATGATGGCGGGAATATCGACGCTGGCCGCGCCCATCAACTGAGCCGGAGTGGTCTTGTCGCATCCGCACAGCAGCACTACGGCGTCGATCGGGTTGGCCCGGATCGATTCTTCGACATCCATTGCCATCAGGTTGCGGAACATCATCGTCGACGGACGCATGAACGGTTCGCCCAGCGAGATGGTGGGGAATTCCAGCGGAAATCCGCCGGCAGCCCAAACCCCGCGCTTGACGGCCTCCGCCACCTGGCGCAGATGAGCGTTGCAGTTGGTCAGTTCGCTCCAGGAGTTGCAGATGCCTATGACAGGGCGGCCCTGAAAGACGCTGTGGCTGAATCCTTCGGATTTCATCCAGGCACGATGAATGAAGCCAAGTTTGTCAGTGCGACCGAACCAGTCGCGGCTACGTAGTTCGGCAGTTGAAGGAGGCATTTAGGTTTCCAGAATATATGATGTCGACCGCTCGGCTGTCGCGTTCTCCGAGTAAACAATTAACGCACCCGACGATCTATTCAGGTGAACTGTCAGCCGGGTGATGGAGTACGCCGGGAAATCATAGCGGAGCCCGCTCGACTGGCCTTCACCTGCCCGGTCGCGAGGCGAACGCGATTAGGTTCGTCAAACGAATTCTAATCGCGCCAGATTCCCGCGAAGTCGCGTTCTCCGATGACGATCGATCCCTGCCGCATCCAACTGTCGTCCGGCATGGCTTGGGCGAGGACGTCGGCTGCAATGCCCCCCCAGTGAGCCGTAATGCTAGCGCCAGTCCATTCAGAATGACGGACTTCACCGGATTATCGGCGATCGCTTTCGTGATCACTGCGCGGCCGCGGAGGAGGTCCCTCGGGGCGGTCTCGATGACCATGACAGCATCGAAGAACCCGAGTTGTTGACGAAGTTCCGGGCAGGCCTCTATGCCCGTGTGTCCACCAACGATCAACAGACCCTCCCGATGCAGAGCCGCGCCATGCGGGAATACGCCGCCCGGCGGGGATGGACGATAGCCATACAAATAAAGGAGATCGGTTCTGGTGCATCGCAGTGACAACTGCGGGAGAGGATGATGGAGGCTGCTCGGCGCCGAGAGATCGATGTGGTGCTGGTGTGGCGGCTGGATCGCTGGGGACGGTCGGTCACGGACCTGCTGGCGACACTCCAGGAACCATCTTGGGGTCGGGTTCGTTTCCTTGACCGAGGCGCTGGACCTGACTACGCCCGCCGGTCGAGCGATGGCCGGCCTGCTAGCCATTTTCGCGGACTTCGAAAGAGAAATTCTGCGGGAACGAACTCGGGCTGGTTTGGCGAACGCACGACGGAAGGGGTAAACGGCTCGGCCGGCCGATGACCGCTGGTCTACAGGCCACTGAGATCCGGAAACTATACCGCGCCGGCCTCGCCAAAGCCGAAATCGCCCGGCAGTTGCAAATGGTCGCACGTCGGTGCGCCGCATTCTGAAACCAAAGGACACCTCGACATGAGCATCCAGTTCCACAAAATCTGGATCGAGCAGTGCGAAGCCACTGAGGGTATCCGCGAGCGCTACGGGTTGGACGACGCTCTGAATTATCTGATCGGTGAGAAGCTGTTCCATTTCGTGCAAGCGGCGGAACAGCATCCTGAGTTCGCCGCCGAACTGCCGGCGTTCGTGGCGGAGATCCAGCGCCTCTTCACGGCCAGCCAAATCCGCAACTACCTCGACGACCTGGAGAAAAGGGAATATCTTGCCCCGCGCGAGCCACATCCAGTTCTCGACAATCTGGACGAAGAGGACGACGAAGAATCCTGGCTCGAGAATCCCGTGATGGGTGCTGAAGAGCTACTACGCTTCTTTCGCATCCGCCAACTGCTTCAACACAACTGACCCTTCGCTACCGTTAATACACTGGCATATCCGTTCCGGAAGGCTGATGTTGTCATCTACGCACGTCTGCCGAAAACTCACAAACCTTCTGGAGAATGATTTCGGCGCCGTTCGCGTTGGAACCCGGGCAACAATGCACTACTCCGGCGTACGCCGGCCGCCAGTATCGAGGCGTCGCGATCCCCAAGTCGATTCTCAAACTCGGACGGCAAAGGTGCGCGTCGCTGTAGACAACCCAGGACTTGCACTGAGGCTTGGCATGTATATGGATGTACTCTTCACGAATTCTCGCGGCGGGATGGCGCCCGTATCCAAGCCTTGTTCTTGTCCCACGGGAGTTTGCCGAAGGCGGCCTTCTCCAGCATCGGAGCTAAGCCGACGCCGGCGGCGGCGGAGATGGCCGGTCATCTGCGGATTCAAAAAATCCGATGTTTGCAATGCTTGCCTCGATACCCTTCGGGCTCCAGGAATGGTTTCTGGAGAGACGGCGTACGGTGCCACATTGAGCGCCGTGCATTCCTCGGGGCTTCTTTGCAGGCCCGTGTACAAAACGTTTCGGCGCTTATAGATCATCCGGTTAATGCGCACTCCCCGTGTCAGTGTTGCCGATCCATACAGCCTAACTGTCGCGCGCAGCGCAGTATCCGACGCCAGGTCCGATCGGGCAGCATCGCTCAACGATGTGGCGATGTTCGGTGAATCGGGACGTCCGAGCTTCTCTAGAGTGAGTTGAGGTTCACCAATCGTCGCTATGCACGCGTTCAATCAGCGCATTCTAGCTGAGGATCTCGTCCGTGTCCGCCGACCGGACGACCGGGAGCGCTATGCCGCTGCGCAGCGCCAGGCGCGCATCGATCCCAACCCCCACCAGATTGACGCGGTAATCTTTGCGCTTCGACGTCTTCGCGAAGGCGGCTGCATTCTTGCAGACGAGGTTGGCCTGGGCAAGACGATCGAGGCCGGCTTGGTTATTGCCCAAAGTCGTGCCGAGGGTGCACAACGTGTCCTGCTGATTGTGCCCAAGTCCGCGATGCAATGTTTGCCGTTTTTGATGATGTTGCACAGCCACGCATGAGGGGCACGTGGCGGTTTCTCTTCAATACACCTGCTTCGTGGTTCCTCCGTCCACCGAGCATTATGGTATTCCATCGCAGGTAGCAAATTGCGCGCAGCGCCCGCCGGTTGAATGGGTGCAACGGTTCCAGGAAGGGCAATTCAGGGATGGCCACGTAGGAGAGCTTGCGCGGAAGCGCTTCAGTAAGCCCACATCGCGCACGCGCAAAGGAACTCCTTCCGCTATAATTCGACAACACAGTTTCGGGAGATCTACTAAATGAAGTACCTGATTGCATTTTTCTTTGGTCTTTCTATCCTGGTGGAACTTCTACCCGGGCAGACGATGAATACAGGCACATTGCTCGGCACGGTTCGCGACCCGACCGGAGCAGCCGTGCCCGGCGCAGTTGTGACGGTGCAGCGAATCGATCCGCCTTTCTCCAGGCGTGTCACGACGGACGAAAACGGCAATTACCTCGCTCCGCAGGTGCCTCTGGGGACGTACGAGTTGAGTTTTGAGAAAAGTGGATTCAGAACAGTGGCGCAGAAGGGAGTTGAACTTTCGGCCGGTCAGTCGGTTCGTATCGACACCACCCTGGCTCTTGGCACCGTAGCCGAAACGGTGGATGTGACGACGCAGGTGGTTCAGGTGGACACGGCGACAGCAAATGTCGGCTCGACCGTCTTCGGCAGTCAGGTGCAGGAAATTGCGCTGAATACACGCAGCTTCACACAGCTGATGACGTTGCAACCCGGAGTCAGCTCCATGCAGGCGCAGCAGCCCGGATTCGGCTCCAACACCTCCGTTCCGTTCTCGTTCAACGGCGGCCAGACCAGCGCCAATAACTGGACCCTCGATGGAGGACGCAACATCGATACATTCAACGGCAACAACCTGTCGATGGTCAATCTGGATGCCATCGCGGAAGTTCGCATTGAGCGGAACGCATACTCGGCAGAGTATGGCCGCAACGGCGGCGCGCAGGTTAACGTAATCACCAGGTCCGGCACGAATGAGTTCCACGGGACTTTGTTCGAGTTCTTTCGCAATGACAAGCTCGACGCACGTAATTTCTTCTCCCCTATACGCCCGAAGAATCGTTACAACAACTTTGGCGGTACCGTCGGCGGGCCTGTCGTGAAGGACAAGCTGTTCGTCTTCCTGTCGAACGAGTATCGCCGGATTCAGCAGAATACCGGCACTCGCACCACGACCGTGCCCACGGCGGCGCAGGTCGGGGGCGACTTCTCGGGAGGCCGCACCATTACCGACCCTGACACGGGTCAACCCTTTCTGGGCAATCGCATCCCGGCCGGCCGGATCGACCCCAATGCGGTGCAGCTGATTCAGACCTACTATCTCCCGCCCACCGCCGGCTTTCGGCAAGGAGCGCTCAACTTCAGTTCCACGGAGCCCGACGGCACCCGCTACCGGTCCGCTCTAGGCCGTTTCGACTACAACTGGAAGCCCAACCTTCTGCTGTTCGGACGCTACAATATCGACTCGACCCGCTTGTTTTCCCCTTACGGCCTGTTCGCCACTAATCCCATGCATGACGTAGCGAACTCCGAACAGTCGCACATCATCCGCGTGATGAATCTCTCGGTAAACTGGATCGCCTCCCCCAGCCTGGTGAATCAGGTCACGTCCGCTTTCTTCCACACTTCGCTGGCGATCTCTACCGGACCCAACGCAGCGAGAGTCCGAGCGCCAAATCTAACCATCCCCCGTGTCTTCGATACCGTCACCGATTCCGGAGGTCTCATTTCCTCCGTTTCGCTGGCACAGGGTTATGCGGGTATCGACATCCGCTGGCCGCAGAATATCTCCGGATACACGTGGGAACTCATCGACAATCTCACCTGGAACACGGGTCGGCACTCCGTTAAAATCGGCGGCGCGATCGACAAAGAAAACAAGTCGCAGAACCAATCCAATCCCAACAATAACGGAACGTTTACATTCAACGGTTCCGTCACAGGGGACGCTCTGGCCGATATGCTTTTGGGTCGTGCCTTTCAGTACACCGAGAACTCGGCGCACATCTTCGGAGTGTCGCGCTGGACGAACCTTTCCGGCTACATACAGGACCAGATCCGCGCCACCTCCCGCCTCTCGCTGACCCTCGGCCTGCGATACGAGTTCTATCAGCCGGAGCAGGACACGGACGGATTCTACTCCTTCTTCCTTCCATCACGTTTCGACTACTCGCAGGCCGCGCAGATTATGCCTTCGAACGGGCAGATCGTTCCCGGCACGGAAAATTTCGGTAACGGGATCGTGGTGGCCGGCGATGACGCCATATTTGGTAACGCCATGACGAACACGGTTTATAACACCTTCGCTCCGCGTGGCGGTTTCTCCTATGCACTTACGGAGGACAGCCGCACGGTGCTGCGCGGCGGGTTCGGGATGTTTCACGATCGCTGGGCGCAAAATGTCTCCACGGTGCGGAACAACTATCCGTTTAATCAGAGCGCGTCCATCTTCACCACGGCGCTTTCGAATCCTGCTCAAGGACAGCGGCGCGCGTTCCCGATCGCGCTCAGCAACTTCGCTTCACCGTGGAATATTCCGTATTACATGAAGTGGTCATTCGGGCTGCAACGGCAGCTCGCGAGCGACCTGGTGCTTGATGTGAGTTACGTAGGCTCTCGCGGCGCGGCCCTTGTCCGGAGCCGTGATATCAATCAACCTATGGCCAGCGTGGCCGTCGCCAGCGGCCAGGTGAACCCAAACGCCGCCCGACCCTATCCCGGCTTCGCTACCATCAACACCTTCGAAACGACGGGCAATTCCATCTACCATTCGCTTCAGGCTTCCGGAACAAAGCGTTTCTCGCGCGGCCTCTCCCTGCAGGCGTCTTACACCTGGAGCCGGTCAATCGACAACAACGTCACGCCGATCAGCTCCTATGCCAATTCGCGCATGGAGCGAGCTGTCTCCAGCTTCGACCGGCCGCATGTTCTGGTGCTCAGCTACATCTATGAACTGCCGTTTGCGCGCAACAGCACGGGTCTTACGCGTGCTTTGCTGCAGGGGTGGCAACTATCCGGGATCACGCGATTCGAATCGGGGACTCCTCTTAGCGTGACCATACCCGGTGATCGTGCAGGCACCGGCAGCGGCGGCCAGCGGCCCGACGTCATCACACCGATCGAGTTGGAAAAGAGCTTCGCCCGCTGGTTCAGCACTTCATCGTTTGCCAATCCCGCTCTCGGGACATTCGGAAGTGGGGGCCGCAACCTCATTCGTGGGCCGGGGATCAACAACTGGGACGTGTCATTTATCAAGCGCACCAGAATCGTCGAAGGAGTGGATCTGCAGTTTCGCGCCGAGTTCTTCAACTTGTTCAATCACACGCAGGCCGCCGGGGTGAATACGTCATTCGGCGCTGCTGCGTTTGGGCAAGTCGTGTCGGCGCGGGACCCGCGTATCACTCAGCTCGCCTTGAGGCTGCTGTTTTGACTTCCACGCCTCGCGAGTGGCGCCGGTGACAGTTACAGCTTCGATTTCCGGGTTGGACTGGGGTCTCGCGTCTGGTTGTCCGTTTTTCCGATCGTTTCGCGGCATCGTCGGGGTCGCGAATCGCGACCCCAGAGTGTCTATCATTGGTTCATGTTTCGAGTCGCGACGCTTTGCCTCACGGCGTGGGTGTGCCTCCCGCAATCGGCATCGACTGATCCGTTTCTCGCCTGGCTCGACCCGCTACCGCTCGGTCCCAGCGCACTGTGTCACTCGGGTATTTCGGCGTATGGACCGAAAATTAATCTTGCTGAAAAATGCGGTGCTGTGCGGCCGTTCTTGGTGTTATCGATAATGAAGCGACCAGATGCCGATGCCTCTCGATCCGTTCCGGTTTGTCCTGATCGCTCTAGCTGGATGGATGAATCAACGACAGCTTCAGGTAATCGAATACTTGCGTGAAGAGAATCGTGTTCTTCGCGAACAGTTGGGCGAACGACGTTTGCGTCTCAGCGACGACCAGCGGCGTCGGCTGGCCGCCAAAGCCAAAGGATTGGGACGGAAGCTTCTGCGGGACGTAGCCACCATCGTGACTCCGGAGACCTTGTTGCGGTGGCATCAGCGGCTGATCGCATTGAAATACGATGGCAGCGGAAAGCGCGGAGTCGGTCGTCCGCGCACCATCGCTGGGATCGAGCAATTGGTGGTTCAAATGGCGGAAGAGAATCGGAGCTGGGGATATCGGCGGATTCAGGGCGCCCTATCCAATCTGGGATACAAGCTTGCTCGCAGCACGATCGCTGCGATTTTGGCAAGGCACGGCATCGAACCGGCACCGGAGCGAACTCGCAAGACGACCTGGAAGGAATTTCTGACGCAACACTGGGAATTGATTGCGGCTACGGATTTCTTCACTATCGAGGTCTGGACGACCAACGGATTGCAGCGATTCATCGTATTGTTCTTTATCGAGCTGTCGACTAGACGAGTGGAGATCGCTGGAATCTCAGCGGCCGCAAACGGGTTGTGGATGAGTCAGATTGCTCGGAATCTGACAGACTCTGTCGACGGCCTGCTCACCGGGAAGCGCTATCTGATCCATGATCGAGACCCGCTGTTCACGGACGAATTCCTGAGCACCCTCAACATGGCCGGCGTCCAATCGGTGAAGATACCACCGCGAAGTCCCAACCTGAACGCCTACGCGGAACGGTTTGTAAGAAGCATCAAGGAATCGTGCTTAGAGCGGCTGGTCCTGTTCGGAGAGAGTTCGTTGCGGACGGCCGTTCAACATTTCGTGGCGCATTATCACAGCGAACGCAACCACCAAGGTCTGGACAACCACTTGATTCAACCCGAGCCGGACCACCTACTAGTGGACTGTCCGTAAGTAATCTTTAGCTTAGATTCGGCGCCATACCATTTATGGCGGTGTCCAAAGCTCTTTCACTATCGGCGGCACGAAGGCATGAACTTCAGTCGTACCTGCGTAAACACAACCTGCCCGCCTCCGTTGCACAAAGGATGCGTATCATCCTTGCCTTGGCGGATGGCCTCAGCTATCGCGAGATCATCGAGCACCTGAATACGACTGCGCCGACCATCAGTTTGTGGAAGCGGCGATTCGCTGAGGAAGGTGTGATCGGGCTCGGGACGATACGCCCCGGACAGCCGGCCAAACTGTTGACGCCGGAACTACGGGCCAAGATCTTGGCGAAGACCTATGAGTTTCCGCCCGACGGGAGCACTCATTGGAGCCTGCGTAAGATGGCGGCGGTGATGAAGGTCGGCAAGGAGTTGATCCGCAAGGTATGGAAGGAGGCCGACCTCAAGCCGCACCGGCTCGAACGGTACCTGGCCACCAAGGATCCCCAGTTCGAGCAGAAAGCGGCCGACATCATAGCGCTCTACCTGAACCCGCCCCAGCATGCTGCCGTGTTCTGTGTAGACGAAAAAAGTGCCATCCAGGCGCTCGACCGCAAGGATCGCCGATTGCCCTTATCGCCTGGACGTGCCGAGCGCCATGGCTTCGAGTACCACCGTCACGGCACCTTGTCGCTGTTCGCCGCACTGAACCCGAAAACCGGTTCGGTTATCGGCCAAACCGCTCCACGCCATACCAGCAAGGAGTTTGTTGACTTCTTAGAGCAGGTCGTCGCTACCTGCCCAGCGGACCAGGAGATCCACATCATCCTCGACAACCTCCAAGTACACAAGACCGATTTGGTGAAGGATTTCCTCGTGGATCACCGCAATGTGCGGTTGCACTTCACGCCAACGTACTCGTCATGGCTGAATCAGGTCGAGATCTGGTTCGGAAAGCTGCAACGGGACGTCATCGCGCGCGGCATCTTCACCTCCGTCACCGATCTCCGCCGCAAGATCATGCGCTACATCCGGCTCTACGGCAAGACAGCCAAGCCGTTCCAGTGGAAATACTCCGATCCATCTCACCGGATTCAGCCATGGTAAAGAACTCTCCCGGACAGCCCACTAGGCAAGACGGGGAAAGTTCAGCGTCGGGAACGTTTGGGTGGTCTGCTGAACTACTACTATCGAGCTGCAGCTTGAATAACCGGGCCATACGGGATGTTCGAGCCTGGAAATTGCCGCGGCCGTCGATCGACATGACAAACGCTCAACGGATAATATCTGGCATCAGGTATTGCGTCGTAAGGGCGTCCTTCGCAAAACGACTTCCGCATTCATGCAGCCTGGCAAGGTAGACCAGTAGTGCACAGGCCGAAGGCTGGGCCATCAGGCACTGTCTTCCCCATGAGTGCCGACTAGGCCCGGACGTTGAATGCCGTTGTCTGTGATGCGAATGCGAACTGAAAACGCTCGGGCCAGACCTAAACGGGGCAGCACTGCGTTGACCAGTAGAGCCACGAACAGGCCGTTGTCCAGATGCCACCCGGGAACTGCCACCCAGTCGTGTAACGCCCCACCTGTTGATTGGCCGCAACGGCGGAACTCGACGCGCCAGAAATCAGCAACGCCGACTATATGCTCATGTGAAACCTCATTGTTTCCGGAACGCCGTTTCCCAAGCTGGGTGCGATCGCGGCATTTGGAACAGTCACGGCAGAGGTTGAAGCGGCGTATTCACGATGAACGGATTATCGAAAGCGGTCATGCACCCTGCGCTTTCCTCGGCCCTGATTCCTTGCCTGTCACTTTCACACACGGCACGGGAGCCGAACACTCTGACACGCACTCCGACGTATAATCAGCGCTACATGGAGGTCCAGTGAAAGCCGTCGGCGTACTACTCTGCTCGTCGATACTTCTCACGGCCTATGGATTTGCCCAGGGTTCGCGCACGACTGAACAGAATCCTCCTGTCCATCGAGCATGGGCCGATACTGATGATTCGGAATTGCCTCTGGCCGGCATCGGAGTCACTGCATCCCACGTCTCGGCTGAATACTACTACCGCATTCCCATACGGCTCGTTTACAAGACTTACACCGTTTACCATCCACATCGCGAGCCGAAAGGTTATTGGAAGTGGCTTAATCAGCAGGAACCGCAAGCGGTCTTTGATCCCGGACAGATCCGGACAGAAGCTGATTGGGTCCGTGCCGGCGAGTTGATTTTCAAAGGAGCATCCGACGTACCCGGTGACGTGAAAAATGCACGTGATCCGAACTGGTATGACCGTCTGGGAATCCGCCTTGCTCCCGACGGAAGCGACCCCTCAGCTCGCTATATCGTCAAAAGTAAGGGACACGTGGAGGTCCGGTATACAAACTGCAGTTCGTGTCACACACGAATTCTGGAAAACGGAAACGTCATCGTCGGCGCACAAGGGAATTCACCGGTGGGCGTCTTCGATGCGTTGAATCTAAGACATCAGCTTGCAACCAGTACATCCGAACGCGACGCGCTGAAGCAAGCAGTCGTCACCTACCGCCGCATGTTCACGGTGCCGTGGCTTGACCCCGATCCGGCACAAGCAATCGAGAGCATGGCGGCAGTGGAGATGCTGACCGCTCTGGAGGGAATACCGGCAGGTGTGGTGCATAGGGGTCGCACGAGTCTGTTTTTTCCGCCAAAGACGCCGGACCTGATTGGCATTAAGCATCGCAGATACCTCGATGCAACAGGGCTGGTACAGCATCGCTCTATCAAGGACCTGATGCACTATGCGGCCGCAGTAGACGGTGCGGAAGAACTCGCAGCTTACGGTCGCTTCCGCATGTTTGACGAACTTCCGAACCCGGCAACGCGATCCCGTTTCTCTGACGAGCAGTTGTTCGCACTTGTGCGTTACCTCTATTCTCTGAAGCCGCCAGCGAATCCGAATCGGCCGACAGTCGTGTCGGCACGCGGCGAGCAGGTCTTCAAGCGGGAAGGCTGTACCGGCTGCCATCCTCCTCCGCTTTACACGAACAATATGCTTACGCCGGCAGAAGGATTCATCGTACCCGATGGACACAAGCAAAAGTATTCGATTATGCCCCTGTCCGTAGGGACTGATCCCCGGCTCGCGCTGCAGACGCGAAAGGGCACCGGGTATTACCGCGTGCCTTCACTGAAAGGGGTTTGGTATCGCGGTCCGTTCGAGCACAACGGGAGTGTCGCCACACTCGAGGACTGGTTCAACTCTGCTCGGCTTCGGGATGACTACATACCCACGGGCTACAAGGGTTATAGATTAACAACGCGTGCAGTCCGAGGGCACGCGTTCGGACTCAACATTTCTGCACCCGACAAGGCAGCGCTCATCGCGTTTCTTCGAACCCTCTGATTCATTGCCAATGACGAACGGCCCGGCGCGGAATAACGCGGAACCTTTCAAGGCGTTCCGCTTGTGAAGTGGCGTTCTCGTCATCTGAGGGCGACAACCGGGGTGATGACCCATCGCTCCGCCAGATCGCCACATTCATGGAACGCCGTTTCGCAGTCTCAATGTCCGCACAGTTGCAGCGGCTCAATCGTACCGCCGCCAGATACGATACCGTCGATCAAGGCATCCTGGATTCCGCGGCAACTTAGCCACCCACGAAAGCTCACAAGCAGAGGTACTCGTGCGAGAGGTAACGCCTAAATACAATTAATATGGACTAGCGCGCTCGAAATCTTCATTCGTGGTAAATGAGTGGAAGTACCGGCAGAAGCAATGTCGACCTTGCAACTCGAAAGCCACCTGAATCTCTGCCCCGTTCAGTGGTCCGGGTAGCAGGACGGAGCATCATCGTGAACCCCAAACGTGTGGCCATTCTGGGCGGTGGATTTGCGGGACTATGGAGCGCAGTGGGCGCGGCCCGCAAGCTGGACGAAATGGGTCTAGGCCCTGGCGAGGTAACAATAACACTCGTAAATCGAGATCCATACCATTGCATCCGCGTCCGAAACTATGAGTCCGACCTTAGCTCCGTCCGAATTCCTTTGGATGATGTTCTCAAGCCAGTCGCCGTGGAACGCGTCGAAGGCGAGGTGACTACGATCGACGTTCCTAATCAGGTGGTTCATGTTAGCGATGCCGCGACAAACAAATCGTGCGCGCTCCGCTATGACCGGCTGGTGGTGGCGCTCGGCAGTCAACTCAACCGCCCTGCGATTCCGGGATTGGCCGAGTTTGGGTTTGACATAGACACATACCAGGGAGCGGAGCGGCTGAACGCTCACTTGCAAGCATTGCCGGCGCAACCGGAATCGGATGGACAATACACGGTCCTTGTTGTGGGAGCCGGTTTGACCGGCATTGAAGCGGCCACGGAAATGCCTCAAAAGCTACGAGCAGTTACAGCGAATGCAAGCGCAGCCCGGCGATTCCGAGTGATTCTTGCCGACCATAATCCGAGAGTAGGTTCGAACATGGGCAACGAAGCTTGTGAAGTTATCGAAAAAGCTCTCAAGGATTTGGGTATTGAGGCGCACGGAGGGATATCCGTCGCCGGCGTTGATGCGTCCGGAGTGAGGTTGTCTTCGGGTGATCGAATCCCTGCCGCAACGGTGATCTGGTGTGCCGGCCTACACGCGAACCCCTTTACCCGGTCGATCGCAGTCGAACGCGATCCCTTCGGCCGTGTGTTCGTCGATGAATTCATGAGAGTGAAAGGCGTGGCAAATATATTCGCGGCGGGCGATGTCGCTTCGGCACTGCTGGATGATGTTCATACTTCCGTGATGTCATGCCAACACGCACGGCCGATGGGCAGGTTTGCAGGGCACAATGTCATCTGCGACCTGTTTGCTCAGCCCATGCTGCCATTGCGCATCGAGTGGTACGTTACGGTTCTGGATTTGGGAGCTTGGGGCGCCCTCTATACGGAAGGATGGGACCGAAAAGTTGTGTCAATGGGCGAGGCTGCCAAGAAAACAAAGCAAACGATCAATTGCCAAAGGATCTATCCGCCCCTTTCCAGGGATCGGCATCAAATTCTAGAAGCCGCGGTACCGGTGACGCAAGCTGCCCCGCAGGCTTTTCATTAAGCGTACGCTATGAAAACAGCGACCAGGCAGGAAAGAGCAGATACGCAGGTGTTTGAGAAGCCAGCCGCTCTGAGCAGTGCCCGATCAAAAATCGCGTATTTGGAAGATGCAAGATGGAGCTGGCTCGACTCCTCACGCCACTCGCAGAGCCAAGAATGGTGTAGACTCCCACTAATGCCAGCCAGGGAGCCTCAGCCCGGTCGGCAGATCGGCGTTCCCTGTGAAGGCGATAGCCGCTGGGATGCGATCTGGCAGCTGGTCCTGGAGGCCGAGCAACTTCCGGCCGGGGAACGCAGCGCCTTCATGCGGTCGGCTGAGGCCGATCCGTTCATCATCCGGCAGGCGGTGGCGATCCTCGAAGGAAGCGAGAGCCTCGCGACGGCGGTGGCCTCACTTCCGCTCGCGACGGAAGAGCAATTCGTTCCTCAAACCGGAATGAAAATCGGCCGGTACCGCGTGGGTACGCTCCTGGGCTCCGGTGGAGCGGGCAACGTGTACGCCGCGTTCGATGAGGAATTGAATCGCCCGGTTGCGATCAAGTTTGTTTCATCGCGCCGGAGTGGAAGTTCGGACGCGCCCGCACTTCCCTTGCGTGAAGCCCGCGCCGCATCCGCCCTCGATCATCCGAACATCATCATGATTCACGAGGTGATCGAAACGCGGGAGACAGCCGCGATCGTGATGGAGCTTGTAAAAGGCGTCACGCTCCGCGCAGCAGCGCAGAAAAGGCCTTCTCTCGATGAAGTCCTTCACTGGAGCACTCAACTCGCGCATGCGCTTACTGTGGCTCATTCCCATGGCCTGATCCACGGCGACATCAAGCCCGAGAACGTGATGGTGCGTGACGATGGCTACATCAAACTGCTCGATTTTGGTCTTGCCCTCGATGTGCAGCCTCAGGAGAAACGCGGGTCGCAGTTCGCCGGAACGCTGCGTTATCTGGCGCCGGAGCGGTGGCTGGGACAGCGGCCCACACAGGCAGGCGACGTCTTCGCGTTCGGCGTGATCCTCTACGAGCTGACAACCGGCCGGTATCCGTACGAGTCGGAAAACACTCTCGCGCTTCTGCAGGCCATAACCGAAAAGGAATCGCCCCGGCCGGCGAAGCTCCGCCCCGATCTGCCGGTAGCGCTTGACAACCTGATCCCGGCGATGCTCGCCAGAAATGCGGAGGCGCGGCCCACGGCGCGAGAGGTGGCCGACAGGCTGACAGAGGCGGCACAACCGGCGCCGCGACGGCCCATGATCGTCTGGCTTGCGTTCGCCGCCGCTATTGCCCTCGTCACGCTCCTTGCCGCTGCGTATTGGTTTCGTGAATCGCCTGGGAGCGGCGATTTTTCGCGCATGACGGTCCGCCCGCTGGCTTCACAGCCAGGGCTGGAAGACAACCCGTCGATCTCACCCGATGGACTCTGGATATCGTGTCTCTATCGGGTCCATGCGGCTGACCGTCCGAAGTTACAGGTGCATTCACTGCAAGGCGGGCCGCCCGTAGAGATCGAGACAGGGGGACTGCTCGTGCGGGGACCGGCCGCATGGTCGCCGGATTCGACTGAGCTGGCTTTCACGGTGCTGGAAGGTTCCCGCGATCACGCCATTTATCGAGTAAGCCGGACCGGAGGCGCCCCGGTCGAATTGCCGTGTGCAAGTCGCGAACCAATGAACCTTGCGAGCTTGACTGGTCACCGGACGGAACAATGCTGGCGGTAGCCGATCGCTGGCAGGACAATTCGGAGCTGTATCTGGTCGATTTGGCTAAGGGCGGACAGCGGGAACTGCTTACGCCCGTCAAGGAGTCCGTGACGAGGCCGCGCTTTTCGCCGGACGGCAAATGGATCGCCTATTTAAAGCGAGTCTCGCTGATGAGTGACGATCTGTATGTCGTGGCCGTGGCCGGCGGGCCGCCGCGGCGCATCACTCGAACGCCCTCGGTTCCGAGAGGTTTTGTCTGGAGCACCGATGGAAAGCGCCTGATGGCGATTATGGCGCGCCTAAGGCAGAATGTCAATACCGGAGTGAAAGGTAACCAGCAAAACGGAGGAAACGGGGACCATCTTCGATTGGACAGGACATAGGTTTGTCGAAACGAGCGAGATGGCGTGTGGAAGGAAGGCAGAAGGCGGCTGGTGTCTTTTTCTCAGCAGCCTTGCTGCGCGGTTTGTGGTTGTTATTGGGCTTCGGGGTGAATATCTGGTGTGGACGGAGGTAGCTTTTTCTGCTTGCTTGTTTTCAAGCGATAGCTATCGCCATTCATCTCGAGAATGTGAACATGATGGGTGAGCCGGTCCAACAGAGCGCCGGTCAAACGCTCCGAACTGAGAACTTCGGTCCATTCGGCAAACGGAAGATTGCTGGTGACTAGCGTGGAACCGCGTTCATAGCGTTGGCTGAATACTTCAAACAACATTTCAGCGCCGGTCTTGGATAACGGAACAAAGCCGAGTTCATCGACAATCAGCAGTTCCTGCCGAAGCAACTGCCGCTGGTAACGCAGCAATCGTTTTTCATCGCGTGCTTCCATCAGTTCGTGAACCAGCGCCGCCGCTGTTGTGAATCGCACACGGATTCCTTGTTGACAAGCCGAAAGTCCAAGCGCCAGGGCAATGTGCGTCTTTCCAGTTCCAGAATTCCCTAAAGCGAGTGTATTTTCCCTTTTGTGGATCCATTCACAGCGGGCCAGATCTAAGACAAGCTTTTTATTCAGCGATGGAATCGCCAGAAAGTCAAAGGTATCCAAGCTTTTGGTCGCTGGAAACTTTGCCGCCTTGATGCGCCGTTCTGTAGCTCGGTGTTCCCGATCTAAGATCTCTAACTCCACCAGACGCAACAGAAAACGTTGAAAATCCACTCCTTCTTTGGCACATTGCTCGGCTAGCTTACTGTACTCCCGCAACATCGTCGGCAAGCGAAGTTGTTTAAGATGATGTTCCAACAGCAGATGTGGGGTATCCATCACGCTAACACTCCATGACTCAGCAAAGCTTGATAGTCCGCCGCCTGAGTGATGGCAACGGTGGCCACGGGCAGATGAGGATAGTTGTCTAAATCGAGTTTGGCCGGCCGCTGTTCCAACAGGCAAAGCAGTAAGTGTTTGACGGCATCGAAGGAGATCGCTCGCAGTTGCAATGCTTGCTCAACCGCCGCATGAACCTGTTCCAGAGAGAACGTCTCTAGGAGCCGGAGTACTTGCACATATTCGCGCCGGCCGTGTTTCCCCAATCGCGCTTCCATCAACCGCCGTAAGTCAGCGAACGCTGGCGGCAAAGTCCAGCCGGCCAACGGCGCGGCTTGATCTAAGGCGTTTGTCTTCCGCTCGAGTAGCGCCAGATAATGCAGGGGATCAAAGACGAAGCTTTCCCGTTCATAGCTCCGATCATGTCTGGCGATGACCTCACTACCGGCGTTGATCACCACCTGCCAGACAAATGCTTTCACTAGCACTTGGCGATGCGCGTAAGCGACTGGCACGGAGTAGTCATTTGTTTCGTAGCGCACCAACGCTTGGGAACTAACCCGCGTGGTGCGCTTGGCGCAAGCTTCATACGCTACAGGCGGCAATGGCAGCAGTTGTTCTCGATCTCGCTCAAAGCGTGACGCAATCGTTTCCTCATGTCCTCGTAGTTTGCGTTCGCGCCGCTTTTCGCATTGCTGCTGTAAGTGACGATTCAGCGCTTCCCAGCTACTCACGCGCGGTACCGGAACCAGGAAGTTCCGTCGCGCGTAGCCAACCAATCCTTCCACATTCCCTTTGTCGTTGCCTTTGCCAGGCCGGCCGAACTTGGCCTCGAAGAGATAGTGTGATTTCAACTCACTGAAGGCCTGCGTCGGCCTCCGTTGTCCATCGCCCAGGATCTCCTTCACCGCGATCCGGGTGTTGTCATAAAGAATCGTCCGCGGTACTCCACCAAAATAGGCAAACGCCTGGTTGTGTCCTTCCAAGAATGCTTCCGTGCTTTCGGTGGGAAATGCCACAACGAAGCAGTCATCCGATTGCGGCAGATCCAGGCAAAAGAAGTGTGCCGTTTGCTCCCGACCGGCGATTGAGACCAAAGCTTCACCAAAGTCGGCCTGTCCACTGCCGGCAGGGTGCGCCAGCGGCACAAACACTTCTTTGTGTCGCAGCCGCGACTCGCGCACATAATCGGCGACGATCGTGTAGCCGCCTTGAAATCCGTGTTCCTCCTTCAGTCGGTCCCAGATTCTTTTGGCGGTATGCCGCTGCTTCTTCGGCTGACCTTCATCCTGCTCCAGAATCTGATCGATGAGTCCCAACCACGGACCGAGCTTGGGCTTCGCTGCTGGTTTGCTTCGTCGGTACCCTGGTGGGATCGAGTACATCAGCATCTTTCGGATCGTCTTGCGTGACAATCCAAACTGCCGCGCTGCCTGACGAACCGTCATTCCGTCCACCTGTACCGCTCGCCTTACCTGTGCATACACTTCCACTCTGTACACCTCTTTAGGTGTTCCATAAAACACTTCGTTTGTCTTTTGTTCTCTGGAACTGGATTTCGGTGGTCTACTTTTCGACCACTATCGATCACAGCTCTCGCTGCTTTCGTGGTCTATTTTTGCACCGAAATTTATACCGCATCGGCATCATCCACCGGCTCAGTTGGATTGAACGCCGTATGACGTTCCCGATACCGCATTGTTGTCGAACAAATAGGGGTTTGGCGCTCTAGCCAACCGGGGTTACGTCGTCTTTGCTCTTCTCCGAAAACATCAGACTGCCTCTGCGTACACTCACCAGCGTCGATGAACTGCTCGGGCTTAGCGCTAAAGTCATCGAACTTCAGGGCGGATACGCGCGGCGAACTGGGGCATAATACCCCTTATAGGAAACGTCCCATGCCAAACGCAGAACCGCTACGAGCCCCGGACCCAGCGAAACAGGAAGCGTTCGTCGGGAAAGTTCTCAGCGACACGAGCGCGGCCATGACGACCGCGCTAGCTTCGATCGGTGATCGCCTCGGGTTGTTCAAAGATCTGGCTTCCCATGGACCATCCACCAGCACCGAACTCGCCGCCCGTACTGGTACGAATGAACGTTATGTTCGAGAATGGCTGGGCGGCATGGCGACAGCTGGATATCTTCAGTACGATCCCGCATCTGGCCGTTTCACACTTCCGCTAGAACATACTGCTGCACTGGCCGAAGAAAGTGGGCCGTTTTTCTTTGGTGGCATCTACCAGATGTCCCGCGCGATGAACATGGTTGTCGACAAAGTCATCGACAGCTTCCGGCACGGCGGTGGAGTTCCGCAGTCCGCCTATCCGGACGATTTTTGGGATGGTCTGGAGCGCTTTACTGCGGGCTGGTTCGAGAACCTTCTGCTTCAGCAATGGATTCCCGCTATGCCTGAAGTACAAGCAAAGCTCGAGCGCGGGGCATTGGTTGCAGACGTAGGCTGCGGTCGAGGCCGCGCGCTGATTAAACTCGCTCAGTCATTTCCTCAGTCGACGTACGTGGGATTTGACATATTTCAGCCGACAATCGAACTAGCGACTCGCAAGGCGGTTGCTGCCGGAATCGGTGATCGCATCCGCTTTGAGGCGCGAGACGTTTCTCGAGATCTTCCTGAAAAGTTTGATGTGATCACCACGTTTGATGTGGTGCATGACGCTATTGATCCAATTGGACTACTCCGATCCATCCGCGGCGGACTGAAGGATGATGGAATCTACATCTGCCTTGACATAAACTGCTCGCACAAACTGGAGCAGAATATCGGGCCGCTCGGCGCGATGTTCCATGGCTTTAGTGTGATGTACTGCATGACGACATCGTTGGCCAACGGCGGTGCCGGTCTGGGGACACTTGGTTTTCACGAGCACCGGGTGAACGAGATGTGTCAAGAAGCGGGGTTTGGAGTCATTCGGCGAGTTCCGCTCGAAAACCCGTTCAACAATCTTTACGAAGTACGGCCTTAGACCAGTGCCGACCGCGAATGTGACTCTCGGCGCGTAAGTTGTCCAGAGAGAGAGAGCAGCACTTCCCGCATAGCAATAAGCTGCGAGTCCACAGCTTTGTCCGTTCAGCTTGGGAAGTGGCGTTACCGTCTACGATCCTGCGCCGCGCGGGCGAACTTTGCCTAGTTGGATGTAACGCCGTTTTGCAAGCACAATAGCGACGGTGCATTGTCCGGCCAATCACGCGGGGCTATGGCTCTTGCGAGCTGTCGTGGGTGGCGCCGCTGTTTCATGTAGTATGGAATCCAACAAACGAGATCCGCAACTTGCTTCCGAAGACCGTTGTCTCTCAGTCCCCACTCGATTGATGTCAAACCGAGGTACTCACCGCTTCCCGACAACGCATCTGAGCGTCATTCTTGACGCTGCGGGACGTGGGCAGGGGGACGCTACCAAGGCGGTAGCACAAGTCTGCAGCAGCTACTGGTTTCCACTCTATACCTATGTCAGACGTTCCGGCTTCAGCATAGAGGATGCGCAGGACCTTACGCAGCAGTTCTTCGTTGTCATCCTGGAACGTGAATACCTCAGGCAGTTCGAACCCGGACGGGGGAAGCTGCGCACATTCCTGATTGTTGCTTTGAAGCACTTCTTGTCGAACGAACGAGATCGCCTTCAGGCACATAAGCGTGGTGGCGGTGTCAAGGCGGTGCAAATCAACATCGATGAAAACGCAGAAATGCGGTATGTAGCGGGACTCAGGGATGAAGACACTCCTGAGAAGGTGTACGAGAGACAATGGGCACGCACTGAAGTGGACCCCTGGGCTGAGACACAAAGTTAAGGAGGCTATCGCCGTTCGCTGGAAAAGCATTGGCGGCGAGGTTGTTGTTGGTCCACTGTGGACATAGCTGAGCGGAGGATAGAGCGCTCCAGGGATGGAACTCGAGCGCCGACTCAGTTGCCGGAATGACCGGGGCGGTGGAACCGCCCCGAGTCCGCTTAGCCATTCTGGCTGGAAAGCGATAAATCCCCGGGTCGCAGGGGCAGAGCCCCCGATCTGCTAAATGGATTCTCATGGCGCATCGCCTGCTTGGCGTTCGAACTCGGACGGTGTTAAATAACCAAGAGCCGAGTGAAGCCGATGTCGATTGTAGACGCGCTCTAGAAACTCTCCGATACAGGCGCTCGCTTCCCGAAAGTCCCGATACTCATTGCGGTAAACCTCCTCATACTTCAACGTCTTCATGAACGACTCGCAAGCCGCATTGTCGTACGGATTCGCTTTGCGACTCATGCTGATCTCAGCTTGGTGTTGTCTCAGGATGCCCGTATATTGCTGGGAGGCGTATTGCACGCCGCGATCGGAGTGATGGACGAAGCCTGGCGGCGGTTTTCTCTCCAGCAACGCCATTTGCAGCGCGGTGGTCGCCAATCCAGCTTCCAGCGTTCGCCCCAGAGCCCAACCAATGACACGACGTGAGAACGCGTCGAGTATCACTGCCAGATATATAAATTCGACTTGCAGACGGATGTAGGTGATATCTGCAACCCAGAGTTGGTTCACGGCTGTCGGCTTCAGTTGGCCTGCCAGATTGGGATAGACCGGCAGTTGATGTCGAGAGTCGGTGGTCACCGCAAATTTACGCCGCCTAACGCACAACAGATTGTCTTCCCGCATCATCCGCAGCACGCGCTTGTGGTTGACGTTGAAGCCACGCTGCTGCAAAGCGGCAGTGATTCTACGGTGGCCGTATGCCGGCGATTCCACTGCGATTTTCTGCATCTCGTCTCGGAGCTCCATCTCCACTGGAGAGGCCTGTCGCGGCTTCCGAAACCGATAAAACCCAGCCCGGCTTAGGCCAGTCATTTGGCACAGTGCATTCACGGCTTTGCCTTCCGCCGCGGCTTGCTGGATTTCTTCAAACAGGCATCCTCGCCACTGACGACGGCTGGAGGGTGATACTCCTTGAAATGCTGCAAGGCCCTTTTTAAAAAATCGTTCTCCATTGTGAGTTGGCCGATCTTGCGCTCCAGCTCACCGATCCGCCGGGCCTCCTCCACCACTGGCAGCAACATTCCTCGTCGCCCAACGCCAGGAAATGCAAGATCACCCTTGGCCCGCCATTCTCCTCGCCAGCGGTCCACTAAATGAGGACTCACTTGATACTTACGTGCGATCTCACCAATCGTCGCCCCAGCGTCGATGGCACGCATCGCGGCAACCTTCAGATCACGGCTGTAGATACTTCGGGACAAATCCATTGCCTCAACTCCATTCAATGTATTTCGTCCCTTAACTCCCTGTCTCAGTTTTGGGGTTCACTCCACACGTTGCTGGACCGCTGTCGCGAGGAACTCCGGTCAGAGTACGAGCGCACAGGCAGACTGCAATTGTTTGATGGGATCAGTGTTGATGAAGGTGCTACGGTACCCTACTCGCAAACCGCTGCATCACTCGGCATGAGCGAGGGAGCTTTGAAGGTGGCGGTTCATCGCCTGCGGCGACGATTGCGAGAGTTGCTGCGCCGCCACATTAACGAAACGGTCTGCCACGCAGATGACGTTGCCGACGAAGTGCGGTATCTCCTTACGATCGTCGAAAAATGAATCATCGCCGCAGAGATGATGTCCAGTTCAAAACGACCGTCATCTGCTGAGCGCTGGGATCAGGAATCTCTGCGTAGATGAGAAACCGGGAACCATCCCCTGCCGCAGCGAAATGGCTCTGCGAATCGTTTCCTCGTAATCCCGTCGCGAACAAAGCACGGGGAGCTCCTGCCTCGAACGTGCCGTGCTGCGGCCTAACATCAACAGCCATCAATTTCCCGTCCGGCGCGAGGAAATACATTTCAGCTCCGTCCTGGCGCCACACAGGTTGAACGCCTCCACCTGTCGAAACCTGAAAGCGGCCACCGCCGACCTGCAGAGCTTGTACAAAAATCTCAAACCTTCCGGATTCGTTCGAAGCATACGCCAGCCACCGGCCGTTCGGAGCAAAACTCGGCTGAATCTCGTTGGTGTTGGTGACCGCCAGAGGCCGAGGTTGGCTGCCTGGCACGAGCGGCAGCAGCCACAGATCTGAGTTGGTTGCAGAAGTCATGCTTTCAAACACCAGCGATGCACCGTCCGGTGACCACGTGAGATGGTGCTTGTCTTCGCCCGACGTGAAGATCAGGCGTTCACCACCTGTACCATCAGCTGCTTTGACAAAAATCTGATGCAAGCCCGAGGGGCCGTCGCGGTCGGAGGTGAACGCAATGGTTCGGCCATCGGGCGACCACGATGGAACCCAATCATTCTCAGGGTGAAAAGTAAGTTGTGACCACACGTTGCCAGCAAATTCCAGCAGCCACACGTCGCGTCCACGCGACTGCACCTGGCCCCGGTCCAGCACGAGACGCTTTCCATCCGATGAGAACCCAAGGTGGCTGAGAGCAGCAAATGGACCCACCGGCGTGGCGGGGGTCTGCTTGCCTGTGCGGTCCAGCCATAGAAGTTGGCCTGAACCGGCGCGGGACGCCGGTGCATATACCAGCGCGCCCGACTGCGACGCCGAGACTCGCATAGCTCCTATTACACGGGTCCCTCCGACTGGAGCAGCCACAACCTGTGCTTCTCCCGATAGACGCAACGTCCCCAAGTCGAATGTATGTGCGAACAGTTTGTCACCCCGCAGATAAAGCAGGTGACCGCTCGCGTAAACAGCCGCCGAGTTCGCATCGGTCAAACGGGTAACGGTCCTGGAGCCAAGCTTGCCTAAGTAGATGCCGCTCGCGCCAGCCGCTGCCTGCGACAGGTAGAGAAAGTGTTTGCCATCGGGGAGGAAGGAAGGAACACGATGATTCACCTCCGCGTCGTCTTTCTTAAGTTCGGTCACCGGTGTCACGTTACCGCCGCTTGCGGACACCTTGAACAGGCCACCCCTTACTGCTGGTGAAAATAGGATTGTGTCGTCTGCCCAGGCGCCGCCGCGTGCCTGAGGCGCAGCGCACAGCGTGCGAGCAATTCCTCTGGCAGTGTCGATACGCTTGAGGCTGCCGCCGGCAAAGAAGCCTATGTTTCTTCCGTCAGGTGACCAGAAAGGCGGATTATCGAGCTCGACACCTTCGGTTCCGGCGAGGGGTGTCGCGGTTAGCGCTTCCAGCGGACGTATCCACAAGCGCGTGCCATTGTCATCGCGCGCGCTCAAGACGAGCCGTCTGCCGTCAGGGGAAATTGCGAAGCTCCCCACCTGTGTCTGACCAGGCGCAGCGAACTGAAATCTGGTCACAGGCTGCATCGGAGACTGCCTGCGCAACAAGGACGGGAAGAATACGAGGCATGCCAATGCCGCGGCCGCTGTCCAAAGAGTCCATCGCCCATATCGCGTTTTCACCGCCGAAGCGCGCGCGGGCCTGGAGTCAGGATCTTCGCCGATCCACTCCAGTTCCAACATGAGGTCGCGCGCGGTCTGCCAGCGCTCTTCGGGATCTTTCATCAGACAGCGCCGGACGACGTGTGCAAGACGATCCCCCGCCTCGCCGACAGGTTCCGGATCCCGGGAAGTTATAAAAAGCGCGACCTGCGTGAAATTCTCTCCAGCAAAGGCCTGTCGGCCGGTGATCATTTCGTAGAGTACCGAGCCGAAGGAGAAGATGTCGGAACGAGCATCGGCGGGGTTGCCGTCGAGTTGCTCCGGGGCCATGTACGCAAGTGTGCCCAGAACAGTGTGAGATCCGGTTACCGACTCGTCGTTGGAAGTGTTGTCCCTTACTCGAGCAAGGCCGAAGTCCAGTAATTTAACGCCCGATCTCGCGATCATGACATTGCCCGGCTTCAAGTCCCGATGGACCACTCCCTGTCGATGTGCTTCATCGAGCGCACTAGCGATCTGGACGGCATATAGAATCGCTTCAGAGCGATGGAGGGTGCCCCGTGCCAGTCGCTCCGCGAGCGATTCTCCTTCGATTCGCTCCATCACCAGGTACGTGACTCCATCCTCCTGGCCGACATCGAAGATTGAGCAGATGTGCGGATGATTCAAACGGGAAAGGATTTTGGCCTCACGTTGAAATCGTTCTGACCCGCGCGGGAACTGGCCCTTGAGAACTTTAATGGCGACCAGTCGGTCGAGGCGGGTGTCGCGCGCACACTAAACACCACACCCATACCACCGGCCCCGACCTCCCCCGTGATTTCGTACGCACCGAGCCGCGCGCCAGGCTTCACCAACAACATAGGCCCGAGTTTAACGCGTTCGAGAACTCCGACACCCTCACACGAAAGCCGTCGGCAACTTTTCCGCCTCTTTGCTGTAACCATGTGTGTGATTTGCTTCAGTACTACGTGGAACCGATAAGCCCATGTATTTCACAAGCTCGATAACGCCCCTGATACTCGTTGTCGCCTCAATGCTTGTTGCCGCGTCACGGTTAGGCGGAGCAGAGCGCTTTGCTCCCAAGATCCCCAGGACGTGGGATGCAGCCGAGCTGGCGACTTCAGAGTTGCCATTGGCAGATCCGAAGGCGTCTCCGGTTCACGTATCCACCGACTATTACTATTCGATTCCCATCCGGGATGTTTACAAGAGCTACCCGATCTACCGTCCCGACAGGGAACCGTCAGGATATTTTGAGTGGATCAAGCAACAGGAGCCCGAGATCGTGTTTGACGCGCGCAAATTGATTACACGGGAGGACTGGGTCAAAGCAGGCGAACTGGTCTTTGAGGCTGCAAACACTTACCTTCCTCTCGAGCGAAGCCGCGTGCGCGATCTGAATTTCTACAATGTTCCCGGCGTGCCGGTAACTTCGCAAGGCATCATGCCGTTTCGACGGTATGTAATCCGGCAGAAGGGCAAAGTCGAGGTGGCAGACCTCACTTGCGCTACATGTCACACCAGGGTGATGCCTGATGGAACCACCGTCAAAGGCGCTCAAGGCAACTTTCGATTGAATGCGACTGTGCGACCCATGGCACGGGAAGAAGCTCTGCGGTTCTTCAATAGTATGTTCGGCGCACCCTGGCTGGGAGAGCATGATCCGATGAAGCGCCTTGAGCGTATGAGTCCAGAAGACATCACCGCGACCCGCCCGGCCGTCACTGCGGGAGTTATTGCGCGCCACGGCACGAGTCCCTATGCGCCGGCGAACATTCCCGACATCATCGGGGTAGAGGAGCGTCGGTACCTTGATCACACTGGTCTCGTTCGGCACCGGTCCATCGGGGATCTCATGCGTTACGCAGCCCTAAACCAAGGGATGGATTTTTTATCCTCGTATGGAAATTTCATCCCAAACGGCCCGCATCCGAAGCCTCAGACACTAGGCCGTTACAGCGATGAGCAATTGTATGCCTTGTCCCTGTACGTCTATTCCTTACGGCCGCCCGTGAACCCGAACATGGCGTCTGATCTGTCACGACGCGGAGCAAATATATTTCGAAGGGAAGGTTGCGTTGAATGCCATACGCCGCCTTTGTACACGAACAACAAGTTGACTCTGGCCGAAGGCGGGACCGACAACAGTAGTAACCCTGATGTGATGCAGATTTCGGTTGGGACCGACCCGACGCTCGCCCGGTGGACACGAAGAGGTACTGGTTACTACAAGGTGCCGTCCCTCAAGGGCGTCTGGTACCGCGGGCCTTTCGAGCATAGCGGTTCCGTTGCAACTCTCGAAGACTGGTTCGACGTCCGACGATTGCGAGAGGACTATGTTCCAACGGGATTCGTTGGGCACGGAGTAGCGGCGCGCCCGGTGAAGGGACACGAGTTCGGCCTGAAACTTTCCCCCGAAGATAAGGCAGCCCTCATTGCGTTCCTCAAGATCTTATAAGTGGACACCTTAACACTCGCGACCGGTCATCCTAAAAGCACCGTCTTCAGCACGGAACTCCGTGCGCGAGAGATTGGCAACGGCCTGGACCGGCGCTGCACATTGGACTTGTGGCCGATTCTTCTGGCCGGCAAAGTCGTTGTACATTTTGTCGTGAGCGAGGTCAGACGATCATGAATGAACACGGGGGCCTAGTAACCGAGGTGCGGGCTTACGGATTAACGATGCCAGTCTTGGATAGTAACACGCGAGGGATTAAACGCCGACACGACGATTCTCACAGTCTAATTCATGGCGGCACGCAACGCTATCTCATTAATCCGGCCGCCCAGTTCAGTACCACGTGTACCGGCTCAGATGTATGTTCGGCGGGTATGGGCAGCAGGAATCGCCGGCCGTCAGCGGCCACGTCGAACTGCGTTGTTTTAACGGGTGCGTCGGACAACACCTGAGGCGCGCCCGATTTAAACGTTTCGCCAACCTTTACGTCAACGCCCATGACCTTTCCATCCCCCGACAGGTAGTACAACTCGCGTCCGTCCGCTCGCCAACGAGGAATGCTGCGCCCCGTCCCATACGCCGCGCGATGGTCTGTCGGAGACGTACGGCCGTCGGGAGAGAACGCCCCTGTCTTTCGTCGAACTTCGATGTCAAGTAAGTTCCTCCCGATGTGTCCGGATATCGGAAAATGGCTCGGTCCAGCGGAGTACTACGGCATGACCCGAGCCGCGGTTGATTTGGCGGACTATGCTAAATCCAAATGCACATCGATCCGAACGCAACCGTAGCCGGCTACCCCGTCCTGCTTGTTCGGCAGGCGCTGCGGAAGCTGCGGCAGATCGATTCATGGGATTCCGGCATGTTGGAGGCAGCTGCAGGCCTGCCGGCTGGAGCGGGTCTGCAACTCGCGAGAGCTCTCGCTGCTGAGGGATTGATCCGGAGACTTCAGAAAGACGTTTGGACGATGTGCCAGGCAGGCATGACCTTTACTGCGGCGACCGCTGCCAAACGACTGACGCGGGTGACGGCCGAGCGGGCTTTGACAGAATTTATGGACCGTGTCGATCGCGTGAACACCGACCCTTACTTTTTGGGAAAGGTGACTCGCGTAGCTCTATTTGGCAGCATGCTGAATCCGGACACCGACAGACCCAGCGACATCGATGTCGCTATCGAAATCGCACCGAAGATCACGGATTGGGGCAGTCACATTGAGAAGAACAACGAGCGCGTCCAAGAGTTGATGACGCTGGGCCACCATTTCCGTCACACCATCGAGTATGCAGCCTGCTGGCACCTGGAGGTGTTCCGATTCCTCAAGGGTCGCAGTCGGGCAATTTCGCTGGCTGACTACAGCATCGAGAAGCGCCTAGTCTTGGCCGTGGCGCACCGGATGCTGCTCGGCGATGATGAACCGACGCCGCTCCCAGCTGACGACGCTCCAGTTTCGCGACGCCGCCAGCGATCACGCAACTGTCCGTTCTGAACGAATCAGCACCGTCCCCACACCTCCACCGACAACGCGACTTATCGTTCCCAATGTCGATACCGGGGCCGAAAAAGCTTGACCGGAATTCCGCGATGATTTAACCTGTCTGATCGTATGGCTCTGAGTCAACGTGTACCTGCCCCGCTGCTTAGGGATTTCAAGGCCGCCGGAAAGGGTCTGAGTCCCCGGCTGGCAGGAGAGCGAATCATCCAGACGGTCTTAAACCACTTTCGCGCGGAAATCACGGTTCTGGATGCAACTGGAGAAGGGGAGTTGTTCCGTGTCGGCAGTGGCAGTCCCAGTCACCACATTCATGGGGTCCACATTTATCCGATTTCGGTTCAGTGGGGAACGTGGCAACTCAAAACACACAAAGATGCGGTCGCATTCCTGACGGATGCGGACTTCAATATGTATATCGGAACGTTCCTGCAGGCGCTCGAACTCGGTCGCTAACGCGTCGGTTTGCCCAAATAAAGGCGGTCCGCGCGTGTTTCAGGCTTGGGAGGACTCCATGATCCTGAAGCGCCAAACGCTAGGCGTGAGCACGGACAATCTATGAGCGTGTCAGCGGTACGTCGCGCGATCCCGACTACACGGACAGATGGATTCCAGAACCCTGGTGCGCTTCCCGCGACTAACGCCACATTATTCAACAAAGCGTGCCTGGATGGCATCGCGTGCAGCCATTAAAGGTATTTGCGGATTAGTGTGCAGCCCGGCATACCGTGTCCGATTTGTAATCTGAGTGATCGTGAGCATCCACCGAAAAATGCCGAAGGGTGGGAAAACGCTTTCTCCAGCGCCTTGCCGGTTGGTGTAGTCAATTAAGACATTTTGTTGATTGATCAGCTGCTGATGGATCAGGTCGCGCCTTCCTGTGTTGCCTCATCTATCATTTTTCTAATTGCACTTTTCGAAAACGTAAATACTGTCGCCAGTCTTAACCGCTGCCTTCAGCTCCCAGCCCTCATCCGAGACCTTCTTCCATTTCCCGTTGAGCTCTATCTTTCCTTCTTTACCCAGCGCTGGCTTGTCGTTGTCCTCTATGTACGTCCAGACGCAGGTCTTAGGTGCTTGGGCCCGAACGGTAGTGGTCGACGATACTACTAGCGATTGAGCAACAAGGATCATAAGCAGCAGAGTGCAGAGGATCAGCAAATTCTTGGTGACGTTGTCTGACATGGTGACCTCCTTAGGTCTGAATTGGATTTATTTAGGCTCAGATTTCTTCAATTATTCGAACAGCCCTGCGCCAGTGCGGCTTCCGATGAAGGAAATAGAGTATTCCGATCCGATGTCGATAAGGATCAGAGCTCAGCGAAGCTGGCATTTTTATTGTTGATGGATTATCGACATGAGTCAAGGGACGGCAATGGACAAGTTGTTCTCTTTCGGTTTCATTGTGGTTCCTGATCTGATTTGCGACCGCGTTCGAACTGAATCAAGCCATTCGCGGCGTCCAACAGCCTTGAATCCCAAGCTGCGGCGCAGTTCGACGTACTCCTCGACCTTTTTTCGCCAACGGATCATCGAGCCCCTCCCAGTCAGGACAGCGCTAACGAAGCGAGCGAATTGAAGTCCACCTTCGCGTAAATCACTGTGGTCTGCGGGCTGCGATGACGCAGGAGTTCGCCGATCTCAGATAACGACGCTCCTTGCTTGAGTATCTGACAGGCGAGCGCATGACGAAAACTGGTGGGCGCCCGCGCGAACTGCATCAATCCCGGCCCGCTCCAGCGCTTGTCACCATCGAACCAACCCCCGATTGACGATTATCGACCCGCGATCTACACCCTAGAGGGGCTGGATTACATCCAAAACAACGGACTCGTATCCGTCCTGAAGCGGCGCTTCCCTGAGTTGGCTCCGGCAATGGAAGGAACCGAGAACCCGTTCGCACCTTGGAATGCGGTCTATTGGGTTCGTTTAAGACGTGTAGCGGGCAAAAAAAATCCTCGGCCTCGATCACGGTTCGAGAAAACCTGAATGGGTTCGCGAACGTATGGGGTCGGCACTGCTGGAAATTTTTCGGTCGGACAGCGCGGACTCTCCAACGTGGCGCAATTTCTCTGGACAGCGAAATTCGTTGGTCAAGTCACGACTATTCATTCTCCCTTTCAGGGCTTCCTAAGGCGATTCTCGAACCATACGACATTCCGGCTGTCCTGACCGGCGACTAATACATCAAGGTCTCCATCGCCATCCATGTCAACGAGCCTTGTATCGTACGCTGCCTGGCCTGCGGCAATCAGATGTGTTTTGAACTTGCCCTTCCCGTCATTCTCGAACCAAGCCGCTCCGGTCGGAACGCTGCCGTCATATACCGCCGAACAAGTCACGGCATCAACATCGCCATCGCGATCAATGTCACCAATTGCCAGTGAATGCGGATACACATGACCCGTATCGATGTCATGAGCCACCCACTTCGGCCCCTCAAACCAAAGCAGACCCTTGCCGTGACCGCGCGACGCAATGAAGTCCATCTTCCCGTCTTTGTTGACGTCGGCCATCAGGATGTTACTCGCCCCTTCCTGCCTTTCCGCGACAACATGCTTCTTCCAAGGCAGCGTCCCGTTTCGAGGCTGCTCCCACCAGGCAAACCAGTTTCCACCCTCCGCGATTTTGGCGGCGCTTGAAATATCCTGAAGCCCGTCTCCGTTCACGTCACCAACGCCCATGTAATGGCTCAGCCCCGGAGCATCGCCGCGGGCGAAGACACGCCGTTCGAACTTTGGAGCTTCATACCAGACGATGGAATTGGCAAATGCGCCCTTCGGCTGTGCGCTGTTTGCGACGATGTCAGCCTTCTTGTCGCCGTTGACATCGGCGATGAAGAGCCCGTGAATTCCGTCGATTCCACCCCTTCCCGAATCGTCAACGACGTGCATCTTCCAAGGCTGTGTCAGCGGCTCCTTAGGCCTTTCGAGCCAATACAAGAAACCGGGCGAATAGCGCGACCCGATCACATCCGGATCTCCGTCACCGTCCGCATCCGCGACCCCGAAGTGCAACACTCCGTCGGCGTTGGCTCGAAGGACTACACGCTTCAGTTGGGCGCGACGAACAGGATGTCCTCCTTACCTTGCGCATCGTTAGCGACCACATCAACCTTGCCGTCACCCGTGAAGTCAAACGCAACAGCAGTATTACTCGGAAAACCTGCGGCAACCAGGTGCCGCACCCATTCCTCCCCGTAGCCGACGGACGAAAGTATGCACACACACAAAAAGGGCCGCATCGCTGCGGCCCAATATATCAATGTTCAGGCCCTTCGCTCGTGGCTTCCATCAGAAGACTTCCATGCCAGGCCAGTGGTCCGCAAAATATCTTCCGCAGCATGCGGGTGCAGTTTGTAACGTCTGGTAACGTCCGATCGTGACCGAGCATGGCCGGTCCGCCTGTTTTCCTCGCCGCTCTCCGGCACTGTTTCGCTACCGCGATCAGCGTGTTTCTCGATTTTGTCGTCTTGTCGCTTTGGGGTCCGATCTCGCCGCGCTCTTGCTGCCGGGAATCTGTTCCTGCGGGAGCAGCGGGCGCTGTTTTCAGAAACGGAAGGTTAACCAGGTTTCGCCGATAGCTCCGCTCGTACACCGTTCCACTCTGTTGATAACGGGGAATCAATCGCGTCACATGCGCCCCTAGCGGGGACCCTTCACACCCATAAAGCGCTTCGCATCACCGGGCCGGTAACAGTCGGATCGTGAGGGCCGTACGCGGCAGCGCAGAACAATAGCACTAGCGGCGGGCCGACGCTGCGTGCGATATCATACTCGGAGTTCACGCACAGTTTCAGCACGGGAGATCCAGCCAGTGACAAAGCCCTACGACTTCGGCCGGGTGGAACTCGATATCGAGCCGGGAAAGCAAAAGACCTACACGCCCGAGCCGGAGACACCCTTCCGAATCCTGGTTCTCGGCAATTTCAGCGGCGCGACAGAGAAATCCGCGAATCCGAAGCCTGTGCTGGTGGATCGCGACAATTTCGATGGCGTGATGAACCAGGTGGCTCCGTCGGCCCGGATCGACACGCCTTCCGGAAGCTTTTCAGTGAGTTTTCGCGAGCTGGACGACTTCCATCCCGACCGGCTGTTTCAGCAACTCGAGATATTCCGCTCGTTGCGGCGCCTGCGCAACCAGCTCGGCGATCCTACGCTAGTTCAGGAGACTGCCCACGACCTGGAGCGCGCTCCGCCGGATGCGGCAGCCGCGGCGCCTGATCCAGTGGGGCTGGCCGGCGGAAGCCTGTTGGAGAGCTTGATTGAGACAACGGAAACGCGCGGATCCCGTCACCGCACGGTCGATCCGGTTCTCGAGTACGCCCGCAAGGTAGTTGCTCCCTACGTCGTTCCCAAGACGAACCCCAAGCAAGCCGAGATGATCAGTGAGGTAGACCGCTCCATTAGCGAGCAGATGCGGGCGCTGTTAGGCAACCCTGCGCTGCAGGCAGTGGAGGGGGCCTGGCGCGCGCTTTATTTCCTGGTCCGCAACGTCGACACTGGCCCGCAACTGAAAATCTACATACTCGACACCCTCAAAGGACGTTTGACATCAGATGCGCTCGAAGACGTTCTTCTGCGCACGGGCGGCGATCCATGGTCGTTGCTGATTGCTAACTACTCTTTCGGCGCCGACGATGAGGATCCCGGGCTGCTGCAGTACATGGCCGCATTATCTGCCCGTGCTGGGGCGCCCCTGCTAGCGGCCGCCGCACTCGACGCGCTTGGCAATGAGCGCTGGCAAGCGATGCGCCGGATGCCTTCAGCTCAGTACGTTGGCCTTGCACTACCGCGATTTCTGCTGCGTCTGCCGTACGGCAAGGATGCCGACGCGCCTCAGGAGTTCGCATTTGAGGAAATGCCTAAGGGCAGCAAGCATGACGCGTATCTCTGGGGAAACCCCGCGTTCATCTGCGGCGTGCTTATTGCACAATCGTTCTCGGAGGAAGCGTGGCGGATGCGCGCCAGTTCGGGCCAGGAACTGCGTGGGTTTCCGGTCCACGTTTATCGAGACAACGGAGACTCGGAGATGAAGCCATGTGCGGAACTCTGGCTGACGGAGAGCGAAGTAGAGCAGTTGCTCGACGAGGGATTCATGCCTCTGATCTCCATCCGGGGCAGTGACTCGATCCGTGTAGCACGCATCCAGTCGATTGCGCCTGATGCGAAGCCCCTCGCCGGCCGGTGGAACTCCTGAGCGCACAAAATCCAGTCCTGCTGATTCATGGAATTGAATGACACCGTGGCTCTGTTTGAGCGGACAACTACGTTTCTCAAAGCAACGGGCTATGCGTGCATTCACTGAAACTGGTTCCCAATAATGGCGACGCGGGTCTCGACCAGCTTGCGCAAGCAACTTCGCATGTGCAGACCAATCCGCAGCGGGATCGCGATCCTGAAGCGTCGACCTACGGACGAGCTGAAATTGCGGACAATGAGTCTTACCCGGTGGCGGCACACGTTATGACCGAAGCTCTAGTCGTCTCTTACGCGCGGGATTCCGGTCCCGGCCCTATCTTGAGACTTGAGACTGCCGTTTCCCGACGATCGTCCTGCAGTTTTGCGCGAGTCTCAAGCCAGTCGCGCAGTTTCGGGATAAGGTCGTTCGTTCTCTTATATCGGATCGGCGGCTGGACACATTGGAATTTTCGGAGTCCGGAGAGCATTGCTGGTATGGTCGCGTTACCTCTGATAATGGGCAGGACGGGAACGCCATAGTTGGGGACAATCGCCTGTACCTCCAGCGGTGTCGATCTGGGGTTGGTCATTTCCACAACAACGAACGCGCTCAGACCGGCGATCAACATCAGTGCCTCTATAAGGTCTCTACGCTCTGGCCCTGGGAAATCGAAGATGATAGGAATGTACTGCTTTTTCAGCTCCTGCTCGATATCCTTGAGGATGTCCTTCCGTACTGTGAAGTTCCAAGGAGCAACACCCACTTCTTGCTGGCGGCGTCGATGATACGGGAGATGTTCCGGTTGTTCAGCGTGAGGTACATGAACGACGCGAGGTCGAGACCGTCCACCTCAACTTCCCTCTCAACCTCGTGGCCTTCGGTGGCAGCGGTATAGCGGATGCGCAACTGGTCCTGTTCCGCAGGCGCGTCTCTGAGATCCCATGCGGACAAGCCGTACACCGTACACCCTCGGAGGTGGGCGCGGGCAAGTTTGGTCTTTGCCAGTTGCACCCCCTGCAAATTGGCCCCAGTCAGCCAGGCGCCTGTCAGGTTGGTCTCATAGAGATCGGTTCGGCAGAAATTTGCGCCCTCCAGGTGCGCGTAGGAGAGATTAGCGCGGGCGAGAATCGCCTGGTGAAAACTTGCGCCTCGCAGATGCACCCGGGACATTTTTGCGCCGCATAAATTCGTGTGGCTGAAGTCGCAATCGTTGAGGTTTTTGAAGCTTCTCAGGTCCGCGTCCGCCAGAGTCGGTCGCACGGCAGTACGCTTGCGCCGCCATCGGTTCCAAGCGCCAACACCTTTCTTCAGGATGGCCAGATGAGCAGCCGGGCCTTGTCGCGACCGGGCCGCAGCACGTTGTCGATGTACCGTTTCGCGAAGTGGTCTGCCGACTCAGCGTCATTCGCCTTGACAGATGGCGGAACCCCCTCGATCATGAGACCCCCGGAAATCCCTGTCTCGTAAACGAAGCCTTTGTAGAAAGTCGCCATAGAGACTCCTCGTGACTATCGAACGCGGATCAGCGGAAGCGCCTTACAAGGACAGTTGATCATCTCGCCGCGGTTTGGCGCGATGTTTCGTGATCTCCCGGTCCGATGTGCCCACTATGGGATACGCTACTCGCTGCCATATTAGCTCGATCGCGGCAATATTGTTTTTTCGTCTCCTGAACGTGCTGGAGTAGTACGCCAGACGAGCCAGTCGGCTGAGAAGATTTCCCGCTCGGCCACCGCTTGGCATCCACCACCTTTCACAGCGCTCCTAGTTTGGTGAAACAGCAGTCGCCCTCCGTAGACCCAACGGCGAGCCAGCCTTACGCCCTTATCGCTGAAGAGAACAGGGCGTTCTGACGCCTCCAGTTTGGAGTTGCGATCCCGACTTCTCAGTACTGATCGCTTGCCTCAGATTCCAGTAACCCCCTTAATTGAGAAGAACGACTTCTAAATTCGAAGAACACTGATGAGGGCCGCGAGCGCGGCTGGCTGCTGCCGACGACTCGGGTAGTACAAAAAGAAGCCGGGGTACGGCTGACACCAGGACTGCAACACGCGTACCAATGCGCCACTCTCAAGATGCGACTCAACCTGATGCTCGGCCAGAAATGCCAAACCGACACCATCGAGCGCGGCTCGCAGCACGAGCATCGCATCATCGACAACTAGCGGTCCACTAACAGCGACCGACAGCGACTTTCTGCCCTTTTCAAACTCCCACCGGTACAAACCCGCCGAGCCGTGCCGAAAGTTGATGCACCGATGCTGGAGGAGGTCACGCGGGGACCTCGGCGGCAGATAGGATGCCAAGTACTCAGGCGAGCCCACAATGACGGGCTGGTGATCGGCCGACACCCGCACCGCGATCATGTCTTTTGCGATGTACTCCCCGAGGTGAATCCCCGCATCGAATCCGCCCGCCACGATATCCATCCGGCTGTCATCGGTAGTCACGTCCAGCAGAATGTCCGGGTACTCCCGTGCGAACTGCGCGAGCTTGGGAGCAAGAACCGACTCCACCGCAAAGCGCGGCATGAGCAAACGGACGCGTCCCGCCGGCGTATCACGAAGGCCGGAAATCTGGCCCAGCGCGTCACGAACCTCCGTGAGAGCAGGCCGGAGCCGCGCCAGCAATTGCTCTCCTGCCTCAGTCGGCGCCACGCTGCGCGTGGTGCGAGCAAGCAACCGTACCCCGAGCCGCTCCTCAAGCCCTCGCATCGCGTGACTAACCGCTGAAGGCGACACACCGAGACGCTTTGCCGCCCGGGTGAAGCTCCTCTCCTCTGCGACCGCGAGGAGGGTGGAAAGGATGCTGAGATCGTCTCCTGCCATTCATGAATTCTACTCATACAGCCTTTGAATTGTCTCGCTCTTCTCAAAAGACTTCATGGGAGGTAACCTGAAGTTGCAGGGCGGGGATACCGCCTGTTCAGCCGCTTTCGACGAGATCTCCGCGCAGGACTGGGCAGAAAAGTCTGTGCGAACCGCCGGAAAACCATCCACCCCCGATGGAGAATTCAAATGAAACATCTTCTTCTCATACCAACCATGTTGATCAGTGCAGCGTCGGCAACCGAAACACGCGCATCGTCTACGAACTCTGAAGCGCGCGTCCCGGAGTCTGTTATTGATGCGGCCGACAATTTCTACAAAAGCGACAAGGTGACCACGCAGAAGGTCACGTTCCGTAACCAATACAGGATGAAGGTTGCCGGGAATCTCTTCGTTCCCAAGGCTTCCCATCAGAATGGCAAATGGCCCGCGATCGTGGTCGGCCACCCGATAGGAGCAGTGAAGGAGCAGAGCGCGAATCTATATGCTCAGAAACTCGCCGAGCGTGGCTTCGTCACCCTGTCACTCGACCTGTCCTTCTGGGGCGAGAGCGAAGGCGAGCCGCGGAATGCCGTTTTGCCCGATGTCTACGCCGAGGATTTCAGTGCCGCAGTCGATTTCCTGGGCAGCCGGCCGTTCGTTGACCGTGACGGGATTGGCGCCCTAGGCATTTGCGGCAGCGGGAGCTTTGTCATCAGCGCCGCAAAGATCGACCCCCGCATGAAGGCAATCGCCACCATCAGCATGTACGACATGGGCGCCGCCAACCGCAATGGGCTCAAGCATTCGACCACCGTCGAGCAAAGAAAAAAGGCTCTCGAAGAGGCAGCAGCGCAACGCTACGTGGAGTTCACGGGCGGTGGAGCGCGGTACACCAGCGGAACCGTCCACCAGCTGAATGAGAACTCAACCGCTATCGAGCGCGAGTTTTACGATTTCTACCGCACACCACGAGGTGAAGTCACTCCGCAAGGGTCGTCACCGGAACTGACGACGCACCCGACGCTCGCAAGCAACGCGAAGTTCATGAACTTCTACCCGTTCAACGACATCGTGCGGATTCCGATGAAGGAAATAGAGTGTTCCGATCCGATGTCGATAAGGATCAGAGCTCAGCGAAGCTGGCAATTTCATTGTTGATGGATTATCGACATGAGTCAAGAGAAGACAGTGGACAAGTTGTTCTCTTTCGATTTCATTGTGGTTCCTGATCTGTTTTGCGGCCGCGTTGCTTGCGCATAGATTCACCGTTCAGCTCGATGCGGGACGCGCTCCAGTTCCGACACCGCGGCTCGGCCATCATAGGGATGGACCGTAACGATGGGCAATATGTTGGGGTGCTTAGCCGCCAACGCAATGATGCCATCGTTGCCCGCTCGAATCTGCGTCGGTCGTCCAGCGAGCGCCTGGTTCGGACCTCCGAACCACATCGCGCCCATGCCCTCCACCTGCAGTCGCCCCTCCTTCACCTGCGCCTCATAGGTCCGCAGCGACTCCTCGCCGTTCCGGAGATGGACGTGCAAGTCGAAGAGCGGCGAAGCAGCCCGCGCGACCAGCCCCATGGCAACGGCCAGAACCATCACGCGACCGCCTGCTAGCAAAAAATCAAGGGGATTGGTATGGCTTTGAACTTCGGCAATGGCCATCCTGACGACGTTCCGACTCCCGTTAGGATGTTATACAACACGCTGGCACCACGTAGGAAGACTTCCGCATCAGGTCGTCCGGTGTGAGCGGGACAGAACACTGCGGCACACTCGAAGGTCGTCTTCTAGTCCAGTGCGCCACCCGCAGACAAGGCAATCGCGCGGGAACGTGGTCGTATAGGCGCTCCTTGGGATCAGGATCCGAATTCACTCGCCACTTGGAAGTAGACCAAGGGCGATCGACTTGACGGATTAACGCATTACGGCTGAATTGGACCGGATCAGCGATCGCCGCCCGACTTCCCGGTACCGATCTCTGCTTCGTTTCATTTTCCAGGCCCACTGTTCTCCGGGTACGCGGCCGACGACGGCGCTTGCGCACACAGGCCTCTGCCCATATTGAGCGGGATCTTGCAGCAGATGCATGTGCGAGGCGCGTCCATAGCGCATCTAAAAGATCGCCAAAGAGCATTTTACCCTCTGGGTACCCGAGATCGCTTGGAGGTCAGCAGCAAGTCGCTGCACTTCGAGCAATCGCTCCGGATTCAATCCTAATGAGTAGTTGACAATGCATAATCGATGTATGTTCGGAGACGCGTGCCGTTCGATGCTGAGGATGCTTTCGGCAATCTCCGTTCTGCCTGCAGCCGCATCTGCACAGGTGGCCCGGATCGAAGTTCATCCCATTGAGACCGTCACGGTCACGAACCAGCAGGTCCTGAATGGCGACAAAATCGGAAAGCGCGTCGTAATCGGCGGTGAACTACAACTCCCGCGTGGCGAGGGCCGTTTGCCAGCTGTCATTGTGATTCATGGATCGGGAGGCGCTGGAGCAAGAGAGCACCGTTGGGCTCACGAGTTGAACCAGCTTGGGATCGCCGTCTTCCTACTTGACACCTTCACTGGAAGGGGAATTGTGCAAACGAATACCGATCAGTCCCAACTCGAGACTCTTTCGATGATCGGAGACGCGTATCGTGCTCTAACCTTGCTTTCTAAACATCCTCGCATCATCGCCTCCAAAATTGCCCTGATGGGCTTCTCGAAAGGAGGTGACGTTGCCCTCCGCGCAAGTATGAAACGATTTCATCGCATGTACGTGCCGCCTGGCGTCGAATTCGCTGCATTCCTTCCGTTCTATGCGCCGTGTAACACTCGATACCGTGAAGATGACCAATTGACCGGACGGCCGATTCGCATGTTCCACGGCAGTGCGGACAATTGGGTGCCTGTCGCGAGTTGTCGTGATTATGTCAAGCGCCTGCAGACTGGGGGAGCGGACATTCAACTAACGGAATACTCCAGAGCACAGCACGCCTTTGACAACTACCTGACGCCGGTGCGCGATATGGCGGACCCCAGACATCCCGGCGCTGCTCGCTCGACGAAGCGGATGGTGGAACCATCATCAATCGCGAGACAGGGCGACCGTTCACCCTCAAAGACCAATGCGTCGAACGTGGGGCGAAGCTTGGCTATGATGCGGACGCGACGAAAGAAGCCACGAACGCAGTGAAGCGGTTTTTAACAACGTTGTGGGAATTGCGGGTTCATTGAACACTTCCACGGATTCCACTCGAACATGGCTGCGCGCTCCCGAGCCGAGCGGTACACGCGGCCAATTAAGTCACAATTTCGAAAGCTTGGCCAAAGCCGACTTCTCAGTCCCTATCTGGCCCAACTAGCCGGGGGCGAGAGTCCGGCTCAAAAGATCGAGTAGCTATTGTGGTACGCTGCCTTCCCGAAGAACGATCGTCGCGCTGCAAGACGTTTCGATTGGCTGGTCATGCGGGTGGCTGGTAGTGGAATCCTTCCTTGCGCGTCCCTACCTGCTACAAAGACCGCCACCATGAACACCAATGATTCCCGCCTGCTCGACTTCTACAGAGGAGGGGCCGAGGGAGCGCGCCTGTATCGCCGGCATGGGCAGCTCGAGTTTGTTCGTACGCAGGAGTTGCTCGACCGATTCCTTCCCAAGCCGCGAGCGAGGATCATCGATGTTGGCGGCGGAACCGGTGCCTATTCATCCTGGCTCTCTTCTTTGGGCCACATGGTTCACCTGATGGACGTTGTGCCCCGTCACGTCGAAGAAGCATCCAGAGATCGAGCATTCACTTCGCTAGTAGGGGACGCTCGGAGCCTACCTCTGTCCTCCGGAAGCTACGACGTAGCGCTCTTACTTGGGCCGCTTTACCATTTGCCGCAGTTGGCGGACCGGCTCCAGGCGATGAGAGAAGCTCGCCGGGCTGTGCGAAAGCATGGAATTATCGTAGCCGCTTTTATCTGCCGAGCCGCGGTAGTCTTGGACGGGTTTGTAAAGGGTTGGATCGACAACGAAGGCGCACTTGAAATCGTTCGAGAGCAACTCGAAGGTGGTTTCGCTGCGTGCAGCCGAGGCGGGTTCAGCGCAGTTTCCTACTTTCATTGGCCTTCGGAGATAAAAGTCGAACTCGCCAATGCAGGCTTCGAAGATTTCGGGCTATTTGGCGTTGAGGGACCTGCCTGGATTGCCTCCGACTTTGACGCTCGTTGGAACACGCCTGCCGGGCGCCACATAGTACTTGAAATGGCCAGAACCTTTGAAGAGCATCCGGAATACCAACTGTTGAGCTCTCATTTGTTGGCTTTTTGTCGCACGTGATCGACAGTCTGTCGAGAGGTCTAAGGTCCGTGGCTGCCCTCAGTTGATTTCTTTCGGCCGTTTACTGGGGCGATTTTCCAAGAGTTCGCGACGGCTCTTCGATTACGGGACCGTTGACTGAAGCGATCGGGACTTCAGGGGACCGATCTGTTCGGAAGTGGAATCGTCTTTGGGTGAGGCCAGTTGCCGGCCCGGGCGTCGAAGCAATCTGCTGCTACCTTGGCTATCTCGTGTGGACCACCAAGCTAGTCTCCTGTCTTCGTTAATTCTTTACAACGGCGTACCTTGTCAAGGATGACATCCGCCGAGGCTTTCCAAGCGAATGGCGCCGGTGAGCCATTCCAGTTGGCGAGCCACTTGTAGATCGCCTGTTCGAATTCATCTGCACTGTGAAGGTGCCTCGGCGAATCATCCGTTCAGTAATCAACGCAAAGAAACGCTCGACCTGGTTCAGCCACGAACTGCTCGTCGGTGTGAAATGGAAGTGGAAGCGACGCCGTTTTTTCGGCTTAAGCCAGAGTTGTACCTCTGCACTTTTGTGCGTGCAGTAGTTATCCATGATCAGGTGGACTTCTTGATCCCCGGGAAGTTGGCGTTCCAAATGATTCAGGAACCGAATGAACTCGCGGCTGCGGTGTCGCTCCTGGCAGGTGCCGATCACCTTGCCATTGAGAATATTGAACGCGGCGAAAAGAGTCGTGGTGCCGTGACGCTTGTAGTCGTGGGTTTGCCGTTCCGGCAAGCCGGGTCGCAGGGGAAGAATCGGCGCGGTGCGATCCAACGCCTGAATTTGGCTCTTCTCATCGACGCACAGCACCAGCGCGCGGTCAGGTGGGTTCAAATAGAGGCCGACAACGTCGCGCACCTTCTCCTCAAACTGCGGATCGTTGGACAGTTTGAAGCGTTCGACACGGTGGGGCTGCACATCATGGCGTTGCCAGACGCGGTGGACGATTGTCCTGGATATTCGTAGGTGTGTAGCCAGCGTGCGCACGCTCCAATGGGTGCTGCCGTCGCCCGGGCGAGTTTTCAGCGTCGTGTCGAGGATGCACTGCTCCAATTCGGGCGTCAACACTTTGGGAGAGCGCTTACGTCGGCGAATACCGGTTACGGCCTTCAAACCCTCATTGGCAGATGCGGCACGCAACGCCAGTACGGTGGGACGTGAGACCTTCAACTCATCGGCAATCGTCGAGTTGGCCGCTCCCTGATTCGCAAGCAAGAGAATCTTGCAACGGAGTGCTACGTTCTGAGGAGAGTTGCCGTTTCGCAGCAACAACTCAAGTTCCCGCTTCTGATCGGCGGTAACGGCCAAAGGGGCTGCCGCAATGAACATACGTCAGTATAGAGCGGCCGCGCATGATTGTAAATACTTACGTGAGACAGGACACTAGCCAAATGAGAAGGATCTGCAACTGCAATCGCAAAACCAGACTGGTGGCAGGCGCGCCGCCTATGTACAGCCCTTCGCGAGCTGCTCTTACATTCGCGGTGAAGATCGCCGCAAAGAGCGAGCACAGACAAACTCCTGCCAGTGCACGCGTCGAGGAGTCTAGGGTCGATGCCTCGAGCAATTTCCAGAATCCCCGGTTACCAGGATCACGAGGTCAGGGTTGGGCACCCAGCCGGGTATCATTCTGACAAGATCGTGACGCACGAGGTTAAATGTGCGGAGGCCGTGAAGATGAGCCCCGCTGCACCTGCCACGCGAAACGTCAGCGATCCGATGCAAGCGTGAACGGCACGTTTCAAAGGACACCTAGAGCCTTGCGTGCAGCTTCCAGAACGGCGTCCCTGCCTCCGCGAATATCCTCAACCGATGGCGCCACGGCGATGTCCGGTGCGATACCAACGCTCTCGAATTGTGAGCCATCGGGGAACATCTCGCGTTTAGCTCCAATCATCACCAGCATGCCGTGCCCGGCTTCGAGCATATACGGTTGACCCGTGCTCCCTGCCGTTGGTTCCCCGACAAGCGTGGCGCGCCGGTTGTCCTTGAACGGCATTACGAAATCCTCGCACGCAGAATGACACCCGGCGTCAACCAGCAGCGCGAGCTTGCCCTTGAAGAACTCTTTAGCGGGCTGCTGTGGCCGATTACGCCACAACAGTTCAGGCCGGGCAAATGGCTGTAGTTCCCAACTTCCCTGGCTCGCGCGGAAGCGGAAGTACGGAAGCGTCACGGGCGTCGATTCCGTCCACCATCGGTACGGGCGGTCCATCAGTTCCGACGTGAGTTGCGCGGGCGTGTTGCCCCCCGTGTTGCCCCGCACGTCCACGATCAGCGCCGTGGCATTGCGGAACTGCCCGAGCAGTTCGATCGCTCGCTTCTCGTACTCAGGTGTGAAGAAGGATGGGATCCGGATATAGGCGAGCTTCCCGGCCTCGAGCCAGCGACCTTCGGTGCCGGAAAGCTTGCTGGCGGCCATAGCCCCACGATCGATTGAGACGTTCCTGCTGCCATTGAGGCCAAGCACGAACCGGTCCGGCAGCAGATGGGCATACGCTGCCATCTCCCCCATTCGAGCGAAGAGCGCGTGCCGTGCCCAACCTTGAGTAGATGCTGGGATGAAGCGGCGCATCCGGACGAACAACTGCTCGAACGGCTCACCATCTATGCTTTCGATGACGTCGCCCCGTTTCAAGCCGTCCGTCCAGCTTTCGAGGACGATCCACGTTTCTCCCACATAGCCGGCCGTGAACGGGAGTCCACCGTTGGTCTTGATAAGCGACTGATCGATCAGCGTCGTGTGGCTGTTCCGGAACGCGGCAAGGAACTCCATGGTGGATCGAGCGAACGCGCGCCGGTCACCGCTCGTGAGCACTTGATCGAGATACCTGCGATACGCGGCGTCCACATCCAAGTCCGGCACGTCCTGCCAGTGGGCGAAATACTGAACGGCAGAACTGTAGATCTTCCCCGCCATCCAGGCCCGCTCGGTCAGCGGGAGTATTTCCTGCGCCGTTGCCGCACAAGCGAGCACGAAGGAAAAAAAAGCGGTGCGAAAAACGAGGCTCATCGAAGGCACTCCTCTGCAAACAGCTTACTCACGTCGCATGGAGCGGCGAGCCGTGAGCCGCCTGCTCTTCCATCATGTGCCCGCGGCCTCCGCGCCAGAGGCAAGCCAGCAAGCACCGCGTTTAATGTGAGATGGTTCACTCGCTTAAACTGCGCAGGGCCATTCCGCGGCGGGCGGTGTGAAGCTTCATGTCCTAACGTCGTCTGTCCGCCGCCATTTATCGCGTCCTTCATCCGGCTTTGGAACGGTACGCTCTTACGGCGCACACACGCTTGCGGGTTACCGCGAAGCGTCGGAATGCCGGCACACCCGAAGCATGCGCGATGCCGACTTGCGAGGAGTAATTCCGTCGGCATGTGGTGCTGTTCCCAATCTGGACACCCGGCCCGCTCGCGCGTGGGTGCCCTTCCACGCCCCAACCGTCTGGCGGAAGATTGAGCCCACATTACGCCCCAGCGAGCATCGGCGGCCAGGTGCCCGATATGCTATGCTTCCCCAAATCCGAAGACTGCCATGTCGAACGCACGATTGATTGCCGCAATCCTGAGCGTGTGGGTGATGACCCCGGCGCAAGTTCCCGTGGAAGTGGATTTTGGTCGCGATATACAGCCTCTGCTGCGAGAGCACTGTGTCGAATGTCACGGACCCTCCCAGCAGATGAAGGGGCTGCGGTTAGACCGGCGTCGTGATGCGTTGCCGAATCGCGTCGGGGCGAATGGCGCACGCATCATTCCCGGCGACAGCGGTGCGAGCGTGCTGTTCAGGCGACTTGCTGGTACGGAGGCAGGACCGCAAATGCCGCCTGCCGGACCACTCGCGGAGCGGCATATTAAGCTGTTTCAAGCCTGGATCGATCGAGGCGCGCAATGGCCCGACGAACTGTCCGGGGACACGAGCTCCGTTCCCCCCGACGCTGCCGTAGAAAGAATGCGAATGGCCTTGCGGGCGGGAAAGCGCGCGCAATTCCAACGATTGCTCAAGGCCAGTCCAGGATCAGTGAACGCCCGCGGACAGGATGGATGGACGCCCCTCATGTACGCAGCGCTCTACGGCAACGTGGACGACTGTCGGTTGCTTGTCGACTCTGGAGCGTCCGTGAACACGCGAAATGATGCAGGCGGAACGGCGCTGATGTACGCAGTAGATGACGCTGCAAAAACGAAACTTCTGCTCGAGCGGGGCGGGGATCCCAACCTGCGCTCCGGGGAGGGACGCACTGCTCTGATGATCGCAGCGGGATCGTTCCCGGTCGTCAAGCTACTGTTGGACGCAGGCGCCGATGCCAAACTCTCGCTTCCCAATGGTCGGGGTGCTTTGTCACTATCAGGCGCTTCGCTGGAGCCGCGGGTGCTTCGGCTGTTGTTGGATCGTGGGGCCACTCCACCCGTGCCGCTCGGCGCTGCTGTGTTTTCGTCGTGCCAGGAATGTTTCGAAATACTCCTCCGGCATGCGCGGCCGCGCGACCTCACGGCGGCTCTGCGCGCTGCGACGATGATGGGCAAGGTTGACGTCGTCCAAAAACTTCTCGACGCCGGAGCGCAGGCGCCGCCCGACATACTTCAAGCCGCAGCACTGTCTCCACAGCCGATTCCAGCAGCCACGATTGGGACTCTGTTAACGCGGGGGGCAGATCCCAGCCGGAAAACATCCTTCGGGCTCACGACAGTGGATTTCGCCAAGCGCCAGGGCAACGATGCGCTCGTGAGACTCCTCGCCGAAGCTGGCATCCGCGACGAGAGCCCTGCTTTGGTGGTACCAACGCCGAAGCCGGCCGGATCGGTTCGCGCTGCCGTGGAAAGGGCGATTGCGCCTTTACAACGTTCGGATGTCGCTTTCCTGGATCGAGCCGGCTGTGTTTCGTGTCATAACAACTCTCTGACAGCCATGATGGTGTCTAAAGCGCGGGCCAGAGGTTTTCGAGTGAACGAGAAGATTGCCTCCAGCCAGCTGAAAAGAATTGCTGCATTTATGCAAGCCAACAGCGAGCGTGCGCTTGAAAACGAAGGTGTTCCTGGCGCCATTGATACGGTCAGCTACGTCCTGCTCGGGTTGGCCGCGGAGAAGTATCCGAGTGACACCATTACGGACGTCTGGGCGCGATACGTCAGGAACAGTCAATCTGCCGACGGGCGGTTCAAGTGCCTCTCGACGCGTCCACCGCTCGAAGCGAGCGACTTTCAGGTCACCGCGGCATCTATCCGGTCGCTACTTGCCTATGCGCCGGATAGCCACCGAACGGAATATCGAACAGCCGTCTCGCGAGCAGTTCGCTGGCTCGCAGCCGCTGAACCCGCGACCACGGAAGATCTCGTTTTCCAGATCCTGGGGTTGAAGTGGGGCGGGGGAAACAGCGACACGATCCGGAAGTCCGCCTCGACTCTGCTGAAACTGCAACGCCGCGACGGTGGGTGGGGGCAGATTCCAGCACTTGCGTCGGATGCATATGCCAGCGGCCAGGCTCTTGTGGCCCTGTGGGAATCAGGTGTCTTAAAGCCGCATGACGCGCAATATCAGCGCGGCGTGCGATATCTCGTCGATTCTCAAATGGAGGACGGGTCATGGCTTGTGAAGACACGATCGCCATCGTTCCAGCCGTATTTCGACAGCGACTTCCCACACGGGTTTGATCAATTCATCTCAGCCGCTGCAAGCAACTGGGCGGTGATGGCGCTTCTACCGGCCACAGCCACACAGCCTCAGCATGTGGCGCGTAGCAGATGAAGTGTGACCGCTAGGGCCGTGTCGCACGAAAGGCTTGACTGAAGAACCTGCCACGTCGTAAGTCGGCCCGGCTTCGGCGACCACACCAGCCGTATTCCGCCTGCATGTCTCACCCTCAAGAACTTGGCACAAACCGACTTCTCAGTCGTAATCCGGCTCAAATTCCGGATCGATGACCATCCATTCGGAGGTCCAGAGCGCCATGGCGAACCGATGACGGCATTGGCGGGCGCGGTTACACTGATCACGCTGCATCAGTCCTTAAGGTTTTGGGACGCGAAGGCTGGCGCTGATCATTGCAGAACCGCTCAACGCGTAAACGAGGGTCAGTGGGTGGAGCGTCGCTGGGCCGAGTTCATATGCGCCTAACCATAGTCCCTCATGGACCGCGTTTACATAAAACGCCGCGCCCAAAAGCGCAACAATCACAATGCTGGTGGGAATTGGGGTGCCCTCAAAGTACTTTACCTTCCCCGAGGCGTCGGTTAGTGCCGCCGCCGTCACATTGAACCGGGCGAGACGGCTAATTCCGCAGACAACGAAGTAGGCGAGAATCACGATGTCCCATGCCCCACGCAGTCCTAGAGTAAACCCCAACACTGCGGGCGCGACGCCGAAGGACACAACGTCCGCAAGTGAATCCAAATCAGATCCCAGGACTGAGTGCCGGCCGGACTTGCGACTCCAGTATCCATCCATGATGTCGCATCCCAACGCGGCAAAGAGCAGAAGAAAGGCGATCCAGAAGTACTGGCTTCTTCCCTCAGCGGTGTAGTTCAAGCACAGAAAGATGCAGATGGTGCCGCAGCTCGCATTTCCCAAGGTGAAGAGGTCGGCTTGAGTATACGATCGCAACATCGACAGATGCTGCTTGCGCGGGCCCATGAACGTATTCTATTCGCTGACAGCTGCGCAGCTAAGGACCCGTTGACATCAGCTGGAGGGAAGGCTGCCGCCATGTTTTGGAGTCGTCTCCGGATGGCCCACCATCCGAACCACTGCCGTTGCGGCGCGCTGGAATGGCTGCATCAGTCGGTCGAACCAAAATGTGGATTGGTCGAAGCCTTTAAGCGTGTAGATCCGGCCAGGCGGCAGACGAGACCGTCGGGACGCTCGACCTCACAAAACCTGCCGAGATGATGCAGGAGAGCTAGACGACCGCGCGCCTATATCGTCGCCGAGGACCCGACTTCAGGGTACCTATCCGCAGCGGGGCCAGATTCCGGCAGCGCCGTTTTGTGGGCTCAACTTCTGGATGGCCGACTAGTGTTCCGAGTCGCTGGCTTTGCGCCGTGCTCTCTCGATGACGGCCGCGATCCTCTTCAACCCGTCCGGAGTTGTAGTTTCGAAGATTCGCACATCATCGAGTAAGGCTTCAGCACCCTCACCTTCTAGCCATAGCCGCTGTGTTATTCGAGTTCGGCCCTTAACCACTTTCTCGAAGTGCATGCTCACTATAAACAAGGCTCCCGGCAATGATATTTCCTGGATCCAAGACCGGCCGGGATCGACCGCGCGAATCAACCAATGCCGCGGCTCTTGCCCCGGCATTCTCGTGCGTCCCCGGGCACCTGCGGCGAATGGGCCATCCAACTCGAACTCGACTCCAGGTTCGAGTTCCCTCCAATTTGCGATGTTCGTCCAGAACTCCCACGCGAATTCTGGATGAGCGTCGGCTTCGATCGAGTATTGGAATTCCCATGTCGGCGTGCTCATAGACTTGCTTTCGCCTCCTTCCCAACTGTAAGCCTTCGCGGACGAGGAGAACAGTGAAATGGCTTGATGCCGGCCCATCAACGTCCCAGTCGCGCCACCGCTTGGATGGGCAGCATTATCGTTATTCCTGACCGTCACGCGGAAGCTCGCTGGCGAAGTCTCTCAAACAGCTCCGCCAGCACCGTCCGGTCATCGAAACTTGGCACAACCCGACTCCCCGTTCCTGATCTGCGCCTGGGCTCTCTCTTCGAACGCGGCACGTCGAGTCTTCGAGTGTGGGAGCTTGCGGCGCTCTGGCATGCGTGCCAGGACGGCGCGTGTGAGTCAGGCGCTCACTCTGTACGATCGCGCCTCGGTAGCGAGCCACCTGATAATAAAGAGCTATGTCCCGCGTTATGCAGAGAGGGCGCAATTGCTGGCGCATCGAGGCAGCAAACCGGTTTGCCCTGCTTATCGATGGCGCAGCCTACTATTGCGCTCTCGCGAACGCTATGAGACGAGCGCAACGATGGATCGCGCTCCTCGCATGGGACCTCGATACGCGAACGCATCTCGTTGAGCATGAGCCCGCGCACGCCACGGGTCCCTTCCGGCAGTTCCTTCGAGACCTCGTGTCGCACAATCCCGACCTGCACATTTATGTCCTGTCGTGGGACTTCCCGATCCTCTTCGCCGACGTTCGTGACCCGAAGCTCGCGCGCGGCGACGACCCGTTCGAACACCCGCGCATCCATTTCAAGTCCGACGATGTCCATCCCCCGGGTGCGAGCCATCACCAGAAAATTGCCATCATCGACGGGAAGCTCGCATTCTCGGGAGGCATGGACGTCGCCGGCGGCCGCTGGGATACCTCCGAGCACCACGCGAAGGACCCGCGCCGCGGATATCCGCCGACCCATGACGTGCAGGCGATGATCGACGGCAATGCGGCCGCAGCTCTCGCTGACATCGTTCGCGAACGCTGGCATCGAGCGACAGGCGACCTCCTCCCGCAAACGACCTCGGACACCGACCCGTGGCCAGACGATGTCCGCGCAGACATCACCAACGTAAATGTCGCGATTTCGCGTACGGACCCGCTCGTCTCGTGCCGTGAAGTCGAACGACTCCACCTGGATCTCATCGCGGCGGCGCGCCGCTTCCTCTACATCGAGAACCAGTACCTGACAAGCCCGCTCATCGCCGACGCACTGGGCCGCCGTTTGCTGGAACTCGAAGGCCCCGAGATCGTCATCGTCCTCCCGCTCAACAATCACGGCTGGTTGGAAGATCACACCGTCGAACCCTTGCGCTATCGGCAGGTGCGGCAGATTCGAAAGGTCGATCGTTTCGGACGGTTGCGGATTTGCTATCCCACTGTGCACGAATCGGCCGATGAGTCGTCGATCGTCGTACATTCGAAAATTGTCGTAGCCGACGATCGGTTCTTCCGAGTGGGGTCTGCGAACCTCACAAACCGCTCGATGGCGCTCGATACCGAGTGCGATCTCACAATCGAGGCCGGCGACGAACGCGAGCAGGCAGAGATCGCGCATCTTCGCAACCGCCTGCTCGGCGAGCATCTGGGCCTCACGGCGGAACTGGTCGAGGAGCGGTTGAGGAAAGACGACTCGCCGATCCGGCTTATCGACTCGTGCAGTAAGCAGTCACGCTGTTTGCGCGAGCTGCCGGACGACAGCAGTGCTACCCAGATCGTCCCTGACGAATTGATCGATCCTTCGCAGCCGCTCACGACGTCCCATGTGATACGGACGATCGTGACATCCGTATTTAGCAGCCCGTGGGCATGGATCGCCGGCGGTATGGCGGCCGGGTATGTGGCCGGCAGACTTACCGCCAGTCGATCTCAACGGTCGCGAGCACAGGAAGATGATCGGAGGCCGCCCGGGTCAGCGCGTCGCTCCGAACCCAGCAGTCCGCGACGCGAATTCCCGGACTGACATAGATACGGTCGAGACGCAGCGAAAGCGGGCCAGCGCGGAACGTGGGGCCCCAGCGTTTTCCTGCAACGCGAAAAGCATCGCTGAAATGGCGTCGCAGACTCGAGTGGACCACCGGCCAAATGCTGTCGTTGAAGTCGCCCATCAGCACGACAGGGTGATGCAGGTTCTTCGCCAGCAGAATTGCATCGCTGAGCATCCGGTCCCGCTGAAAGCGACGCTCGCGCACAGCAAGCCCGAGATGGCAGTTGAAGACGTGGAGCACGGCGCCTGGTTCGACTTCAAGGTCCGTCCGCAGACAGTACCGGGGCTCGCGTGCGGACCCGTAGCTCAGATCGTACTTCTCGCAGTCGAGGACACGCAGCGGACTGAGCGTAACGAGTCCAAACGCCCCCACTGCCGCCGAGCGGGTCTGACAGTACGATCCCACAGTCGGGAATGCATTCGGGCTATCGAGTTTCCATTCGACTTCCTGAAGGGCGGCGATGTCCGGCTGCTCTTCATCTAGAATGCGCTGGATGCGGCTGGTGTCACACCGTCCATCTCTACCGACGTACGAATGAATGTTGTACGTAACGAGCTTCAGCGTTCGTGTGATTGTGGCGGTGTCCATCAGTCCGTCGCTCCAGTTTAAGAGGAGCAAGTGGGGGCAGCTTCAGCTGGTATTTCGCCTGCGGTATCGGCACGAGCACTTGAGCCCAACGGCGGGTCGCAATGGATCGACGGTCGAGTCATTCGGCTAGACGAACGGCTGTCGGTGAATCCGTCAGGATTTCATGTGTCACCGAACACAGCCCGACTCCCAAGGAACATCACCCGTTCGCGACTGGCAGGACCTGAAAGCCAAGTTGCGCTGCCTGCTTCCGAAGCCGCGCCTCTGCTCGCCTCGTGGAGTCTTCCTCGCATTTGTGGAAGACGCCCTCGTTATACGGTTCCTTTGTGCTGAGCAGGTGATAGATAATTCGCGCCAGTTTGTGTGCTGTTGCCGTAACGGCTTGAGGCTTGCCCAACTTGCGCGTAATCCGCCGGAAGAACTCGCCGAGATAATCTTTGGCGTGGTGCAGCGAATGTGCACCCATCCGGAGTGCCGTGGCAACGCGGCTCTTAACGTGTCTGCTCTTCGTATACAGCACTTTGCCCCCGCTGACTTTCTTCTCCGGACATAGCCCGAGCCAGGAAGCGAACGCCGAAGCGTTTCGGAAATGGGAAACATCGATGCCGATCTCGCACAGGATGGTCTGAGCCGTGATCGCGCTGACACCGGGAACATCGGTTAGGTCAACTCCAAAGATGCGGTAAAGTTCGCCTCGCAAGTCAATGTTCTTCGGTTCGTAACGGCGTCTTTGATATGGCGATGCTTTCGTTCGCTCCGGCATCGTGGCCTGCGCCGTTTCGGCCGTATCGAGTTCGTTCAGTTGCGTTGCCAGCTCCTTGTCGGCTTCCGCTACTAATATCTGGTAGTAGCGGAATGCAGCCAGTGATTGCTTGAGAGCAAACAAGTGTTCAGGCCGGTAGTCACCCTCGAGTGACTTGGCGATGGTATCTTCGCTGCTCTTCACCCGCGAATGACAGAGTCGTGCAAGATGGACTGGGTCACGGTGTCCAGCCAGGATTGCGTCGAGAATCCGAAGCCCACTCAGGCCGGTGATGTCGTTCAGGACCCGATGGATCTGCAGGTTCATCTGGTCGAGAGCTTTCTGGATGTGCAGCACGTGCTCGGCTGCCATCTGAATGAGGCTGCCTCGGTGACGCCATAGGGAACGAATCGCGCAGATTACACCGGGAGGCCGGAAGCTGCCTCGCAGCAGACCAACAGAGTGGAGATACTGAATCCACTGGCAATCGGAGACATCCGTCTTCCCGCCCGGGACATTTTTCACGTGTTGAGCGTTGACCAGGTAAACTTCGAAGCCACGCGTTTCAAGTATCTGGTAGACCGGAATCCAATAGACACTGGTCGACTCCATCGCGACCGAGCAGATACCGCAGGCCTGCAGCCAATCCGCAAGGTCATTGAGATCACGAGTGAACGTTTGAAAACTCCGCACCGGATGTGGATCACGGTCGGCAGGAACAGCAACGAACAACTCACTGGCGCCCACATCGATACCGGCAGCGTCTGGATGAAGCACTGGCAGCTGATCGCATCTTCGTTTGCTCTTCTTTGGCATTCTGTCCTCCGGGGTTATACCGGTCGAATGCCCAGGGCGCGAATAAAAGCAAACTCCCAATCGAGATCGGCGCCTGCTAGGACGACGTCATCACACATCTGTACGCAACCCCTGAACCCACGCTTGTGGTCGGGCTTTTACAAGCACCAATGTCGGCGCGGGCTGTAGCTGTCATTCAACCGGCGTCGACCATCATCGCTCTCCGACGTTCCTTCGTCATCCTGTCTGGCCAAGGCCAGTAGCACGCTTGTGAGGACCTATCCCACGATTCGTGAAAGAAGCCAAGTTCCTGCTCGCCGACGATTCTGGATCAAGCGCTGTCAATCGGCTTGTCAGGCCGTTCAACCAATTATTCATCAGCACACGCCCCGGGATCGAAACGCGAGGGTGCTCGCGCCATGTATGCCGTGGTGTTTACGGGGCATATGGCGTCGTGCCTTGAAACAGCACACGGGCCTCGTCTGAGAAATAATGAGAGGCGCATGAAAAGATTCATCGTGACTGTCGCGGCTCTGGCGTCCCTCTGCTTCGCGCAGCGTCCAACGGAACTAACTCAGGTCCAGATAACGAAGCTGCTGACCTTCGAAGACGAACAATCCGGCGGCATGCCCGCAGGCTGGTTCGGCGGGCCGTCAGGCACGATTTCCGCTGATAAGGAGATCGTTCACCAAGGCACGTGGTCTGCGCGTCTGGAACGCTCGTTTGGCAGTGCACAGGCCTTCTCGACGATAACCAAAGCAATACCGATCACGTTCGCCGGCAGCCAGATCGAACTTCGCGGCTACCTCAAAACGCAAGACGTCAGCGGATTCACTGGGCTATGGTTGCGCGAGGACGGTGATACACCAGGGCTTGCATTCGACAACATGCAAAAACGTGGCCTGAACGGTACCACCGACTGGACCGAGTACTCCATCAACTTGCCCTTGCACGCCGATGCAACGCAACTCTTCTTTGGTGTGCTGATCTCCGGAACCGGAAAGACCTGGGCCGACGACCTCCAGATCCTCGTGGACGGAAAGCCGATCTGGGAAGCGCCTCGCCGCCGCGAGCGCGAAACAGTCCTCACACGTGACCACGAATTCGACAGCGGATCGAAGATCGCGCCTATTCAACTCACACCGGCACAGATTGAAAATCTCTCACTGCTAGGAAGGATTTGGGGGTTCGTCAAGTACCACCATCCGCGCGTCGCAGCGGGCGAGGTTCATTGGGATTATGAGTTGTTCCGTGTCCTGCCCACGGTCCTGGGTTCCGAAAGCACTGTCGATGCACAAAAACGGATCCACCAATGGATCACGAAGCTCGGACCGCTGACAAACTGCACCAAGTGCGCAGAACTGAAGCAAGAGGAACTTCATCTCCGCCCGCAACTCGAATGGTTGTCAGACCGCAATCTCCTCGGCGGTGAATTGAGCGACAGTCTGCTCGCCATCCATCGCAATCGTCCTGCCGCACCGAAACAGTTCTATGTCGGGCAATCACCGAACGTCGGCAACCCGGATTTTCGTAATGAGCCGATCTACTCCGAGATCAAACTTCCCGACGCAGGCTACCAGCTTCTTGCCCTCTTCCGCTTGTGGAATATCGTCGAATACTGGTTTCCCTATCGCGACGTCATCGGCGGCGACTGGAACACGGCTCTCCGCGAGTTCATCCCCCGTGTCACCCTTGCGCGGACACGCGATGCTTATCAGCTCGAGCTTATGGCGCTGATCGGCAGAATCCATGACACCCATGCAAACCTCTGGAGCTCCCTGAAAGTCCGGCCCCCCGTCGGGACTTGCCAGGTACCCGTCAAACTGCGCTTCATTGGCGATCGGGCGGTTGTTTTCGGCTATCCGGAGGATTTCAAGGCTGAATCCGCCGCCCTCAAGCCTGGTGACGTTGTGGAAAGCCTCAAGGGAGTTCCGGTCACTAAACTCGTAGCGGAGTGGGCACCCTACTATGCGGCATCCAATGAACCCACGCGGCTCCGTGACATCGCACGGTCAATGACTCGCGGCGAGTGTGTCGATGCCGCGATGCAAATCCGCCGCGGGAAAGAGATGATGAGCGTCAACGCTCCGCGCGTCCCGGAGTCGAGCCTCAAAGTATCGGGGTGGCACGATCAACCCGGCGATACCTTCCGTAAACTGTCGGACGATGTCGCCTATCTGAAACTCTCGTCTGTGAAAGCCGACAAAGCAGCGAGCTATATCGACGCCGCCGCAGGTACCAAAGGACTGATAATTGACATTCGCAATTACCCGTCCGACTTCATGGTGTTCGCTCTCGGGTCGCTGCTAGTGGATAAGCCCACTCCGTTTGCAAGGTTCACGAAAGGAGATTTGACGAATCCCGGCGCGTTCCATTTTACTCAACCGATCACGCTTGAACCAGCGAAGCCTCATTACACAGGCAACGTGGTCATCCTGATTGACGAGGTTTCTCAAAGCAGCGCCGAATACACCTCCATGGCGTTCCGGGCCTCTCCGCGCGCTAAGGTTGTGGGAAGCACAACAGCAGGCGCTGACGGGAATATCTCGCCCATTCCGCTGCCGGGAGGTCTGCGCAGTATGATCAGCGGCATTGGCGTGTTCTATCCCGACAAGCGACCCACTCAGCGCGTGGGCATCCTTGCCGACGTGGAAGCCAAGCCAACAATCGAAGGGATCTCGGCTGGTCGCGACGAAGTTCTGGAACAAGGCTTGCGTCTTATCCTCGGCGAGAGCGTGCCGACCGCAGAAATCGAGAAGATGGCGCGCCCCTGATCCAGGACGAAACTATCCGGAGTACCCGACGCTCGTTTCACACGTAACGCTTCTGAGGAGGTGCCGGCGAGTGAGATTCCGTCGCATGCTACGCCGGTTGAGCAATTCCGCCGCTTCACGGCTGGCTGTATCCAGACGCTCGCGTCGGCATCGGCACGAACACCACCACCCTCAGCGTCATGCATGGTGTACTCCTCAAGCTGCTAGTGTTTGAGTTCCTAATTACTTCCAGAATAGAAGTTTGGCGAGCGCCGCGCGGACACCAGGGAACTTGGCACAACCCGACTTCTCAGTCGTAATCCGCCCCAACTTCCGGATTGGCAACCATTCCGGAAAATGTAGAGTGCGATGATTGCAAACGAAAGAGAGAAGGACAGGGTGGGTGTGCGCAGTTGTTATACGGTGTTCTTGGCGTAGAAACGACTCCGGGCTAGCCTACCTTCCGGGCTGTGAATCATAACCCAGGATGGTCAGCAGAATCATCTGTGAACCTTTCCAAGCGTTGGCGTGTTCGAACCATTCTGCAAGCGAGTGGTTATTGTCACTGGTCCCCCCTCGGTGCACAGTGATGGCCGGGATACCCAGGCTGATCGGGAAATTGGAGTCTGTGCTACTGTACACCAGAACTGGCTTGAAGCCGATTGCTGTAGCTGCAGTGAGAGCGGACTGGACGAGCGGACTGGAATCCGGAGTTCTTCCGGCCGGCCGGTTGCCAATTAACTTGGTTTCCGCTTTCAACTCCATTTTGGAATCGCCCCGTTTCTTGTTTTCTTCTTCGACGCCGAGTCGCACAGCTTCGAGAAGTTTGACCTCGATCTTGTCCAGTTCACCAGGGTCGTTCGAGCGGAGGTCAACCTCGAAAAAACACTCTTCCGCGATGGCATTGACGGATGTTCCGCCGCTTATTCTGCCAACGGTAAAGGTTGTTTTGGGCGAATTTGGAACGTCCCAATCCGAGATTCGTTCGATGATCCTGCCGGCAGCATGAATGGCACTGGGCCGGCCGAAATTGGTGAAGCTGTGGCCCCCCTGGCCATGCACGGTCACGGAGTATCGTTTTGAGCCAGTGCCCCCCGTTGTGATGCGTTCAGCACTGATTCCGTCGATAGCAACGAATTCCTTGATGCGGTCGCGGAAGGCGCTTTCGTTGAATAGATACCTCACTCCATTCAAGTCGCCTAATCCTTCTTCGCCCACGTTCGCTACGAAAAGAATGGTTCGGCGTGTCTTGATCTTGCCTTCGTCCATCGCCTCGACGACGTTCAATAATGCCGCTAAACCACGGCTATTGTCGGCCAACCCTGGACCGTACCAGCGCGGGCCGTCTTTGCGGACTTTCGTGTTTACGTTTCTATCGAATGCGATATCGAGGTGAGCAGCGAGAACAAGTATGTCCTGTGTGTCTCCGTCGCGCCAACCGAGAACGTTACCTTGCTTATCGATCTCGACATTCTTCAAGCCTCGAAGACGGAACTGACCAGCCATATACTTCGCGCGCTCGGACTCGTGAAACGTCGGCGCGGGAATTTCGGCGATGGTAACTTGCGTGGCGAGAGTTTTTTCATGCGAAGCCTCGATGTACGCGAGGGCCTTCCGAATGTCAGGACGTTGCAGAAATGACTCGTCGGCAAGCGCGGGGAATACTGCACAGCCGAATAAAAATGCAACGAGGAAAACTCGCATGGGTTAGATAATAACAAGGTACTTAGGGCTGTTCGACCCGGTCGTCACGTCCCCTGAATCTGTGCCGCTGGTTCAGCACCCACATCAAGTGGCAAGTGACCGAGTCATTCACCCACGATCTCTGGATCATTGCGGATCACGCGCTATCCGGAAGGTGACTAGCGCGATCAATCTTGCTTGCGCGGAGGATGGAGCTCTGCAGGATGGAACTCTCCAGGATGGAACTCTCCAGGATGGCAGGATGGAACTCTCCAGGATGGAACTCTCCAGGATGGAACTCTCCAGGATGGAACTCTCCAGGATGGAACTCTCCAGGATGGAACTCTCCAGGATGGAACTCGAGCGCCGTGCAAGTCCGGAGTGGGCGTTCTCAGGACCGCCTCCCGAAGGACAACGATTCTTTTGTCTGACCGTTGGGGTCCATCAGTCTGGAACTGTTGGGGTCTCGGACACGTGCGGTTTGTCGAGGTCCGGAGCGTTCGTTCCGCAGCTGGTTGCGTTCCTGAAGGAGGTTCTGCCGAGTAAGCGCGCGCCGGCAAGCCATAATAGCGCTTATATCCCTTATCGAAACGATGCCGGAAAGCTATTGTTGGAGACTTCTCACCAAAATGAATCTGCTGACGTGCCCTACCTTTGGGGCCGCGCTGATAATAACCACTGTTGGGCTGGCTCAGTCTTCCCAGCCAACGCAGAATCCTTTTTCGCCATTGAACCCTACCGCCGATGTCATCCTCGTCAGGTACACGGAGTTCGCCACGCTTCCCGACATTCCGGGTTTGACGGGGGATCCCCGGCCCATGCTGCTGCTGACCGAGCCCGGCACGCGCCGGATGTTCGTGAACGATATGCGCGGCCCTCTCTATAGCCTCACGAATGACGGCAAGCTGGCGCTGTATCTCGATCTGAACGCACCCGAATGGAAGATGCCGGTTCAGTTCAATGGGGAAGAACGCGGCTTCCAAAGCTTCGTGTTTCACCCCAACTTCAACCGGCGCGGCAGCCCCGGCTACGGCAAGTTCTACACCTATTACGACACGCGGAACATGACACCCGCGCCCGACTTCAAGCCCGACGCGCCCCCTCGCACACACGACACTGTTCTCCTCGAATGGACGGCGAAGGATCCACGCGCAGCCACCTATGATGGCGCGGCGCCCCGTGAACTCATGCGGTTCTCCCAGCCCTACGGTAACCACAACGGCGGGCATATCACGTTCAACCCTTTGGCTGGGTCCCGCGATGCCGATTTCGGGTTGCTCTATATCGGCGCGGCCGACGGCGGCAACGGTGGTGACCCCCACAACATGGCGCAGAACCTGAAATCGGCTTTCGGCAAGATTCTCCGGATCGATCCGCTCGGATCGAACAGCCCCAACGGCAAGTACGGCATTCCGTCCTCCAATCCCTTTGTGAAGAGCGATAGCAATGCGCTACCGGAAATCTATGCGTATGGCATCCGTAACGTACAGAGGATCTTCTGGGATTCCAAGACCAGGCAGATGTTCATGGCCGACATCGGGCAGAACGCTGTGGAAGAGATCAGTCCGGTAACACCGGGGGTCAACCTTGGCTGGAATATCTGGGAGGGCAGTTATAAGTTTGCCGGGCGTGGGCGCGTTTATACCGACAATCCGCGCAGCGATCCAAAGATGACCTATCCCGTCGTCGAGTACGATCACGATGACCCCACTCTGTGGCGTCGCATGGCCATCATCGGCGGATTCGTGTACCGCCACAAAGCGATCCCCCAACTCACTGGCAAAATGATATTTGCCGATAACCCGAGCGGCGAGATCCTGTATGTTGATGCCGACCGTCTGCCGCAGGGTGGGCAAGATGCCATTCGGCGCATTCTCTTCGATGACAACGGAACGCCAAAAAACCTACGCAAGCTGATTGAGGCCAAGCTCGCCGCGCAGGGAAAGGCGCCCAGTGAGCGGGCTGACATGCGCTTCGGCGAAGGCCCAGATGGGAAGGTCTTTATCATGAATAAGCACGACGGCGTCATCCGTATGCTGCTGGCCGGCTCCAAAAAGTAGAGGCACACGCTTAGGAGCTTGTTGAAGAATTCGAAAGATGACCGTTGGCCGCGTTTCTGAGCCGCGCGCGTGAGCAAGCGGTTTCCGACCTTTTCAACAAACTCCAGGACCGGAGCAGCGTCCGACGCACTGCCGCTCAAATGCCAACACAGATTCGGAGGTCTGCTTTGCTTTGCGACTATTTCGGTCGTCGAAAGAGCCCGCCGTAAACGGCCTTGCCAAGGATGTGGCCCTGAATGGCCTTCATCACGTTCGCTGCCGGTCTCGAAAGCGTCACCGGACGGTTTCACGTCCAGTTTCGTGTCCAGCGCATACAGCTCAAGCACGTAGTGATGGAGCGGGCCACTCGCCGTGGCGCCCGGAGCGGCCTGACTAAACTTCACCGGAATGAGGCCGCCGTCAGGCAATCCTGGAATCGTCAAGGTCATGGCCGGCGGCGCATGCGCAACGCTATTCGAAGGCAATTTGGTATTACTCCTTTCTTGGGCGTAGAGGAAAAACGAAAGCAATAAGATACCCGTAAAACAAGTCAGCAACCGCATGTGAGTATCCTGACCTCGCCGTACAACCTGATCGAATTAAGCTCTCTCCCTATCGCGCATAGACTGTTCATGATGAGATCTCGACGAAGGTTCTGTCAGTGGTTCGTCGCTTCGTTTGCTAGATCCGCCGCGCTGCATAGTCAAGAGAATCCGGTTTCCTTTCAGGTTGTCGGTGACTGGAACGTAAGGATTAGCGTGCCCGATGCAGGAATATCCGCTACGGTCCAGGTAAATCCGCCAGTGATGGTTCGGGCTACCGCGGAGGAATACAAAGCGATCCCGGAATTTAATCCGAGGGTCGGCGGCTGGCTGCGCGGCGCTCAGCTTCGAGGAGTAAAGGCTCAGGAAACCACGAGCCCGCGCCTGCTCGACCCAGGTAGTTTTCAACTCAGGTCGGGAGCGACGTCGGAAGCCCCGCTGCTTCGGCGAGGTACCGATTACGAAATCGATACAGAATGGGGAACATTCGGGCGACTTGCGGATGGCGGCATCAAACCCGATCAGTCCGTGTTTGCCAGCTATAGTCATGCCGAATTACGTGTAGACGCCGTCGTGTTGACACCCGGCGAGCAAGTTCGCGTACGGCAGGGTCAACCACGAGCCGCTGCGCCGGCATTCCCGCAGGCAGCCGCCGGCGAGCGCCATCTGGGGAACATCTATCTCCCCGGATTCATCTCCAGGCTTGGACCGGATCACCTGTTTCCCGTGCTCGAGCATGTTTTTCCCCAACAACCTGCCAACACAAAATCGGCGCCCATCGGTCGAATCACAGCTCGTCTACGCAGCCGTCAGCCATTGCGCATTCTCGCGTGGGGCGACAGCGTGACCGATGGCGCGTATTTGCCGGATAAGTCGCAGCGTTGGCAGGAGCAATTTGTGTCGCGCCTGCGCCAGTTGTTCCCGGAGTCGAGGATTGAATTGATGACGCAGGCATGGGGAGGCCGCAACACTGGCAGCTATCTGTCTGAGCCTCCGGGCAGCCGGCACAATTACCGGGAAACCGTTCTTGGCCTGAAGCCGGAACTGATCATCTCCGAGTTTGTCAACGACGCCGGACTCACGGCCGAACAAGTTGAGGAGCGCTATTCCTCCCTGCTGCGAGATTTTAAAGAGATCGGCGCGGAATGGATTATCCTAACGCCACACTATGTGCGCCCGGACTGGATGAAGCTGACCCGCGAACGCGAGATCGACGACGATCCCCGTCCCTATGTGCGCGGCTTACGGCAGTTTGCCGCCAAGCACGATGTTGCACTGGCGGACGCCTCGTTGCGATACGGACGGTTGTGGCGGCAGGGCATCCCGTACAACACTCTGATGGTGAACGCCATCAACCATCCGGATGCTCGTGGTATGAAGCTGTTTGCCGATGCATTGATTACGCTTTTCGAGTAGCGGCGCCCGGATGGCCTGTCCGCAGGCGCTGGAGGGTTATCTGTGGCGACCAGCAGGGACTACGTCACGGATCTGCGCCCCCGTCACGCCAATTCCCACTTATCCGATCCATGAAAGTAAAACTACCTTGGCCTCACGAAGCATGGTGCTGGCCACACCCGAAGGGCGACAAGGCCGAGTGGCTAGGATCGCGCTCCCAACGGATCATCAGTCATCAATAGCTCAGGTACCTTGCCGAACCTACTTTGACGAGAAACGCCAATCTCTACATGTGCGGTCCGGAGTGCTCCTGTTGACGCGCGATCCGGAGTTGACGTCGCCATACTGACTTCGCAGGACCTATCCGCCCAAGTGACGGTTTGCCGACCATCTTCTCGCGATAGGCTCAAGGCGTCCCACAGGGGCATCTATGGGCCTGCGTCGTAACCCGTGCGCGTAGGCGACGTCTATGGTCCACTTCAAATAGTGAATATCATATCTGTTGTTTCCGAGCCACGAACCAAAAGGCGAACGCTACTTGGCCAATGGTTGGCAGATCTGCTGATTATTAGTCTTGTGGCTGTGCCGTTCGCGGTTCCTGTCCTGATCGAGCGAGACGCACTCGTACATCATGCTGTTGAGTTTGTGGACGTGTGGCAGTTTGATTCGACGCCGGCTAGTGATGGCCGGCTGCGCGATTGGGGCGCTGGTCAGCATGATCTGCAAGGCTTCCGCGTTGACGCTCTTGCAAAGAACCAGATTGTCCTGAGGTATTTTCGCGATAAGAGCCGAGGCATCGCCGCGCCCGACTGGCGTCGGCTACACTATGTCAACCCTCGGCTACTTTCAACGGATTCATTACCTGTTCAGGACATCGATATACCTCGAAGTGGCCTTGGCTGGTCGTGTGTGTTTGCGGGCTCGTTACTGGCCCTTGCTGTCCTCGTTCCGCGCCTGAATCGAGCATGGTATCCGGATGCGCCATGGAAGATGCCAGTAGGACGAGCATGGCAGGTTGTGGTGCTCGTCTTACTAGCCAGTGTGGTGCTTGACGTGGCTGGCCGTTGGCTGCTTCAACGTGATGTATCGCCGCTGACCGCACTAGAGAGGATCATTCCGCAGTTGAGGGGCTGGGCATCGTGGATGGCGTGGTGTTCCGTCGCTGTGATCGGTCCGGCACTCGAAGAAGTTTTATACCGCGGCTGTTTGTTTGGCCGTTTTCGACTGAATGGATATATCGCGTCAGGCGTTGTGCTGTCCGCGTTAGCATTCTCCGCCGCCCATAGCGTTCCGGCTTTGATGCCGAGGTACTTCTGCAACGGACTGATTCTTGCTTGGGTCTGTCACCATACGGGTTCGCTCTGGCCACCCTTTGCAGTTCACGCAGGTTGGAATGTCTTGGCGCTGCAAAAAGCCGTGTGGACCTGAAGCCACGCGGCAAATCGTGGTCGGATGACGCGCTTTACCGGCCAATATCTGCCGCTCTGACGTTCGATGCCAATTGGTTTTCCGCAGATCGTCGCCAACTATTTGTCGCACCGGGCTTCACGGAAATCAACGCCGAAGCCTCAACGCGACACGGATTGACCGGATTGACCTTAACGAGTGGCTGAGGAACGGAGGTAAGGCAATTTCGAACGAAAAGAAAGAGGATGCGCTGCTTTCGCTGGTGTACTCTCTACAAGCAACATTGGCCGGTAAACTTGGGCAACCCGGAAGTTGACTTGGCCAAAATCGACTTCCGCGTATAGTCCGAAAACTCGAAGCTTCTCAGAATCCAACAAGATACGGAAATGAAGAAGTCTACTCGCATTCGCAAGAAATAAGAATGTTACAGAGGTTCGCGAACGGTTCGCTGTCTCTCGATGAAATATTTTTCATATGGGAAATCGTGCATCCCGGCAGTCGTATCAGCACACCAAATCCAGCGAATTGAGCCAATTGGTAATTCGCCATGGACACGTAAATTACCATCACCAGGACCGCATTCACGACTCGCTGGCAAAGGATGCGCCGAATCACCGCCCGGTCGAACATAGACCTTCAGCAACCGAGACGGTCATTTCCAGTCCTCGTTTGGGCGGCCTTCACCACCGGTACACTTGGCGCGACGCGGCATAGGTACGACCGCTGGAAACCCAACTTCGTTTCGTTCAACGTCTCCACGCCCGCGTTCATCAGCACGGTGATCGGAGTGATTTGGAAAAGTCCTTGCATCAAACGCAAAGCTCGTGTTGTGATCTCTGAAAACATGCCGCTGCGGTATCTGCAAGTGTCCACCTCATCGGAGCGTCATATCGGTTCTCGTATAACCCAAGATTAGGCGCCTTTGTGGCGATTCGATTTTGGCTACACACAGGACATTGATAGTGGCAGGCTTCGCGTGGCGCTCGATACTGATCTTTCGTGTCACCCTTCACTGAACGTCAACGTACGCTGGACACGTACTGGCGTTCCATCATCCTCTTCGGCCAGAACGTGGCGTCGTACAAATTCGCCTTGGCGCAGAGCCTAATCGACCTCTCCGAAACACGTTCGTCCGCCGTCAGCCTGGAACAACTCGCCGCGCCGTTTTCCCGTCACCTTTCGGAGCACTCCAAGGCCGCTGCTAAGCAGACCACGTCCCGATCTAGTCGTTATCTAGAGACCTGCAAGCGCTATGACGAAGGGCAGCTTACGAGCGACGACCTTGTCGCTGCGACCGTGAAGTTAGGGTTCAACAATGTCGTCGACGCCTTTCACGCGTCAGCCGTGACGTTGTTCCCGTCCGCTCCTTCGTGGACGAGCGCAATTCAGGCGGCGGCATCCGCATTGGCGGCATTCGCATTAGCGATGAGCTCTATCGACTTCGGGAGCAGTTACAGTTCGCAAACCTGCCGAACGAGGCCGAAGCTCGCTGGCGACCGGTTGAGACTGCGTGGGAACTGGATCTGCCTTCGAGCCTGATCGTTGCGTGCGATCCCGACCAGGATAGCGTAACTCGACAAGACTAATGCAACCGCTTCGTCCCGCCGATTATTTTATTCACGGATATCGTTCAATGTGGTATCCACTGTGGGATGACATCCACCGGCACTACGACTGAGGAGTAATGATGCGTCTCGGACACAGTATGGTTTTTTTTTACAAAGGTTTGTTAGAGTTGCTGAGCAACCTACATCGGAGTGCCCGGCACGACCGTCTGCGCATACTGGCTGTCGAAATTGATAAACGTTGGAACGCCAGAAGTGCGACTGGTGACTGGTGATTTCACACTCGCCTCGGGGATGAAGCGGCGAGTCACAACGACCCTGCCGCAAATCAAAGCGCGAGGCTGACGCAAAGCAGACCTACGCTCCTCCGATTCCTACGCATGGATTGCAGTGCGCCCGCCCAGCATCTATTAAGCTCGAAATTGAGCCTGAAGTCATTAGAGCGGTCGTACCAGGACCACTAGAACTTGTGAGCTGCCCGCGTTGTGTCCAAAAACTCGATCTGATAGAAACCACAGCAACGTTGACGAATCCGTCGGTGACGGACCTGAGGAGATAATGACCTCCGGAGATGCGAAACGTTCTCAATCCTTTCCGGTTCGTAGTGATTGCGGTCGCCGGATGGATGAACCAGAAGCAACAGCATGCGATCGACTACCTACGCGAAGAGAATCGAGTCTTGAAAGAGCAGCTTGGCAATCGTCGGCTTCGTTTTACCAATGATCAGCGTCGCCGCCTGGCAGCCAAAGCCAAACTTGTCGGCCGTCGGGTGCTGAACGAGATTGCCGACCTCGTGACGCCGGACACACTGCTGGCTTGGCACCGCAAGCTGATTGCCGACAAGTATGACGGCAGTGCCAAGCGTGGACCGGGTCGGCCACGCACCGCCAACGAAATCGAGGACTTCGTTGTCCGCATGGCTCAAGAGAATCGCGATTGGGGATACCGGAGGATTCTCGGTGCAATTTCCAACCTTGGTTACAGCCTCGCTCGCGGCACCATTGCCAACATTTTGAAGAAGCACGGGATCGAACCAGCGCCGGATCGGCTTCGGAAAACTACTTGGAAAGAGTTCTTGAGCCGGCATTGGGAACTGATTGTCGCCGCCGATTTCTTCACGGTCGAGGTGTGGACTTCACGAGGCTTGCAGCGGTACATCGCGCTGTTCTTCATCGAGCTGTCAACACGCCGGGTCGAGGTGGCCGGGATTGCCAATGTGGCGAATGGCCTCTGGATGGGCCAAATTGCACGGAACATCAGCGACACTGTCGATGGACTTGTCAAAGGAAAGCGCTACCTCATCCATGATCGAGACCCGTTGTTTACCGCCGAGTTCCTGAGTATCCTTGCGGACTCGGGCGTGAAATCGGTGAAATTACCGCCCCGGTCTCCTAATCTGAACGCGTACGCGGAGCGATTCGTTCGGACCATAAAGGAGTCGTGTCTGGACAGAATGATCCTGTTCGGTGAAGATGCATTGCGAAAATGCATCCAAGAATTTACGGCGCATTATCATTTTGAACGCCATCACCAAGGACTCGGCAACCGCCTGATCCTGCGCGATTCGGCGCACGTCGGAAGCAACGGCGAGATTCGGCGACGCGAGCGGCTCGGCGGGATGCTCAACTACTACTATCGTGACGCCGCGTAGAGTTCAGTGGCTCCCCTTTGCTCTGCACGAATGTGTTGAGTGCGCTCTGAATCCCGTACGCGTGAGAGTGGCTTGTATCCGCGGAAGCGATCACCGTGGATATGAGATGTCGTTTGTCTCGCCAGCAGAACGTGCTCTTGTGCATGCAAGTCCGTCGTTTTGGAGTGTTAATTAGCGCCACTCACGCGGTTCGATCGGATATTTGGACGGTACGCCGTCGAGCAAGGAGCCGCTGTGATCTCAATCAATGCTGCGGGGCTCGAGAGAGATGGATGTAAATGATCCCATCCTTCGTCATATACTCGCGCGTAGCGCTGAGCGCGTGCTCAATCGCGCGGAGAGATCGGTAAAACAATGCGCACATCTCGTCGCGTTCGTCGCTTACGAATTCAGCAACGAGTTGCCGGCACTCCGGCGAGTTCGCTTAGCGTGAGGCGAGGGTGCGGCCGATGCCTTCGGCTTCGGCGATCTCGGTCACTGTGGAGCCGGAGGCGAGCGCCTTCGCGATTCGGGCTAGGCGGCCTCCGCGGCGGAGCTCGACTGTAGCTTTCAACAAAGCGAGGTTCTCCGCGCGTAGGCGGCGATCGCGTCCTGAGGAGAAAACCCCTAGTGGTACCGTCCTTGAAAGTTTGTATAGATAACAAATCGACGCGTTAACGCTTCTCGAAAATGATGATGTCCTGAGCCCCTGCCCAGGTGTCATGTGAACCAGACCAAAGCCCGGGCAATATCGGGTGCACCATGAACAGGCCCGCGTCGCGGCCCTTGCTTTCGAGCCACGATGATCTAAAACCAGTCATATCCTCTGGATTATCCGGCTGAGCCGTTGCAAAATCACGACCATACCTGTCGAAGTAGTGGTCTAGATTAAAGTACGGCAAATTGAAACTGAAGGGGCGCACCTGGCCAGACACATAGTAATCGAGTAGGAAAAAACTGAATACACAGCGTCCGCCTTGCCTCAGGACTCTTGCTGCTTCGTGGAAGTAACGCTCCACATTCTCGGGGAGCATATGGGTAAACACTGAGGCAGCGTAGACAACGTCAAACGCGTCACTTTCATACGGGAAGGTGAACTGAGAGGCCTTAACCTTTCCACTTGGATTATAGGTGGTGTTATGCACATCCACATGAGTGAAGCTAAAATTCGGGAAGTGGGGCTCAAAGTTATTTTGCAGGAAGTGGATCTTGTACTTGCAGATATCGAAGCCGTTGTAACGGCCCCCTCCCAGAACCAGGTAATCCCGCATTGCATATGCTATTCTGCCGAGGCCACATCCGATCTCCAAAACCATGCTGCGGTTCTTTAACGCACCGTAAAGCCGGAGCAGTGTGTGCCACTCGTCAGCCCAAGCAAACCAGTCTTCCAAAACGCTGACCTGCTCCCGCTGCATTAATTCCAGAGGTGGCAGCAGATCGGGTCGATAAGCGGCGTGTTCAGACCAACCTATCTGGTCCCGTTCGGTCCCAACTCGATCTAGGACGGTACGGGGGCTCCCCTTTAAGAATTCCAGCATCCGGCTATTATACGGGCTCAGCGCACTTTCCCGGGCCGTCTGGCCTACGGTGCACGAAAACAGCATTCTGTCGCACGTTACTTGGCGCCAAGCGTCGGTGTTGCGGGAGTGTTTTGAAGAGCTGCAGTTGTAAGTTTGTGGGGGTTGATTCCACGATCGCTAGAAGCACGGTGTGACTGGCCGGATCGATCCCACTGTGTGCTTTCTTCTCCTGTTAACAAGAATCGTATTCATCCCGGGCGCTGACGACATCCATTTCGCATTTGCCCTTCAACTCGGATCTGATAGAGGGAATCCGGCACAGGACACCAGCGATGGCGAGGGTAGGCTAACTCTGTGATGTCACTGCTGTAGCCATGCAACAAAACCGTTTCGTGCCCTTTTCGCAGGGGTGACTGCGAAGTAGCACTCTTAGTACCGGTGGTCCAGTGACTTAATCAGCAATATCGCTTTGAATAGAAATGTGGGTCAGATATTTCACCCCTATCCGAGATACTGCCGTTATTAATCCAGATCGGAGTCACATTTTGAACGCTATTGTATTGTCTATTGCTACATTTGTCATAGGCACTCTTCTCTGCTCCAAAGCCTCAGCGGCCGCGGCGGTTGAGTTTACGGACGCATCCGTTGCTCACGATTCTCAGTTAAGCCTCGGCTTCGTATTTACAACTAACCAGGAAGCAAGTGTAACGGCTCTGGGCTATTACGATGAGAACCAAGACGGGTTCCTCACGAACCACGAAGTCGGTATTTTCGACTCCAATGGCTCTTTGCTCATCTCCGCCGTTCTGGATGCTGGCTCAGGAACTTCCCTTCTTGGCCATTATCGATATAAGACGGTGACCGCGATCACGCTGGCTGCGAACAGCTCGTTTGTTGTGGTGGGTACGACGTTTGGACTCCCGGACGGATGGGCATACGGAAGCGCCAGTTCAATTACCGACTTTGTCATCGACTCACGTATCAGTGTTCCCTCCGACGCGGCGAGGTTTATCTATCAGAATGACAACCTCCTTCGAGTCCCGACCGAGCACTTCGGTGGGTTCACGATCTATGGTGGCCCTAACTTCTTGCTCGGCACGTCTGTGGGTGGCGAAGTTCCGGAGCCGGCAACCCTCACTCTTACTCTGGCGGCCGTCGCAGGGATTCTACTTATGTCGAGACGTACGGCTCGTGGGTGACGGAGCATGCTTTTTATGGAGGAAACGGCGCAGATTTTTCTGGGCCCCCCGGCTCATCGAAACTCCTGCCTTGCACAGCGTGCGTTGTCTAGTATGGATCATATGAATGGGCGATTCGCACTTGCGTAAACCGCTACATGATGCAAGCGACGGACAGTTTAACAGTGCGGCGTTAGAGCTAGCCGAAGCCGCCATGAACGAGCGGCTTCGGCAGGGAAACCAGGCTTCAGAGCAGCCACTATTCTTCGCATGCCTTCGTGCACACGTCACAAGCCGGATCACTTCTTTCGATGGCACTCGTGAACGCAGAACAACCAGCTTGCCGAGTGCCTCAGGGTGTTCTTCAGTGAACCGCTGACATGCCGCGCAATTTCCCGCCTGGCACTCAGGCGATATGCAGGTCAATACATTGTAGTGCCCTAAGGGGCAGTGGAGGGTATTTTCCCGGTAGGAGGCGTGGCTGGACCATTAGCTCGGATGAACAACATCTCCCAGATGTGCTGTTCCGCATCGTTGCGGCAGTGAGCTTCGAGGAGGAGGAGATACTCTTGGTCCTGGTAGAAGAGCGTCCAAATTCCGTTAATTCGACACAACGTGGTGTCCTTGAGGATATCTTCGATCATCGGCACAACGTACTTATCGGACAACGACAGCGCTGCCTTTACTGCTGGCGTTCATTATGCTCGCTATTGCCAACGTCAATGCCTGCGGCATGGGAATGAGTTGAGGCAGTTACGGGACGAGAATCGACAACTCAAGACGTTAGTGGCCGACCTGACGCTGGACAAGCACATTCTGCAGGAAGTGCTGTCAAAAAAAGTCTGAAGCCCGTAGCGCGTCGTCAACTGGTGCAGAAGGTGCGGCAAGCACACCAGTTGACAGAGAGCCGTGCTTGCGGGCTGATTGGCGTCACACGTTGGTCAAATCGGTACCGGAGTCAAAGGATCCGCAAATAGCCCTCGTCTCCGATTACGAGAGTTGGCCGGTAGCCGGGTGCGGTATGGATACCGCCAGTGTTCACTTTTGGTCACACTCAGTACCGTCTGCAAGTGGTAGAGCGCACGACAGTATAGGAAAGACGCGAAGAGGCGGCGGACACGAAAAGGGAAAGCGAGCTGAAGTGGACCCCTGGGCTGAGACACAAAGTTAAGGAGGCTATCGCCGTTCGCTGGAAAAGCATTGGCGGCGAGGTTGTTGTTGGTCCACTGTGGACATAGCTGAGCGGAGGATAGAGCGCTCCAGGGATGGAACTCGAGCGCCGACTCAGTTGCCGGAATGACCGGGGCGGTGGAACCGCCCCGAGTCCGCTTAGCCATTCTGGCTGGAAAGCGATAAATCCCCGGGTCGCAGGGGCAGAGCCCCCGATCTGCTAAATGGATTCTCATGGCGCATCGCCTGCTTGGCGTTCGAACTCGGACGGTGTTAAATAACCAAGAGCCGAGTGAAGCCGATGTCGATTGTAGACGCGCTCTAGAAACTCTCCGATACAGGCGCTCGCTTCCCGAAAGTCCCGATACTCATTGCGGTAAACCTCCTCATACTTCAACGTCTTCATGAACGACTCGCAAGCCGCATTGTCGTACGGATTCGCTTTGCGACTCATGCTGATCTCAGCTTGGTGTTGTCTCAGGATGCCCGTATATTGCTGGGAGGCGTATTGCACGCCGCGATCGGAGTGATGGACGAAGCCTGGCGGCGGTTTTCTCTCCAGCAACGCCATTTGCAGCGCGGTGGTCGCCAATCCAGCTTCCAGCGTTCGCCCCAGAGCCCAACCAATGACACGACGTGAGAACGCGTCGAGTATCACTGCCAGATATATAAATTCGACTTGCAGACGGATGTAGGTGATATCTGCAACCCAGAGTTGGTTCACGGCTGTCGGCTTCAGTTGGCCTGCCAGATTGGGATAGACCGGCAGTTGATGTCGAGAGTCGGTGGTCACCGCAAATTTACGCCGCCTAACGCACAACAGATTGTCTTCCCGCATCATCCGCAGCACGCGCTTGTGGTTGACGTTGAAGCCACGCTGCTGCAAAGCGGCAGTGATTCTACGGTGGCCGTATGCCGGCGATTCCACTGCGATTTTCTGCATCTCGTCTCGGAGCTCCATCTCCACTGGAGAGGCCTGTCGCGGCTTCCGAAACCGATAAAACCCAGCCCGGCTTAGGCCAGTCATTTGGCACAGTGCATTCACGGCTTTGCCTTCCGCCGCGGCTTGCTGGATTTCTTCAAACAGGCATCCTCGCCACTGACGACGGCTGGAGGGTGATACTCCTTGAAATGCTGCAAGGCCCTTTTTAAAAAATCGTTCTCCATTGTGAGTTGGCCGATCTTGCGCTCCAGCTCACCGATCCGCCGGGCCTCCTCCACCACTGGCAGCAACATTCCTCGTCGCCCAACGCCAGGAAATGCAAGATCACCCTTGGCCCGCCATTCTCCTCGCCAGCGGTCCACTAAATGAGGACTCACTTGATACTTACGTGCGATCTCACCAATCGTCGCCCCAGCGTCGATGGCACGCATCGCGGCAACCTTCAGATCACGGCTGTAGATACTTCGGGACAAATCCATTGCCTCAACTCCATTCAATGTATTTCGTCCCTTAACTCCCTGTCTCAGTTTTGGGGTTCACTCCAAGCAGTCGGCCTCTCGCGCCTTATTCTCTTGTTCGTCTTATTCCCACACGCGGAGGAAGACGCGCGCGCGACGCAGAGACGAAAAGGGGAGCATGAGGCGCGGCGAACGTGGGTTCGCCACCCGCCGCGTTAGAGCCGGTAGGAGCCCAGCGGATGCTCTGCGTCTACGCCGGACCTGCCCCGACTTGCTGGAGCAGTGTAAGGATGTCGAAGTAGTGGCGACTGCCCTGGATCTGGTCACCTTTGATGTCCATGATCCATGAGGAGGCGAGTACGAACGGCTTCCCGGAAGGGGGCAGAGTGCCGCTGGCAGTCGCGAGTGGGCCGGTGTGTGTCCCTCGCCAGGTCACTTCCAGGGCGACGGTGTCGCCCGCAACGAGCGCCGCGTCTACCACGCCTTGCACGTCAGGAAAGGCCGTCTTCCACCCTTGCAGGGCTTGGACGATTGCGTCCGCGCCTTCAATCCGGTGCTGGGTGCCGTACTCCTGATAGACGCCGTTCGGGGCAAGTGCCTTCTTCGCTCGAATCCAGTCGCCCGCGCTATGTGCCGCCACGATCCCGCGCGCTATCTGTTCGATCCGTTGAAGCTCATCCATGTATGTATAACTCTCCGCAGTTGAGGATAGCAGCTATCTCTCTTCGAGCAACGGTTATTAATTAAGTAATTGGCCCTGTGCTGCGCAAAAAGACATCCATGGCGAAAGTATAGTGCTGTAGAACGTTCGCGAACGGTTCGCGAACCTACCGTCGAGATTCGAAGTGAGTTTTTGCGCACGACAGGCGCGTGCTTCGCTCGCTATGCTTCAAGAGACGTGAGTAATAAGCGCGTCCACTACGCCCGGATCTCATGAACCGTCGCGCCATGCCGCGTGCCCAGAGCAGCAGCGCATCTCGCGGCTCGTATTGACGGAACCCAGCCAATTGTTGGTGCGCGCGCGTTCGTTCGGTTCGCCGAACGATTATATCTGTGTGAGCATAAACTGTTGACAATGATGACTACAGACGATTCCCGAGCTAAAGAGGTTTTCTGAGTGCCTGAGGAATTTGCCGCGCTGCCACAGCGGACGCAGGACTTTGAGCGGATGCTCGCCAATGCCGGCGTCGGCGTACACTGGCTCACTACGGACGGCACGATTTTGTGGGCAAATCAAACAGAACTGGATCTGCTTGGTTATTCGGCAGATGAGTATGTAGGTCACTATATAGGTGAGTTCCACCCGGACCACCATACGACTGCGGAGGTCCTCGACCGCCTCACGGCCGGTGAAGTTCTGCGCAACTACCAAGTCCGCTTCATCTGCAAGAATGGCCACATCCGCTACCTTCTTATCAACAGTGATCTTCCTGGAGACAGGCAGGTGATGTACACGCAGTGCTTCACTCAAGATGTGACGGACCGTGTCATCGCCGAACAGGCGCTACGCCGTAGCGAGGAGCGTTATCGCGCGTTCATTAGTAACAGCTCCGAAGGCATCTGGCGTATGGAGCTGGATCATCCGATAAATCCTGCTTGGCCGGTTGACGAGCAGGTGGCGCGAGCCTATGACTGGGCGTACCTGGCCGAGTGTAATGACGCAATGGCTCGAATGTACGGACATGATTCAGCGAGCGCGCTTACCGGCGCCCGTCTCTCCGACTTGTTCGTGAGAAGCGATCCAAAGAATCAAGCTTTTCTGCGCGCGTTCATCATGTCCGGGTACGAGCTCCGCGACGCCGCATCGCATGAGCAGGACCTTTCCGGCAATGACCTTTATTTCCGGAATTCGTTCATCGGTGTGATCGAGAACGGAATGCTTGTGCGAGCCTGGGGTACGCAGCACGACATAACGCGGCAACAAATAATAGAAACCGCCCTCCGTGAAAGCGAAGAACGGTTCTCTCGATTTATGAAACACCTGCCCGGGGCTGCTTGGATTAAAGGCTTGAACGGCCAGTACGTCTACGCGAATCCCGAGGCAGAGCGAGTCTTCCAGCGGAAACTGGAAGATCTGAAGGACAAATCGGATTTTGAGGTGTTCCCGCTGGAGACCGCCATAGAGTTCACCCGAAACGACCAGCGTGCTCTCCAGCACCCGGCGGGTGTACAAACAATCGAGACCCTGGCCCATGACGATGGGCTGCACGACAGTCTGGTAAGCAAGTTCCCGATCCCCGACGAAGGCGGCACGCCAATTCTCGTAGGCGGTATTGCGATCGATATTACAGAACAGCGGCGAGCGCAGGCGGCGCTTGCCGAAAGCCAGGAGCGACTGGAACTCGCGACGAAGGCGGCAAGGATTGGAACCTTCGACTGGGAGATTCCGACCGGGCGGGTCGTGTGGAACGAGCAGGAGGAAGCTCTCTTCGGCCTTCCTCCCGGCGCGTTTGAGGGTGGCATCGAACACTGGGCAATGCGCGTCCATCCGGAAGATCTGCCAGCGATCCAGGGAAGAATGTCGGAAGCCATGGCGCAGCGCATGCCCGAGATGAGCTTTACCTTTCGTATCCGACATGCGGACGGGGCTTGGCGCTGGATTGAAGGCGCTGCCCGCTTCGTGTACTCGACCGGTGGTCGCCCCCTGCGCATGGTTGGGGTCAACATTGATGTCACAAACCGCCGGGAGATGGAGTTGGCGCTGCGGAACGGCGAAGAACGGCTGAGGCTTGCGGCCGACGCCGGAAACGTGGGGTTGTGGGATTGGGACATTCAGAACGATTACATTGTCTGGTCGGACCGCATTTATGAATTCCATGGTGTTCAGCGAGACAGTTTTGGAGGCACCGTCCAGGATTTCGCGGCGCTGATCCACGGCGAGGACAAAGAGCGGGTGAATGTGGCACTGACTCGCGCTCTCGAGGCGAGCGAACCTTACGAGATCGAGTTCCGCGCGGTGCGACCAGACGGAGAGATCCGATGGCTGTCAACGAGTGCGCGCGTGTTGTACGACGACGCAGGGAATCCGGTGCGCATGTTTGGGGCGGTGCTCGATACTACAGAGCGACGCAACTATGAGGAGCGCCTTCAACGGTCTAACGAGGAACTCGAAGAGTTTGCATTCGTGGCCAGCCACGATTTACGTGAGCCGCTGCGGATGGTCAGTGCGTACACAGAGCTGCTACTTCGCCGGCTCGGCGCAGTGGTGGACCCGGACCTGTCCAGGTGCCGGCAATACATATTGACCGGCGTTCAACGTATGGAGGAACTGCTCCGTGATCTGCTGGTTTATTCGCGCATCATCCATGGCGATTGTCAGGAGGACATCGCGGACCTGCAGCGTGCACTGGATAGATCGTTGCGCGTCCTTGAAAGCGAGATCGCTGAAACCCGCGCGGAGATTATCAGTGACAACTTGCCAGTTGTTGCCGGTGAAGAAACTCAGTTTGAGCAGGTCTTTCAAAATCTGATCAGCAACAGCCTCAAGTACCGGGATCCGCAGCGGCAACCGAGGATTCAGATTCGCGCTACAGAGAATGGAGAACACTTGACGATCGCTGTTGCCGATAACGGAGTTGGATTTGATCAGCAGTACGCCGAGTATATATTTGGTTTGTTTAAGCGGCTGCATACTAAACATTCCGGCACCGGACTTGGGTTGGCGATCTGCAGGCGGATTCTTGAGCGCACGGGAGGACGTATCTGGGCCGAGAGCACACCAGGAACAGGCAGCACCTTCATTTTTACGCTGCCGCACGCACCCCAAAATAGACTCACCAGGCAAATCTTCTGACATGAAGTCGGCGCAATGAAACCAGCATTCTCGGCAGAATCGGAGGCCTGGGTCGACTGGCGCCGTAGTTCAGGAGATCGTATAGTCCGAAAACTAAAGAGTCTCAGAATCGAACAATGTGCGGGAACTGACGATTTCACCCGCATTGGGGTAATTAAGAATGTTACAGAGGTTCGCGAACGGTTGCTGTGTCTCCCGACGAATATTTTGATCATACGGGCACTCGGCTCAGCGGCGCTGAAGCGACTTCACATTCGGGCGCAACTCCTCCGGATGTGCGCGCACATACTCGAGCAACCTCTGCTTCTTCTCAACGCCCCGTTTCCCGTTCAACTGTGAAGCAGTACTGCCGCCTGGAAGCAGCTCGGGAGCCTCGTCGGCGACACGCTCGTAGATGGACTGCCATCGCTTCTTCACGGAAGACAGCGAGCAGCCCAGGTCGGTTGCGAGTTCCTCGTCCGTCATTCCGTCCATGGCACGCTGCAGCAGCGTTTGTTCCTTGTCATTGAAGTACAAGCGAGGCTCCGAGTACAAGAACAACCGGCAAAACTGACTCCCAGGGTCGTTCAAAGCCGCTTCTCGGTCTAGCCAAATGCGAAAGCATGGTACCGATCCAGATCGCGTAGCATCAGGACCCCCGACACGCTGAACGTCTAAAGCATGTCCCCCAATGGCGTGATGCATTCGAAGTTCTTGCTCGCCGATTGCCTCAGTAACGGCTTCTTTGATCTTGTATCCTGCCTTGGATTCGAAAAATCGGCGGGTGAGTCGCTCCATGATTAACCCGAATTGCTCGTCGCGTTCAATGCCTGCTTTCAGAAGTGCGTGAAAAGCGAGGTTCAATCCGGCGGCACTGTTGGCTTCACGAACCCCCGGAAGATCCAAGGCGGGGTGCATCTTCCCGCCTCGAGCTTCCACGAGCACATGACCTAACGTCGGTAGCTGACTACGGCGAACTTCGCCCATGAACTGCTCAGTGACGAGATAGGTCATTCCCGCTGCGACCATCCGGTCGCCCTGTGCCCGGCGCGGGTCTTCCACAACTGCAGAAATTAGCGCACCCCGCGACAGCAGGTCGCGCCAAGCGGCCACCATCTCCGATCGGATCGGCCCATAGGGTTCTTCTCGGAGAAGCAGCGCGCAATCGGCAAGGTCGGTTGCCGCGGTTGACCGGACGTTGAGATTCATACGTGATTGCTTCCCTTCTGGCCGTCAAATTTTTATTGAAATTTACACTTTTAGGTCATTGTTCGTGTCAGTGAGCCAGTATACACTTGAGCCTCGTCTCGACTTTGGAGCACATAAGTAGAGCGCACACACGCAGCAGAAGCAGGAAATCTGCCGTGCGCTACTAGTCCGCCGTTATCGGACCGTGCTGAAAGATCTCACAGGATAGGGCGCTTAGATATGATCACGTCTAGACACTTCAGACGGTCCCCGGGCAGCAGTACGCTGCTCATCCAACTACTTCTGGTGCTAACTTGCGCGGTGCCGCTTGCACAGCGAGGTGCCGCATCTGAGTTCGTTTACGCGGTACACAACCGCACTCACAACAGCTTCGACAACAACGTGTCAGCGTTCTCGGTCGATTCGGCAACCGGCCGACTTACAGCAGTCCCTGGGTCGCCGTTCGCCACGATGGGACAAGGGCGTGAGGGAGGGTTCTTCGTAGGCAAGAGAATCGTATCTACACCCGTGGGTGACAGGCTCTACGTTTCGAATAACAATGGCGCCGATACGATCACCGGCTTCACGATAGACCGCGCCACAGGATCGCTAAGTCTCCTGACGCAGGTTGCCACCGGAGCGGACGATCTCAACCATGGCATTTCCCTAGCCGTATCTCAGAACGGCAAGTTTCTCTTCGCCGGTTTGGGAGGTTCAGGTCGTGTCGCCGTTTTTGACATCGATCCTTCTACAGGCGCGCTTACTCACGTACCAGGCTCTCCTTTTGTGCTCGGTGTATTCAACATCGCGAACCTTGCAATTTCTCCTGACAATCGCTTTCTGGCGCTCGCCACACCCGGGGGCACTAACGCCAGCTTCGTAAGGCTTTACTCCGTTTCATCCTCGGGAGGTTTGATGCCTTCCGCTTCACTGGCCACTTTTGGTCAGGCTACTAGTGTAGGTTTCAACTGCAAGTCGAACAGATTGATCACCGGTGGCGACCTGTCGCGCGTCACCTCGTATAACGTCAGTACCATCGGCGTACTAACCGAGCTCGGATATCTCGCCATGCCGCACAGCACGGCAAGCGTGCAACTGAGTGTGGACGATGCCTTCATTTTCACATCGGATATCCACTCACGCATCTCCACAGTTCAGATATCTCCGGCCGATGTATTCAGCTCAGTGGGCGTGCCGTTGGTTCTTGGGGCCTTGCAGCCGACCGGGCTGTCAGTCAATCCGCAAGGAACACTCCTCTTCTCGGCGAATCGCACGTCACTGACTACGCCGGACCTGGGTAACATCGGCGTATATCGGATCGCCTCCAGTGGAGCGCTGGAGCAAGTACCCGGATCGCCATTTGCCACATCTGTAGTCGGCTACATGAACTCGCTTGCTACCTTTCCGCCGAAAGTCTGCGCCACGAACTCGGCGACTTTGGGCATCAGTCAGCAGGTGGTTGTTTCTGAGGACACGGCGGCCGGAATTACTCTCGCAGCCACCGACGCCGACGGAGATCCCCTTACTTACGCAGTCGTCCGGCCGCCGGTAAACGGCACGCTGTCCGGGAGCGGGCCTAACGTGTCTTACACGCCAAACGCGAATTTCAACGGCGTCGACTCGTTCACGTTCACGGTCAGGGACGGATCCGAAACGTCTGCAATCGCAACGATTGACATTTCCGTCACACCGGTCAATGATGCGCCTACCGCCGACTCCAGGTCTGTGACCACTGATGAGGACACCCCACTAGTGGTCTCGCTCACCGGAAGCGACGTTGACGGAGACGCCCTGACGACGACTGTACAGACGCAGCCCAGCCAAGGCTCTCTTTCCGGCACCCCGCCGAATCTCCTCTATACACCGAATCCGAACTTCAACGGATCGGATTCCTTTCTGTTCCGGGTCACCGACGGAATACTTAGCGCAACAGGGACTATCTCGATCTCGATTACAGCGGCGAATGACGCGCCGACTGCTCCCAACCGATCAATATCGACATCCGAGGACACTCCCGTCAACATCACGTTGACAGGCACCGACCCGGACGGGGATACGCTGCAATTCAGCCTTGTGAGTAGCCCGGCGAAGGGTTCGCTGAGCGGGGCTGCGCCTGGTTACACCTATACACCGCAGGTGAACTTCCATGGTCTCGACGGCTTCAGCTACATGGTCAGCGATGGCAAGGGTGCAAGTACAACCGTAACCATCACCATCACGGTATTGCCTGGGAATGATGCTCCGATGCTGAACCCGCTGGCGCCGTTGACGGCCGTGGAAGGACAAACGGTATACCTGACCGCAACGGCCGGAGATGTCGACGGGAACAGTCTGACGTATGCATGGGATTTGAACAGTGACGGAGTTTTTGAAACTCTGGGGCAGACAGTGCCCTTCCATGCGCTGGAAGGTCCCATGGTATACACACCAAAAGTTAGAGTCAGCGATGGCGCACTGTTTGACATCAAGGCCGCGAGCATCACGGTGGCGAACGTTGCGCCAGGCGTTACGATCTCCGGTCCGCAGTCTGGTGCGATCTTCGCCGTGAATGCGCCAGTAACGTTCGTCGGGACGTACGCCGATCCGGGACTGGCCGATAGTCACAAAGCCTATTGGCTCTTTGATGGCATTGCAACCACTCCTGCCATCGTAACCGGCGGGGTCGTGTCAACCGTACATACTTTCACGACACCCGGTGTCTACCAGGTTGAGCTGATCATAGCCGATGACGACAACGGCCAGGCTGCCATTTCGCTTGTTGCGGCCACGGGCCTCACCGCGATGGTGGTTGTCTATGATCCGGCAGCTGGATTCGTCTCCGGAGGTGGCTGGATTGAATCGCCCCCGGGCGCCTACATCAACCCAGCCATCCCGGATGCGACCACATTGACTGGAAAGGCAAACTTCGGCTTCTACAGCAAATATGAGAAAGGCGTGTCTACGCCGACGGGAGAAACCGAATTCAAGTTCAAAGCCGGAGACCTGAGCTTCTCGAGCGTCACCTACGATTGGCTTGTGGTCGGTTCATCACGGGCACAGTTCAAAGGCGCCGGGGCAATTCAGGGGCGGCCAGGCCAATATGGTTTCCTTCTAACAGCGATAGACGGAGACATAGCGGGAGGCGGTGGCATCGACAAGCTTCGAATGAAGATCTGGAACAAGTCTGACGGCGCCGTTGTGTACGACAACAAGATGAACGAACTCGAAGACAGCGATGCAAGTACCGAACTCGCAGGCGGAAGCATCAAGATTCACAAGAAATGAGGTACGGAGTTTGTCTCCAAGAGAGCGCGGTGGCCGGTCTCTCGTATGGTGAAGCGTTGCATGCAGCACCGCCCGACCCATGAATTGACTCGTCGAAGGCCGGAGCAGACCACCGTATGTCACGGTTCATGAGAATGCCACAAAGGCGATCTTGGCGACGACTTCAACGTTCACTGCCGGAGCTGAGCAATTCTTTGAGGCTCATCGATGGGAATTGGAGCGCCGCGACCACGACGGCGTTCTCGACTGGGTAAAGCAAGCACGCAAATTCAGCAGGAATTCCGGCACCGGCTTGTGGACACCGAGCCTGAAAAACCGCTAAATGAAATGGCTATTCAGAACCTCCCATTTTGTGTCAGTTAGGGGTGATCGATGAGATCGTCAACTGTAGAGTTCGCTATCGGAAGGGTAGTCGTTGAACCGATTTGGTACAAACGTTCACAGGTCAGAAGGCTGAACCGACTGGTACAAACGTTCACCGGCGCGCAGACTGAACTAACTTGCCGCAATCGTTCAACTCCGGAGTCGTGCCCGATTGTCCCTCCAAAATATCCGGATCGATCTGTAATCATTGAGGTTGATCGACTTTCATTTACGTCTTACGGCGGCGCGGCAAGTCTTGCTCACCGTGGCCGGCACCCTTGTCTCGATGTTGAAGACTTCTGCTGAGCTACGACTGGAGAACCTCGCCTTGCGGCAACAACTCGGCGTCTTGCGCAGGTCGGCTCCCAAACGGCTCAAACTGACGCCAGCCGACCGACTCTTCTGGGCGTATGGACCGAAAATTAATCTTGCTGAAAAATGCGGTGCTGTGCGGCCGTTCTTGGTGTTATCGATAATGAAGCGACCAGATGCCGATGCCTCTCGATCCGTTCCGGTTTGTCCTGATCGCTCTAGCTGGATGGATGAATCAACGACAGCTTCAGGTAATCGAATACTTGCGTGAAGAGAATCGTGTTCTTCGCGAACAGTTGGGCGAACGACGTTTGCGTCTCAGCGACGACCAGCGGCGTCGCCTGGCCGCCAAAGCCATAGGATTGGGACGGAAGCTCCTGCGGGACGTAGCCACCATCGTGACTCCGGAGACCTTGTTGCGGTGGCATCAGCGGCTGATCGCCCAGAAATACGATGGAAGCGGAAAGCGCGGAGTCGGTCGTCCGCGCACCATCGCTGAGATCGAGCAATTGGTGGTTCAAATGGCGGAAGAGAATCGGAGCTGGGGATATCGGCGGATTCAGGGCGCCCTATCCAATCTGGGATACAAGCTTGCTCGCAGCACGATCGCTGCGATTTTGGCAAGGCACGGCATCGAACCGGCACCGGAGCGAACTCGCAAGACGACCTGGAAGGAATTTCTGACGCAACACTGGGAATTGATTGCGGCTACGGATTTCTTCACTATCGAGGTCTGGACGGCCAAAGGATTGCAGCGATTCATCGTATTGTTCTTTATCGAGCTGTCGACTAGACGAGTGGAGATCGCTGGAATCTCAGCGGCCGCAAACGGGTTGTGGATGAACCAGATTGCACGGAATCTGACAGACTCTGTCGACGGCCTGCTCACCGGGAAGCGCTATCTGATCCATGATCGAGACCCGCTGTTCACGGACGAATTCCTGAGCACCCTCAAGATGGCCGGCGTCCAATCGGTGAAGCTACCACCGCGAAGTCCCAACCTGAACGCCTACGCGGAGCGGTTTGTAAGAACCATCAAGGAATCGTGCTTAGAGCGGCTGGTCCTGTTCGGAGAGAGTTCGTTGCGGACGGCCGTTCAACATTTCGTGGCGCATTATCACAGCGAACGCAACCACCAAGGTCTGGACAACCACTTGATTCAACCCGAGCCGGACCACCTACTAGGCAAGACGGGGAAAGTTCAGCGTCGGGAACGTTTGGGTGGTCTGCTGAACTACTACTATCGAGCTGCAGCTTGAATAACCGGGCCATACGCCGAGAGCGATGGTTGCCAATGCGGATTGGGCGGTCGGACAGTTGGTGGAGCGCATGACACGCAGTCGCTACTGGGCGGAAACGGCAATCTTCATGATCGAAGACGATGCTCAGAACGGTCCCGATCACGTGGATGCGCGCCGCACGACCGGACTAATCATCAGTCCTTACACGAAGCGCGACTTCGTTGACTCCACGCTCTACACGACATCCGCAATGCTGCGAACAATAGAACTCTTGTTGGGACTGCCGCCAATGACACAGTATGACGCGGCCGCTATGCCGATGTACAACTCGTTCCGGACGACGCCGGACCTGACAGCCTACACGGCGATAAATCCGCGAATCGATGTGAACGAGCGGAACTCGCAGCACGCATGGGGCGCAAAAGAATCCATGGAGATGAACCTGGATGAGATCGATCAGGCGCCGATGTTCGCCCTGAACGAGATCATCTGGAAGAGCGTTCGCGGTGCGAACTCACCCATGCCAGTGCCCGTTCACCGTTACTGGTTCCAAAGCAAGTCCAGCTCTTCCAACTAGAGGCTGTGTTTATACGCAATTCAACGCGGATTAACGCAACATTCATAAGAATGTAACCCACGTGGATGTGCCTTATCGGTAGCTCGAAGAATCTAAATACGAGGGTATCCATGGTCAGTAGACTTTTACGCAAACTAGGCACCTGGTGGTATCAGAACAATTGGACAGCGATCTAAGCGGGCCCAGATCTCGGTTTCCACTCCTCGGCCCTGCATGTGCCGCGCCTTGGGCGATATGTCGGCTACCTTGTGTCATTGCTACGCTGGTCGAGCGCCAGATGCGCCGGTGCATGGGTTCGCTAATTCGATTACCTGCCCAGCATTTGCGACAGATCCGCGGCTTGGACGAGTATCGCAGAAGCCGTGCGTCGAAACCGAGTTGAATACACTCCCCTCAATATTTATTTGGGGTGATCATGAACAGGCGCAGAGAATTCATTCTAGCGGCTTCATCACTTAATGGGTTGTCGGCAGTCTTTACACAGCTAACTGCTGCCTATGGACAACAGGCCGACATGCCGCCACTCGCACGCCGTAACGAAGATCGGTCGCCTTTTCGTATCCAGTCCACACAAATAGTAATTCCTTTCAGTGCAGTCGACAAGCACGATCGTCTAGTGAGCGGTTTATGTAGCGAGGATCTTCGCTTGCTTGCTGATGGGCGAGAGCAGCACATCGATTTTCTGTACGCCGAGGAGGGTCCCGCATCAGTCCTCTTTGTCCTCGACATCAGCGGAAGCATGAAGAAGCCCGTGGCGGATGTGAAAGAGGCATTGCGAAGGGTACTCCGTGCTGCTTCTGTTGATGATGAATTTGCGCTCATCGAGTTCAGCGACGAGCCACAACTGACGATCAGTTTCACTACTGAGGAATCGCGCGTGGAAGCGCGAGTTGAGGAGATAGTACCGGCCGGTCGCACGTCGTTGACAGACGCGATAGTGCTCGGGTTCCGGGAAATGGCTCGGTGCCGCCAAGCGAGGAAAGCCCTAATAGTCCTGTCGGATGGCCAAGAGAATCACAGCCGGTATGAACGGAAAGAAGCGATGCGGCTAGCACTGGAAACCGACGTGCGAGTGTATGGAATTGAACTATATCCGCCGGTCGGCGAGGGCTTCGTCGCCGCCACCTTCCTAGAACTGCTCGCTCGAGCAACAGGAGGACGATACTTACCGACAGTAAGTCGCAAAGATATTCCATCGGTAATCGAAAGCATTGACGTTCACCGCTGTTACGTTCTGGGCTTTACACCACCAACAGAACACCACGACGATAGTGTCCATCATGTCGACCTGAAGCTTAAGCGGAAGCTCGCGAGAGGGCGGGTGACGCTTTTCTGGAAGGAGCGTTACCTCATACCAAGGGCTCTCTAACTTCGGGTTACGCGACATTCAGATCCGCCCGGTGGCTATAACCGCGCCCATCACGTCCTCTGACAAGTGGCGCCTATTCGAAGCGAAAGAGCAGTCGGCGACGCTGTTATCGAAGCCATGCCGGAGCGGGTTCAAGATGCTGCCGATCAACAAGTTGAAGTGCCTTAGCTGCAGGCTCTCCAGCAAGCTCGTCCGCCCGTCCACGCCCCCCAAATACCCGAGTGACCCAGTGCGCTGGGACCGAGCGGTAGCGGAACCACTCCCCGCACCCTCAAGGGCCCGCACGCGTGTTGGATGAGAGTTCTGCTAAAGTAATCAATCAGAGTTCATCTGTCTTTAACACAGCGTTGCTAAACTGCGTGACTAACTGGCGCGCGGCATCGTGCGAACCATCGCTCGTCAGACACTCTCCATCATGAAAAAACACATTTTTTTGCTGTTCATGCTCTCTGCCCTATCGCAGGCCCAGATAACGCTGACGCCGAAGGGAGGTACTGCTCCCGGAGGTGAAGCTGCCGCCGAGATCTCTGCCTACGATCCCGGATCACACCGTGTCTTTTCGACGAATGCTGCGAACGGTCGCATTGATGTATTTCAGCTGACCACGGCTGGAACACTCTCTCCGGCGTTCAATATCCCCGTTGGTGGCGCGCCTAACAGCGTGGCGATCCGGGAAGGCATCGTCGCGGTGGCTGTCGAGAATAGCCCGCGGACCAACCCGGGTCGTGCTAAGTTCTACGATATCAATGGACAGTTGCTCGCGCAGGTCAATGTCGGCGCCGTACCAGACATGATCACCTTCACGCCCAACGGCCGGCGCGTTTTGGTGGCCAACGAGGGCGAGCCGAACAGCTACGGAAGAGCTGACTCGCTGGATCCGGAAGGTTCCGTTAGCGTAATCGACATGACCGGAGGCGTAACCTCGCTTGACCAGTCCCGCGTCCGAACCGCGCGATTCTCGGAGTTGATTCCACAATCAAATGCATCGAGCATCCGTAGGTACGGACCCAACGCCAGCTTTGCGCAGGACATGGAGCCTGAATACCTCACGGTCTCGCACGATTCGAAGACGGCCTGGATCACTCTTCAGGAGAACAATGCCATGGCGGTGCTTGATATCGAATCTGCAGAGTTCACGAGAATCGTCGGCCTCGGGTTCAAGGATCACCGATTGACCCAAAACAAGGTCGATCCTAGCGATCTCGACGGTGGTATTAATATCGCAACCTGGCCGATCTACGGAATGTACGAGCCCGACGCAATTGATACTTATCGCATCGGGGGGCAAACATATTTCGTTATGGCCAATGAAGGCGATACTCGCGACTATCCAGGTTTCAACGAAGAGGCTCGCGTGCGCACGCTGACACTGGACGCTTCGGCCTTCCCAGATGCGGCGATGCTGAAGGCGGACAGCAATCTGGGCCGACTAACGGTCACGAAAGTGAACGGAGACGCGGACGGTGATCTCGATTATGATGCGCTGTATGTTCCCGGCGGTAGATCCTTCTCGATCCGGCGGCTCGATGGGACGCTCGTCTGGGATAGCGGCAGTGATTTCGAAACGATCACGGCGGCCCAGAGCCCGAGCACGTTCAACTCGAACGGCACGGCAACAACGTTTGACACTCGGAGCGACAACAAGGGTCCCGAACCGGAAGGATTAGTGGTTGGGAAGGCATTTGGACGCGACTATGCGTTCATCGGCTTCGAGCGCACAGGCGGGATCATGGTGTACGACATCTCGAACCCCGAGTCACCGGCCTTCGTGCAGTGGGTTAATACCGCGCCTGCGGATATCTCGCCCGAAGGAATCCTCTTTGTCAAAGCCGAGCATAGCCCCACAGGCAATCCATTGCTGGTGGTCAATTACGAAATCACCGGCACAGTTCGTGTTTTTGAGATCACGAAGAAGTAGGTAACATGTCGCAGTCCGGCGTGTGTCGGGCTGCCCGGATCTACGGCTTTGTCAGCGCTGGGACACTTTCTTCAGGGCAGAACGGGTACCTTGCACTGGTAAAGCCGCTTGAAGTCGCCGAGATGAGCTGCGACGTAGTCTCGACCAGAGTAACATCGACCGCTTAGCGCGAGCGCCCATACTCGTCCCTGTCTGCTGCATGCTATATGCTTCGGGAATAGGGCCATCGATAGACCTGTAGGGGCAAACCGGGCGTTGGGCATTCAACGATCCCACAATAGCTTGCAAACGTTTCAACTCGATATACGGTTCACTATAATTCCAGAGCCCGCGAGCTCAATCTAAGTTGTCACCGGTGTACGGGTAGTGTTGGCCAGCTATGGTGTTAAACCCCCTCCACCCGACCGGCACCAAGCTGCGTCATACCGGTCTGACAATAATGATGCGCACATTGGAATCAGCGGTTAGAGTACAACGGTCTGAAGCACGTCGGGCCTCGTCAGAGCGGGCCAAGAGCGGCCGTGGCAAGCGGCGAGCGAGTGCTGCACGCCCAAGTCACGAGGCGGCATTAAAAGCCATCGGCGCGGCGGAACAGAAACTGAGACCTGCGATGCAGTCTAGCGTGCCGTCGCCTTTGAGATCAGCAATGGAACGCAACCCACTCTTCAGGTGTTACCGTGCCCTATCTGTAACCACGTTCCTTTTGGCACGATTGGCCACGAGCAACCAGACAACGTAAGAGCCAAGTGCAGCCCGTTCGACAAGCCCCAGTGCGTACGGGGGGCGGTTCCGGAAGACAGGGGCAAGGCAAACGAAAAAGAGCACCGTCAGGGCGGCACAGAGTGTGGCAACTCGCCCAGGCAGAGAGTGTTGTCCCCCTGTACGAGACTCATAAAGTTTCGAGAGGCATACGGCTGCAATGGGAAAGGCGACAAACGCGACCATTGCCGCGATGCCGTGGACCTCGCCCGAGAGGGACAGAGGGCGATTCCACTCACCGAAAGCGTCAGGCGGGAAAAGGCCACAGAGAACGCATCCGAGTCCCCACGTCGCAAGCAGGACCAACCATTGACGAGGCGATCCGCTGCCAAACTTTCCGTACGTGGCGGCCACAAGCAATAGCGAGCCTGCGCCAAGTGCTACAAGTCCTGCGGCCAACAACCAACCTAGACGGCCGTTCATGTAGTAACTCAGCGCGACATCGATCGGATCGACCGAGGGCTGAGCGAAGTGCACCCCTGCTGAAGTAACCGCAAATGACAGAATTAGGGCCGAGGACCAATAGGTCAATGAGTGCAGAGCCTGCTTCGAAGGACGCCATGCTGCTGAGAGTCCTTCGTCGTCAGTGTGGCGAGCCAGCTTGGATATCCTGCGATTAGATCGAGCGGTGCTTGGCGGCTTCATAGTCTTATGATCGGGTGTGGAGGGCGAGACGTCTTGGAAAAACGCGCCAACACTCAGGTGACAGGGGGCGTGGTTCTACCGGCTCGCCCAGCAAATCACTCTACTGAGACCTGAGGCCCTCGACAAGCTCTGCGCACGACGACACAACGATCTGGCCCCGTTCCTGGAGGTCGCGTGGACGATGGAATGGAAACTCGGGGACGAACAGACGTTCACGCAGCAGGTTCTGCCAAACCCCTCCGTGCAGGTTGTGATCAGTTCCGAGCAGGCCGAGGTTTTCGGGATCGTGACTGGCGCGTTCGCAACCACCCTGCGCGGAGAGGGCTTTATCTTCGCGATGAAGTTTCGACCGTGCGGCTTTTACCCAGTCGCAAGAGAGCCGATCGCTCTGTTCACCGATCGTGGTTTCCCCCTGCGCCGAGTGCTGCCGGAGATTAACATTGGACGTCTGCAGCGGATGGCGGATCACCGTGACGGAGTCGGATTAATGGAAATGCTGGAGCACGAAGTACGCAGGTTGGCTCCTGATCTGGATGAAACGGGGGTCAAGCTTGAATCGCTCATCGGCCAAATGGAGACTGATTCCGACATGCTGACGGTGGAACAGGCAGCGGCTTGGTCCGGTTTCAGTCGGCGCACTCTTCAGCGGTTGTTTCGGGTGCGTGTGGGCGTGTCACCCAAATGGATGCTGCGAAGATTCCGACTTAAAGAAGCCGCCGCCAGGTTGGACAGCGGAGAACTCCAGAGCATGGCTGGACTAGCTCAGCAACTCGGGTACTACGACCAGGCGCACCTCATCCAAGATTTCCGGGCGATCGTCGGGCAGTCGCCCAGCGCCTATCGCAGGTCATCGCCTTGATAAATCGGGCAGGGCAATTCTCCGGGCGCGAAGGTGAACGCTGGGCGACCGGTAGTTGCGGCGGGCCAAGTCACCGAACTGCTTGTCACTACCAGTGGAGAACTCATTCCGAAAGCGCCGGGATGCAGGAGCGTAGAGATCTCGTGGTCTCACTGGGCCACTTCGCACACAGGCGGGCGCGAACCCGTTCGCCGTTCTCGCGAGCGCGGGAAATCGGCGCCACTCTTCGGAGGCACGGAGCACCTGTCCGTGGCGAGTTAGGCCTGAGCTTGCTATGGCTCATCCTGCGTTCGACCTTTTGACCTTTTGGGGAATAGCTTCCTGATGGTACAGCACGATCGGCTTTCGATGCTGACCGAATTCGGTGTGGTGCAGAGTAGCTTCAGACAGCAGAGGCATGAGTGGGCATGAGGCTGCTGCCTGACTCTTCGGTTCGCAGGGACAGCCGGGCCACCAATCCTCAGGCCGCTCGCGTGATGCAAAGCGGTAGTTAGCAGGACGCGTGCCAATTCAACTAGGATGGGCTGCAAGTCCGGTTAATGTTGATGACTTCTCCTTCGCTGAAAGAACAACCAAGCCGTGGTCGAAGGGAGCGTCTATCCGCCATCGGGCCTGCAATTCTACTCACCGCCACAAGTGTCGGCGCCGGGGACATCCTGACGGGAAGTCTTGCGGGCGCGGAAGCCGGTGTTGCAGTACTCTGGGCTGTACCCGCGGGAGTCTTACTCAAATGGACCCTAACAGAAGGGATTGCCCGCTGGCAGATGGCGACTGGCGCCACGCTTCTCGAGGGGTGGGTGACTAAGCTCGGAAGCCGGATTCAGTGGGTCTTCCTGGCGTATTTGTTGCTGTTTTCTCTCGTGACCAGCGCAATGCTTTCGAGCGCGTGTGGAGTGGCTGGCGCGGCCATCATCCCGTTGAGTGATGATCCTCAGTCGTCGAGATTAGCCTGGGCTGCAACTCACTCGCTAACGCGCGCGGTTCTCGTCTGGCTGGGTGGATATTCGTTACTGAAGAAAGTGCTGGCCGTATGCGTCGGCGCCATGTTTGTCACAGTGACGGTGACGGCATTTCTGCTGTCGCCGGACTGGACCGCCATTGCTCGGGGTTTGATCCCATCCCTGCCTGCAAGTGGCGCAGGATGGGTGATCGGTCTGATCGGGGCGATAGGGGGGACGATGGCGCTGCTCAGCTACGGATACTGGATACGTGAAGAGGGACGATCCGGGCAGGATGGTTTGCGAGCCTGCAGATTCGATCTACTGCTGTCTTATGTTGTAATCGGCTTGTTCGGGATGGCGGTCGTCCTCATTGGCTCAAGGGTGCAGGTGAAAGGGCAAGGTACAGGTTTGGCGCTCCTTTTGGCCGATCAATTGGCAGCAAGCCTCGGTCCAAGCGGCAAGTGGATCTTCCTCGTGGGCTTCTGGGCGGCGGTATTCTCGGCACTGCTTGGAGTTTGGCAAAGCTTGCCTCACCTCTTTGCAGATTTCCTTTGGCTCCGGAAAGACGCTGCAATTCGATTGCCGGCTGAGCTCATAGAACGATCCCGCCCATATCGGATTTACCTGGCAGGAATGGCGACGGTTCCGTTGATTCTGATGCGGTGGCCTGTCGAACAACTGCAACTCGCATTCGGGTTGACTGGCGCAATGCTCTTGCCTTTGCTGGCGCTCACATTATTGATCATGAACAACCGCGAGGAATGGGTAGGCCGGCAATTCCGCAACGGCCTGATTCTGAATGGAGTACTCGTCACGGCGTTGGGATTTTTCTTGTTCGTGGGAATACGTGAGGTGCTGCGGCTGCTTCGCTGACTTCTGGAAATAAACTGGACTTCATGCCCTCTATCGTGATTCCCGATGACTACCCGATTGTAATGGCGGCGAGCCGGGCCTACGGGCAGTTACTTGAGAAGACTCCAGTAGAGTACTTCGAGACACTTCCCGAAACTGAAGACGCCCTAATCGAACGCATCCGAAACTTTGAGATCGTGATCAACATCCGTTCCTCCTCGAAGTTCACGCGGCGCTCGTTCGCGAGTTGCCCCCGACTAAAGCTGCTTTCAATCTGGGGAACCGGCACCGACAACGTCGATCTCGTCGCGGCTCAGCAATACGCAGTGACGGTGACCAACACTCCCGGTGTGTCGGCGGTGTCGATCGCTGAACATGCTCTGATGTTGACGCTTGCTGTTGCCCGCCGGGTTGTTGCGATACACAATGGCGTGGTTGCTGGCACCTGGCCGAGGGGACAATCGATGCAACTCCATGGGAAGACGCTAGGTGTGATCGGGCTTGGCGCTATCGGAAGCCAGTTCGCGCGGCTGGCTCAGGGTATTGGCATGCGGGTCGTCTCCTGGACGATGCACCCCAATCCTTCCTTGGGATTTGAGCATATGGATCTCGAGCAGCTGTTCCGAGTCAGCGACGTTGTCAGTCTGCACCTACGGCTCTCTCCCGAAACTGAGGGGTTTTTAGGCCGAGCTGAGTTTGACATGATGAAACCGACCGCGATCCTCGTGAACACCGCGCGTGGGCCTATCGTTGACGAATCCGCATTGCTGGAGGCATTGCGGACACGTCGAATCGCCGGCGCCGGATTGGATGTATTTGATGTTGAACCCTTGCCGCCCGAACATCCGTTAGTCCAACTCGATAACGTCGTTTTGACACCACATTGTGCGGGTGTTACGCCTGAGGTACTCGAGGCAGGGTTGGCGCTCGCAATCGACAACATCTGGAGCTTTCTAAACGGTAGCCCTCAAAATGTAGTATTACCGAAGTGAGTACAGCTTCGTACGTGTGCTCCGCAAAGAACTCTATCCGAGCCTCACGCATTCGATCTCCTCAAGCCAAATTCATGGTGCAGTCCGCCGACAACGGTTGAGCGTCGAACCTCTGTTCTCCAGGCACGATGCGGGTCAGGGCTCCGCGCACCGGTGAACGTGATGCCCGTACGGTCGAAATACACGAAGGCGGCGTGAAAGTTTTATACTTCGACGTCCAGATGGGCTGAAGTGTGAGCGCGTCAAACGGACAGGGCTGTGCTCCACAGAAAGTCCGCGAGGCTCACGCGGCCACTCTTTCGAGCCAATACTCATAGTGGAGTCCGCCGAGAACCGCAGAGCGGTGAATCTTGTGGCCACTGGGAATGCTATGACGATGACCCTCTCCGCCGCGGGCGGACATTATGCCGCAGGGATTTCCGGCCCAAGACTCATGTGTGGCAGAGAGTGGTTAGAATATGCGATCCACGTCTTCAGGACGGACTTGAGATGACGCTCATTGAACGGAATGAGGAAGTCCATGCATTCGCGACGGCACGTCCTACCGAAACGTTCGGACAATGAATCGCCTTTGGCGCCCGCCCCGGCGTTCGCAACAGCCGCACTTGCATGGCAGCAGCCTCTTTGTCAAGTTCCTTGCGGTAAATGCTGCCCGGTCATGATGAGATATCGGTACGTAAGCCCGCCCGGAATTGCCTCTCGAAACTTGTTGCACGGTCCATTCCGCCGTCGGGTGCCCGGTCACGTTGTGACGGAGGATTCTGCGGGTACCCAGACAGATTCTCGTCTGCAGCGCACGGCGCGCCCGTACGGCGATAGCGAGAAGGCGATCGAAATCGAGCAGTACGATCGTTACGGTAACAAGGCAGTGCCGTAGAGCGGCGAGCAAAAGCAACGGCGAGGGCATGAACGCTCAGGATCGCACTTAACGCGAGGTTACTATGGACTCTTCTGTCAGCCGAGGGTTTTTGCGGAGCATAGTCATTGCGGACAGCTTCAATCCTCCAGATAGCAGGCTCTCGGGCGGGTCACATGAGCCTCACGCGCCTTAGTGCCTTTGGCCGGCTGATGGTCCTGAGATATTGCTCGGCAGCGCGTGAGAGTGGTCTCCGACGTCTCGTGGAACCGTCGACATGCAGCCACGCTGCTCAACGAGACGAACTCCCGACGAACCTGCCTAGCAACACTGTGACGTCGTATAGTCCGAAAACTCGAAGCTTCTCAGAATCCAACGAGATGCGGATATGAAGAAGTCTACGCGCATTCGCCAGAAATAAGAATGTTACAGAGGTTCGCGAACGGTTCGCTGTCTCCCGATGAAATTTGTTTATATGGGAAGTCGTGCATCTGCACACCAAATCCAGCAAATTGAGCCAATTGGTAATTCGCCATGGACACGTTCATAACCTGGAAGTCCGATTGCGCAAGCTCCGGGGCGAACTGCGCACCGGAGAGGGCTTGAAGCCTACCCCCGCGCGAATAGGGCGTATCGTCGACCGAGTAAGGCGGCAGTGCACCTTCAGGGCATCGATTTGAATATCGAATCGTTCACCGCCTTGAAAGCACCGAGAGCACCGGCATTACGGGAATACAGTGTTAGAGCATATGGTGCCGGACGGCCGGATCAAAGGCGAGTATCTTTATGCGGTTCAGCCGTAACCTACTGCACCGCTGTTTTGAATCGCCGCCGCACCAGACCAGCAAATCGTGGGTCCCCACGCAAGCTGTCAAGCACAGGCGCAACCCGGAGAAACATTAACGAGCGTGAACGTTCTTCGTAGCTGCGTTCCAACCATTGGATTGCACGATCCTTGTTGCCCAAGCCAGCATAGATTACTGCCATATCGAAGAACTGTTCGATCTCTCCCGATTGCTCCAGGCCGTGGAGAACCTCCGTCGCTCCGAGCCGATTCCCGGAGACCGCATACGCATGGCCCAATCTTGCCTTCACGGCGATACCACCGCCAAGCGAGAGGGCCTTCCGAAACTCGGCGATAGCTTCCGAGAATCGCCCAGTCGCAACGTACGTCTCACCCAGAACGTTATGTGTCTGAAAAAATTCTGGATTTCTCCTGATTGCGGCGTGGCAGTGATCAATTGCCCGCTGGAATTGGCGGGCGTTATAGAAGACTTCGCATTCGTTCATGTCGAGAACAGGCGAAAGCGGATCTAGTTCCTGAGCGCGTTCGATCTCCGTAAGAGCATCCTCGAATCGCCCAACCCACATCAGGTTCAGCGCATATCTCTGATGGGCTGTCGCAAATCCGGGCTGCAATGCCAAGGCACGCTGATACTCCTTTTCGGCACTCGGCCAGTCCCAGTCCTGATTTGCCTTTATTCCGGCCAGGAGGACGTGAGGTTCGGCCAGGGTATCGTCCAGCTGAAGGGCGCGCAGCGCTGCGGCTCGCATCTTTGGATAGTATTCCTTCGGTGGGAGCACATTGTAAGTAATTCCAAGCACGTAAGCTTCAGCCAAGCCCGAATGAGGAAAGGCGTAATTTGCATCCGCCGCAATCGCTTGCTGATGATATTCGATTCCTTTCTTTATGCCGTCGGCCGTGCGCTTGCTCGCCCAATAACGCGCTTTCAGATATGCATCGACAGCCTCTGCAGCCACAGGGCGCCTCGGTCCCCGCCCTCGTTCCTCTCCGGTAAGCTTTCCTTTGACCTCGGCCCGGACAGTTTGCGCAACCTCACTCTGGAAGGCGAGCACATCGCTGATGCTTCTGTCGTACGTTTCCGCCCACAACTGGCGCTCCGACCCGGCATGGATCAGCTTCATGGTGATCCGGATCCGATCGCCCGCGCGCAATAAACCACCTTCGACGACGGCGTCTGCCTTTAGTTGCCGCGCGATCTCCGGTAGTGGCGTCCGAGATCCCTTGTATCGCATTACGGAAGTGCGTGAGATGACGCGCAACGTTTCGATTCCGCCAAGCTCTGTGATCAGGGCTTCCGTCATGCCATCGGCAAAGTACTCCTGATTGGCGTCCCCTGACAGGTTTGCAAGTGGAAGGACCGCCAGGGACTTGATCGGTTCCGACGGAGTTGGAAACCACGTCCGCACTGCCGCGGCAATTCCAATCAGGCTTACAGCGCTAACACTCGCCGCTATCAGGAGACCTGTGCGGCGGCGAGACCCTGCGGGAAGCGTGGATACCTCCGCAGAGGTGACGTGAACCTCCTGAGAGACCTCCGTCGAGATCTCTTCTTCACTTTTAGGGGCCGTCCGGTGTTCCAAAAAAAAAGGAGCGTACCTGCCTTTAGGCAGATCGATCACCACCGGGTCCTCCGATCCTTCCGTCTTGTAGTATTCACTCAGCCGCGACCGCAGCCTTCCCGCTTCGACGCGAACAATGGGATCCACCCGGGGGTCGAAGGATTCTCCCCGGTCGAGCACAGCGGTCCCGATCGAATATTCTTTCAGGCTGGCTGCATCGTCTCTTAGCGTCTCCTCGACGACAAAGCGCAGGAAACGGCTCGGGCGATCAGCGTGAGCGAAGATACGGCTGGCCAGGATTTTGTCCAGCTCGGTCCGGATCAACTCGGCTGGTATCCCGACGGGAGGCATAGAAACAACTCCGCGCACTATCGTACAGCAAACAAAGGTCGTCGGCGTGCGTACGTGTACCGTACGACCTCCCGACGTACTTGTCCCGCCATCTGTAAGGCGGCAGCATGTGGACGGAGTCAGGAGCCAAAAATGTCCACCCTTGCAAAGCCCTATGCGCGGCTAAGAGAAACTGCACTCCGGCAACGGAGGGCAATCATTTTGTCAGGAATCCTTTGTTGGAGCAGTGCCTTCATCTTGCCCGGCCTTGCTCAGACCCTCGGCGAGATCACGGGCGAAGTGTGGGATCCGACCGACTCAACTGTACCGGGCGCGACAGTGACGGCCACTCACAAAACCACTGCGACGCGGCGGATCACGGCCAGCAACAGTTCCGGGGTCTACCGCCTCCCATCGTTGCAGCCCGGCTTGTATGAGGTGAGAGTAGAGAAAGAGGGTTTCCGAACCCTTGTTCACAACGAGATCGAGCTGCATGTACAGCAGAGTGCGCGCGTCGATTTTCATTTGCAGATTGGGACCGTCAAAGAGACCGTTGAGGTGGCCGGGGGACAGTCAGTCATTGCTATGGAGAACGCGACGGTGGGGACAGTAATCAACAGCCGCCCCATCGCGGATCTGCCGTTAAATGGACGCAATTACCTGCAACTGGTGGCCTTGAGCCCGAACGTGACTTTTGGCTTCCCCAACTCGCATCTCACCGGCTCGATTTCGCGACAGGGCGGCAGCAGAGTTGAGCAACACATTTCGATTGCCGGTCAGCGAGACGCGTTCACGCACTTCACCCTGGATGGAGTAGAGAACACCGACGTGAATTTCAACACGTACGTCGTCCTTCCTTCGATAGATGCGCTGCAGGAGTTCAAAGTGCAGTCAGGGGTATATCCGGCGGAATTCGGCCGCCAGACCGGGCAGGTGAACGTTTCAACCAAATCGGGAACGAACCAGTTCCACGGTTCGCTCTTCGAATTCTTGAGAAACGACAAGCTGGATGCCAAGGCGTATGCCTTTACAATAAACCGGCCGCCGAAGGAACCGTTCAAATGGAATCAATACGGGTACACGATAGGTGGACCTGTCTGGATTCCCAGAATCTTCAACGGCAGGAACCGGCTGTTCTTCTTGTCGAGCTTCGAGGGATACCGCGACCGCAAGCAAATTCGAGGTGCCTACAACGTACCCTCAATTGGAATGCGTAATGGGGATTTCAGTGAGCTGTTGCCCCGAACCGTCATCTATGATCCGGCCACACGCACGCGCCAGCCGAACGGAAACGTCACGGCCCTTCCGTTCCCGGGGAACGTCATTCCGAAAAACCTGCTGCATCCGACTTCCGCGAGTCTGTTAGAGTTCTACCCGGAACCGAATGTGACGACTACCGCCCTGACATCGAACTACCAGATCGGGCAGGGGCGCAGCATCGACAAGGACCAGTTTCTTCAGCGTGTCGATTGGGTCGAAAGGTCTGCCTCCCAGTGGTTCGCCCGCTTTAGCTGGGGTGACGAGCAGCAGGTTACTGAGGCTATGCGGCTGAACGGCTCAAAATTGCTAACGGACTTCCGCCAACTGATGGCATCCAATACGCGCGTGTTGTCGCCGAACCTGGTGAACGAGTTCCGCTTCGGCTACAACAGTTTCTTCAACAGTATCGGGCATGAACTGGCCTTCACGCGAGATGTGGTCAGCGAGTTGAAGATTCCGGGACTGCAGCCGCTTCCGCCGGCCGCCTGGGGCATCCCGGAGATTCGAGTGGCAGGCCTAGGTTACTTCGGCAACCTCGCCGAAGGACCGTACGTGAACGACAACCGCCTTCTACAGTTTGTCAACAATGTCTCCTGGATCCGCGGCAAGCATTCGTTTCGCGTGGGAGTGGAAATTCGGAGCGATCGCTATCATCAGCAGGGAAACTCCGGGGTCCAGGGCCGGTTCTCGTTTGATGGACTCGCGACCCAAAACCCTGTCTCGCGGCCAGGCTCCGGCGACGGGTTCGCGGACTACTTTCTCGGTCTGAGTTCGACAAGTCAGGGAGCGGTCGCCCTCGCCGTGGGGGACTTCCGAGCCATGGGGCAGTCTTATTATGCGGACGATACGTGGAAAATACGTCCCAACGTTACGATCCACATGGGCCTTCGTTATGAAAGGACCCCGCCGTGGCTGGACAGAAGCGGTACCCTGATCAATGCCCACATTCCGTTCGACGATGTTTCAGCAAACGTGCAGGATCTCAGCCGTCACCCGACGCTGGTCCGAATCGGAACAGGTGACTTTTACGAAGGCACCGTGATACGGTTCCACCCGGACATCAAGGTAGCTCGGGATGGAAGGCTTGGAGAACGGCTGGTGGCTCCCGATAACAACGACTTCGCCCCAAGACTCGGTATCGCCTGGAGCTCAGGAAACAGGTGGAACTTGCGGGCGGGCGCCGGTCTATTCTACGCGCAGGACATCGGCAACGCACGGTTCGATATGAGCCGCAACATCGCAGGCCGGCGCACCGATACAACCGATCCCGAGTTTCCGGATCTTCCGTGGGATCAACCGTTCCGCAACCTGGGGGGAGCCGTGGAAATTCGCACGCCATTCGTTCTGGCGAACATTCACCAGCGGCGCACGCCGTATACCCTGCAGTATTTGTTCAATGTTCAGCGCGAAGTGGGCAAGGACATGTATATCGAAGCCGGATACCTGGGCTCCGTCAGCCGCAAGCTCGAATCGCTGCGCCTTTTCAACCAGCCGCTTCCGAGCGCAACGGGTTCAGCGCAGTCGAGAGCTCCCTATCCGGAACTCGGATTAATTCAGGCTCCCGAAGGCAACGGCAAAGCCCGGTACAACTCGTTCATGGTGAAAGCGCATCGCCGTTTCAGCCAGGGCGCAACGTTTCTCTCGGCGTATACCTGGTCCAAGGCGATCGACACGGGAAGCGCGATTCGGGTGCATAACGGCCAAGCACTCTTCCCACAAGATAATCACTGCGTTCGGTGTGAACGCGGGTTGTCCAGTTTTCATTCGGCACATCGATTCGTCACCTCCGGTTTGTTCGAGCTGCCATTCGGAAAGGGGAAAAAATACGCGAATGGCAGCGGGATCGGCGAGGCGCTGATCGGGGGCTGGCAGGCGGGATCGATATTAACACTCCAGAGCGGTTTCCCTTTTTCGGCCCTCCTCAGCGCGCAGCGGTCAAACACAACGGGCTTCATCAGCGACCGGCCGAACGCGACGGGGCAGAGCATGAGCCTTCCACGCGGCCAACAGGACCCTGAGCGCTTCTTCAACACGGGCGCATTTGCGATTCAACCGTTTGGCAGCTTCGGCAACGCAGGGCGCAACGTGGTGACTGGCCCCGGCGTAATTGCCTGGGACTTCTCGGCAATCAAGAACTTCAGGGTTGGCGAGAGCCAGCAGCTCCAGTTTCGATTTGAGGCGTTCAATCTGCCCAATCACCCTAACTGGGACATGCCCGGATTTCTCGTCGACAGAGTGGATTTCGGCAAAGTCCGAGGCACCCGCACGCCCATGCGCGAGCTTCAGTTCGGGTTGAAGTACGTCTTTTAACGTCCACTGCCATCTGTGAAACTCCACGAATATAAGGAGCCTTCAGATGGACTTCGGTCGGCGGCGCGATCACCTGTCCGTATAACGGCTGAT
>CAWJQP010000083.1:0-403500 GCA_963844855.1 Bryobacteraceae bacterium
AGTTTGCAGAGCATCGCCGTCATGTGGGCATCCAAATTTGCTTTGGATGAACTGCAGGCCATCAGTCGCCAGACTAATTGACGTCTGCATTCTGAAGAACTTGTCGCAATTTCTGTCCAGCCTCGGTCGATGCAGCATCAATGGCGGCGTCTGACTCCGTCTCGAACCTGTGAAGAGCATAGTCATGCGCTTCGTGTGTCTTCTCGGCCAAATGCGAATGGCCGTTCAGCACGATGCCAACACGCCGTACCCGAATACCCGATTCGTCCGCTGCGCGGCCGTAATTCCAGAATGACCTTGCTATATCATCGGCCCGGTTGATCACGGCATGGGGTGAAAGCTTGTTCAAGTCAACTCCGTCGATCAGCGTCCAACCGGTGGCCTGTTCCACGGCGATAGCAGACTTTTTTCGTGCCCGTAACGGGTCGCCCGAATATCTCGCGGGCGCTCATGCCGGTCCGCAGGCTCACACCACTGCCGGCTCTGTTCCGGACAAATGCTTCTAGCTCCGCTGTAAAGTTTGGCACGCCCTGACGAGTACGCTTCTTTTTCTCCTTCTCAGGAAAAAGGTATCGATTCTTTAAGAGATCGACTTTGGCGCTGTCGAGTGGTCGTGCGATTCGCCTCGCGGCAGAGATGGCCAACTGAGGCCCGAAGGCGTCCAGCACCGACACCGGTTCGGCAGCATCGTTGAGATCGGATTGCCTGTCTCCTCATGTAAAACGCCAGAGCCTGGACGTAAACGTTGGGGAACAGCTTCAAAACTTCTGACGAATTCGGGATCGTATTCGACCATTGCTCTACCCACGCCATCAGCAAACGGTTACCGCATGCCCAAAGCGGGGCGACATGACAGCGAGGCGGTCATCTTCGAGTTCTCGGACGGCAGCCTTCTCAGCATCGATGCGGTGACGAATATTGGGCAGCTAATGCGGGAGGAGATGGCGATCAGAACCGGAAGCGCTGCACGTCACCTCGATGTGACCTACGTACCCCCGCTGGAGCCGTTTGGCGCGGAGAGAGGGAAAGCGGATAGCCGAAATTGGGCTAGCCTGATTTCTGCGTGGGTCATATGGATGCGCAACTACTAGAGAGCCTGCGGTATCAAGAAGAATCGGAAACGCTCGATTTCAAAGAAGGCCAGTATGCTTTTACCAGGGCTAGCAACACGCAAAAGGCTGAGTTGCTGAAAACATTTTGGCCTTTGCGAATGCGTGGCGTCAGCAGGCCGCATACATCCTGATAGGCGTCAAAGACGTACGCGGGGGCAGAAGCATCGTCTGCGGCATCGATCCGTCCGAGCAGCTACTTGACCGCATCTGCAGCAGTTCGTCCAGAGCAAAACCAACCGTCCGGTGTCGTTCTCTTATGCGCCGTTCTGTTTCGAGGGCCTGGAAATCGGGGTTATCACGATTCCGCTACAGGAGCGCCCCGTCTACCTGCGGGCGGATTATGGTGACCAGCGCGCGAACATCACCTATATTCGCCGAGGGAGTTCGACCGGGGAGGCGGGACCAGATGAAGTGCTCCGCATGGTCGCAAGGGCCGACGCGTCGCCCGGCCAGCCAGTGCTTAAGGTGGATTTTGTAGACCCTGACAGCGGCCAGAAGCTGGGCACCAGCGTGCAAATCGAATCCACGGCGTTCGAGGTTCCGCCAGTCGAGGCCATCCCAGAATACGGCACTCCAGTGCCGACCATCCTCGGCAGGCCGGTGTTCCCCACGCACCAACAGCAGAACCGAGATTATTACCGGGATATCGCTGTTTACGTGCGCGATGTGGCGTTCCTGCGGCCGCTAGGGCTCGCCATCACGAATTCCTCGTCCATCCCGGCTCAGGGTGTGCTGGTGACGATGGAGTTGGACGAGTCGGCGGGCCTTTCTGTGCTCGATGAGTCCGACAGGCCCGATTTCCTTCCAAGGAGCGGACGCCACCTTTCGGCAGTCCTGCAGGCCCCAATGAGAAGCGTATTGATGTAAGCCAACACGGAAACCTGATTGAGGTCCGGGTGGAGTTTGAAGCGATCCAGCCGGGCGTTACCGCTTGGTCGCATAACGTGTTCTATATCGGCGCGCACAAGTCAATGACGGCGGCGGCACAGGTCACGCTGTCCGCGCATAATCTGCGTGTCCCTGTAGTGCTTTCCGCGGCAATCGCCATTCAGTCCAGCGGCAGGAGCGTCGATGTTGGCGAGATCGTCCGCCTGGGTGACGCGGAGGCATGATATCTGGGTATTGCCAGACCTCTGGCATATGGCTAAGAAGAGAGCGAATTCTTAAGTTTGCACCGACACATATCAGGTGCGAATTTTCGTTCCTCATCGGGCCACATTGGACGCGCACTGTAAAGCTCGGCGCCGCTGCCTTCAATCACGATGCCTGCCTCACTGGCCGCGGGCCGTGCTCCTGAGCAGCAGGCGAATCACCGCAAAAAGCCGATGAAAGAGGTAGTCGATTTCCTCGCTGGTCTGCAGCGTGATCTGTGCGGCGTTGGCGTGACGGATAAAGAACCCATTGCCGAAGTTTTCCAGCTCTACGCGCATCTCCGCATCGAGCATGTCGCGCACCATCATTCTTCGGCCGCGACTACCAATATCAATATGTAGCCAACGGCAACTGGGTCAAGGGCGCCCACGAGCTGAGATGGGGATTCGATATCTACCAACTCCATCTGAATCAGGGCGTTGCCAATGCGGCAGGCGCGGTCGGCGGACCGGCCGGCGGTTTTCTTTTCCGGAACGCCACCACTACCCTGCGTGGCGGGCCGGCCGCGAACGACTACAACACCATCGGCGCGTTCCTCCTTGGGTTGGCACGCGAGTCGGGCCGCAACGTGTTCTCGGTGCCGGAGTACCAGGTGCGAGCGCCGTTCTACAGCATGTACGTGCGTGACCGGTGGCAGGTAAGTCCCCGCTTGACGCTGTCCTACGGTATGCGTTGGGAATATTATCCGTTCCCACACCGGCCGGATCGCGGCCTCGAGCGATACGACTTCAATACAAACGAATCCGTGCTGTGCGGTCTTGGGTCGACGCCGACCGATTGCGGCCTGTCGCAGAGCAAGAAGCTGTTTGCGCCTCGCGTTGGTATTGCGTGGCGCACAACCAGTTCATTGGTTCTTCGTGCAGGGTATGGCATCACCTATGATCCATTCAGTCTCGGCCGCGACCTCCGGGCGAACTATCCGATCCAGTACGTGCAGAACCTTCCGTGGGACACGACGTGGTCGTACTCAACTTCGCTCGACCAGGGCCTGCCTCCGAGTCCGGTAGTGCCCGAGCGGGAACGGCTGCCTCTGCCGCTCGACGCGGCCTTTATCACCGCCGACGAGAACTTCAAGCGAGGATATGTGCAGTCGTGGAACTTTACGCTGGAGAAGCAGCTTGGCAATTGGGTCGGCTCGGCGGGTTACGTCGCCACGCGTTCGATCCGGCAAACAGCCTTCCTCGATGCGAACTGGTCCGATCTGGGCACAGGTAACGCCGGCCGTCAACTCGTCAAAAAGTTCGGACGCAACGCTGCCACCACGTTCATCGGGCATCTCGGCACAGTCAAGTACGATTCGTTGCAAGCCCGCGTGCAGCGTAGGTTCCACGGTGGCTATCAGATGCAGCTCTCCTATACTTGGGGGCACTCGCTGGGATACACCGCCGAGAACTCAACCTCGTCGCCCCGTGTGAACCATCCTGGCTATTGGGACAAGAACTACGGTCCGACTCCACTGGACATCCGGCACAATCTTGTCGTCAGCGGCGTTGTGGAACTTCCGTTCGGTAGAGGCAAGCGTTGGGCCCAGAGCGGCATCGGCGGAGCGCTGCTGAGTGGCTGGCAGATCAACGCTCTTACTCGCATGAGCACGGGAACTCCCGTGACGCCTGTTGCTCCGGCAACCACGTTGAACGCCCTCGGGTCCGGACAGTTCGCCGATTGCCTGGGGCCGGTCGCCAAAGTCGGCGAACGCACACGCTGGTGGGACAGAACAAATCTCGCGGACCCAAATCAGGTCAGTCCGAATGTACCCCGCTTCGGGACATGCGGCACTGGCGTCTTGCGTGGGCCGGGTCTTATCAATGTGGATATGGGCGTCTTCCGCCGGTTCCAAATCAGTGAGCGGTGGAGCGTGCAGTTCCGCGGAGAGGCATTCAATATCTCGAACACTCCGCACTTCGCCAATCCCAATGCCGATCTGGCGTCCGGAAACTTCGGGCTGATCGGCGAAGTTCAGAATACCGGCCGCGAGGGCAACGATCAGCGCTTCTTCAGAGTCGGTGTGCGGATAGGATTTTAGGATGAAGCAACTGCTTGCTGCATGTGCCGGTGGAGCGGTTTTGATAAGTGGAGCGGTTTTGATAACTTGGGCGGCTTGGCAGCCTCAGGCGCGATTATCTTCTTCACAGGTTCGTGACGACACGAAAGCAGTCCTTGTGCATTTCGGAGTTACCGACGCCGAGCCCACTGTTTGGAACGGCGACGTATCGATAGCGGACGGAGAGATCGTATCCCTTTCAAGTTGGCGCCCATTGCCAAGCGATGCGATCGATGGCCAACGCGCCTGGAAACTATCCTCCACCTGGAGCGATGCATTTCAGAACCGCGCATGGGAACACGAGCCGATGACACCCTATCGGCCTGTCTTGAGAAAGCCAGGGCTGGTAATCGAGGTACGAGGTACAAACCCCGTGCTTCGCATCAACACTCCGCATGGACAATTCACTGCTGGTCTCAAGAACGAAACGTTTCTCAATGGCCGCGTATACGTCGAACGCGTTCCGTCCCCGGTGCGTCTTTCGGCAGAAGACCGCGAGAATGAGCATGTCGCGCTGGTACGAGGACTTGGGCGCGATATGTGGCTGGGCTGGGTGAGCTACAAGACGCCTGGCAACGAGATTCTTGTAAGACGTCACGATGGCCGCGGTTGGTCGGCCGCTGAAACCCTGACGGCGAAACCCTCGGACGTGTTCCGCGTGCAATTAGGAGCAGGCGCGAAAGCAGGAGTGTGGGCAATCTGGAGCGAACAGGTCAGTGGCAACTGGGACTTGTATGGAAGACAGCGCCGCGGGGATTCCTGGGGTACGGTGGAACGGCTGACTGATGCGCCGCAACCCGACATTCATCACGCTGTAGCATCCGACTCTGCAGGAAACTTGTGGTTGGTCTGGCAAGGTTTTCGAAACGGCCAGTCTGACGTTTTCGTACGCCGGCATGACGGTGACGGCTGGGCTGCTCCCGAGCAATTGTCATCTTCACCTGCGAATGACTGGTCGCCGGCGGTCGCGTGCGATCGGCAAGGCAGAGTGCACGTCGCCTGGGACACCTACGACAAGGGAAACTATGACGTGGTAATGCGGAGCTTCGAGAACGCCCGATGGGACGACCAAGCCGGAATCGCGACTTCTTTGAAATTCGAAGCCAAAGTAAGCCTTGCGTGCGACAACGCCAACCGGCTATGGGCAGCGTGGAATGAAAGCGGGCTGCAGTGGGGCAAGGACACTGGCGTTCTGCTTCGTCGTCAGGCAACTCCACTCTATAGTGAGCGACTCATCGCGACCGCTGTATTGTCGGATGGCAAGTGGATGGAGCCCGCAGCCGCGCTGGAAGCGTCCCTCCCTGTCGAGCTAAGGAACTACAACGAATCTCTCGTGCTAGCGCCAGGCGCAGGAGAACGCATGTGGCTGTTCTTCCGGCATCGGATTCCCCGAATACCGGACGTATCCAGCGAAGCCGCGCTACACGGAGCAGCGTGGGAGGTTTGGGCTTCCGCATACGAAGGCGGCAGGTGGAGTGCGCCCCTGGTCCTGCCATCCAGTTCGGGCCGATCCGATATGGCCACAGCCGCCGCCCTTGACTCGGAGGGACAACTCAGGGTTGCCTGGTCATCCGATACTCGCGATTACGATGCCACCATCCACCGGCGTGCCGAGGTTTACAGCGGAGTGCTAGCGGCGCCATCGGGCGCTACAGCGGCTCTGATGCTCGCCGCGCGAACACAACCTGCGCTACGCAGCTTTCAGGCGCATCCGAACGAGGAGCAGGATTTGAAGCGCATCCGCGCTTATACGATTGCGTCGGGAGGAAGCAACTACCGCATCTACCGCGGTGACATTCACCGCCACACGGAGATCTCGAGGGATGGCAAGAACGACGGCTCGCTATGGGACACGTATCGCTATGCGCTAGACGCGTCCTCGCTCGACTTCCTTGGGGTAAGTGATCACAACGAGGGCGGCGGTCCAGACATCGAATACATCAATTATTTGCAGCAGCAGGCAGCGGACATCTTTTTCGTCTCCGGCCGCTTCACACCGCTGTATGGTTACGAGCGGAGTCTCAGCTTCCCGAACGGGCACCGTAACGTCATGTTTGCGACGCGTGGAGTTCCGACGCTACGCATCCCGCCGGAAGAGAAGCAGGCCAAGACCGGCGCACAGGCGCTCTACGCCTATCTGAAGAAAAATCGCGGCATCGCGGTGTCGCACACATCTGCCACCAGCATGGGTACAGACTGGCGGGACAATGATCCCGAAGTGGAGCCCCTGGTTGAGATTTATCAGGGCGATCGTGTGTCGGCGGAGCACGAAGGCGCTCCAAAGGCTGCGACACGACACGATCCGACATCGCACGCAGGCGGATTTCGGCCGGAAGGCTATGTCTGGAATGCGTGGGCAAAGGGCTATAAGCTCGGTGTACAGTCGAGCTCCGATCACCTCTCAACGCATATTTCCTACGCTTGCACGCTGGCGACGGACTTTACGCGAGAGGGCCTGATCGAGGCGATGCGTCGACGTCACTCATACGGCGCAACGGATAACATCGTGCTCGATTACCGCCTCCAATCTGGAGGACGTGAGTATATACAAGGTGATATCGCCAAGGTAGATGGGAGCTTCCGGCTGTACATCAAGGTGATTGGAACTGCGGCCATCCGGCAGGTCGACATCATTCGAAGTAACACGTATCTTCACAATCGGCAGAATCTCGGGACAGAAACGGAATTCACGTTCGTTGATAACAATCCCTTGCCCGGCGAGAGCTACTACTATGTCCGCGTGATGCAGACCAATGAGCAAATGGCGTGGTCAAGCCCAATTTGGATACAACGGTAATGGATAAACCCGCACACATTCGAACCGCCGCAATCGTGATCCTTGCTTCGCTGGGAGCAGCCGTGGTCTGGCGCGACAAGACGACTTCGGCTGCCGAGACGGATTCGACGGCGTGGGGAGCCTCGGACCCGACTTGGTCGCCTGACGGCAAGCGGCTGGCGTTTTCGCTGTTCGGCTCGATCTGGATCGTCGACGCGCAAGGCGGCGAAGCCGAACAGCTCACCACATCTGCCGGCTATCACGCGCATCCCGCATGGTCGCCGAAGGGTGATCGGATCGCATTTATCTCCGGCGCCGTTGCCGGCGGGACTGCTCCCAAACATCAGCGGGCGCCTGGCGCTAGTCGACGTGGCCACCGGGGCGGAGCGCATCATCGAAACGCCAAATCCGACCGCCGGCACACCGGCCTGGTCCCCTGACGGTGCCAGTCTGATTTGCTCGCTTCAAGTACCGCAAACCGGCGCGCTTCTGCACGAAATTGCCCTGGGTGGCGGCGTCGTTCGTGCCTTGCAGCAGCGACCACAGCGCGGCGCCAGCGGCGGATGGTCCGATGCTTCCGTAGGCGCCAAGGCAGGCGAGATCTATTTCACGGGTATCCGCTACGGCGCGGTCCAGAACGGATCGCAGATACTCGGTGCGCCCGCAAGTCTGGTCGATGCCGGTTGAATGCGCCTCCGATCATGGTGCAGTTGCCGCTGACGCGATACCGGCTAACGGACATCGCGCAGATCCATTCGCTGTCGGCGATTCCGGATGGCTCGGGCGTCATCTATTCCGCGGTCGTAGTCAATGGCAAGGGCGACCGCGAGTTGTACCGCGTACCGCGCGATGGCGGCGCGCCAGTTGCCATCACGAATACACCTCGGGATGAGTTCGCGCCGTCTGTTTCACCGGACGGCAAGCAAGTGGCGCACGTGTCGAACCATCTCGGCAATCTTGACTTGTTCGTCATGCCCATTGCAGGTGGCGACAAACGCCATGTGCGGATTTCGCAATTGAAGTTTCGCAAGCCGAGCGGCCGCGTACGAATCAAAGTGCTCGACGAGAGAGGCGATCCGACCCCCGTGCGCCTATACGTCGTCGCCTCGGACAACAAGGCATACGGACCTCAGGGTTCACCCATGTTCTATTTCGGACTGGACCCGCAACAGCCGCGCGAGGGATTCTTTGTGGCCGATGGTGATGACGAGTTCGCACTACCCGTCGGGCCGGTTGCGGCTGGTCGCGATCAAGGGCGTCGAGTACAGGATCGAGGAACGCTCGCTCGACATCGCCGCGGGCCAGACTGCCGAGATCACCATCACCATGCAGCGCTGGACTAACTGGGCGCAGAAGGGCTGGTACACGGGCGAGAATCATTTTCACGCCAACTACAACGGCAGCTACTATCAGAGGCCGCCCGATTCGCTGCGCTGGCTCCAGGCGGAAGATCTCAACACTGCCAACATGATCGTTGCCAACTCCGAGGGCGCCTTCATTCATGACAAAGAGTTCTTCAAAGGCATGCCGGATTCGGCTTCGAAGCCCCGATACATCCTTTACTGGGGGCAGGAGTATCGCAACTCGGATCCGCTGGGCCACCAGGCGTTTCTGAACATCAAAAAACAGGTGCCGCCTTCGTTCACGAGCGTAGTCGGAAGCAATTCGCCCTATGACTATCCGTTGAATACGATGGCCGCGCTGGAGGCAAAGAAGCAGGGCGGGATGGTCGTGTATGTGCATCCGCATGGCGGGACACTCACGGATGTGTTTGACACGAATCTCGGAGCGAAGGAAGCGCCGCTCGGTGCGGCCCTCGACGCGGTGGATGGAATCGACCTGTTGCCCTTCGGGCCCGCGGCTTACGAACTGTGGTATCGCCTTCTGAACTGCGGCTTCCGGATCTCGCCCGGAGCTGGGACCGACGTGTTCACAAACTGGCGTGGCATTAATTCGATTCCAGGGCTTGCGCGGCAATACGTGCATCTCAACGGGGAGTTTCGCTGGGATCGCTGGATCGAGCGATATCGTGAGGGCCGGGCGTTCGTAACCAATGGTCCGCTGCTCACCTTCGAGGTCAACGGTCAGCCGATGGGCTCGTTGATCAACGCGCCGGACGGAGCGCCATACCGCGCGCGAATCTCGGCGGAGGTGCAGTCGAGGATGCCGGTCGAGGAGATCGAGATCATCCAGAACGGCCAGGTGATTGAATCACGCAAGATCCCCGCGGGCAGCGAGAACTCTCGTGTTGAAAAGGAAGTGATGGTGGACCGCAGCAGTTGGTTCGCTGTGCGGGTAGCGGGTCCGCCCACGCGCGGCCTTGCGTCAGCTCCGGCGCGCGCGCATTCAGCCGCAGTATACGTCCATGTGGGCAACCGTCCCGTGATTGTGCGGGAAGATGTGGAACTGATGATCCGATGGCTGAATCGATTATGGGCTTCGCTGGAGGAGCGCAATAACTTCGGACCAGGCAATAACCGCGCCCAAGCCCGAGCATGCTCGACCGCGGTTTGGCCCACTATCGCGCCAAGCTCAACTAGTGCTTGCTTATATTACTGCGGTCGTTGCTCGGAAAGTGTTGCTGAACCGCGCCCAAAAGGAAGCGGTCTTCACTCTAACCGACCAATGGCCCTGGGGCCAGGTAGTGCGACTTTTAGTTGCGGAGGGCTTTAGCCCGACTACCCGCTAATTTTCGCAACTTGGTACTAGCCTCCATGGATTGCACACACTACGCGCTTCACCTGCGAACCGGTGCGCAACGACCGTACAACGAAAGGAATGATCGAGCCGGTGATTGTAAGCGGTCCCGACATAATGTACGGAACCGCGTGCTTTCGAGGCGCCCGCGGGGGACATCATCACCGGATGGCGCCACCCGCCTCGAGCTACTGGTTATTACTTACCTCTGACCCTTTCCCGGCAGAAGCGTAGAGTTCCTCGGCTAGCTTCAGATGTTCCTGCAAAGTTGGCAGCGTCTTCGCCGCGAAGTTCTTCACAGCCGGTACTGCGCCGTTGCGGGCCTCTCTCTCGAAAGCCTTTACATCACCTTTGTGATCGCTCACCATCATCTTGGTGTATGCGCGATCGAAGTCCGCTCCCGACAACTTCGAGAGCTTGTCCTGTGCCTTCCTGGCTTTCTTTGGCGTTTCTGAAGTCACCTCGATTTGCGCCATCTCGGCCAACTGCTTGAGTTCCTCGGTGGCTTTGCTATGGTCGTCAACCATGCGCTTCCCGAACTGTTTTACAGCATCGCTGGAACCTTTTTCCTGAGCGAGCCTGCCGAGTGCAACATCGGTGGCGGATCCCTCAGCAGCTTCCTTGATGAACCTCCTGGCGGACGCCAGTGGATCCATCCCCGGCTGCTGCGCCTGCCCTTCGATCGTGTCCGACGGAAAGGTGCCCGGGGTGCGCACACTGCCAGGTCCCGGACTGACCCGGCGGCGTCTGAGGGATTTGTGAACTAGGTGGGTTCTGAGATGGATTCTGGGCCCAAACGGACCCGGCCAACAGGGCCGAGGCTGCAACGTTTACCACATATGCTGTAACGTTCATCAGCCTGCCTCCATTCCCTCAATTCGTGCAACTGCCATGCCATCTTCGTGTACCACCGGATAGAGCGTTAACGCCGCTGGATCCCGCTGACCACTCAGGCTTGAACAAAAGCTACTTAGTTCGCAGCTCCTGCCTGCGGGTAAAAGATGGTGGTGTGTAATCTCGGCGACCTTGTAATATCGTCCGGCTTCTCGTGTTCCGGCCCCCTCACTTCGAGTTGGCCAATAACGGTAGAACTGTAGAGTGACCGTCACTTCGGAGAGAAGTCAGTAACGGCGACATACCGTCAAAGTGGATGGACGCGCGGTTTCGTCGATTGCGATCTCTCGACGAATCCCGAACAAGATCAGCGGGCCGTGCCTGTCCCCATTGCGGCGCCATCCGGCGGTGGAACTCCGGCGTGCAGGCGTCCTTGAGCTTGTTGCGGGACACCGTCATTCCCCGTATGATCGTTCGTCGTCATGTCGAGCGGCGCTTATCCCTGTCCGCATTGCAGATCGACAGATACGCGTTCTCGACCTTGGGCTCATCTTGGGCCCGGCGAAATCCTGATGAAGCTGCTGCATTTCGAGCCACGCCGATGCCGTCACTGCTACCACAAGTATTATGTATTTCGCTGGAAGAATCCGTTTGCGGCCTAAGGCTCTCGTATCATCGGCGCGAGACTAGGCTTTGGTGGATTCACTGCTTCGAGACATCGTCAGCCAGTGCCGTGTGTCGGGACATCCGGCGATCGCTTTTAGAGCCCGACATATCTGCGAGATGGCGACTTTACGGACGGGTGGATCTCCTCGATCTGGCGAGCGTTCCCTCGTCCCTGCGATGTCCGAGAGGAGTCGCTAGCGAGATTTGTAAGTAGTTGAAACAGCGGTGCGCGCTTCGCCCCGGCCATTTTCATGGTCCGGGGGGCGGCCAGCGCAGCGGCCATGAATGTTTTCGTTATGATAGACCCACCTCGGGAATGGTCGGACGAACGATCGCGCATTACACGATCCTAGAGAAGCTTGGCGAAGGCGGCATGGGGATTGTGTACAAAGCACGCGACCTCAAGCTAAATCGGTTTGTAGCGATCAAGATCCTTCCCGCGGGCAACCTGGCCGATTCAGACCGCAAGCCGCGTTTCGTGCAAGAAGCGCGAGCGGCGTCGTCGCTGAATCACCCGAACATCGTTACCGTACACGAAATCTCGGCCGTTGATGGCTTGGATTTCATAGCAATGGAGTATGTCAACGGCCGGCCGCTGTCGCAGTTGATTCCGGCGACTGGCCTGTCTCTTGGCGCAGCCCTGGCTTATGCGGTGCAGATCGCGGACGCTCTTGCAGCGGCCCACGCCGCCGGTATCGTGCATCGCGACGTGAAACCCAGCAACGTCATCGTTACTGATGATGGCGTCGTGAAGTTGCTGGATTTCGGACTCGCCAAGCTCGCCGCAAATGCGTTGGACTCTACAGAATCGACAGTCACGGTCCAACAATCGCTCACCAAGGCGGGCACGGTAGTCGGCACCGTGGCGTACATGTCGCCGGAGCAGGCGGAAGGTAAGAAGATCGATGCGCGGTCCGACATATTCAGTTTCGGATCGGTGCTGTACGAGATGGTGACGGGCCAGCGAGCGTTCCACGGCGAAACGCCCATGTCGACACTGGCAGCGATTATTACTGCCAATTCGCATCGAGCGACAGAAATCGCTCCATCGTTGCCACGGGATGTCGATCGGATTATCGGGCGGTGTTTACGCAAGAATCCGGCACAACGTCTGCAACACATGGGCGATATAAGGTCGCTGCTAGAAGAGATACGGGACGATCTCGAATCAGGACGATTCTCGCCGCGTGATATGCATCCTGTCAAATCGAGGAAATATGCCATCGCGGCACTATCGGCCCTTTCTGTAGCAGTTGTCGCCGGTGTGTTAATACTCGGGCTGCGCAGACCGGCTGCCGCGCCGCCAATGTACAAGCTTACGCAGTTGACACGCGACACAGGCTTGACGTTTCAACCTGCTATCTCGGCAGACGGCAAGTTCGTTGCGTATTCGTCGGACCGGGGCAACAGGCAGAATCTTGACATCTGGCTGCACCAGATCGGCGGGGGTAGACCCGTTCAGCTTACGTCGCACGAGGCCGATGAAACGTCGCCTGATTTCTCACCTGACGGCACAAAGATTGTGTTTCAATCAGGCAGGGACGGAGGCGGGATTTACATAATCCCTGCGCTTGGCGGCGCCGAGAAACTGCTCGCGCCCGGCGGATCTTACCCGAGGTTCTCGCCGGACGGCGACTGGGTCGCCTACTCGTTGGGGGGTGCCAGACTATCGGCAAAGCTTCATGTGGTTCTGGCAAACGGCGGTTCTTCCACGCAACTGGATGTGGGACTTCCATGGGCAGTAGCGCCAGTGTGGTCACCCGATGGCCGGCGCATATTGTTCGTGGGCAACAAGGATCCGATTGGTGCCAGCCCGCCGTACAACTGGTGGATCGCGCCGAGAGAAGGCGGTGAACCGGTCAACATCCAGGCTGATTCAGCATTCCAGCGCGCCGGGCTCGGTTTACGGAGCGTTGCCATGACGGACCTAATACCTATGCCGGCGGCTTGGCGGTCGGGGGATCAGGTCGTGTTCTCAGCACGCTCCGCCGACAGCACGAATATCTGGGAATTTAGTCTGCGCAACCAGACGCTGCGACAACTGACAAACGGTACCGGTGAGCACGATCCTTCCGCCGCCCGCAACGGCGAACTGGCGTTCAGCACGGCGGCAAGCAACGACAGCATCTGGTCACTGCCTATGGCGCCGAACTCGGGCAAGGTCACCGGCAAGCCCTATGCCGTGACATCGGGCGCGGCTGATGACATCTTCCCCACAATATCTGCCGACGGTCGCACGTTGGTTTATGTGTCCAACCGGTTCGGCACCTTGGACGTCTGGGTGCGGAACCTGGAAACCGGCGCTGAAAATGTGCTGGTTTCGACGCCATTCGATGAGTTCAGGGCGGTCGTATCGCCCGACGGAGCGACGGTTGTGTTTGGCAGAATCGTCAACGATGCTGCAGAGATTCTTGTTATTCCCACGAAAGGCGGCATCGAGCAGAAACTTACTTCGAACGCGATCGGTTTGATGGGGTGGTCCTCAGACGGGCGGAAGGTGTTGTACACGTGGGGTCGCCCATTTGGCTTCCGAACCGTGGAAGTGTCCACCGGCGCTGTTGTCGACCTCATCCGGCATCCGAAGTACAAGATCGATGTGGCGCGGTTCTCTCCCGACGACCAATGGCTTGCCTTCACAATGGAACTGAAGCCGGGTTACAGTCCAACGTTCATCACTCCCATTCGCAACGGGATAGCGGCAGCCGACGCCGAGTGGACCCAGATTACAAATAAAGGTCAAGACGGACGTATATGGTGGTCTCCGGATGGGAATCTTCTCTATTTCCTTTCAAACCGAGATGGGTCGGCGGCGTGTATTTGGGCGCAACGGCTTGATCCACGAACGAAGACTCCAAACGGAGCGGCATTTGAAATCCGGCACTTTCCGAGTGGACGCGAGGCCTTGAGCTTCGGCAGCTTCGGGTACGGCATCACAAAGGATCGATTGCTTTTTTCGATGCGTCAGACTAAAGGAAATATTTGGCTAGCTCATCCGCGACGTTGACGCCAAGCGCAGGTCACTGGCATTGCAACAGGAATGAATAGAGTATAGGGCGGGATACAAGGCTACATTAGATGTTCCCATATCGTTTGAGCGTCATGACCTGAGACTGCTCCAAGCTCAACCAGCCGGGCGACCATATGATGATGAACAGCGCTGGACCCAGTCGCTCGAGAATTTCGGGGGCGCGCCTGCAAAACGGCAGAACGGAAGATGATCATCCCGCTACCCAACAACCCATGGAACCCAGTTCAGCCTCCGAACGGTCATACTGCGGTTCTTAGGCATGTGCTCATGTTGCCGAGAAACGGCCGTTGCTGATATTGGCCGTAGCAGCCGCCGCTAGCCGCAGGCCATCAGTGCTTACATCGCCTTACGACGATAACTCCTATTAACGCCGTTGTGACGCGAATCCCCCGACAATTCAGCCAGCTATTCAGATCGCGACAAAAACCAACCCATCACCAAAACCCCGTTAACAACTCTCGAAAATATATCTTCTCCATGAATTAAACAATTTACAGCCACAACCCACCGGAAACGCCACACCCACATGCGAAGATCGAGACAGGAGCGAGCGCTATCCAGCACTCACTCCATTTCTTTTTTAACGGAACTCTTATGGCATCAGAACGACAACGCGAGGCCAATCGTCGCAATGGCAGCAAAGGTGGACCCAAGACCGAAGCCGGCAAACAGCACAGCCGCCTAAACAGTCTGCGGCACGGCCTCACTTCCTCCACGCTCGTAGTCCTTGCCGAGGAAAACCAGCATGAATATGAAGCAGTCCTCCACGGCTTTCGCGAGTCCTTCCAGCCGAACGATGCCGCCGAAGACGCGCTCGTCTTGCGCCTCGCCCATGCGCACTGGCGCAGCCTCCGTTCGCGTCGCGTCGAGACCGGCATCCTCAACATCACCGCCGCCACTGAGCGCGCTCGCGCCAGCGAAATCGTCGAGGACTGTCCCGAACATCTAAACCCTCACAACGCAATCGCTGTCGCCTTCATGACGAGGCCGGCGGAGCAGTGGCACAGCTATCTCCGCTACGACACCACTATCGCCCGCGACTTCTTCCGCACGCTCGACGCCCTCATGAAACTCCAACGCGCGCGTCAGCTCAAAAAACCGCAGCCGCTCGTTGCGGCCGCCGCTGGCGTACAGCCTGCCATCCCTCAAGCAACACCGACTCCCGAGCCTTCACTGTCCGATTCCGGGATTCGGTCCGTTTCGCAAAATAGCACAGTCCCTCCGGAACTCAGTGATCAACAAACACTTACGAATGAATCGAAACAAGACACTCTCGGCCATGTAACATTCCGCCACGAAGGCACTACTCACAATCAGCGGATGGATCGCCGCCCCCATCCGCTGCCATATAATCGCGTACGGTACAAGCGCCATGCGAATTCTCAGCCTTCTGCTGTTCGCCGCCACACTATCCGCCCAGCAGATCCACACGCTGGCGATCGGCCACGAATTCCGGCAAGACGATTCCCCGACGATCGCCATAGCGCCCGACGGCTCCGCCTGGACGGCTTGGCTAAGCTTCGTCGGCGATCGTGACGATGTCGTTATCCGCCAGTACAAAAACAACAAGTGGGGCTCGCTGCAATGGATACCCGGCACAAGCGGCGACTCCTGGCTGCCTCAGGTCGCGATCGATAAACAGAACCGCGTCTGGGTCGTGTGGTCGCAGCAGGCCGACGGCAATTGGGACTTGTATGCGCGGCGATTCGATCCGGCAGCTCAGGAGTGGAGCGCGCTGGAACGGCTGACAAACGACCCGCTGCCGGACATCAACCCGCGCATAGCATCGGACGGCAACGGACGTATCGCCGTCGCTTGGCAGGGTTTTCGCAACGGTCAAAGCGATATCTTCTTGAAGACTCTCGACGGAGAACGTCCCGATAAACAGCAATGGGGCGCTGACGTACGTGTGTCGCAGCACGCCGCTAACGAGTGGGAACCCTCGTTAGCCTATGACCGCGGCGGGAATCTTTGGGTCGCCTATGACAGCTATCGCGCCGGCAACTACGATATCTATCTCACAAAGGTTGCTGGTGGAACTACGCGCGGAGAAGAAATCGCGGTAGCCGCCTCGCCGCGATTCGAGGTTCGTGCAACAGTCGCGATAGATGGAGCCGACCGTGTCTGGGTTGCCTGGGAAGAAGGCCTCGAAGGTTGGGGCAAGGATCAGGGGTACATCCTTCGGGATCGCAAGACTGGCGTGCCGCTTGGAGGCGTTCGTCGTCCTCGAATCCGCTGCTACGAGGCGGGCCAGCCACGCGACACGGAAGATTCGTTGGAGCAGGCGTTCGCCGGCGCCGCCAATACGTACCAGCCTCACTTGTTTGCCGACCCGAAAGGCGGCGTTTGGGTCGTTGCCAAATCACGACGAAACATCCCCGACCCCACCCCGGTCAATCCCAACCGCGTTACCGGCTACTTCGAATACGCTCTTACGCGATTCGACGGCCGCGCGTGGTCGAAGGCGCAGCCACTTCCAAACAGCCGTGGACGTTCCAGCACACGTGTCAGCGGCGGGACTCTCTCCGATGGCACTCTACTGCTCGTCTGGCCCACCGACAACCGCATCGAGTCGTTCAATCACCGGCCGCTCCGCCAGCAGGTGTACGCAGCTGCTGTGCCGCCGCCGGCCCCGGCCGTCAGTCCGCAGTGGGGCTCTGTAACTGAGCAGCAAACGCGTGGCGGCGCCGCGCCCTCTGCGCATCCCAATGAAGCGGCGGACGTCAAATCCATTCGCGCGTACAGAACCAAAATCAGCGGCAAGGACATGCGAATTGTCCGCGGTGATTTCCACCGTCACACCGAGTTGAGCTGGGACGGTGGCGGTACAGCCGATGGCAACCTTCAGGACTTCTACCGCTATATGATCGACGTGGCGTCCATGGATTTTGGAGCATCCACTGACCACCAGGGAGGCGCTTGGCCGTATTGGTGGTGGTACACACAAAAGATGACGGACATGTACCACGTTCCGGGAGCGTATGTGCCGGTCTTCGGATACGAGCGCAGCGCGATATTTCCAAACGGCCACCGCAACATCTTCTTTGCCAGGCGTTCCGACTCGCGCGTGACGCCATTTCATCTTCGTGCCGGCGCGCAAGGTTTCCAGGTTCCCGCTGCGCCGATTGGAGATGAGCCAGGCATCGGCTCGGGCGACCTCGTGACCAACGACACCAAGCTGCTCTACGAAGACATCCGCTCCCGGAATGCTGTCGCGATCTCTCATACATCCGGGACACGGATGGGAACGGACTGGCGCGACAACGATCCCGATCTGGAACCCGTGGTCGAAATCTTCCAAGGAGCTCGCACGAACTACGAGCAGCTCGGAGCGCCCTTCGTAGCGGAGGAGGTTAAGGACGCGCCCCACATGAAACAGGCCGGCTATCAGCCCGAGGGTATGGTCTCGAACGCCTGGGCAAAGGGTTATAAGCTCGGCATCATTACCAGTTCCGACCACGGCTCCACGCACATTTCCTACGCGATGGTCTACACCGGCGACCCGTCACGGCAGGGCGTCCTTGACGCCATTCGCAAGCGGCACACGTACGGAGCAACCGACAACATCATCCTCGAAGTCCGCATGGGCAAATACTTCATGGGTGATGAGTTCGCCTTGAAGAAACCGGAACCGATCCGCGTGAAAGTCCGCGGCACCGGCAAAGTCGCAAAGGTGGAAATCATTAAGGACAGCAAAATCGTCTACGCTACGGAACCAAAGACGCAGGATGTATCGTTCGAGTTCACAGACCGCGGCGAAGTGAGTGGCCGCCACTTTTACTACGTTCGTGTCCAGCAGGAAGACCAGATGATCGCTTGGTCGAGCCCGTTCTTTATCAACTATCCATAGGAGCAGCGCTTGCATTACGTCCCACCTCCCGCTGATCTCCGCGACGCTCATGTCGATCGAATCCGGACCTTTGCGTTTGCCGGATTCGTCGGCTTTCTACTTCTGTTGAACGTCACTGGTGTGTTTCGTACGGTATTCGGCATTGATACCGCCGCGATCCTAACTCTTGTGGCCGGCTACCGGGTTTTCTACCACGCCATCGGCAGCCTCTTCGCGCGCCAGATTTCCGCCGACCTCGCAATCGTCATCGCCGTTATCGCCGCGATGAGCGTAGGTGAATACCTTGCCGCCGCCGAAGCGATGTTCATCATGCTGGTCGGCGAAGGGCTTGAAAGCTATGCAGCCACTCGGACCAAAGCCGCCATCCAGCGATTTGTCGAGACGATGCCGCACCACGCGCGGCTGCTGCGCAACGGTATCGAGGTGGAAGTAGACGTCGAAGACCTGCAGCCTGGCGATAGGATTGCCGTCCGCGCGGGCGAGCGCATCGCCGCTGACGGCGTCATTGCCGAGGGCCAGTCCAGTATTGAAGAAAGCACCATTACCGGCGAACCTCTGCCCCGCGACAAGGGTCCCGGCGACGAGGTGTTTTCCGGAACGCTCAACGGTAACGCCCTGCTCACCATTAGCGTGACCCGCGCCGGCTCTGACACGACGCTGGCCCGCGTCGTAAGACTGGTGGAAGAGGCGAAGAGCCGAAAAGCGCCGGTAGTGCGAGCCGCGGATCGGTATGCGCGTTACTTCCTGCCCGTGATCCTATTGGTCGCCGGCGCAACCTTTTACTTCACGCGTGACTGGCTTCGCACGGTCTCTGTATTGATCGTGGCGTGTCCGTGCGCCCTGATCCTCGCCACTCCCGCCGCGATGGTTGCAGCCATCGGCGGACTGGCGCGCCGCGGCATCCTCGTGCGCGGAGGCGCCGTCATCGAGGCGGCCGCCCGGGTGGATGGAATCGTCTTCGATAAGACCGGCACACTCACCGAAGGCCGCTTCACCATCATCGACATCGTTGCCGAAGATCGGAGTGAAGATGATCTTCTCGCATTGGCCGCCGCAGCCGAGAGCGCATCCGATCACATGCTCGCCCGGGTGATCGTCGAGGAAGCGAAACATCGCGGGCTTCTCATTCCCACAGCAACCGATGCGCGCGTGCTGCCCGGTCGTGGCGCAGAGTGCGTGGTGAACGGCGTTACCGTGCGCGCCGGGAACGCCGCATATCTGGCGGAGAACGGAGTCGACGGCACGGAATCTACGCTTGAGCGGGCGGACGACTTTGGCGCAACAGCCGTTCTGATCGCACAGGATAAGCAACTCGCTGGAGCAATACTACTGCGTGACCGTGTGCGCGACGGCGCTGCTCAGGCAATTCATTCCCTTGAACATCTCGGCATTGCGCCTCTCGCAATGCTTACGGGAGATCGACGCCGCGCTGCGGAAGCGATCGCCCGCGAGGCAGGAATTTCACACGTCGATGCCGAATTGCTGCCGGAACAGAAGTTGGACCGCGTGCGAGCCTATTCGCAACAGGGCCGGCGGATCGCGATGGTGGGGGATGGCATCAATGATGCGCCCTCGCTCTCCTCGGCCGGAGTCGGTATCGCGGTATCTGGCGCGGCCGACATCACGGCTGAGGCCGCCGATGTTGTGTATCTCGGCCATTCTCTCGAACGGTTGCCGAAGCTGTTCGAAGTAAGCCGGCGCACGGTCACGATTGTCTGGCAGAACATCATCATCTTTGCCGGCGCCGTGAATCTGGTGTCCGTCGGCCTCGCCTACTCTGGCGCCATTGGTCCGATGGGCGCCGCCGTCACGCACCAGGTGGCCTCGCTGCTGGTGATGCTGAATTCTTTGCGACTGCTGCGTGTGGAGCGCAACCGTAAGCCGCTCTGGGCTAATCATGTCACGCATCACTTGAGGCACTGGGTTAGAAACGTTGACCCCAAGCACGCGTTCGACCGCATTCTGGAACGGCGCAAAGAACTGCTTCGGCCTGCACTCTACGCGACCGCCGCCCTTCTGGTGTTGAACGGTTTCTACAGCGTAGGCGCTCATGAGGAGGCAATCATCGAACGCCTGGGACAACGGATCGCGCCGAATCGTGGACCCGGCCTGCACTACAAGCTGCCTTGGCCTATCGAAAAGGTACACGTCCTTTCGGCGAAGAGAGTTCGCACCCTTGAGATCGGCTTCCGTTCCGGCGCCGCGAAAAACGAAGCCGAACCAGCCTCCTACGAGTGGAACGTGCAGCACCGATCCGGTAGATTCGAACGAAAAGCAGAAGAGTCGCTCTTTCTCACCGGCGATCAGAACATGGTCGAGATCAACGCGACCGTGCACTATCGTCTTCCCCGCCCCGAAGATTACCTGTACCGCCACTCCGATCCCGAGACCACCCTGCGAGCGGCGGCGGAATCCGTGCTCCACGAAGCCACCAACGGCCAGCCGATAGATGCGCTCTTGACCACTGGCCGCAGCGCCGTGGAAGGCGCTGCGCGTGCTGGTTTGCAGCAACTGCTCGATCGATACAAAACTGGCGTGGAAGTGCTACATGTCCGTCTGCTCGACGTGCACCCGTCAGTCGAAGTCGTCAGCGCATTCCGCGATGTGTCCGGCGCCAGCGAAGAGAAGAGCCGCGTCATGAATGAAGCTGAGGGCTACCGGAACGAGCGCGTAGCGATTGCACGCGGTAACGCCGAGGCGCTTCTTCAAAGCGCGCAAGCACACTCAACCGGTCGAAAGAACCGTTCACAGGGCGACGCCAGCAAGTTCATCCAGACCGAGCAGGCCTTCCGTACGGCTTCCGGTCCCAATCAAACACGGCTTTACCTCGAGACACTTGAGCAGGTTTTGCCCGGGAAGCGCAAAATCATCATGGATTCGGGCCAGGGTCGTCGGCATCTCATGCTGCTCGACGACGGTGTTCTCATGCCGCCGTCGGCTCTTGCAACATTACCGGAGCGTTAGCAATATGCATCAACAGAATCGCCATCATACGCACGATCACGATCATGATCATCACCACCATGAACTGAAGCCTCCACTGGTCGAGCGGGTGAAGAAACGTTGGCGCTGGCTCGTCGGGATCGGAATTCTAGCGTTTGTGTACCTAACTTTCTACACGGCGCGAGAGACCGAATTCGTGCTGGTTACGCAGTTCGGCCGGCCGCTTTACACGGTCGCCAACGCCGGCCTGCACATGAAGTGGTTTTTTCAGAGCGCGACATACTTCGATCGTCGCCTCCACATCTACGATCCGCGGCCATCCGAGTTCCTGACGCGTGACAAGAAGAACCTTGTAGTCGAGAGCTATGTCGCCTGGCGTGTAGATGACCCTTCGCGCTTCGTCGAAACCGTTGGAGATCTCGGAGCCGCCGAAATGCGGCTGCACGATATCGTCTGGTCCGGACTGTCTGCGTCTCTCGGTACGCACGACCTCGATTCGATCGTCTCGATCGATCAAGCTGCTCGTAGTGTCGGCAGCATGATGGATAGTCTTGTGCAGACTACCGACCGGCAAGCGCTCGCGCAATACGGCATCCGCGTCGTTGATGTGCGCATCAAGCGCTTGAACCTCCCCGAGCAGAACAAGCAGAGCGTTTATGCGCGAATGCGTGCTGAACGCGAACGCATCGCCCGCCAATATCGAGCCGAAGGTGAGGAGCAGGCGCTTCGAATTCGCGCTGAAGCCGATCGCCAGCGCGAAGAAATTCTTTCGGTGGCTTACAAGGAGGCCGAACGCATCAAGGGAGAGGGGGACGCAGAAAGCACACGAGTGTATGGAACGGCCTATAGCAGGAATCCCCGTTTCTACAAGCTGCTGCGCACCCTCGAATCGTACAAGAAGATCCTCGACGACAAGACCACAGCCATCCTCAGCTCCGATTCGGAGTTGCTTCGCGTGCTCATGCGAGGCGAGAGCGGCGTGCAATGACTCCTGTTGTAGCTCCGGAAAAGGTCGCCGATGGTTCACCCGCGATCCTTCCGCCCGAGCCTGGGAAGGACCGTCGCTGGCTGCCCGCTCTCATGCTCATCGGGTGGCTGGCGACAAGCATCTACATAGTGCCGGCGGATCAGCAAGCGGTCGTCACGCGCTTCGGGCGCGTTGTCGAGCCTCGGGTCATGCCCGGCCTGCATATTGCGTTGCCATGGCCCATAGACCGCGCCACCAGGTTAAAGGTGCGTCAGGCGCAGCGCACGGTCATTGGCGGAGATGCCGCCGATCGCCTGACTGGCCGCTCCGAACCGCTCAGATCGCAGTTCCTTACCGGCGATCAGAACCTCATTCATATGAGAACGGTCGTGCAGTACTCGGTCGGTGTTCCCGTTGACTATCTCTTCCAGGTTGACAACGTGGCGCCACTGATCGGCGCCGTCGTAGAAGCGGAACTCGCGCGATCGCTTGCCAGGCTAGGAGTCGATGACATTCTCACCACCGGGAAGGCAAGTCTGCAGGAAGAGGTTCGCGGGTCTGCTCAGAAACGGCTGAACGACGTACGGTCCGGCGTTCTGATCGCGAGTGTCAACATCGAAACCGTCACTCCTCCGGCCGAGGCGGCCGATGCATTTCGCGATGTGGCGAGCGCGCGCGCCGATTCGAGTCGTATCGTCAACGAGGCGCACGGTTACTCGAACGATATCGTCCCCCGCGCGCGCGGCGAAGCGCGGCAAATGATGGAAGCGGCCGAGGGACACAAACAGCGCGTAATGAATCTCGCGCTCGGCGACACCGCAAGATTCCGGCAGGTCGCCGAAGAGTATGCAAAGACCAGCGAGGTGAACGGACGGCGTTTATACATGGAAACGCTCGAGCAGGTGCTGCCCCGCATCCGCAAAGTTTTCGTGGACAGGAACGGCAATCTCGATTTGACGATCCTCCGGAAAGACGAGCAGAAATGAAGACACACGTGGCAACGTTCCTGCTCATCGCCGCGCTCGGTGGTCTGATCGTTTGGAAGCAAGGAGCCTTCCGAAGAGTCGCCGCCGCGCCGAGCCAGCCACAGGACACCATTTACGAAACGCTGGATGCCGTGCGCGAAGGCAATCTGCCTAAATACCTCGGAGCCCACACGGGCACGATGGAGGCCTCACTACGCCGCGCCGTAGCCGAGATCGGCGAAGAGCGTCTCTTGAAATCTTTACAAGAGAAGAACGCGACTGTGAAAGGTGTCGCCATTCAGGAGCCCGAGCGCCTCTCCGAGCGGGAATCGAAGGCTCGCGTCGAGTACGTCTTCGGTAACCGCAACGAAGTGCAGATCGTTTATCTCGACAAAGCCGGCGATCGATGGAAGATCGCGCGGGTTGAGAACGCGCAGCGGATCGAGACGCTCGTCCCCTACGGTACACCAGTCAACTGATCACATCGCGCTCACACTACGCGATAACTGGCGAGTGCCGAACCGATCTACTCACTGGGCGCTATCACCTTCACGAGAATGGTTTTCGTCTCCCAGGGTCTGAAGCTGAGTTTGCGCAAGTCGACACCACTGCGTGTGGACTCCTCCACTAGATTGGCCGCCTCGGCTTGCATAAGCTTCAAGGCCGATGAAGTTACTCCTACATCGTTGACGATCGACCCTGAACTCTCCTGCAATCGAATGACATACGTATCCGGATTCGCGACCGAACGCTTAAAGCCAACCATGTGAACGCGCGTGTCGGAGACTTCCAGAAAGCTACGCTGAGGAACTTTTGGACTTGCAGGGGCGAGGACGGCGCGCAACGGCACGTTACTCTCCACGCCGAAACGCTTCCACGACGCGACGGTATCGTCTTGTATTGCCAATCGAAAGCGGAACTTCTGAACGGGCGAACTGCGGGGCTCGGTTCGAAACAGCCTCATCAGGCCCTCGTCGCGAGTGGCGCTCGCAAAGTTCTCCGCCGCGAGTAGAAACGATCCATCCGACTGGAGCATCGCCGCATCGATGTTAGCGAGTGTGGCTCCCCAACCGCCCGTCTGCGCATAGTGGACAAATCCGACCGGCGTAAACTGAGGCGCACCGCCGCCTGGAAGAATATCCTCCGGAACGCGGATTACGAATCCGGCGCCGTCAATCAACGTCTTCTCCGATCGAAAGGGCAATGAGATCGCGAAGCGCGAATTCGCGCCTGTTATTCCTTGCGCGAAGCTCAAATCCACATCGAAGCGCAGATCGACATAGGGAGCATTCCGATAAAGAGTCACTACGGTCAGCGGTAGGGCCGAGCCCGTACGTGTCATCTCAATACGCCGGGTGAGCGGGCCTTCTTGTACGTAAATACGTGGCGGCCCGGTTTCGTCGGATCGGGGATCATCGCGTTCGCGCGACAAGAGCAGGCGACCGATCGGCTTCGTCGCGTCGGCAGGTATGATCTTACGCTCGTCCTGGGCGATAGAGGTGATCCATCCCGAAGAGTTCCAGGTCACGGTCGTCGGAAACGTTCCCGATCCAAAGTCCTCCAGAGCGACGGCTTTCCTGATTCGATATGTCTTGTAGCCGACCGCGGGAACTCCTTTTGCAAAGAGAAGAATGTGCCGCTTAGTTCCAGGTACATCTTCATAAGGAACGCGCTCACCAGTTGTCAGGTCTTCCACGGCAAGCGGGCCTTCCCGCAACGCGGCCGGCAATCTGTCCACAGTAACGGGTCCATCACGCCGCCACGCAAGTCCGTTGTAAACAACGACCGTCGAAGTGTCCATCGACGGGCCCACCGGATTGGCGAGTGTGTGTTCTTCGCCGGGCACGGCAAGCTGCAGAATCGATCGGCGAAGAGTCTGCTCGGTGTTCGAGAAGCTATTGAGGGCGGCCGCGTAATGGGCTGTGTTACTCCAGTCCGCATCCGAGCGGCTGAAATAACCAGGCCAGCCACCGCCAGCGGCCGCCGTATGCTCATGGAACGCCAACAATGAATACCATGCTTCGGTGAGATCAAAGTCCGGGTAAGGCCGCGTTGCCACTAAAGATGAGATTGCCGCAGCGGTTTCAGCCACCGGCAGGAGATTGGATACCTGCCTCATCTTCGAAGCTGCCTCAGGGACACGCAGTTTGACGAGTTCCCAGTGCCCGGCTGCGTCACCTGACGCCTCAGGAAAGTTGTCGCCGTACTTCTCCGTCAGGTAGTCGAAGAATTGCTCCGCCGTTACCATCTGCATCGGTAATTCGGGATGCGCTTTATTCCATTCCCGGATGCGCTGGAGAACTCCATAGGAGTTCATCGGGGACGAATTGTCCCCTGCAGACGCCATCAGCAGGTACGTGTCGTACTTATAGCCATTCTTCTCGAGCCAGGCTAATCGCCGCGGAACCGACTGCTCGAGTTCGGAAAGCGGAAATCGTCCACCAAGTTTCCATCGATATCCTTCAACATACGAATCGTATGTGAAATACGTGAGAACGCGACTGCCGTCCGGTCCTTTCCAGTAGAAGGGATTCTTCGAGACACCCAGAGAGTTGCCACCGCCAATGAAAAGATTCAGTCCCGTAACCAACCTGGCAACTCCACTCCCGGCGAATACACGGGGATATGCCCACGTAAAGCCGGGAACATCGTTCTGGAATGCGACGGCTGAAGTCAGTCCCCATTTCCTGCGGAATTTCTGCCCGAGATAGTTGATCCTGTTCGTCTCTTCGGCGCTCATTAATCCGCTATGCATGTTGGCGAATGCGACGCCGAGACCCATTCTTCCCGTCCGGAGAAGATCGCCTAACTCGGCAATAAGGGCGGCATCGTCGGTACGGCGTAACCATTCCTCCAGCATCCAAGCCGATTCGATCGTCCATTTGAAATCGGCATGCGCGCGGGTGAGACGTATCGCCTCATCGATGCTGTCCTTGTAGTCTCTCGCAACCTCGTCAGGAGGCCGAGTGAATCCTATGTCCAAATGACTGTGGCACAGTACGAAGATACGGCGGATGGATCCCGTTCGCTGATCCGCCGGCAACTCGAACTTACTTTCAGACTGCGCTCTAAGCCAGTTTGCACAACAGAAAATGAAAACGACCACACTTAGCAGGCAGACATCGCCATGAGACCGCCGGACTTGTGGACACATGAACACGGCCTAAAACATGTAACGCAGAGCGAATTGTACTTGCCGGTTCGTAGCAAAACCACTCGATGTTGTGATCGTACCGAGACTCCGTCCGAAGGTGGCCGGCGCTGTAATATTGCCGCTCGGGTTTGCAAATTGGGGAGTGTTGAAGATGTTAAACATCTCAGCCCGGAACTCCACTTTCTGCCGTTCGGTAATGAGGAAGTTTTTGAACAGCGAGAAATCGAAGTTGATCGCATGTGGTCCTTTCACGACGTTGCGTCCGAGATTTCCCACCCTGCCCGTCGGTGGGGCCGCAAAGGCTGCGAGGTTCAGTTGCGCGTTTGGTAAGTCGATACTGGCCGGTCGCGCGTCTCCTCCTACGAAATCGGGCCGCGAAGTAAACGCTCCGACCTGCAACGGGTCGCAACCGCACGACATCCCAGTGATCGGGAACCCGGTGCGCATCACGGTGATCCCGTTCAACTGCCAACCGCTTCCTATGACTTTGGGAATCATCGGGACTGCCGGTAATTCGTAAATATAGTCGAACTGTAGAGAATGCCTGGCATCGCCGTCTGCGTTTCCGTAGTCAAGTTGGGCGTTGGCATCATCAGAAAACGAGGCGAACAAAGTAGGCGCGTTGTCGAGCGAGTGCGCCCACGTGTAGTTCAAGTTAAATGTAAAGCCCGCCCGCATGCGATGACGGAACGTCGTTTGCAAAGCATTGTAGTAGGAGTTGAGATAATCCGTGTAAAGACTGATATTGCCGTATTGGGGATACGGCCGGGTGGTTGTCCCAGGTATTAGCCGGTTCATATTTCGAGCCGGTCCATCGATATGAAGTCCCCGATTTCCGATATAGGCAACTTGCAACATGGAATCCGATCCGAGTCCCTGCTGCACATTGAAATTCCACTGCTGCGTGTACGCAGTATTGAAGTCTCGGGGGAGCGCCGTGAAGTTACTAACACCTGCGAACGAACTGATAGTTGGAAATGGGAATCCCTTAAGGTTCGGATCCTGCTGCCTTGTCAGACTGAAGCTTTGCTGTGAGATATTGTTTGGAACATTCTGCGCGAACGCCGAATTCAAGTGCGCGTAGAACATCCCATATCCCGCGCGAAACACGGTATTGCGAGATGCAAAAGGCGTGTAGGCGATTCCAAACCGTGGAGCAAGGTTCAGTTTTGGAGCATTGATTAGAGTAGTGCCAACCGGATCGAGCTGGCCTTTTGTGAAATCAAAATTTGCGATGCGCCCATGAGATTCGGTCGGTGACGTGTCGTATTGGTAGCGAAGACCAGCATTGATCGTCAGACTGCGGCTCACCTGAATGTCATCCTGGATAAATAGACCGTAGTAAGTGCTGCGCATCCCAGCTCTTGGCTGGCCTAGCGTTCCAATCGACGTTGGACTGTTCCGCGCAAAGTCTTCGAGTAGCTGATGCGTAACAGTCTTCTGAAATGCAAGTTCTTTATTGTTCTGGTTACGAGTGATCTGGCCGCCGAACCGCAGTTGCTGTTTCCCGGTCACGTACGACATCGTTTCGAGGAATGTGTACGAATTGTTCGCAACGCGCAAATCAAATAAGCCCGGACCGACTCCAGCGGAGCCGCTCCCTAAGGCAGTAATGGGAAAAGCGCGAATTTCGTCGGACTCGGCGGAGCGAGGATCGATATGCGCCCGATTAAAGGCCAGTCCCGTCTCGTTCAGCACACGCGGTGACCACACGCGTGTGTAGTTGATCTTAGCGATCTGAAGAAATCCAGGCGCAGATTGCACCTGTCCTTGCGCCACGCCAAAGTAAGTCTGAGTAAGATTCTTATTGAAGTTATACCTTCCACTTAACCGGTCATTGGTGCCGATGATGTAATCGCCCTTGATGGATCCCGTGTTCTCGGTCAGAGGGTCAGATACGTTTCGCACATACCGTCCAAGCCTAGGATCCGTCGGGGAGACATCTCCGTTGGGTAGGGGCAACATGTCGACCGCCGGCTTTACTTCGGGGACAACGGTCTGCCGGAAAGCCTGCGTCGGAACAAACGTGCTCTGCGTCTTCCCGGAACGCTGTCGAATCCCCTCATAGTTGCCGAAGAAGAAAAGCTTGTCACGTACCAGCCGTCCGCCAAGACTCCCGCCGAACTGATTCAAGCGATAGGGAGGCTTAGGAGCCGGAGGAACGTTGAAGTAATTCCGGGCATCCAGCTTCTCATTGCGGAAATATTCAAACAGGCCACCATGGAAGTCGTTCGTTCCCGACTTGGTGATCAAGTTCACCACACCGCCCAGGGCTTCCCCATACTCAGCAGAAAACGAATTCGTATAGACACGGAATTCCTGAATCGCGTCGATGCTCGCGCGGGAGATCCGCCCACGACTGGACCCGTATGTGTTGTTCAGATCATCAGCGTCGACACGACTAGCGTCCGTTCCGTCCATGAGAAAACGCACTCCGCCGGAGCTACGGAACAACTGTGCGCCACCTACAGATTGTGTACTCGCTCCACCCCGAAGCATCGCGCCAGGCACGAGTTGAAGCAGGTCCATGACATTGCGCCCGTTCACGGGAAGGTCCTGCACTTGCCGCGTGGTAACAACGGCTCCCAGAGTCGTCGAATCCGTATCCACAACTGGCGCCTCGGAACTGACGGTCACCCGCTCTGTGATCTGTCCGGTCTCGAGTGTGAGATCCACGCGTAGTCGATCAGAAACTTGAACCCTAAGATTCTCGTTAACTCGCGTTTTAAAGCCGGCTGCCGAGGCAGTTACTCGATAGACGCCAACCGGCAGAGCCGACGCGATGAAATTGCCCGAGGCATCAGTCGTCACATTAGAAGAAGCCCCAGTGCCCTGATTCTGGACTAATACGGTAGCATTCGGAATCACCGCTCCACTTGGGTCCAAAACAGTACCGAGAATTACTCCGGTATCCAGTTGCGCGGAGCATCGAAGTCCCTGGAACAGGAGAAAGAAGAACGCGTAGACAAATCGACTTGGCATGTTATCCGTCCTCTATACCATTACCTTCTTTACCATGTTTTCTCTTACTCCCGTGGTCTATCCACATCAACTCCCTGACGTCGCCGCCCTGATCAAGCAGTCGAGTGAGCGCCTGAAGAAGCACAAGAGCTATCAAATAAACACGCAGATCATATCAACATGACCGTCGCCGATAACCCGGTGAAAATGGTCATGGCTTCCGATATTTACGCGATTAATCCCGACAAGGTTCGAATTGAGTCGGGGGCATCAATGGGAAGACGGCGCCACCATCATATCGACGGTGAGCCCACCTAGAAGGCGGCACTCATAAGGCCGTAACAAATGCTGAGCAACACCGGCATGACCACACCGGCATCACCAGCCGAGACGATGGATCCGAGCATCCGTGAAGGGTAGTCGAAACAAAGATAGACACACTTCCGCCGCCGGCTCCCATCACTGGTGCGTTGACGGACTCTGTTGTCACGATGTAGTCGGCCAGAAGACAACATTACCGGCGCTCGACAATGTCCGGCCGACTTGGTGCGCTCCATGCCGCAAAGAGTGCGGGCTCTCAATCGGGATTTATGCGCAGTTCAAGGACGCCGGGCTTGTGTTGATCGGCGTAAACGTAGGCCAAGATCGTTCGCGCGGCGAGAAGTTTCTCAAGACCTTCTCACCAACGTATTCGATTGTCCTGTCGGATGACTCCGACATCGTAGCGGCTTTCCGAGTGACGGCATTCCCGACCTATGTTTTGATGGTCTGATGGAACCATCGCTGCGCACCAACTTGGCAGAAGACTCTCTTCAAACGATGCTGGACAGTGCAGGAATCAACGCAAAGGCGAAGTGATGCTTTCCGCGAAGCTTGGATCTTAGAAACCAACCCTCTCAAAAGGATAGAAACCGAATGACTGACCGATTGGCGCGCGAAGGTTCGAATTCGCGTTGATGTCATAAACGATCAGCCCTCCTTGCCGCATCTTCGTCGAGCCGGGAGTCGAACAACCGCAGACCTCCGTTGAATATGCGGTCGAGGAAATGTTTCGGGGCAATCAGCGTGATTCCGCCCTGTTCGCTATACGGGGGCCAGCAGTTGTCCTTTCGGATGAAAGTAGTAGCTTTCTGAGGGAAAGACCACCCGTCCGGTCGTGGGCGCCCTTCGGCGTGAAGGGAAGCTGCGCTCGGTTCCTGAGAAGCAAACCTTCGGCGACTGCCCTGTCGAAGATCTCTTCATGTCCCACCGCAGATGGTCAACCACGCTGAAAGAGAGATCGGAGTCCATGATCGAGGCCCTCTATTCTTTGATTGAGAGCAAGGCGCTGCATCTCCGCCGTATCTCCAGCGTTGTTTCCCGCTGGCATATAGTAAGCTGACTGTTCGGAGGACTCGATGAAACCTGCTTTCCTGTCTGCCATAATCCTTGTGGCTTCGATCGGTTCGTTGCGAGCCGACATTCTCATCAGCCGTGGAACTAACGGCGTTGATCGTTTCTCAAATGCAGGCGGGTTTCTGGGCACGTTCATCGCGCCCGGAACCGGAGATCTTGACGACGCCCGCGGCCTGGCGATCTCCCCAACGGGGGATGTGTTCGTATCCGACTTCACCGACAGCGAAATTCTTCGCTTCAACGCGGCGGGGGCGTTTATGGGCGTGTTTGCGAGCGGAGCCGCCATTCAAACCCCTTTCGACCTTGCTTTCGGCGCGGGTGGCGATCTGTACGTAGGCAGCAGCGGTAACAACGCGGTCATTCGTTTGGATGCGCTCACGGGCGCTTCTCTGGGCCCTTTCACTTCCGGTAATCCTCAGCCGATTGGCGGGCCGCACTATATGGTCTTCGGGCCGGAATTGATCGTAACCGATATAGCCGGGCGCGTTTTCCGGTTCAATGCGACGACGGGGGCCTGGATCGCGACAGGTACCTTTGACAATCCGGAAGGCGTGGCATTCGACCCATCGAATAATCTGTACATCGCTCAGCGGATCTCAGACAACGTGCTTAGGCGGGTGGGAGGGCCCGGTGGCGCGATCGAAGAGATTATTCCCATGGGCGGATTCGCCGGATCGCCGGCCGATCTTGCCATCGGACCCGAGGGACTGCTGTACGTGCTGTCGAGCACGGCCATCTATAGGTTCGATGTAAGCGGACCCGCCGGCGTCCTTGTAGACAGCTTCGGTAGCGGCGGGGAATACATCGCCTTTACGGCGAACGCGATTCCGGAACCGCGTACGTTCGCTCTGGTGGGCGCGGCTCTCGCACTACTCGCGTGGCGACGGCGCTGACACTGAATCAGAGTTGAGCGACTGTTTCAGAAACGCAGGACCGTCTTTTCGATAAGCGGAGGATCCCGCCATTCCGTGTCGGTTCCGGCGTAAGCCTTCAGGGAACGGAGGCGGTATCCGGAAACAGCTCCCGCACGCGGAGTGGAGGAGGCGGACTCAACGGCCGCACTTATTGAGGTCTAGCAATCATCGGTTCTTGCAATCGCGATCTTCGCAGTCTGCCGGAAATATGCGCCGACTGCCCATCCGATTCGAATTGCGATTCGTATTTCATACCAGGACTGACATCTCATGCGTTCTGGCGCCTTTTCCCGTTTCGCCCTGATGTGGCTGGCCGCATCGGCCATGCTGGTCGGGCAGACCGTACGGGACCTGAAAGTGGAGAAAACGGAAACGTCCACAGGGATGGCGAAAAGCTATGCGCTTGTGGTCGGCATCTCGCAGTACAGGAACCTGCCCGCAAAAGCGCAGCTCAAGTTCGCGCACCGCGATGCCGAGGAGTTTGCGCGCCTTCTACGAAGCGAATCCGGCGGCGGATTGTCATCGACCACGATGCGCGTTCTGATGGACGGCCAAGCTACGCTGAGCGCCATTCGCGGCGCGCTGCACACCTGGCTGCCACAGGCCGCCGGAGCGAATGATGTCGTGTATATATTCTTCGCCGGACACGGCGTGGTCGCGGAACAGGGTGAGGCATACTTCGTCGCACACGATTCCGACCCGCAGAACCTGCACTCCACTGGGCTGTCGTTTCGCGAGGTCAACGAAACATTGAGCACACGGTTGAAATCCAGCCTCGTGATCGTCCTGGCCGACGCGTGTCATGCGGGGACGATCGGTTGGACAGACAACTCCGCCATAAGCGGGGCCGCGCAAACGGCGCTCGAAAACATGGGCAGTAGAGACAAGTCTTTTCTGAAACTGCTGGCATCGCGTCCGAGCGAGCAGTCGTTTGAGAGCGACCGTTGGGACGGCGGCCATGGGATATTCACACACGCGCTGCTGACGGGGCTGCGGGGCGAGGCCGAACAGGACCGAGACGGCGTCGTCCGCGTCTCGGAACTGATCGAGCATGTTTCGCGATTGGTACCTAAGGAGACGCAGTCGCAGCAGAATCCGCGCGTCGCGGGAAACTTTGAGCCGCGTTTGCCTCTTGCTGTTTTGAAGGGCGAGGCGGCGCGTCCGAAGGCTGCTGGGCCGGATCTGAGTATCGATGTGGTCGGGCCTGCCGGCACCGGGGTTTATGTCGACCGGTCTTATCGCGGAAAGATTCGGGCCACCGGCGATCTGCGTCTCAACGAGGTAAGCCCCGGCGAGCACAAGCTCGAAGTCGAGTTCCCGGACGGAAGAACGTTCGAACAGACCGTGTCTTTCGCAGCCGAACGAACGAAGGTGGATCTCGACCGATTGCCGGGCTTTGCGTTAATGAGGCTCGAATCCGCCATCCGGCGCAAGGAAGTGCTTCAACCGGGCGGCGCGTGGGACTATTACAGCTCGCAGCAGTTTCTGCCGGAGCACAAGATGCTGGCGCAGTCGATGATGGCCTCGGCGCTTGAGGATATCGGCCAGGAGTGCGTAAACGACTATGTTCAGAGCACGAGTACGGACCTGAAAGCGCCGCTACTGCTGGCCGCAGTGGAAGCGTATACGCGACTGCAGCACCTCCGCTCCGGCGATCACGCGCTTCAGGCTAAGCGTCACTTCTGCGAAGGTCGAGTTCTGATTGCAGCAAGCAGGTTCGAGGATGGCGTAAAGGCGCTCGAAGCCTCCCTCCGCATCGATCCGAATTTCGCTTGTGCGCACAACGCGCTGGGCGTTGCTCTCGCCCGGCTGCACAGGCAGAGGGAAGCGCGGCAGGCATTCGACACGGCGGCGAAGCTGACGCCCGAATGGTTCCTGCCGCCGCTCGAGATCGCGCAGCAATACGTTGGGGCTGGCCAGGCGAAGAACGCGCTGCCGTTCCTTGAGAGAGCGGTCCGGTTCAACCCGCAGTCACCAGTGGCACGGTGGACTCTTATGCGTGTGTTGCGCCTGATAGGCAAGCACGACGAATTCGTGGCCCAGGCGCACGAGATGTTGAAGCGGTTCCCCAATTATGCGCCGACGTATCTTGAGCTTGCTGCGTATCACGAGTCTCGAAGTGATTTCGCGCGTGCGGCTCAGTCTTACAACGCGTATCTGGCGCTCGCGCCTAACTTCGAGAATAGCGGCAACGTTCGCGCCCGCGCGGACAAGATACAGTCGTTCGCGAACCGGCCAGCGCCGTCTTTGATCAAGTAGAAGATTCTTCCCTTTACCGGGCGCTTTTCACATCGGTAGCATCGATGGGCCGGCCTGCATCCCGGGACACGCCGACGATCATCAACTCGAGTGGCTCGGTTCCGCTGTTCTCGATGGAATGCACTTCCGCGAGTTGAATCGGGACAGCATCCCCGGCGCCTACGGCTGCGGTTTCCGGTGGCTGCCTCGGAGTGGCAACCGCAACGGAACCTTCTCCACTGATGACGTAATAGAACTCAGCCACTTCGCTATGCACATGCGAGCCGATCGATGTTCCAGGAGGGAGGAGCACATGGTCGACATAAGCCCAGGAAGTAGTGAACACGCTAGGACCGAGTGCTCGACGATATCGTACGGCGCCCTTGCCGCCGTGCATGTTCTCGACGGGTCGCAGGCGATCTTGAGTCAGTGGCATCGTCATGAACACGGGGATCGGGTCCAGAGGAACACCGACGCGTCCATCGCTTAGATCGAACGCGTCGTATTTGCCTTTCACGCGGCTGATGTTAATGTTCATCCACTGGACGGGCTTGTCTGTTGGGTTGTAAATCGCGTGGGAATGGCCTTGGCGGACAGGCGCGCCGATTGGACCCTTCAATAATGAAGTGCGTCCGTCGACGGTAAACTGCGCCTCGCCATCGAAGATGACGAACATTTCCTCACATTCGTTGTGAAAATGATGCCCGATTCCGCTCTTGGGCTCGATAGTCCCGCGATGCAGGAAGAAGAGATTGGTATCCAGATCACCGCTGCCGAACATCGACATGTAGTTTAGTTGACCCGGACCGCCATGCACGCTCTTCGACTGACGGTACTTCGCAGGATCGTTATGGGCGATGCGTTCTTTCAATGGCTCACGGCTGAACGCGACCAGACTCGATAGCAACAAAACGGATAGGGCTTTCATAGTGGCTAAGTTATGTCATAAACCAGAACTGTATAATTCTTGTCCGGCATGGTTCCCTCGATCATCGGCCAAACTTTCTGATGCGCCGCTGTCGCGACCCACTTCTGCCGGGCTTCTTCGCTAGCAAATGTCAGGACAAATCGGAAGTTGCCGGCTGCCGGCGCGGTGCCTTGAATCGCCGAGCGTAGCTTCAGCATCTCCACATCGATGTATCCGGGCTGCTTGGCGGCTGTGGGACGAAAGACCTCTTTGAAGCTCTTGAGCATTTGCTGCTCTTTGCCGGGAGCGACTTTCATATCGAGGTGCAGTTGTATCGCCCCCTTTGGAACAGTTTGGGCAGCCTTCGCGCGCGACGCGCCGCCAGCAAGGAGCGCCAGGATAGTTTTGAAGTAAGTTCTACGTTCCATTTGAGTTCTCCGTGAATTATTGATAGAGCGTCTTGGCGCCAGATACGGCGAGTTTGATCCGATAAAGACCTGTTCGCGCGGTCATGTAGAGCGATTTGCCGTCGTCGCCCCAACCAACATTGGCAGGGACCTCGGTGGACTTGATCGTACCAAGGTGTTTTCCGCTCGAAGAGAAAACCCATACGCCGCCCGGACCGGTCGCAAATAGGTTCCCATTCGCATCGACCTTCATTCCATCGGGCAGCCCATCTTCGGTCTGTGAAGTCGCGTCGAGCAGCACTTTGCCATTCCGCAAAGCGCCATCTGCCGCCACATCATAACGCATCCAAATCTTCTTCTTCTCATCCGAATTGGCGACATAGAGCGTCTTTTCGTCCGGTGAAAACGCCAGACCGTTCGGCCGCGTCAAGTCTTTGACGAGCAACTGCAACTTGCCGGCTTTCAGCCGGTACACGCCATTGAACGGAAGTTCTTTCGCGGGATCCTTGTCCTGCCCGAGCAATCCATAAGGCGGATCGGTGAAATAGAGCGAGCCGTCCGACTTATACACGAGATCATTTGGGCTGTTCAGGCGCTTGCCCTGGTAACGATCGACAAGGGTAGTGACGTTCTTGTTGCTGTCGATTCTAGCGATGCGACGATTGCCGTGCTGGCATAGAAGCACGGCTCCATCCTTGTCCGCGGTCATTCCGTTGGGGCCGATAAAAGAACCAGCGGGGGCATCGTTTTTGTCGTAGCCGCCGGGTCGCAGAATTTCGAGAACTTTTCCGTCGGGTGACCACTGCCTCACGACGTTCCCGACTACATCGCTGAACCAGAGATGGCCCGCGGGGCGCCATAAGGGTCCTTCGATGAACTGAAATCCACCGGCCAGCTTTTCGATCCGCGCGTCCGGCGGCACGATTGCATCAATGGCGGGATCAATTCGTACTACAGCTCCTGCTGATGGCGGCTGATCGGAAGTGGTCACTTTCGTCTCTGAGGTCGGGGTCTGAGTTGAGCAAGCGGCACACAACACCGCAATTGCGATTGGTATGGCGATCTTAGTCATGGAGTGTCGTAAGCATACGTATCTTATCCTGCAATCGCGTGCTCGACAACACTAGTCAAACTTCTCACAGGCACGCGTCCAGTTAAGCATCGAGGCTGATGATAAGCTTGACTCGTGCGCTGGCTCACCGTCGGCGGAATGCCGCGCTGTGCAACGATTCTCGTGGCTAGTGTTGCCGGCATCTTGTGTTCGCACTCGGGGCTGCTGGTTGCTCAGGGCATGATTGGTCGCGGCGCCAAGGCGATGCCCAAGCCGAAGCCGTCCGGCCGGACCTTTCCAGTTTCATTCACAGACGTCGCTGCCGCTGGTGGTTTGAAGGCGCCGCAGATTTGCGGAGCGGATCAGAAGAAATACATCATCGAGTCCATTGGCGCCGGCGTCGCGTTTGTGGACTATAACAACGACGGTTGGCCGGATGTATTTCTGGTGACCGGCTCGCGCTTTCGGCCAGCTGCGGGCGCTGCTGCGGACGTTGCTGCGCCGACCAATCACCTCTATCGGAATAACCGCGACGGGACGTTTACTGACGTCACTGCCAAGGCGGGGCTGGCTCGCTCCGGATGGGGACAGAGTGTTGCTGTCGGCGATTACGATAACGACGGGTTCGCCGACCTTTTCATCACTTATTGGGGGCAAAACGTCCTCTACCGCAACAATGGTGACGAAACCTTCACCGACGTTTCGGCCCGCGCGCATGTGGCCAGCGAAGGCTTGCGCTGGGGTAGCGGCGCTTCCTTTTTCGACTATGACCGCGACGGGTTGCTCGACCTATTCGTCGCCAACTACTTGGATCTGGACCTGAAGCGAACGCCGTTGCCCGGGACCGATCCGAATTGCTCATGGCTAGGGTTGCCGGTGATGTGCGGCCCGCGAGGGCTTCCATTTTCGTCGAACCTCCTCTATCACAACAACGGCGACGGCACATTCACGGACGTCAGCCGCGCGTCCGGAATTGCGGAGCCGCTGAAGACTTATGCGTTGGGTGTGATTGCGGCCGATCTGGACGGCGACGGCTGGCAGGATGTATATGTCGCATCGGATTCCACGCGCAGCCTGTTCTACCACAACAACGGCAACGGGACGTTCTCCGAGCGCGCTGTGTACACAGGGCTTGCATACGACGACAGCGGCATGGAGCAGGCGGGCATGGGTCTGGCTCTCGGCGATTACGATGGGGACGGATTGCTCGATATCGTCAAGACCAACTTCTCCGACGACTACCCAAACCTGTACCGCAACTCGAGCAGGTCCGGTTACACAGACCGCGCGCTGTTCGCCGGCCTGGGTATCAATCCTCAGTACGTTCTTTGGAGTCCGGTTCTCGCCGACTTCGATAACGACGGCTGGGCGGATCTCTTCATGACGGCCGGCCATCTCTTCCCCGAGGTCGACCGGCTGAAGACGGCGCAGCGGTTCCGCAATCCACGGCTGCTTTACTGGAACCTGGGCAACGGGAAGTTTGAAGATGTTTCCGACCGTTCGGGACCAGGCATCGCAGCGATCCATTCGAGCCGCGGCGCCGAGGCAGGCGACTTCGATAACGACGGGAACATGGACCTGCTCATCATGAACATGAACGAGCCCCCGTCGCTGCTGAAGAACCAGAGCAAAAGCGGCAACAACTGGCTGAAAGTTCAGCTTACGGGCACCAAGTCGAACCGTGCGGGAATCGGGGCGAAGGTCAAGGTGACGACAGCAGGCAAGTCACAGACGCGCGTGTTGCTGAGCCAGTCCGGCTACTATTCGAGCGCCGATGCTCGCCTGCATTTCGGCCTCGGCGGCGCCAGCGTGGACTATGTCGAGATCGTGTGGCCTTCCGGCCTGGTGGAACGCTGGGACCACGTGAAGCCGAACCAAGTATTCCGCGCCACCGAAGGATCGGGCCGGAAACTGCCATGATGTTGTGGTTGCTGGCGGCAATGCAGGCGATCGCGCCGTCAGCCGCTTCCTTGGCCGCGTCGGGCGAGAAGTTTCTGGAAGCACAGATGGTGGACGAGGCGCGCCGGGCTTTTGATGGCGCCCTCCGACTCGATGCGGCGAACTTCGCGGCCCTTCGCGGGCTGGGCTTCATCGACTTCTCACAGGGCCGCTTTGCGCAAGCCCGCGTCTCGTTGGAGAAAGCTGTGCAAACGAGGCCCAATTCTTTTCAGGTCCGATTCCTGCTAGGCGCTGTGCTTGTAGAGTTGAAGGATCCCAAGGGCGCCATCGCCCAGCTCAGGGCGGCGCATCAACTCGACACGACGCATGCCGACGTACGCAAACTGCTGGCGGCGCAATACTCAGCGACCGGACAACACAAGCAGACGATCGCGCTACTCGCTCCTGTGGTCGACCGGCCTCCTTACGATGAGGAAGCTCATCTACTGCTGATCGGCGCGCGGCAGGTGTCGGGCGATTCAGAAGGTGTGTTCGCTCTGGCAACGCGAGCTGAGCGCCGCTTTCCGCGATCTCCGCAGGTGGCAGCATGGCTGGGCTTTCAACTGCAGTTCTCCGGGCGTTACGAAGAGGCGGAGAAACAGTTGCGCAGGGCAATCGATTTGGAACCGTCCTTCGGAGTTCCGTACCAGTTGCTGGGCGAGGTTTATCTGAAGCGGGAAGAATACAGCGCCGCGGTCGAGTGGTTCCAGAAGGCTGTCAACATCATGCCTGAGGATGTGGAGACGTTGATGGGCTTGGGGCGTGCGCTTGCTGCGTTGGACAACACCGACGCTGCGCTGGAAGCGTTACGTAAAGCCGCGAGAATGGCGCCCGGAAACGCGCAGGTGCATCTGCATCTGTCCCGACTGTACTTTCGAATCGGGGACGAGGCGAAGGCTCGCGAGGAAGCCGATCTATCCGTCAAGTTACGAACCACTGCGCCCGTCGGCGTCGAAGCGCCGGCCGGGTTACGCATGCAGTAGACGCTCAGAGAGAGAGACGCCGCCAGCCAGTTCCTGCAACTGCTTGACGACGGCGCATTCACCTCGATTCCGATGCCCGGAATCGCCCTTTCAGAACGCCACTTTGAGAGCGAATTGCATGCGTCGCGGGTCGTTCCCCTGACTGCGGATGAAACCAAAGTTCGGCGATGTAACCGTAGAGTCCGGCGTGCCCCAACGCACGCGGTTAAACAGGTTGAACGCTTCGAAGCGCAGAGTGGCCCTCACCTTTTCCGTGAAATCGATGTTCTTCGATAACGTGACGTTCTCGTTGAGGGACCAGGGACTGCGCGCATGCGGATTGTTCTTGCTGGCATTGCCGATGCCGGCAAGCAGCAGTTCCGCGTTGGTCATCTGACGTCCGTTGGCATCAAGGCCAAAGGCAGCCTTGTCCCACCAGACATCTTTGAAGGGATCGAATTTATCGCTCGATATCGGAGCGCGCCAGTTGTCGTACGAGTTGATGAAAACGCGGTTGCCAGCGCCACCGGGGATCGAAGAAACACCGGGCGCGACTGTCAGCGGAACGCCGGACAAATACTCCAGAAATCCAGCGATGCCCCAGCCGCCGAAGATCTTGTCCGCCGGTCCACTGAGCGCCCAGTGCCGGCCTTTTCCGAAGGGCAGTTCGTAGGTGAATGCCTCGCGGAACATGTGCGTCTGATCATCGCTGCTCAATCCTTTGCCGAGCCGCCGGTTGTAGTGATCGGGTTGTAGGGTGTTATCGCGCCCCACCGACTGCGCATTCTCCGAGTTGGAGAACATCTTGGAGAACACGTAGCTGGAGAGCAGCGTCAGACCCGACGAGTAGCGCTTGTCCAGTTTGGCGATCATGGCGTGATACGTCGAGTCGCCCGTGCGCTCGCCGACCGAGGAGTTGTTGGTTTCCACAGCTCCATAGTGGGGGAACGGGCGAAGCGCTTGGGCGACCGTTCCGTTGAACCCAGGGTAGGGAAGCTTGATACCCGCTGCTACAGCCGCGGGCGAAGTCGCGGCGCTATTGAGCAGGTCGCGTCCAAACTGATTGAAGTACTTCGGATCCATCTGGTTCAGCTGCAGAATCGCCGAGGAGAGGTGGGTACCCTTGGTGCCTGTGTAGCCGATGGAGCCCACCAGGTTCTGGGGCAATTGCTTTTGGATGTCGAGATTCCAGCTATAGAACTCCGGCGGACGCCCCGAGTCCGGGTTCTGCCAGAGGTACGTGCTGCCTCCAGCGTCAGTGGCCGGACCGCGGAACGGAGGCGCCGTCCATGGGGGAAGTCCCTCGTCGATGTTCCAGTACTGGAAAGCAGGCAGCGAATTGGCCGCGGAGTAGGTGCTATTCAGAATCAATCCCTGGAAGTGAGTACTGCCGCCGGTAGTCTTCACTGCGCCGTAGGACTTGCCTCCGTACATTCGAATCACAGTGCCGGGCGTTATCTGGTACGCCAAGCCAACGCGAGGCGAAAACGCTTTCTTATAGCTGGCGAAGGCTCCCTTCCCTGTGCATTCCGGACAATTTCCGGTATACACGGTGGAGCCGAGGATTCCTCCAAACATCGGATTCGGCACAGTCGGATCGAAGTTCATGAATCCCTCGGCCTCTCCGTAGGTCGAGAAATCCGACCAGTCTTCAACGTCGAGAACAGCGCCGCCTCCAACCGGGGTTGTATATTCATACCTCAACCCGAGGTTCAGCGTGAGTTTGTTGGTGACACGCCAGTCATCCTGGAAGAAGCCGCCCCAATACTTGTAACGCTGGATTACGGCGCGCGGCGTTTCCAGTCCCCACGAGTCTGCCAGTCCGAGCAGGAAGCTCGCAAATCCGTGGCCCGTGTTGCCCGAACTATCACCTGGGAAAGAGGTCGAGCCCTGGCCAAAGTTGAAGCTTCCGTTGGGCCGGTGCTGTCCGCCTCCCCACCAGTCGTCTTTGCTGTAGAAAAAGCCGGCTTTGAAGGTGTGCGCTCCCTTTGTCCAGGTAACATCGTCGCTGATGCTCAAGTTGCGCCCGCGGTCGTATCCCCATCCATTGCCGCTCCATGCGGTGAGGTTGGAAAAGCTCCAACCGGGAAAGCACTGATCCGGCCCGGGCGTGTTCTTAAGGCCGAGCTGCGCCGCCCACTCTTTGCCGGACTCCAGACAACTGAGGTTCGTGATGCGGCCTTCTTCCTTTTGCCCCATGACGCGGAGGCTGTTAATGATCCGGCTGCTGACCGTCCGGTCCCAGGAGAATCGGCCCGAAATGTTTTTGCGGCTCCAGACCTGCCCGGAGTTGAGAATTCCCGGCAGTCCAGGAGGCCCATCAGCGCCGAATTCGTCCAACTTCGTTCCGTTCATCAGAAGGAACGAGAAGTGGTTATTGGTGTTGGCTTGGTGATCGGCCTTGATGCTCCACTTGTCCCATGGGCTTACGTTGGTGCCTTGCGAGCGGAAGTAGTTGCTGGTCAGCACCGGCAGACCATTAGTGGACAGGACATTGGGCAGCATACTGGGATCGCGAAAGGACATGTACTTTTGCGCTACCGAACTGAATCGCGATTGAGGAATCCTGTTGTTGGGAAATGGCGCGCGGGTGTAGGTGGATCCGGTCTGAGTGGTAGTTGCGGGATCGTAAATCTGCATCAGAAACGGCCTGCCGTCTGGGCCACTTCGGATAAGGTTGCTGAAGTCTCCCGTATACATTTCCGGAAGCGGAACGGAGAAGAAAGCGGGCTGGTTGCCGCTTCGGTTCCGGAACCCTTCGTAGCTGCCGAAAAAGAAGGTTCGATTCCTGCCGTTGTAGATCTTCGGAATAACCACCGGTCCGCCCAATGTGAAGCCAAAATCGTGTTGCTTCAGAACAGGCGTGGACTGGGCAAAGAAACCGCGTGCGTCGGCTGCGTTGTTGCGCATGTAGTCGAACGCGTTCCCGTGTATTTCATTGGTGCCCGACTTTGTGGCAAAGCTGACCAATCCCATCGCGCGGCCATATTCGGCCTTCATCCCGGAGCTTTCGATATTGAATTCGGCGATGGCGTCCACCGGTACGGAACTGATAGGGGCACGCTCGTATTGATACGTTACGGTGCCGCTTGCCAGCGAGGCGCCATCCATCTGCATGTCCCACCCGCTGCCTTGGCCTCCGCCGATTCGGAACGTGCTGGAGTTTTTGGCCTCCGGCGCGATCACGGCAAGGTTGAAGACGTTCCGAACCTGGCCCGCCACGACCAGAGGCAGGTCTTCCACAAGCTTGGTGCTGAGGTTAGTGGAGACGCGGGTAGAGTCGGTCTGGAGCGCCGTGGCCTGCGCCGTCACTTGTACCGATTCCGTGACCGCGCCAAGCTCAAGCGTGAAGTCTGACCGCAGGGACTCGCCCGATGTCACCGAAATGTTCCCGCGCTGAGCACGACGAAAGCCTTGCGCTTCCACGAGGACCTGGTATCGACCGAGCGCCAGCGCTGGCAGCGCATAGTTGCCGGAGTCCGACGTGCGTGTGGCAAACGTCGTATTTGTGTCTAAGTGAGTGGCCGTTACCTGGGCATTCGCGACCGCGGCGCCGGAAGGATCGGTGACGATGCCGACTAGCGAACCCCGATCGAGCTGAGCAAGTAGTGAACTGGCGGAAATGACCAGCAAGGCATGAGCAATGGCAGTGCATTTCATAACCCCTCCTGCGAGCAGTAGCCAATGAACGGGAGCGCCGCTATCAAAGGCCGCTCGGTCCGGAGAAGTATATCAGGAGCATCGTTGCCGCAACGGGGCCAAGCGCGCGCCGACAGGGCCAAGCGCTTGATTGGAAACGAAGCGTTCAGGCGATGTCAAACCGGAGTAGAGACTATCACACCCATTTATTGACACTCCCAAAGGCGCCGACACAAAGGCGCTGACGCAAACAAATTAGTGCGCGCCATTAATCGTTCTGTGTGAGATTCGGAAAGATAGGTTTTGTCCGGTTCGTAAGAGTCTTGAATGCTTTGAAAACTATTCTCTCAAGCTCATCCTCATAATTAAATAGAGTGATGATGTGCTTTGGAGATGTCGCAAAACAGACATCCCTATTTGCGACTGGAACCTTTTGACCAACGAAAAGATAAAACGCAATGCCGGGAATGAACAAGCGGTAACGATGATGGCCGAATTGCTTCTCACCTTCTTTAGGCAGAAACATTCCCCTGACGCATCCGTCTCGGCGATTAGCCACCTGTACTTGCAGCACCACGTTCTCAGGGAAAGGAGATGAACCGAGTAAATACATTCGCATTGCTTCTTCATACCTTGGCCCGAGATTGATACGAGTTGTTTCCTCCCCAAAGCTCCAACTCGTAACTCCCGCCCTCCAGAAGACGCTGATGGCGAAATAGGACAACTTTGACACGTCTATCTGAGGGATGGTTGCAGCTTCAAAAACAACATGACCTGCTGGTAGGACGGCGAAAGGTGTGGAAGTGGACAGAATATCGAAGAGTTTAAACGACTGTTGACCTCGATACATGTGCCGAAGAGTCCAATCTTCTCGAACAGCAAAACGTTGTTCGCATTGGCCACAGAGTAGGTGGCGACGGATTTGTTTATCGGAGTTCCACGCCGTCGTTGTGTTGATAAGCACCGGACTTACCTTCCGTGGCCCTTCAATTCTCATAAAGCGATACAGCGCCTTGGGCAAGAGATGACTACCCTTCAGATCGTCTTCAGAATGACAGAGAGCGCACACACCGATCATGAGACCTTATGTGATGGTAACGCTGTGCCCTTGGGAGCTTCACCAGCGATGTGAGTGAAGTTGAAACTGAGAAGGCTACGGTACGAGTAGTTGCACACTTCCGAATGTCATCGAGAAGGCCGCATATGATTCATTACGCCGATAACGGTCTGGTGTTGTTTCTCTCGTGCTTCGATAGCGTTTCTAACTGCCTCCCCAGGAGTATCGCGATTAACAAGAGAACGAGGGAAACTCCCCGGCAGTTGCAGCCAGATTATGCAAATAATGGTGGCGACCACTATATAATCAATTTTTTTCTTTGTTCTTCTCGTATCGGAGTAAGGCCCAGCCCAATGCGAGTACAGCCGCAAAATTCACGTCGCCGTACCAGCACAACCAAGTAGTGCCACATGGCGCCGTTAAGAGTCCCAACCGGAGATTTCCGTGGGCTTTCTGTATTGCCTCCTGTGAGTCACCGGTAACCTTGCTGCTGTCCAAGAAGAACTTACCAAGCCAGAAGCCTATCGCATATAGCGCCAACTTATTCCATAAAGGCACGAACTCAACTCAGGTCGTTGCAGATTCCATCACATAGTCGAGCCGTAGGAGGCAACCATGATGTCGGCCAAGCGCTTGAGTAAGCCTGTCCTTCATCAATAAGGTGCCAGCTACAGACACTCTAACGGCTGCAGTGAAGTTTGTTGGCTCATCGACAGCTCATGAAGTTTATGCGGCAGGCCATCTTGCCCTGCATAGAAGAATTTCGAAGATCGCGCCCGCACGCCGGGTTGCTGGCAGCAGGCCCATGCAGTAAGATAATGATGCTTTTGTAGGCCAACTGTGAGGTTTTCCTTGCAAGAACCGGCTCATGCAGCCTTGTCGCTGACGTTGGCGATTTGCAGTATAACGGCTGTCGTGGCCGCGCCGCCGGCCGATAGTTCCTACGTAGCGAGTCTTCGCCGTCTTACCGAGCACGAATACCGCAACTCCATAGCCGATGTCTTCGGCAAGGAGATCGAAGTTCGCGGCGTGTTCGAACCCACCATTCGGGCGGGTGGTCTGGCGGCAGCCTCCACGGCTACGCTGTCGGTGACGCCGGTGGGTTTCGAGTCGTTCAACAAGATGGCGAATGATATCGCCGCGCAAGTCACTGCCGAAAAATACCGCGCGAAGCTCCCCTGCGCTCCCAAGGACCTCAAGGCGCCGGACGACGCCTGCGCCGGTAAGATCCTCAGCCATTACGGCCTGCTCCTGTTCCGCCGTCCGCTGACAGATGCGGAACTCGATAACCGCGTCGGCCTCGCCCGCCGAATGGCCGAACGCAACAACGATTTCTATAGTGGCCTGCGCTACAGCCTGTCCATGCTCCTTCAGTTACCGGACTTCGTCTTCCGTACCGAAGTTGGCAACAACGGCACGCTGGACTCGTATAGCCGCGCCACTCGCCTCAGCTTCCTTCTCTGGAACACTACCCCCGACGCGGAATTGCTGCGAGCAGCGGGGAGCGGCGAACTCAACACGCGTGACGGATTGGCGAAGCAGGTGGACCGGTTGATGGCCTCGCCGCGGCTCGATGTTGGCATGCGAGCCTTCTTCGATGACTTGCTGCAACTGGACACCTTCGACACGGTGTCCAAAGACAGCCTGCTGTACCCCAAATGGGGCTCGGCGATGGCAACCTCGGCGCGTGAAGAGACGCTGCGCACCGTTATCGGCCTCGCGCTGCATGACAATGGCGACATCCGCGACCTCATGACCACGCGTCAGAGCTATATCGATCGTAGGCTGGCCATGCTCTACCGTGTTCCGTTCCCGTTCACGGGAGACTGGGTCAAGTATGAATTTCCGGCGGATTCCGGACGAAGTGGCATCCTGACGCAAGTCAGCATGCTATCGATGTTCTCCCACCCGGGCCGGTCCTCGCCCACCAAGCGCGGCGTGGCTCTGATGGAGATCTTCCTGTGCTCGCCCACGCCTCTGCCGCCCAACGACGTCGATTTTTCCGTGGTGAACGACACCAACAGCCCACTCAAAACCCTGCGTGAGCGGTTGATGGCCCACTCGAACAACAAGACCTGCGCCGCCTGCCATATGCGTAGCGATCCCATTGGGCTTTCGCTCGAGGGCTTCGACACCGTCGGCGGCTATCGCACCACCGAGAATGGCGAGCCGATCGACGTCTCGGCCACCATCCAGGGTAAGGCTTTCTCCGGCGGCCAAGGGCTGGGCGAGTACATGCGCGACAATCCGCGGTACCCGGCCTGCGTGGCTCGAAGGCTGTTTTCCTACGGTCGCGGGGTCACGGGGTCAACCGTCGACGATTTCGCGGACGACTACAAGGCGTTCCAGGCCTCCGGGTATCGCTTGCGCGCGCTGCTCAAAAGCATCGCTGTTAGTGACTCGTTCTATGCCGCCAAGCCGGCCGCCAGCCCCACAACTGAAGTAGCATCGAAGTGAAGGAGACCTCATGAAGCTGACTCGCCGATTTCTTCTTCGCGGTTCGTTCCACGGCACAGCGGCTGTGATGGGCCTGCCGTTCCTCGATTGTTTTCTGAACAGCAAGGGTCAGGCGATGTCTAGCGGTCGACCTCTGCCTACGCGCTTCAACACGTTCTTCTGGGGCTGCGGCCTGACCGACTCATTGTGGATTCCAAAGAACGCCGGAACCAACTATGAAATGACGGTCCAGTTGAAGCCGCTCGAACCCCATCGCAAGAAATTGAACGTGTTTTCGGGTCTCCGCGTACCGCTCGACTCCAAGCCCAACTACCAGCACTGGTCCGGCCTCGCGGCCGCCAACACCGGCGTGGCGCCGACCAAGGGATCCGAGTTCGATTCCAAGACGATCGACCAGCAGGTGGCCGATGCGATCGGCAAGGGCGTTCGCTTCCGATCCGTCGCAGCGGCTTCGAATGGCGACCCGAGGCAGAGTTATTCCAGCCTCGGCGGCGTCAATTCGCTGCCTTCCGAACCTACGCCGGTGTCGCTCTACACGCGTCTCTTCGGCCCGGGATTTCAGGATCCTACCAAGGGCGATTGGAAGCCGGACCCGCGCATCATGATGCAGAAGAGCGTGCTGTCCGCGGTGGCCGAAGACCGCAAACGCGTGATGGAGAAGCTGGGCGCAAGTGACCGGGCGCGCATGGATCAGTACTTCACCTCCGTGCGTCAGACCGAACTGCAAATGGAGGCCGAACTCCAGCACCCGAATATCGATGCAAAGGTCTCGATCCCGGAGGCTCCCTCGGGAGATATTGTGGCCAACAATGCATGGCCCAATCTCCAGGTGACCACGCCGCTGATGGCGCGCTTGGGCGCCATTGCCCTCGCCACGGACCAGACTCGCGTCTTCAATCTGAGCGTGGCCGCCCCACAGAACGGGATGTTCGTGCCGGGCGATCCGCTGGGCTTCCACCAGTCTACGCACGAAGAGCCGATCGATCCCAAGCTGGGCTACCAGCCGCGGGTCGCCGAGTACAATATCGAATCCATGGAGCTTTTGGCCGCGCTGCTGAAAGAGTTGGACGCGATTCAGGAAGGCGACGGAACACTACTCGACCACAGCCTGGTGATGGCTTTCACGGACCAAAGCTACGCCCGCATCCATGCCGTGGATGGCTTGCCGGTGCTGTTGGCAGGCGGCGCCAGCGGACGCATAAAGACCGGATACCATGTCGCCGGTGACAACAGCCCGGTATCGCGCGTGGGCTTGACGGTGCAAAAGGCTCTGGGCATGTCGCTCGATAGTTGGGGGCAGGATTCGTTGTTCATTAGGTCGCCCTACACGGAATTGCTGGCGTAGCCATGAGACGTGGTATCGGTTTCGGCATTGCCGCGTTGATTGTTCTCGCGGTGGCGGCCCCCGCGAAAAATCCGCCCATGGTGCCGCCTGCGGGTCCAGGCGTCGTTACGGTCAAACAATTGGCGCCCAATACGTTCAAAATCGTGGTGGCGGGGCACACATTCACCAGCCGCGGCGAGATCGAGAAGTATCTCGCCTATCGCGCCGCCCAGCATACCCTTGAACAAAGCGCGGACTGGTTCACGTTGACCGAAGACCGAGCCAAGGGGGAGAACGTCGCACCCGTGCCCGCACGCGATCCTGAGGGGCCGCGCTACAGCTTCCGGATGAAATATTTCCGCCCCGTGTGGCGCTATAAAACGAACGGATCGACGGCGTGGACGCGATGGAGCCCGTTCAGCGGCGCGCCGTTCATTTCCGCCGATCCCAAGACCATCAGCGATTTCGAGGTCAGCGCCGAGATCGTGGTGCGCAAGGCTCCCATGGACGACGCCGATCCGCTGGGCTTCGAGGCCCGTGCGCTGTCTGATCTGCTCATTAATCAAGTTTCGCCACCGAAATAAGAAAGGGATTCAGTCATGACCAAGCGCGCACTGACGGTTTCCTGGATCGCGGTAATGGCCGCAACTTGCGCCCACGCTGCGCCATGGGTGAAGGGATACGTGGTGGGCTTCTACGAGCCGGCGTTCCGGTACGGCGGCCGGGCCGATTACTCGCGGGGTACGGAGATCGAGCCCGGCGTGGATTGCCCGCACGGCAGCACCACTCATTTCGCCAATCCGGCCATGGCCTTCAAGGCGCTCTCTCTGGTGCCTTGGCGCAGCAGGCAGGAAATCGAGTCCCTCGCCAATCCGCCCGCGACGGGCACGGTGCGAGACGGCGCCGGTGTGTATTACCAGATCTGGCGCGCGGCTTCCGCCTATCGCGGCTATAACCGCGATATTGAAACCTACATCAACCCCTTTGCTGCCGAAGATCCCGGCCAGCCGCAAGTGACAAGCCGTATCGGCGAAGGTTTCAACCTGGACGGAAAGATCAAGCCCATCGATTTCGTCAGCCCGGACGGCGAGAAGGGCATCGACAATGCGCTCTATCGTGCGTGGGGATGCGACGCGCCATGGCGAGGCAACAACGGCAGCGGCACGCTTGTGTTGCGCTCGAACGACAAGATGACGGAAGGCCTGTTCACTATCGTCATCCGCGTATCGGGTAACAAGGACCCGATGAACGACGACGAGGCGACGCTGGAGATCGGTTATTCGCCGGACAAGATTATGAAGGATGCGCGCGGCAATGTCGGCGTCGACTATTCGTATCGTCTTCTGAAGTCCGAGCAGTACACTCGTCTCAAGGCCCGGGTCAACGACGGGGTTGTCGAGACCGAGCAGGCGCCTGAGATTCATATGCCGCAAATTGCCTGGTTCTACAACCAGACCAGGGATGCGAATTTCCGCCAAGGCAAGATACGGCTGGTCGTTAATTCTGACGGCACGGCGGTGGGATTGGTGGGCGGATATCGCGACTGGCGTGACCTTTACGCGCAGAACGTCTTCGCCCAGGACGGCGGCCAGCAGGGTGTCCGCGAGCATGAAGATCACGTTGCCCTCTACTATGCGCTTCGGCGCAACGCCGACGGGATGTTCAATGCTAAGACCGGCCGCTACGACGGCGTATCTACTGCCTATCGAATGAAGCTGGTTCCGGCCTTTGTCGTGGACCCTGACAAGCCGATGGATGTCCCGGTCATCACCGGCGAGTTGCGACGCCGGAAGGCTTATGACGACACGCGTGCGGCAATGATCAAGGCAGTGGACACCCTCGTCACGCAGGCGGTGCCCGCCGGTAGCGGCGAGGAGGCGGTGGGGCGCGGCGGCGTTCCCATTGAGCGGAGGAGGGGCGGGATTGTTGCGAATCAAACGGCCAATGACAAGGCTAAAGGTAATCTACCGGCGACGGAACCGCAGTAGAAGAGATCACGTTACTCGACCGCTGATACAGCAGGCGCCTTGCGTTGGCGGCGCAATAGTTGCGCAGGATCGGCTCCAATGTCCATGGTCAGGCCGATGAAGCTCACCGCCATTTCGTCCGTCGATTGCGGCCCATACGCGACATCGATTTTCGGATTGGGGTTGTACGGATTGTTCGCGGAGTTGTCGTAGTGCGTGGTTGTTTCCAAGCGTGTGCCTTTGGGAAGCAGCACCGGCTTAGCCATCTCGTAGCCGAGCTGCCAGGTAAAGCTATAGCGCGGAACCTTCAACAGGATTTCCGATTCGCCGGAAGGGTAGATCGCGCGCAACTCGTAATCCTTCGCCCGCATATGCATGTGCGGCTGCACCCAGACCAACTCGACTGGAGTCTCCACCATGGTGCTCGCTTTCACTTCATGGTCGGACGCGCCGGCGGGAATGAGAATGTCCGTGGTATTTACTCCGGTAACCGTCATGTAGCGCTTTTGCGGCGGAGCCGATGCGAGCACAATGCCGACTCTCGACTTGTCGGTTTGCGCCGTGCCCGAAGGAACGTAGTGGCACTCAAACACAATGTCGGATCCGGCAGGTATGAATTTCGCTGCGTCTCCGACAGTGAACTCCTGGGCGTTTACACCAGGGTTGTACTTCGCCAGCATGTCCTGAGACAAGCCTTCGCCAAACATCGAGCGACGAGGCGGACGGTAGAGTTCACCTTCCGGAGCATCTTTCATCCACTCTGATCCGGGAAAACGGATCCATGCCTTCATGTGGTGCACGACTTTGGCGTTGCCCGGACGGACTTCGGCAGCTTTCACCCACGTGTCTTTCGGGAAGTTCACCTTGACCAGCACGTTCGACTGGTCCATTTGCCCGTCTGCCAGGATCGGAATGTCCTTCGGCATTTCAATGACGATATCGGGCTTTCCGATGCTCCATCCGGTTGCAAACTCGACCGGCGCGGGCTTGTCCTTGGCATCGCCTTCAGAAGCGCCGCTGTCCGCCCATTTGACCAGAGTGCTCAACTCCTGCGGATCCAGCTTGCGCTCGTTTCTGAAGTGGCCGTATGCGGGATCCGCAAACCATGGCGGCATCTTTTTGGTGATCACCGATTCCTTGATGGCCTTGGCCCACGGACGCGTCTCCCGATAGCTCATGAAGGACATCGGAGCTACTTCGCCCGGCCTATGGCAGCCTTGGCAGTGCTTCTGCAAGATCGGAATAACGTCTTTGTTAAACGTCGGGGATGAAGGCTCGGCGGCGGCAGACAATGCCGAGAGCAGAATGAGCGCTTTCACTGCTCCGAGGTATCTTCGCTGGTTTGTGCAAAACATAGTGAATCCTTGACGAAGCAAAGAGCCGGAATGAGCATAACACTTCTGACGCCGGGCATTCCGCGGGCGAGTCGCCCGACTGGATGCAGTTACGCCTCACGGCCTTCTCTGCGGCACAATTAGTTTCATGCGTTTCCCGCTCGTTCTAGTGCTATTGGCGGTCCTTTCCAAAGCTGAGCCCCTGACCGCAATTAAGTGCGGCAGACTCTTCGATGGACGGACGTTGACTCTACAGACGGATGTCGTGGTGCTGGTGGATGGCAATCGCATCCGAAGTGTAGGAAAATCCGCCATTCCGGCGGACGCCAAAGTGATCGATCTATCCCGGGCGACCGTGATGCCGGGACTGGTGGATAGCCACACGCACATGTTCCTGCACGGCATCCCATACGATGACGCCATACTAAAGAAATCGCTGCAATACCGAGCAATCTCCGCGACAGTCGCTGCTCGCAAGACGCTACTGGCCGGGTTCACAAGCATTCGCGATCTTGAAACCGAAGGCGCCTGGTATGGCGACGCCGCTTTGCGGGATGCCATCAATGACGGCATCGTGATTGGTCCGAGGATGCAATGTGCAACGCGCGCGCTCAGCGTGACCGGGGGGTACAATCCTTACGGCTACTCGCCTGACGTCGAGATACCCCACGGAGCGCAGCTTGTTGATGGTGTAGATGGCGTGAGGAAAGCCGTCCGGGAACAACTGGCAAATGGAGCCGATGTGATCAAGATCTACGCAGATCACCGCCGGCGCGGGACAAACAACCCGGACATGCTCACAGCCTTTCCGACTTTTTCACTGGATGAAATGAAGGCCGTTGTTGACGAAGCGGCGAAGGTCGGGGCGAAAGTCGCCGCGCATGTTTATCATGGTGCCTCGGCGCAGACTGCCATACAAGCCGGCGTATCCTCACTCGAGCATGGAATGTATCTGGATGATGCGACTTTCGAGCTGATGGCGAAACACGGTGTCTATTGGGTGCCAACCCTGATGGCGTACTTACAGGGACTGGACGATCGGGAAAGTAAATTGACACCAGAACGGCGCCGGCTCATGACCGGAACGACGGAGCGGCACAAGCAAACCTTTCAGCGCGCATTGAAGACCCGCGTCAAGATCGCGTTCGGGACAGACTTGAGCGGCAACCATGAGAACGCCGGCGAGGAGTTCGTCTGGATGGCGCGCTACGGAATGCCGCCGTTAGAGGTGTTACGGTCTGCAACAAGCACCGCGGCGGAATTGATGGGATGGCAAGAACGAGTCGGAACTCTTGAACCGGGAAAACTCGCCGACATCGTCGCAGTGGAAGGAAATCCGGTAAGCGATATCACCGCGATGAAGCGCATAGTGTTCGTTATGAAGGATGGTGTCGTATATCGTTCCGAGGGCTTGGGCGCCAATATAGGACCGATGGCGGGGATCACAAGGCGGAAGTGTCATGATAGGGAACGCAAGGTTACGCAACCAGCATGAGCATTAGATTCGCTTCTCTGTTGATCCTGATATCATCTGCCCTTTCGGCTGCGGAGCCAATCCGGCTTCATCCCCAGAATCCACATTACTTCGAGTTTCGAGGGAAGCCAACCATTCTCATCACATCAGGGGAGCATTACGGCGCTGTTCTGAATCTGGACTTTGATTACAAGAAATACTTGGCGACCCTTGCTGCCGACAGGCTGAACATGACACGAACGTTCACCGGAGCCTATCGCGAGGGACCACAGTCATTTGGCATCAAGGACAACACTCTGGCGCCTGCTCATGATCGATTCATTGCTCCTTGGCCTCGCTCACAGACTCCCGGAGCCGCAGATGGCCTGACGAAGTTCGATCTGACGCGATGGAACGATGCTTATTTCACTCGCTTGAAGGATTTCGTCCGCGAGGCCGGCACTAAGGGCATTGTCGTCGAACTCCCAATATTTTGTCCTTTTTATCGCGACGAGATGTGGGATCTCAGCCCCCTAAACGCCAAGAACAACGTCAATGGCATTGGAAACTATCCACGCCAGGACGTCTATACGCTCAAAGATCCTGCGATGCAGAAGGTTCAGGACGCGCTTGTCAGAAAGATTGTGGCCGAGCTAAAGGAGTTCGACAACCTCCTGTACGAAATTGCCAACGAGCCCTATGCGCACGAATTGATCACGGCAGATTGGGAGCGTCATATTGCCGATGTCATCACCAATGCGGAGTCCGGATTTCCGACACGCCAGCGGCATCTGATCACACAGAACGTATCGAACGGATCGAAGAAGGTTCCCAATCCGAACCCGCAGGTTTCCGTCTTCAATTTCCACTACTCCCGTCCGCCTGCAAGCGTCGGTCTCAATCGCGACCTGAATCGTCCGATTGGCTGCAATGAGACAGGCTTTGATGGCCAAGCTGACGCTACCTATCGAATTCAGGGATGGGAGTTCATCCTGGCGGGCGGCGCGCTGTACAACAATCTTGATTATTCCTTTACAGCTGAGTTGGAGGATGGAACCTACTCGTATCCCGTGGGACAACCCGGAGGCGGCAGTGTCACGCTGCGAAAGCAGCTTCGAGTACTGCGCGATTTTTTGGATTCGATTCCATTCATCAACATGAATCCCGCTACCGATCTCGTGCGAGCGGGAATGCCTGAAGGATCGGTCGCATGGGCACTTGCCGCGGCTGGTAAGGCGTATGCCGTCTATCTTCATCACGGAGCGCCGCGAAAGGATCAGAAACGACAATATACAGTCGATGCTACAACTCGCAGTACAGAATTGGGTTTGGAACTTCCTGCCGGGGACTACCAAGTAGAGTGGATCGACACGAAGACCGGAAAGATAGCTAAGCAGGAGCGTGTTTCACACAAGGGAGGCGTTCATACTCTAGCTTCTCCGAATTACAGCGAAGACATTGCGCTCCGTTTGCGCGCTCGCTAGCATCATGTGGTCAGCAATATGAGACGCCCGTTCATTCGTGGCTTGAACGCCTCGTGCCTTAAATGCAGCCTCGCTGACCTTAGCCCCGTCCAAAGCGAGCGCACTGACCGAAAAACAGTGACAAGCGTGTGCCGCCGCCTGTTCCGTGCACAGCATAGCGACGGCATTTCCAATGTCCGCCGGTGTTCCCATTCGCCGCATCGGCGTCCAGCCGCTCCCATGCCATTGCCTGATCATTCCAAAAACTTCCGGAGGCAGGCGGCTGAGCACGCTGCGTCGGTCGCGCCCGGACTTACCACGTTCACGGTGACGCCGCGGGGCCTAGTGCAACTGCATACATTCGATGTCGGCGCTACGACTCGAGCAACGGATCGCGTTGCCTATAACAACGTTAGAGATTGGAATACGAATATGCGTGCAACAGGTGGAGGCATTTGAAGTGAGGAGACGTTCTTTAGATCGCTGCGGCGCTCTCCACTTCATTGATGCGGCGGCCGAGGTGATGTGCAGAGTGCACTTCGGATTTGTAGCTCATCCGTCGCTCCGGATGAGATCGTCTTGAAGGCAAGGTCCTGGGTTCTCAGGGTGTTGGCGAAGGACATGCCGGTGTTCGTCGAATAAAGTTAAGCTCATTGCGGCATTGGTAGGCCACGACGGCCGCAGCAACTGCAACGGCGCGCAAGAACGCAAGACTTCCCCAGCGGCGAGACGTTTATAAATCCAAGTTGACGGTTCAGCCCGCTACGCCGAAATTTGCCCGAAACGGCGTTCGTGTCACCTAAAAAATGACTGAGGTCATACGCAGCGCCGGTGGCTCAGGAGTTCGCTGGAATGGCACATCGAAAAAAGCCCGGCAAAGGTTCAAACCGAAGACCATTCTTCGTCTGCCTGATCTGGAGCAGTCAGAGAATGCAGTGCTCAACTGACTTTCAATCGACCGTTGTACTTCGCTCCGCCGATTGGCATACGAGGCGGCCGATACGGGTCTGCTGAGCCCGGTGCTGGCTGCGGGCATCCATCGCGTGAAAGGCGCCAAATGACTCGGTCTGAAGACTGGCAACTGGCTCACTGCCGAACAATTCAAGAAGCTGCTGCAATGCGTACTGGTTGTGCCCTTTAGGCGCCATCTCTTCGCAAAGCGCGACATCGCGTAAATGGATGGACAACGGTCACTCTCGCGGATATTGCAGTTCGACGGAGTAGGTGCGCTGTCCGAGTGCCGTTCCATTAGCCCCAGCAGCCCGCTCACCTAAGTCTTGATGTTCCGAAGAAGCAATTCCAATCGCGGGATCACTGACGGAATGCTTTCCAGTTTCCATGCGACCGGCAAAGCGACGCAAATAACCCTGGTAGGCGTCGCTCCTCACCGTCAAGTCATACCAATTGCCTGTCTCGGCCAACGACCAACGTCGTTCAATAGACTTCTTGGACTCAATAGAGAACGTCCACGGTCCGCTCCGATCATAAGCGTTGGCGACCACCTTGACGTGGTGAACAGCAAGGCCGCTATTCTTAATGAGCAATCGCAGTTCACCGCTTCTGGGATCGTAAGCCGCTTTGGTTTCCAGATCTAAACTGCTTCCAAGTGCTGGCACGCTTCCCTTGAACTCTCTAAGGAAGCCATTCGGCCCGTAAACCCAAAGGTTGTATTCACCTTCGTCCTTAGACACGTTCCAGGCATCCGTGAGCGACTTGCTCGCTTCAACGGTATAACGGCGAGGAATTCGGTCCAGATGAAGCTTGTCATAAACGTGAAAGACCACGCCCTGCTTGCCCGAATTGTGAAACTCCAATGCGATGCTCTCCCCGGGAATAACGCGCTCTTGAACATGCAACACATAGGGGAGAGCGCGAGATGGACGAGTTCCCAGTTCTTGAAAGAGTTCGCCAGGCACGTCAGGAGCAATTGGTTTCGGGCGCTTAATGTGCTCTGCCACTACCGCAACAGAATCAGATACGTCGGGCAGCTTCGGAAACACCGGGTTGTTCGGACTAACGAAATCAAAGGCAGACGTCAGATCGCCCGACACAACTCGATGCCAAGGGCTGATGCTTGAAATCTTGATGCCGAAACGCTTTTCCAGGAACTGGCCGACGGAAGTGTGATCGAAGACTTGCGAATTAACCCATCCACCCTTGCTCCACGGAGAAATAATGTAGAGAGGAACTCGCGGCCCAAGACCCCAGGGTCGAACGCTACCTGAGATCGTATCTTCCGGCTTTACATATTCGCCTTTTGCGCCGGCGAAGTATTCGCCGCCTAGATCCAGCGTAGACTTTCCGGCAAGTGACCCATCCAGGTTGAAGGAGGGTACGGCAGGCGGTGGAACGTGATCAAATTGACCGTCATTCTCGTCGAAGGTCAGAATGAACACCGTCTTACTCCACACTTCGGGATTGGCGGTGAGAGCGTTCAGGACTTGCGCCGTAAACTCTGCGCCCTGAAGCGGAGTGGATCGCGACGGGTGTTCTGACCAATTCGCCGGCGGGAGCACCCATGAAACCTGAGGGAGAGCATCATTCTGAACATCCTGGGCAAGTTGCTCCAGAGACCAATGTGGCATTCCGTTGCGATACTGTGGTGACTCCTTGCTGGCGCTCCTGAAGCTTTCAAAGGCCAGACAACCATGCATCGCGCCGGTCCAATTGTCGTTTGGATCCTGATAGAAGCGCCAGGTGATCCCGGCTCGTTGCAGGACATCCGGAATGGTGGCCCATTTAAACGCGGACCCTTGATAAACATAACCTGGGGTAGGCAGGGCGCCTTTCACCCAGCACCGAAGATTGTTCGGCTCAGAGTCCGCATCTGTGCAATTCTCGCCGCGCGCTCGCAATTCCGGGTTAAAATTCGACCCCGACCAAAACACGATTCGGTTCGGATCCGTTCCGGTTGTCACCGAGCAATGGTAAGCATCACAAATTGTGAATGCGTCCGCAAGAGCGAACTGGAACGGGATATCTTCCCGCTTATAGTGACCCATGGAATACTGCGTCTTAAACTTCGGCCAGAAGCCAAACTTTCCCTGGTTCCAAGCCGCTTGAGAATCCGAGAACGAGTGCGGCGTCCCAGGGACACGAAGTCCGCTGGTGATCTTGGTGTCAAGATGAAACGGCGAGATCTCCCTGACTCCGTCGGATTGATGCCAGACCGATTTGCCGCTCTCCAACGGAATCGGATGGCGGTCCCCAAAGCCTCGCACTCCCTTCATCGTTCCAAAGTAGTGATCGAAAGAGCGATTTTCCTGCATCAGAATGACAACGTGCTTGACGTCTTCGATGGCGCCGGTCTTGGTGAAGGCAGGAACGGCCAGGGCTCTACGGATGCTTGCGGGTAGAGTCGCAAGTGCGGCAACGGCACTCGCCGACCGTAGGAACTGGCGCCTGTTATTGAGAGACATTTGGACTCCGTTTACTTGCTAATGAATGAAGTTCTCTTCTTCCGCTTCGTTGAACTCCTAGTTTATAGGGGCTGGTTGCTGCCTCCCAGCTTACAACCTTACCAATGCAATACAATTACTGGTTGACTTCGGATGAATGACCACTGTATATTGTGTACTTCTGTTGGTCTCCACGTTTTGTGGAGTGAAAAGGGAACCTGGTGAGAATCCAGGGCTGCCCCGCAGCGGTAAGCAGGAACGAAAGCCGTCCTCGCAAGCACTGGCTGGATAAGCCGGGAAGCGACGGTTAGTAGAAACGCCTTCCAAGGCAGCGCCTGCAAGTCCGAAGACCTGCCAACGGTCGGCGCGAGAGCGCCGAACAGACGCAAGCTGCCGAGGGGCGTGCTGGTGCTGGCGATGTGGAGTTTTCTCCACGCGCTGTTGCCACTTTGCTCCTCGCTTTGTGAGGTACAACGTGGCTACCATCGATATCGAATCCTCCGGTCCTACAGAACTCATTCCCGGCATCCATGCCGAAACTCCAGCTACTACCATGCACGTGCGCAAGCGCAACGGCGCTCTCGAGTCCGTGTCTGTCGACAAGATCATTCGCGCCGTGCAGCGTTGCGCCGTCGGCTTGCCGCATGTAGACCCCATGCGTGTCGCGATCAAGACGATCGGCGGACTCTATGATGGATCGACCACCAAAGAGTTGGACCAGCTTTCCATTCAAACCGCTTCTTCGCTGATTGCCGAGGAACCGGAGTATTCGCGGCTCGCAGCGCGGCTTCTGGATCGCTACATCGAAAAAGAAGTACAAAACCAAAACATCTTTTCGTTTTCGCAGTCGATCGACGCAGGCCAGCGCGCCGGGCTGATTTCGGGGACGACAGCAGTCTTCGTCCGTGAAAACGCCAGAAAGCTCAACAGCGCCATAGACGAGCGCATGTCGGACCGGTTCGAGTTCTTCGGTATCCGCACCGTCTATGACCGATACCTTCTGAAGAATCCGCAGACGCGCGATGTCATCGAAACACCGCAATACTTTCTTCTGCGCGTGGCATGCGGGCTTTCCCGATCTCCGAGTGAGGCGATTGACTTCTATCAGTTGTTGGCCCAACTCGATTACCTGCCGAGTTCGCCTACACTCTTCAACTCCGGAACCGCGCATCCGCAAATGTCGTCGTGCTACTTGCTGGATTCGCCGCAGGATCACTTGGAGGCGATCTACGACCGCTACAAGGATGTCGCGATGCTCTCCAAATTCTCGGGCGGAATCGGCCTCGCGTATCACCGCATTCGCTCGCGCGGCTCACTGATTCAGGCAACAAATGGAAAATCGAACGGCATCGTGCCGTGGCTGAAGACGCTCGATTCGTCGGTTGCAGCGGTTAATCAAGGGGGGAAGCGCAAAGGCGCCTGCTGCGTCTACCTGGAACCCTGGCACGCCGACATCGAGGAATTCATCGAGCTTCGTGACAATACGGGTGAGGAGGCCCGGCGCACCTACAACCTGAATCTCGCCCACTGGATTCCGGACCTGTTTATGGAACGAGTGGAATCCGATGGTGTCTGGTCCCTGTTCGACCCGGCCAAGACTCCGGAGTTGCCCGATCTTTACGGCGCGGAGTTCAAAGCAGCATATGAAGCCGCCGAGTCTGCTGGCATATATGCGCGGCAGGTGAAGGCCCGTGATCTCTATGGCCGGATGATGCGAATGCTCGCCGAAACCGGCAATGGATGGATGACGTTCAAGGATTCGTCGAATGCCAAGTCGAATCAGACTGGTGGTCCCGGCAACATCGTGCACTTGTCGAATCTCTGTACGGAGATCATCGAAGTTACCTCAGATGCCGAAACCGCTGTGTGCAACCTCGGCTCGATCAATCTTGCGAGGCACGTGACCGATGGCGCTTTCGATTTCGGGAAGCTTGCGAGTACGGTCAAACGGGCGGTTCCGTTCCTGGACCGCGTCATCGACATCAACTTCTATCCGACAGAAGATGCGGGCGCTTCGAACCGTCGCTGGCGGCCGGTGGGACTCGGTGTCATGGGCTTGCAAGACGTGTTCTTTCAGTTGAAGCTTCCTTTCGACAGTCCGGCGGCTCGGGAATTATCCAAGAAAATTCAGGAAGAGATTTACTATCAAGCGTTGTCCGTTTCCTGCGATCTTGCCGCAGTGCACGGTCCCCACGACTCCTTCGCTGAGACACGCGCGGCCAAGGGAGACCTGCAGTTCGACGCCTGGGGAGTGACACCCGAACAGGAGGAACGATGGGTTTCCCTTCGCTCGAGGATTCAGCGCGATGGTCTTCGCAATTCTCTGCTGATTGCGATCGCGCCCACGGCGACCATTGCGTCCATCGCCGGCTGTTCCGAGTGTATAGAGCCACAGGTATCGAACCTATTCAAACGAGAAACACTCTCCGGAGATTTCCTTCAGGTAAACCGTTATCTCGCGGCGGATCTAAAGGCGCTGGGATCCTGGACAGAGGAGGTTCGGAATAAGCTGAAGCTTGCCGAAGGATCGGTCCATGGACTGGCAGAACTACCGACGGAACTGCGCGAAGTGTATCGAACCGCCTGGGAGATTCCGATGCGCTCGCTGATAGACATGGCTGCGGACCGCGGAGCGTTTATCGATCAGAGCCAGTCGCTCAATCTCTTCATGGAGAGTCCGAATATCGGAAAGCTCTCCTCCATGTATATGTACGCCTGGCGTAAGGGATTGAAGACAACGTACTACATGCGCTCCCGCCCCGCGTCGAAGATCGCCAAGACAACCGTCACAGCCGGCAGCGCGGTAGCTCGCGAAGCGGTCACTTGTTCACTCGAAAACCCGGGATCGTGCGAGGCGTGCCAGTAACATCCCAAGGAGCTTGACCATGATTCTCAATCCCGGATTTAATCTCACCTTACGACCGATGAAGTATCCCGTGTACTTCGAGATGTTCAAGACCGCAATTAAGAACACCTGGACTGTAGAAGAGGTCGACTTTTCTACCGATGTCACCGACCTGCGCACACGAATGACGCCCGCCGAGCAGCACTTGATCAAACGCCTGGTAGCGTTCTTCGCTACCGGCGACAGCATCGTGGGCAATAATCTGGTGCTGAATCTATACAAGCACGTCAACTCGCCGGAAGCGCGCATGTATTTGTCGCGGCAGTTGTACGAGGAAGCGCTACACGTGCAGTTTTACTTGACGCTGCTCGATACCTATGTCACCGACCCCGCGGAGCGGGCCGAGGCGTTCGCGGCGGTGGACAACATCCCTTCGATCCAGAAAAAGGCGAAATTTTGCTTCAAATGGATCGATTCGATTGAATCGCTTGATGAACTACGCAGCGATGCGGATATGCGGGCGTTCCTGCTGAACCTGGTTTGCTTCGCTGCCTGTATTGAGGGACTCTTTTTCTTTGCAGCCTTTGCGTATGTGTACTACCTCCGTTCGCGAGGGTTGCTCCAGGGCCTTGCATCCGGAACGAACTGGGTGTTCCGGGATGAGAGCGCGCATATCGAGTTCGCTTTAGAAGTGATCGCCACGGTGCGGCGCGAACGCCCGGACCTCTTCGACAAAACATTCGAGCAGGAAGTCACGCAAATGTTGAGAGAAGCGGTGGACTGCGAATTGACGTTCGCCGAGGATACGTTGGGACAAGGCGTCAGCGGACTTTCGGTCGCGAACATGCGCGAATACCTGCAATATGTGGCGGATCGCCGTCTGGAAGCGGTGGGAGTAGCGCCGATATTCGGTTCTCGCAACCCCTTCTCGTTCATGGAACTGCAAGACGTCCAGGAACTGACAAACTTCTTCGAGCGTCGCGTCTCGGCCTACCAGGTCGGGGTCTCAGGCGAGGTCGCCTTCGCTGAAGAGTTCTGAGAACGAGGGCGGCGGCCGTTGGCTGGATGACCAACTGGGGAAGATTTGAGGCATGGTGGGGAGGCACGACAAACTTCGATAGGGTTCGCTACATCCACTTCTTACTCAGATAGCGGTTCCAATACATGATCGGTCCCGTGAAGGCTAACAAGGGCAAAGATAGTCCCGTAACCGCCCAGATCAGCTTGACCCGCAACCCCCAGAACATACCAAGTGCAAAGGATCCATAGACCAGACAATCCAATCGCCGAGCGAATGATTTTCGCCCCGACGGCCACGCCTGACATCGCCAAGGGAAGGGGACTCCTGGACCTGCACACGCGTCTACTTTGACGGCAAGCTGGTCGGCAATTCCGTATCGAGGGCTTGAGCTGCGAGGCGGTCACGCACGACTATCCTACCGCGCTCCGCTTCACGGGAACGATTCACAGCGTGACTGTGGACATGTCGAGCGAGTTGATCAATGAAGACCTCTCAGGGCGTTTTGCGCGGGGTGTCTTTTGCGAATTTTGATGTTGGGATTGTTCTCGCGTGCTCTTCGCACGTAACAACCGAGACGCCAAGTTCTCTGATACAGGCCACGACGTGCGTTGCGATATTCGGGCAGTCGGGCGCATCGCAGAGGTACTCAGTGAGTTCCTCCTCCCGACCCTCCGGCGTTAAAAAACCGCTCCTAATCGTCACCCGAGGCATTATTCTCCTCCCTGAAGAAAGACGTAATTTAGCGCACAGTGTTTCAATCCGAGCAAGTGCCTCGGGCATGTTCGATCTCGTGCGGGGATCGCACATAGCCCTACTAACCGATATCACTCGGGCTATTTGCTGCCTATAGGCTTCCAAGAACCGTCAAAGTGGATGGCCGTGCAATTTATCGCGAGCGTGATCCGCGCGTTTGTCACACTGGAATCTCACTCCGGGAGCCGCGCACCGTCACCTTATTCCGCGGCGGTGTGGATGCGTATCTACGCGTCTGATGACTTCGACCTGAGCGTCGGAGCCTCCCATCCCAGGCGAGTGGCGACCTATCCGGTACGCCATCGTTTTCGCAAGGAGATTCTGGACGGGACAGGAAAGCTGACGAACCCTGAGCCGGTGGAGGATCGCAGTTGCAATGCCGACTTCTGCCTGGACGAGATAATGGGGCAGGTGTTTTTTATGAAGCAGACCACAACTCATCTTCGACAGTTCGCAATTGGCAGTGCAGCGGTAGGGGCCAATGCGTTAGGCGCTCTGGCAGTCGGCGCATTTGCGTTAGGCGCCTTGGCGATAGGCCGCCTCGTCGTCGGCAGACTCACCGTCGGTAAAACGAATCTGACATCCGCCTCGATTGAGGACCTCACGATCGGACGCCTGCAGGTCCGTGAGCTTACGGTGACTGGCTCACTGAATACTCCGGCTCTTAATCTACTAGGCGATCCGCAAGACCGCTCCCGATAAGCGTCATGCCGCATGCATGGCGGGGTCGAGCCGCGATGGCGCCGCGATGGCCAGGAGATGTATTACCTGAGTTTGGATGACAAGCTAATGGCGGCGGACGTTCGGACGGGCACGCCGGGGTTTCAAGCGGGTGTTCCTAAGGTGCTGTTCTAAGCTCGTGCCGTCGGGTACCATCGCTATGACGTCACTGGCGATGGCCGGCGCTTTCTGATTAACGTACCATCGAGATGGCTTCCTCGGAGCCTGCGACCATTGTGCTCAACTGGACTTCAGCGTTGAAGAAATAACACCTGAACTTTTGTGGGTTCCAGCGTGTATTCGCGATCCGAGCGAGTTAACCTGCCGTCGGTTCGAAGGCCCACGTCGGCGGTGTGATGTCCTTGATTCGGAGATAAACAATGGCTTGACCGCGGTGATGCGCCGTATGCGTGTAGGCGCGAAGGAACAGGTCCGAACCCGTGTGCGTTTTAAAACGCGGTGTGCCGAGGTCGTTTCGGAGGACATCCTTTTCCGTCAGCTTGCGGAGTACCTGGATGGTGTAATCCCAAGAGCTGTTCAGGTATCTGAGCACGGTCTCCTTATCGGCAGCAGTTAGCCGCTCTGGCATGGGGACCAGACCAAAGGCCGAAAAGTACGCTGTGTTCGCTGAGGCCAGATGAATCAGTTGCTCACCGAATGAGCGTTGAACCGGGTTTGGTTTGAAGTTATAGTGTTCCGCGGGCATCGCTTCGGCGACGGCAAGCGTATAGCCGCGCTCCACCTCCCAGTGCTTTAGAAAACTGTCGCGGAATTGAAGCGCAAAGGAAGAGGTTTGGGCGGAGCCCGGAACGGCGGCGCCGGCAAATGTTGCGAGAATATCGCGGCGTTTCATGGCAGCTAGATACTATCATTCAGCGAAGTTCTATTGCGAAACCTGACTTGAGCATTTGATACGATGCGCGCCACCTTGCGCTCCGGACATCACCGGTATATGCTACTCCCAACCTCTTTCGAGGCTCGCGAGGTATGTCATGCTTCTCAGTCGAACGCTGATCGCTATCTTCTTGCTCGCAGCATCGTCTGCTGCACAGACATTCTATGGATCGGTAATTGGCACGGTAACCGACCAGACGGGCAGTTCCGTAGCTGGAGCCGCCGTCACGCTCGTAGATCTTGCCAGATCCGACCGGCGTACCGGGCAAACAGACGAATCGGGAAATTACCAGTTCGTCAATCTCGTGCCCGGTCAGTACCGCGTCGAAATCGAGAAACCAGGGTTCCGTCGCTTCACGCGCGAGCCCATCACGGTTGAAGTCCAGAGTGCAGTCCGCATCGACGTTCCCATGCAGGTCGGAGACGTTACGCAGACAGTAGAGGTCCAGGCTCAGACGCCGTTGCTACAAACCGAGGATGCGTCACTCGGTCGCGTAGTCGAGTCCCGAAAGGTTCTGGAGATGCCGCTCAACGGCCGCAACGTCTTCGGTCTGGTTGCGATGGTTGCCGGAGTCGTCCCCGGAGGTCAGTCCGGCAGTACGCCGACCGGCTCCAATCCGTTTGCCTGGGGCAACTACCAGATCGGCGGAGGTCAGGCCAACCAGAGCGCTTCCTATCTCGACGGCGCGCCGCTAAACACGGTCTACGGCAATCTGACTTCGCTTGTCCCCACTCAGGACGCCATACAGGAGTTCCGTGTACAGACGAACAACCTCGGACCTGAGTTCGGCCATCTGGCTGGCGGAGCGATCAATCTCACCACCAAGTCCGGATCGAATAGCCTGCATGGCAGCGCTTACGAGTTTCTGCGCAACCGCTCGCTGAACGCCAACACGTTCTTCAACAACCGCGCTGGTGTTCAGCGCCCGGCCTTTACTCAGAATCAGTATGGAGCGAATGTTGGAGGACCCGTCGTCCCGGATAAGACGTTCTTCTTCTTCTCGTGGGAAGGCTTCCGTCTGCGTCAGGGCATCTCTTATGTCTATTCGGTACCGACCGATGCCATGCGCGCCGGAGACTTCTCGAACGTTAGGAATGCCGCAGGGGCGGTGGTACCCATTTACGACCCGCTTACCACCTGCGGGCAAAACAATAACGCGCCTTGCGCGAAAGATGCGAATGGCAGCGACATCATTACGCGTCAACCGTTCTCTGGAAATGTGATCCCGGCCAGCCGTATCGATCCCGCGGCAAAAGTGCTCACCGAACGCTGGGGTCGCGCAACCGGACCCGGCAATGCCTTCACCAACGTGAATAACTTTACGGCGAATGCTAGTGTCGGCGGTGGCAACGATCAATACAACGGTCGAGTGGACCATGCGTTCTCGGAGAAGAACCACGCCTTCGTCCGGTACACTTACTGGACGAACCTGAACCTTGCCATCGATCCTTACCGAACACAGACCTGCGTTGACCGCTGCACAGAAACCTTCAACAACAATCAGGCCGTAATCGCGGACACCCACTCGTTCTCACCCTCTCTGATCGGGGATCTACGCCTGTCCTTCACGCGTTTCCACTACGACCGGACTGCCCTGACCGCCGGTTACGACCTCACCCAACTCGGGTGGCCCGCGTCAATGAACAATCAGGTAGTCGTCCGGGTGCTCCCGCAGGCCAGCGTTACCGGTTACAACGGAGTCTTCAGTACGAATGGGACCGGCAGCACCATCGTCGATCGCAACGACGTCTATTCCCTCGCGCCCAGCATGACAAAGATCTGGGGCAGTCACACCATCCGGTTCGGCGCCGAAATCCGGCGGAGCACACACAACTACTATCAGCAGAACAGCCCCTCGGGCCGGTTCACCTTCGACGCGCTGATGACAGCCGCCAACCCCTTTGCCACTGCCGGCACCGGGAATGGATTTGCATCGTTTCTTCTCGGGTACGGTAACGGCGGTGGAGTCAACCAGAATGCCTTCGTGGCCGGGCAGATCATCTATGGCGGCTATTACGTCGGAGATCAGTGGCGAGTCAGCTCGAAGCTCACGCTGAACTACGGGGTGCGTTACGAGCAGATGGGTCCCTGGTCGGAGCGCTACGACCGGTTGAGCGTACTTCAGCCGACGGCTCCCAACGAAGCCGCATCCGCATCCGGCCGTAGCCTGACGGGCAAGCTAGCGCTCGTAAACTCGCCGGACAATCCGAGCCGGAACAACCAGAAGCGCGGGAATCTTTTCTCGCCACGTTTCGGGTTGGCATACCGGCTGGACAACAAGACCGTAATCCGAAGTGGCTACGGCATCTTCTACCTCCCGAATGATGTCCGCTGGAACATGGTGCCAAATAATGACGCAGTAAACTCGTTTGACAATCCCTACAACGGGACACTCAACGGCTCGGTCACTCCTCTCGATACTCTGAGTAATCCCTTCCCCAACGGACTTCTCCCCACGCCAGGGCGGAGCGAGAATCTGCAGAAGATCCTCATCGGCCAGGGTGTGAATGGAGCTATCTATAACGACCCATACTCGTACGCGCAGCAGTGGAACTTGGACGTTCAGCGCGAATTACCGGGCGGGTTCGCTTTGTCCGCTGCCTACGCCGGTTCGAAGGGTGTGCATCTGCCGGGTCCTGATCAGCAACTGAATCAGCTTCCGCCGGAGTTCATGGCAATGGGCAGTCAGACTGCAGGAATTGGTGCCGAACCCGTTCTTCGGAATCGCTTCCATCGGCACGCTGTCGCAACCCACCGTAGCGCGCGGACAGTTGCTGCGACCCTATCCGCAGTACACCGGATTCCAGATGAAGAATCCCACCAACCGAAACTCCATCTACCACTCCGGTCAGCTGAACTTGGAGAAGCGGTTCGGCAAGGGTGGCAGCGTCACCGCAGCCTATACCTGGTCGAAACTGATCAGCGACACGGACACAGTCTCCGGTTGGCTGGAGCAGGGCGGCGGATCCGGCAACGTCCAGAACCACTACGACATTCGCGGGGAGCGATCTCTGGCTCTCTACGATACGCCGCATCGCGCCGTCATCGGTTATATTGTCGATCTGCCGTTCGGAACTGGACAGCGTTTCGGCCGTGATCTCACCGGCGCAGTCGGCAAACTGGTGTCAGGCTGGGGCGTAAATGGCGTAACTACCTTCCAGTCCGGAAATCCGTTACCCGTTAGCGTCTCTGCCAATACCAGCAACTCGTTCGGCGGCGGCCAGCGGCCCAACCGGACCGGACAGCCCGCAAAACTGGAGGGCGCGGCTCAGGAGCGGCTCAATCAATGGTTCAACACTGCTGCGTTCTCGCTGGCGCCGGCTTTCACCTTCGGCAATGCGGCGCGAACGATGCCGGACGCAAGATCTCACGGCATCAGTAACTTCGATTTCACCCTGTTCAAGAACACGGCCATCACCGAGCGTGTCGGCCTGCAGTTCCGCACCGAGATCTTCAACCTCTTCAATCGCGTCCGCTTCGGTTATCCCGGAACCGCCATGGGGCAGCCGCAGTTTGGCGTAATCAGCGGGCAGTACAACGATCCTCGTCTCATTCAGTTTGCCTTGCGCCTGGTATTCTGACAGGCGCAGCGCAGTATGAGATTTTTGTGCGTTTTTCCGGTCGCGTTAGCTCTGCTCGAGATTACGCGACCGGCGGGCCTTGACTTCACCCACCACAACTCACCCACCAAACAGCGCTATCTTCCCGAGACAATGGGCGGTGGTGTGGCATTGCTCGATTACAACAACGACGGGCTCCTGGACATCTTTCTGGTGAACAGCGGGAAGCTCCCCGGCGCCTTCGATCGCCGTAATCCGCGCTATTGGAATCGGCTCTATCGCCAAGATGGCAAGGGCAGCTTCACTGACGTCACGGCGAGTGCCGGACTGTCAGACGCCGGCGACAACTACGGCATGGGTGTCGCCACCGGCGACTTCGACAACGATGGCTACACCGATCTGTACGTCACCAGCTACGGTCACAACATTCTCTACAGGAACACCGGCAAAGGGCGCTTCGAAGATGTGACAGAGAAGGCCGGAGTGGACGCCGGGGGCTGGTCCGTGTCGGCCGGCTTCCTCGATTACGACAAGGATGGAAAGCTCGACTTATTTGTAAGTCGGTACCTGACTTATGACCTCGCTCGCAATCTCATCTGCGGTACACCGACTCATTCTTATTGCCGTCCTGACAAATACCAAGGCTCCTCGAATCGGTTGTACCGCAACGACGGCAATGGCCGCTTCCGCGATGTGACGGCGCCGTCCGGTATCGGCGCGCACACGGGGAAGGGGATGGGCGTGGCTTTCAACGACTACGACGCCGATGGTTATCCGGACATCTTCGTCGCAAACGATCTGACAGAGCAGTTCCTGTTTCGTAATCTGCGTAACGGAAAGTTTGAGGAGCGCGCGCTCGACGCTGGCGTCGCCTTCTCTGATGATGGCAAAGTGTATTCAGGCATGGGAGCCGCATTTGCCGATTACGACAATGACGGGCGTCCCGATGTGGTCGTCACCAATCTCGCGCTCGAGAAGTGGGCGCTGTATCGAAACGATGGGGGTGGATACTTCTCCTACGCGAGCCTCTCGTCTGGGCTCGCGGGACTCGTCCGCCCGCAGTTCCGGATGGGGCATCGGATTGCAGGACTTCGATAATGACGGCTGGAAAGATATGTTCGGCGCCGCCGGTCACGTGCTCGACAACGTGGAGCAGATCCATTCTGGATTACGGTACCTGGAGCCCCCGGTGTTATACCGGAACCTCGAAGGAAGATTTCAGAAGAGCGATCTTGGCGCTCTGCCCGCGATAGCAGGTCGCGGCGCCGCCTTCGGCGATCTGAATAACGACGGAGGCGGTGGACGTTATCGTCTCCGCACTCGGTGGGAATCCCATTGTCATGATGGGAAGTCCGAACGAAAATCACTGGCTGACGCTGAAGCTGACGGGCACGCGTAGCCCTCGCGATGGACAGGGCGCCGTCGTACGCATCGGCCGGCAGTCGGTTTATGCGAGTACGTCAGGGAGCTATCTCTCCGCCAGCGATCCGAGAGTACACTTCGGTCTCGGCGCAGAAACCAACGTGACGGTCGAAGTGGGTTGGTCTAGTGGAAAGCGCCAAGTGCTCACAAACGTCGCTGCGGATCAGATCATCGAAGTAACGGAGCCGGAATGATGCTATTGGCTCTTCTACTGCTCGCTGTGCAGGTCACGCCGGATCTGCGGCAGCACGTCGAAGCTGGCCTCAAAGCGAGGGCCGCCGGAGATCTCGATGGCGCCGTTCGCGAGTTTCGCCGCGTCGCGGAACTGGCGCCAAACCTCGTTCCGGCACACGTCAACCTCGGAGCCGCATACCTCGCCAAGAAGCAGTACCCCGAAGCGATCGCATCCCTGCGCAGAGCACTCGATCTCGATAAGGGTCTGGCTGGAGCTCACGGTATGCTCGGCGCGGCGTTACTGTCGCAGGGCTACGCCGCGGAAGCAGTACCCCATCTGGAGAAGGGTCAGGTGGAGGACCTGCTCGGAGTTGCGCTCCTTGAGTGTGACCGCGCTCGCGAGGCAGTGGAACATCTCGAAGCCGCCCTCCTGAAACGTCCCGGAGATCCGGACTTGCTGTACTACCTCAGCGCGGCACACGGAGCGCTTGCGAAAGGCGCCTTCGATCTCCTGCGGGGTTCGAACCCGGAATCACCGCGCACACATCAGATGCTGGGTGAAGCGAACTCGGCGGCTGGAAATAGAACCGCCGCGGAAGAACACTTTCTCGCAGCACTGAAGTCGAGGGAGGATCTCCGGGGCGTCCACCTCGCGCTCGGAAATCTGTACGTCCAGTCGGGGGACTATGAAAAGGCCGAAACCGAGTTTCGCGCCGAAGCCCGTCAAGCTCCGGGATCCGCCGAAGCCGCGTACAAGTTGGGCTCCGTCTTCCTCAGCCGTGGAAATTTGCCCGCCGCCATAGCTGAGTTGAAGCGCGCCAATGACCTCCGGCCCGGTATGCCGGAAACACTCCTCGATCTCGGCAAAGCACTGATCGCCTCCGGTGATCCCGCGTCCGCCATCAGTTTTCTCGAGTCAGCAGCGAAGACGGAGTCGGGAACCAAGCTGGCCGAGGCCGTCTATCTGCAGTTGGCGCAGGCATACCGAAAGGCTGGCCGCCCGGCCGATGCAGAACGCGAGATGAAGCGGTTTCGTGAGTTGCGACAAACACGATAAGCCGACGGTCAACTAACAATCCGTCGGTGGGCATGTGTCTTGGTTTGCTATTACGTCTACTGGGGCTGGACGCAAAGTTGCGCTGCATCGTACGAATTCGGCCCGCTCATCGTGACCGTGAGATTGAATTTTCACCCAGCTTGACGAACGCGTCAATCTCAGGCCAGGTCTCATACGCCGTCTCTTCCTGCGCCGCAGCTGGCAAGGCGAAAGTTCCAGCTACAGACAGCAACAATGCGGTTGCCGCTGCCCATTTGGAGATTCTGCATTTCACGCTTTCCGCCGACACAAAGCCCGGCGTCTTTCTTGTGGTCGAAGTTCGGATTATGAACGTGGATCAGTTTCGCGGCAACGTTCAGAATGGAATCGGCCACGAGACTGGTTCCTTCAGCGAGAAATTGAAATGAAGCATTGAGCGCAACCACGTCTGCCACAACATCACGATCACTTTCGAACGCCAGGGCCTTGACCTCTCCCCCTGCAAAAACGTCAGTAACAACGAATTACTCACCTTGTAACAGTCCTCGTACTTGGGAACATAGTTGTAGACGGGGCCTCCACATAGTGCAATGATGAGTATGACTCTGACGGACTAGAACGCCAAAGCTCTCTCCGTCAGCCGCGATACCTAGTGTAGTGCGTCACTCAGATGCGACCTTATCAAACGTACGGCGTGCACGGGTGACTTTTTCGAGAATGTCGGAAGCCTTGGCGGTCCAGATGAATGGCTTCGGTGCCTGATTGTGACCGTCGATGTAGTCTTCGATAGCAGCGATTAGGTCAGGAACACTTCGAAACACTCCGCGCCGAATGCGTTTCTCGGTAATGTCGCGAAAGAATCGTTCCACCATGTTGAGCCAGGACGCGCTGGTCGGTGTGAAGTGCATGTGGATTCGTTTATTGCGGGCTAGCCAAGCTCTCACCATGGGATGCTTGTGCGGCGAGTAGTTGTCGGCGATCACGTGGATCTGCTTGTCCTTTGGGGTATTGCGAGTGATCAAGCGGAGGAATGCAAGCCAGTCTTCGTTGGTATGGCGAGCCCGGCACTGACTTAGCACCTCGCCAGTGAGCGTATTAAGGGCGGCGAAAAGCGTAGTTGTGCCGTGACGTTTATAGTCGTGAGTCATGGTTCCATTGCGACCCTTCTTCATCGGTAAGCCGGGTTGGGTACGATCCAGTGCCTGAATCTGACTCTTCTCGTCTACTGAGAACACGATCGCCTGCTGTGGCGGATTCAAATACAGTCCGACGATGTCTTCCAGTTTTTCTACAAACAGCGGATCGCGACTGATTTTGAACGTATCGATGAGGTGAGGCTTGAGTCCATGCGCATGCCACACGCGCCGGACGGTAGCCTCACTGATCCCAAGAGCACGGGCCAGAGTCCGAGTTGTCCAATGGGTTGCATTGGCTGGCTTGTCCTGCGTTGTTTTCCTAATGATTTCTTCTTGGTCGATGGTTCGGGTTCTGCCCGGTCTTGGCGCGTCCTTCTCGATTCCACGCATGCCGTACTGCAGAAACCGGGATCGCCAACGCGCCACAGTATGGCGGCCGAGTTGAAGGTCCGCGGCTATTTCCCGATCCTGTTTGCCCTCGGCTGCCTGCAAAATTATGTTGGCCCTCTCGACTATTCGCAGAGCCACCGATCGGCCACGTGCGTAAATCGACAACTCGCGCTTTTGCTCATCGGTCAATACAATGTTGGCGGCAACTCGCATTGCGGTTCGTCTCCTATGAGACAAACCCATGATCTCACGATACGTAGCAGTATTTCTGACGCACTACACTAGATTAGGTTGACCCGAAGATCCTGTCTATGAATGGGTGGAACATCACGCCGCGTCTTGGCTTGCGTGGCGTCCTGATTTCCTGAAGAACACGGTGATTCGCACCGGGGCAGGACACTTTAAGCGGACACGAGCTGATCGAGGCGCACTCGGCGATGGTTGCTTCGCGTTCAACATGCCCACTACGGTTAGCAGAACATCCGAGGATATCTCTAACAAAGGCTTTCGGTACCTTGAGCGGGCCCGCTTGTCCGCGCGATCATCCCGGCCCCGAACTCATATTTTTGAAAATTTGATCGGACATCTCAACCTTTGATCTCAGTCCGCACACACCTGCTGCGATGGTATTTGGCTAAACCAATCAAGTAACGCTCACCGGTTTGGCAAAATCGCACTCGCATGTCCGAGTATCTTCGGATCTTTGATACCCGGCGCAAGGGCTCTTTTTATCTGAGTTTGAGCCTCCGCAGGTCGCCTGTTCGCACGCAGCGCCCAGGCGTAGGCATCCAATGTAAAGACGTCCTGCCTTCGATCCATCTCCATCTTTGCTACTTTAAGCGCCTCATCCCGGTTCTTGCCGTGGTCGATGTAGTAGAAGATAAGCTCATGATTTGCGTTGTCGGGACCGTTCATCTCCGCTCGCGCGCTAACCTCAAATTTCAGCAAGGCTTCCTTCGCTTCCTTTTTCTTCCCCGCCAGGGCAAGAGCTTCAGCAAGGCAGAATAGATTTTCGGGGTGTGGCGCTAAATCGTACCTTTTCCGTTCCAGGACAGCTGCGTCCACATATCGCTTCTGAGCTCGCCGGACCTTGGCAAGGTTTCCAAGCGCGTAATGGTAATCGGGAAAAACATTCAGCGCCTCTGTGAGCAAGCCGTCCGCCTGTTCGATCTTGCCTGCAACCAGGTGCAAGTGCCCGAGTTGAGTCAAAGTCCAAGCTCTATCTTCGGTTTCGGCCATGGGCAACCGTTGATAAGCCATCTGCATCAGTTCTATTGAGCCGTCGACATCGCCGAACATCTCGCGAAGATATGCCGCTCGAGTGAGCGCCTCGATATTGCCGGGACGTAGATTGAGCATCCATTGCGCCGATTTCTCAGCCTCGGCGTACCTTCCGAGCTCAATGTTGGCATCCGTAAGCAATCCGTACACCATCACGTCGTCGGGCATTCGCTTGTTCAACTCGGTCGCCAGTTCTAGCGCCTTTGCAAATTCGTGCTTGCCCAGAAGAATCCAAGCCCGGGTCTTGAGCGCCGAAAAACTGTCCGGCTCAATGACGAGAGCAGCCGATACGGCGGCTTCGGCCTTGTCATAGTACGAAGAGTCGGCAGTTTCCCGCGCCCTTCGAGCCAGCGCCAGCGCAAGATTGGAATGATACTCGGAATGGTTCGGATTCTTGGCGATCGCTTCGTGAGCCGCGGTGATCTGGCGCTCGGCTGGAGTCCGACCAAACGCCATGGCGATGATCGCGCAAAAAGAAAGGAATATTAGGATGCGCATATTTTCTTCGAGGGAGGGAGCGCAGGTCCGAAACCTGCGCTCCTGAAGGCAAGATGCTAGGGCAAGCAAGCAGCGCCGGCGCCGGCAGTGCAACCTGGCTCACCTGAATCGATGTGCCGCCGATCCCGCCCGCTATGTGCCAAGCCGACATATGGAAAACTGCTGAAATAGGGCTTGTCATTTACGTTCACGCCATCGCCGATCCGATTGTTCGGGGCTTTGTTGAACGCTGGATTGAGAACACCCGCCACAACCCTGGCGGCAATGTCTGTCACATCATCCTCAGGGCGTCGTCCATTCGGGAAGCCGGCTGGATCTCCCCCCAGCAACCCGAGCCTGTTTATAGCGGTGGGACTCGTTGGCGGAACGCCGGTGTTCAGCCTTAGCAGATCCGCGATGGGACCTGGGGGTGTTCCAGAGGCCGCGATGGGCGGAGCATAAGTTACCAGAGGCAGCAGGTCGGTTCGATCTGGCGCCGGAATGGTGAGAGCGCCACCCGTTGCCGCATTCAGGATGCGGGCCAGCAACGGATCGAGCGCGAAGCTAGCGAATTGTGAGTCATCCTTCGGCTGACTCATACTCCATTTGTCTTTGAATCCCGTGCCGATCAGCAACTCATCGAAGAGAGGATTTCCCATTCGTTGAACCTGCGAATATGTCCCCGAGTCCACTGCGGGCAATGGAGCGCGACGAACGGTCAACCGCATTCTCGAAGTCGTGCCAAATACGCCGATGGTCGCTGCGGCGCTGGTCGCCGGTTCGATGGCGCCGGTACGCGTCAGCATCGCTATCGGTACCTCGATTGCAATGGAGTTGACGTTAAAGCCGGATACGTGGTCGGACGCTATGTTTGTGTTCGCCGCATCTTGCGCAGGCGATAGTACGCCGGGAGCAATGGCTGCGCGGAAGTTAAATGTATCGAAAGCTGCGCCTAGATCGATCCAAAAAGGATCGTCCACCGTGCCCGCAAACACTTTGATCCCATTGCTGACGCTGTATATTCCTTGTGCCGCCAAGGCGCCATAATTCGGCATGGTCCGAGGGCCAACATTGGTCGGAACGGCGAACAGCGGTTGCCCGCTGGTATTCGTCAACTGAGTCGATACGCCGTTCTTAATCATCGTCACTGTGTAGGTCTGTCGCAAACTTAATCCCTCGGAACCCGCGCCATCCAAAGCAGTGATCGCCCTTGGAACAATCGGGGTTCCGGGCGCCACCGGAATGGGCGAATTGGCCGGCGCGTTAATGCCGATGCCAGCGCCGGCCATGACCGTAAACAGGTTTGGAGCGCGGATTTGGGTTTGAAAACGGATCTCGAAGGTTATATCTTCGACCGCATCATTATTGTTGTCGATGCGGATGGCATAAAGCAGATTTGGATCGAACGGAAAGTAAGTGGGACCGTTCGATGGCTCAAGGAATGGATCCACGTTCAGTATGAAAGTCGCCTTGGTCGGATTGTCATAGCTCACGAAAGCGTAAATGTCAGTAATGTCCGCCTTCTGGTCGAGGGCAACAATCGGAGCCTCGCGGTGACTTGCGGCAAAAGTGCTTGCGGGCGACGCCATAACTAGCACTAGAAGTAAGCTCAAGAAAGGTCTGAAGCTGGTCATACAGATTTTCTCCTCCGAAATGCAATAGCTGCGGCCAAGCCTGAAGCCATCAGCGCATAAGTACTTGGCTCCGGGATCACTTGACTTGGTTGCAAGGAAAAGCGGTCGCTTACCATACCACCGCCGGCCGATCCGGTGGCTCCGGCATCGAGAGTGTAATCATGCACGATGCCGATCGTCGAAACCCCAGAGAAGGTACGCTGGTCCATTCCTGCGTTTAAACCAGCAGGGTCACATCCGTTCCCGTGCAACCGCTGACTCCGCCCGGCAGATAACTCCCGCCCAGGCAAGAGTTCTGGATGTCGGTCACAAAGCCGCCTCCAGCCGTCGACGATCCCGATACTGCGATGCTGTTTCCAATAAAGAGTGGACCGGCCACCGTATAGCCGATTAAGGCTTGCAATAGCTGGCCAGAGCTGGCAGTCTCACTCAACTGAACGTCCAATCCGAGTACATTACCCGACTGAAAAGGACTGATCGTAATGTCTCCTGCCGCGATCGCCAGGGCCCCGGTGATCACCGGAAGAGTTTGAAATCCTGAGAAAGTGGCGCTTCCGACATCGCAGCCAGTACTGCCTAACCCTATGTACATTGAGAGATCACCTGGAGCGCACAACGGTGCTGCCGCAAGTGAACCAATAGACCCGCAAATCAATCCCAGTAATGGGACAATGCTCCGCATACGTTCGAATCACCTCCATGAATAAGTACTAATGTAAAAACTAGTCTTGAGCTTGTACGTGAATACATCGAAACCGGATTGTGGGAAGGCGCAACGTTTAGGGATATAACTGTTACCCGCGTGCTCGAGTCGGGCTGGATTACGGCAGGTTATCGGTGTAGACTTCTAAATCAGATTTGCCAGTTCGCATGGGTTAATTCAGGGAACGAGATGAGGATGTGTCATGAAACGTACCGTGATCCGCTCCGCTGCGGCGATCGCTCTGCTCTGGTTGGGCTCTAGCCTGGCCTTCTCACAAAATGTAACCGGATCCATCACCGGTGTGGTCAGAGATCCATCCGGCAGTGTAGTGCCGTCGATCAACATTGTCGCCATCAATGAAGGTACCGGCGCCCGCTTTGAAGGCACGGCTGACACGGATGGCCAATACACGATCCGAGCGCTACCCATCGGCGTCTACAGCCTGACCGCTGAAACCCAGGGCTTTAAACGATTCGAGACTCGCGGCATTCGGCTTCAGGTGAACGAGTTCGCCCGCGTCGATATCAATCTCGCCATCGGCGCAACGACCGAAACGGTAACGGTCTCGAGTCAGGTCGTGACCGTCGATACGACGACAGCTGTGCTGAAATCCGTTGTCGACCAGAAACGGATTGAAGACCTTCCCCTGAACGGCCGGAACCCGACGCAGTTGATGCGCTTGATTGTCGGAACTGCAACCGACTTGCGTGCCGACACCACTTCCGGAACCACGTACCCGGGGGTTCGTGGTGGCGTTTCGGTGAATGGGAGCCGCTCCAACGCAGTCAACTACATCCTCGACGGCGCACAGAATAACGATCATTACTCGAACGCGCCGAACCCGATGCCGAACCCGGATGCTCTCAATGAATTCAGCGTTCAGACGAACAATTTCAGCGCTGAATTCGGAAGGCAGTCCGGCGGCATCGTCAATGCCGTCACAAAGAGCGGTACGAACGAGTTCCATGGCAGTGGATTCTGGTTCGTCCGCAACCAGGCAGTAAACGCGGCCAACTTTTTCGCTCCCATCGTCAATGGCGAGAAGCGCCAGGACGGACTGAAGCGAAATCAGTTCGGCGGTACGTTCGGTGGCCCGATCAGCATCCCGAAGATTTACAGCGGCAGAGACAAGACGTTCTTTTTCGTCAGCTATCAGACCACCCTCGAGCGCCGTACTCCGAACGAGGTCGGCATAGTCGTGCCGACTGCGGCGCAGCGACGCGGCGACTTCTCCGCCCTTTCGCGGCCGCTACTCGATCCTGTAACGCGTCAGCCTTATCCGAACAATCAGATCCCGGCCGCGCAGATGAGCCCGATCAGCCAATCGATTCTTGAGAAAGTTCCGCAGCCGTCCAGCGGCAACCAGATCTTCACGGCCGCGCCAAATAACTACGACGACGATCAGTTCCTCATCCGAATCGATCACCAGATCACGAGTAGCAACCGCATTACCGGGCGTTACTGGAACTCGTACGCAGAGGCGCCTGCGTTTTTGAATCCAGCCAATTATCTGGAGGTAACGGTCGGCCGTACGTGGCTGAACCGAAGCACCAGCATTACCGATACGCAGGTGTTTGGAGCCAACCTTACCAATCAACTCTTCTTCAGCTTCAACCGGACCGACGGCAATAACGTCCCCGCGTTTCCCGATCGAACCATCGCGTCGCTCGGGAGCAACTACTACAACGACGACAAGCCGCAATGGCACGTCACGGTAACGGGGTACTTCAACACGCTCAACACCGGCGACACGAACCAGTTCCTTCGCGACGAATATCAGTTCGGCGACACCGTGCGTTGGACCAAAGGCCGTCATCAACTGACTCTAGGCGGCGAGTACGGTTACGGTATCGGCAACGTCGTGAATAATTTCACGGCGAACGGCCAGTGGAACTTCAACGCGCAGGCGCCGTTCACCGGCGACGCCTTGGCGGATTTCCTCGTTGGCCGCTTCAATACACTGCGGCAAGGAATTGGGGAGTATCGCCAAACACGGTTTCATCGCTTCAACCTGTTTGCTCAGGATTCCTGGAAGGTTCACCCTCGCTTCAATCTCGATCTCGGCGTCCGCTTCGAGCCGTTCTTCCCGTTCCGGGAAGTTGACGGAAAGCTCGCGGCGTGGCGTCCCGGTCAGCGTTCCACGCGCTATGTCAATGCTCCTGTAGGCGTGGTGTTTCCGGGCGATGATGGCGTTCCGGAGGGCGGCTTCGATGTCGCCATGAGTAACATTCGCGCCTCGCCTCGGTTTCGCTTGGGACGTTTTCGGTGACGGCAAAACTTCCGTTCGTGGCGGCTACGGCGTGTTCTTCGACCTGCCCAATACGATCACGATGAACAACCAGTCGAACCAAGCGCCATTCGGGACGCAGGTCACGATCAACGGCACAGTGACGAACAGTTTCGCCGATCCATGGGCAGGCACAACGAACCCCTTCCCCGGCACTACAACTCCTCCAAGCAACGTTGCGTTTCCGGCGTATGCCAACCAGGAAGTATTCGCCCCGGACTTCCGCAACGGCTACGTCCAAAGCTGGAATTTCACTGTCGAGCGCGAAGTGGGACTTGGATTCGTCACTCGGGCTTCGTATGCTGCATCGAAAGGCACGCGACTGCTCGTCAAACGGGAGATAAATGCTGCCGTCTACGCGCCGGGAGCGACGACGACTACGACCAACCAGCGCCGGCCGCTGCAGCCTGCCGGTTCCATAGCGCTGTACGAACCGGTTAGCAACTCGACCTTTCATGCTCTCCAACTCACGCTCGAGCGCAGATTTGCTCATGGGTTCTCGATACTCGCGAACTATCAGTTCTCGAAAGCAATCGACGATTCTTCCGCGGTAAAGGGAACAGGCATTACGCGAACGAATCCGTTCGATCAAGGTTTCGATAAGGGGCCAGCGGATTTCGACAAGACACACGTCGTGAATATGTCGGGTTTGTGGGACTTGCCCATACGGTTCGAGAACCGCGTGCTCAATAGCCTCATTGGCGGTTGGAGCCTGAACGGCATTGCCAGCCTTTGGAGCGGTTATCCGATCACGGTGACTTCCGGCGTGGATAATGCCCGCACAGGCACGGGAAATCAGCGCGCCGATCTGATCGGCGACCCCTATCTATCGGATGATCGTACTCGGGATCAGAAGATCGCCGAATGGTTAAACAAAGCGGCATTTCGCACTGGCGGGGCCACTCTGGGAACGTATGGCAATCTAGGCCGGAACGTATTTCGAGGACCAGGCTATGCGTCTGTCGATGCAGGTTTGTTTAAGCGCTTCGCGATTGGCGAACGCGTCGGCGCCCTTCTGCGCTTCGAAGCGTTCAACGTGTTAAACCGCGTCAATCTGCAGGGTCCGAACAGTACAACGCAAAACAACGCCAACTTCATGCGGACGACAGCAGCCGAAGATCCCCGCATATTGCAGTTCGCGTTGCGTCTCACGTTTTAAGAAGAAGGAGATAAGCAGGATGAATCGTCGAGATTTGCTTCGGCAGGCGGGCGCAGGCTTGGTCTTACCCTTGGCTGCGCAAGCAGCCGGGCCAGGCGTGGTTCGCGCGGGCATCCTTGGGACGGGCCACAGCCACACAACCGGCAAGCTGAAGGCGATGCAGGATTCGCCGGATTACGAAGTTGTTGGCGTCTGCGAAACCGATCCCGACGCCAAGGCGAAGGCGCAGAAAGATCCGCGATTTAAGGGCCTCCGTTGGATGGCGGAAGATGAGTTGCTCCGCGATCCTTCGATTCAAATGATCGTCGTGGAGTGTGGCGTCTGGGATGCCGTGCCGATGGGCGCAAAAGTCATCTCCGCCGGTAAGCATCTGCACCTCGAAAAGCCTCCCGGAAACACGTTGGAGCCGTTCAAGAAGCTGCTGGAACAAGCACGCGATAAGAAACTGCTGCTCCAAACCGGATACGTGTGGCGATGGAATGAGGGTGTCAACGCTGCTCTCGACGCGGCTCGCAAAGGCTGGCTTGGAGACGTGTTCATGGTTCGCGGAACGATGAACGCGGATCGAGACGCGGAACAACGAGCCGTCGAGGCCAAATTCCGCGGTGGAGGCATGTTCGAGCTAAGCGGTCATGTTATCGACAGAATCGTCGAACTGCTCGGCCGCCCGACGAAAGTCAATAGCTGGCTCCGTCACGACACGAACTTCCCGGACAAGCTGGCAGACAACAATCTGGCAGTTCTGGAATATCCGAAAGCGCTTGCCGTGATGGCGCAATCGGCGCGTATGGCCGGCGCGGGAGACCATCGATCGCTCGAGTTAATCGGTACCGACGGCACGATCATGGTTTGGCCTGAGGCATCGCCGCCGCGCATGCGCGTCCAGATGCGCAAGCCGCAGGGAACATACTCCGCGGGATGGCAGGATATCAATCTTGCTCCGCAGCCGCGATTCGTCGGCGACTTCAAAGAGTTGGCGCGGGCCATCAAGAGCGGACAGCCGCTCAAGCTTTCCTACGACCATGAACTGCTCCTACACGAGACTCTCTTACGCGTTTCAGGCGAGATACTATGAGCGAACAATTCTCAAGACGAACGGCTGTCAAAGCAGCGACGATACTCCCGCTGGCTATGATTCGCGGAACGGCCGCCAATTCGGCAGTGACGGTCGGACTTATCGGAGCGGGTTCACGCGGAACTTATGTTACCGGCCTGGTGGCGAAGAACACTCCCGCTCGCGTTGTCGCGATTTGTGACGTGGTCGATGGGAAGAGCGAAAAGGCAGCTACGGCCATCGGCGTCGAGAATCCGCAAATCTATAAGGACTACCATCAACTTCTCACAAGCGACGTGAACGCGGTGATCATCGCGACACCTGTATTCCTGCACGCCGAACACTTCGAAGCCGCTGTTAAGGCAGGCAAGCACATCTATATCGAGAAGCCCGCATCTGCTGATGTTGAAGGTTGCAAGAGGATCATGCGGGCAGCCGACGCTGCGGACCGGAAGCTGCACATCACCTTCGGTTTCCAGCGGCGATACGGACAGGTTTACCGAAAGGCCAAGCAACTCGCCGATTCGGGAGCGCTCGGACCGATTCGACTTGGACACGCCCACTTCATTAAGAGCGAAGGCGCATGGATGGAGGCGGAGAAACTGCCGCCGCCCAAAACCCAAATGGAGAAGATTGCCGCCTGGCACGGATGGAAGGATTTATCGGGCGATCTGATTGTCGAGAATAACGTCCATTCGATCGACGTACTGAACTGGTTCCTGGGCGGTCGTCCGAAGAGCGCGATTGGAGCCGGCGGATCGACACTACCAAAGCGCGGCGACATGCGCGATCACAACTTTGTTGCGTTCGAATATGACAATGGCGTCCAGGGACAACTCTCCGGCACGACGTTGGCGCCGCGGGGTTACCGCGATGTCGTCGAACAGTTCTTCGGCGAGAAGGGTATGGTTGAGACTTCAGAAAATCACTGGCGTCACTATCGCGGTCCAGGCGAGGACACAACGGAGAAGTCGCCGCGGAACATCTCGATCGATTCGATGGCGGACTTTATCAGCCGCGTCGCGGAAGGCCGGCCCGAAAACAACGGCGTACGCGGCGCAGAGAGTTCACTCACGGCGATCCTGGGACGAATGGCGATGGACCGACGGCGTGAAGTTACCTGGGACGAAATGATGAAGTCCTGACAGCGGCTACTTCGCGAGTGCCAAAGCGCGCGCTTCCCGAAGCGTTGTCATCGGGTCCTTCGAAGGCACGTATTCCATAGCGACGAAATCCGAAAACCCCGTCTCGCGAATGGCCTTGAAGACGTTGCCGTGGTGGATCTCTCCAGTACCAGGCTCGTGCCGCCCTGGAACGTCACCGACGTGGAAGTGGGCGATGTCGCGAATGTTCTTGCGGATCGTCTCGATCAGGTTCCCTTCCATGATCTGGACGTGATAGATGTCGAACAGGATCTTGACGTAGGGACTGCCGACCTCTTTCACAATGCTGAAGGCTTCCGGCGTGCGATCGAGGAAATAGTTGGCATGATTGTCGCCCGTAGGATTCAGCGGCTCAACAGCGGCGAGCGTGTTTATGGGCTCGACAATCAGCGAGATCCCGTGCTTGGCAACGATATCGTGACCACGCTTGAGCCCCTCCACAATGCTGTCGATCTGCTGCTGGCGTGAGAGGTGAGGCCTCTTGAATCCCGAGAGCACGACCAGCCTTGTCGTCTCGAATCGTTTGGCGGCTTCTGTTGAGGCGCTTAGTTCCTTCAGAAAGCCTTCGCGCTCGGCGGGATCGCACAATCCCATTCCTACGGGATTCACGCTGCGATTCCCAACGATGCAGGCGCATTCAAGTCCCAGCTTGTTTTTGAGCTTTGTGATTTGATTGGAATCCGCGGCTCGCCAATCACCGAACTCGAAGCCCTGGTAGCCTGCCTCAGCCACTTTCTGAATCTGGGCCGCGAGGGTCAGATTGCGGAACAATGGCTCGACCCTGACGGAGAGCTTGAAGCCGCGTGGATTGACCTGCGCCAATCCTGCAAGAAAAGGCATCTGGAGCAGGGCTCGCCGCAGCATTCGCGCCAGTGTATCATGTGACCAATGTTTGCGGGCCGAGTCTGCCGTCTAGCCGGAGTGTTGAGCTGCGTACTGATGCCTCTGGCCAGCGCTCAAGCCGTCCGGGTCGTCAAATTTTCCGAAGGCAATCCATTTCAGATGGGCGAGGTGACCTCGCGCCGGATTGTGCATCCCGGAATGGGCGCGAAGAAGACAACGTTGAACTACTCGGTCTCGAAACCAGGAGCCGAGTTCGCGCAACACGTTCACGACTACTCCGACGACACGATTCTTGTACTGCAGGGTGAGGTCGATCTGCGGCAAGGCGATTCGCGGAGGCGCTTCCGCGCGGGCGAATGCGCCTTCGTACCCACGGGCCAGATTCATGGAACGATCACGGCCGGTACCGGCGAAGCAATCATGATCAGCTTTCAGAATCCTCCGGACCTGATTCTCTATACCGGAGCGCGCGATTCGAAGAAGCCCGGCGCGGCGCCTCCGAAAGGAGTGATCACACCCGGCGCGGTGAAATTTCTGAACTTTGAAAGCAAGAACGGACTCGTGACATCTGATGCGATGGGATCGAAGCGTGCAGCGTTCGCCCACCGGAAGATGAAGGCTGCCGAAACCTTCAACACCAAGGTAGACTCCGATAACGAGCAGTTTCTATTCGTCTGGAAAGGCTCAATCGAAGTAAAGGACAAAGACGGCGTTTACACCGCGGATGAAAAAGATACGGTGTTCGTCAGCGGTCCGGCGGAACTGAAAGTGACTGCGCGCGGGGAAGGAACGACCCTCATTCACGTGCAGGCGCCGCAGTGCGGGAGTCAGCCGGTGACCCGAAGAACTTTCGCGACACTTGCGGCGACGCAAGTGCTTCGGCCGGCGGATGCGAGGATCCGCGCAGCCGTCATTGGTACAGGGCATGGCCACGCGATCAGCAAGATTCGCGCGCTGGGCTCCATGCCGGAGTACGAACTAGTTGGTGTTTGCCGGCCCGATCCCAGCGAACCTGCAGCAGCTGATGTGCTCAAGAACATACGTTCGCTGACGCTCGAACAGATCCGAGCTGATGCTTCTATCGAGATGGTGGCGATCGAGTCCGCCGATGTCGATCGGAACCTCGATTACGCGGAGCTGTTTGTCGAAGCAGGAAGGTTCGTTCATTTCGACAAGCCTCCGGGTTCGGACATGGCGCGGTTTCGCAAGCTTTTATCGAGAGCCGCTGAGCAAAAGCGAATCGTGCAGATGGGCTATCAGTGGCGTTACCAATCAGCGATGCAGGCGGCGGTAGAGGCGGCACGCAACGGCTGGCTGGGTACGATCTATCGATTCCGGGCTTCGATTGACAAGCTGGTGGGTCCCGAAGAACGTCGCCACCTGGCGAAGTTCCGAGGCGGCCTGATGTTTTCCGAAGGATGCCATCTGATCGACCGCGCGGTCGCAGTGCTTGGGAAGCCTCGCAAGGTCACCGGATTTCTTCGCCACGAATCGCCGATCGACGATGGCCTCGCAGACAACACACTTGCGGTGCTCGAATATGATCGCGCGATCGCAGAGATATCGATGGCCGGCTTCCGCTCGAACGGAACTCCCTATCGATATCTGGAGATCCTTGGGACCAATGGCTCGGCACGAGCTCAGCCGTACGCGTATCCGACACGACTGACAGTCGACCTGGTGGAGGCAAAAGGCCCGTATAAGGCCGGGCCTCAAACACTGGAGCCGGCGCCGCCGCCGGGTCTCGACTTATAGTCCCGATTTCCGTGAAATGGCGGCGGTCATGCGAAACGGAGCGTCGCCGTCACACTCTCCCGAACATGATCTTGTAACGCATGACACGCTGCTGCGAGTGTGCGGCATGCAGAAAGAAGACCTAATGTCACAACCATCCAGACGCAATCTTATTCAGGCAGCCGCGCTCGTGCCATTTCAGGCCGTACGCGGGACGGCTCAAAACAGCGCGGTTCGAATCGGGCTCATCGGCGCCGGAAGCCGCGGCACATACACGTCGCGGCTTGTGACGAAGGACCCGAGAGCCAAGATTGTGGCCGTATGCGACGTCTTCGATGAACAGATCGAGAACGCAAAGGCAAAGATTCCCGCGCCGGAAGCCAAGGCTTTCAAGAAATATCAGGACCTGCTCGCGAGCGACGTGGATGCCGTCATGATCGCAACGCCGGTGTACCTGCATCCCGAGCACTTCGAGGCGGCGGTCAAGTCCGGCAAGCACATCTATATGGAGAAGCCGGCAGGTCTCGATGTCGCCGGGTGCAAGCGCGTGATGCGGATCGCCGACCAGGCCGATCGCAAGCAGAACATCACGTTCGGCTTCCAGCAGCGATATGGCGGCGTGTACGTGAAGGCCAAGCAGATGTTCGATTCCGGCGGCATCGGCAAGATCCGCGAGGTTCACGGAGAATTCCTGAAGTTCGCGCTGGAAGGCAACGAACCGATTCCACCGCTGCCGCGGACGGAAGAGGAGAAGCTCCGTCAATGGAAACTCTGGCGCTCAACCTTCGGGGAAGTCATCGTTGAGACCTACGTTCATAATCTGGATGCGATCAACTGGTTTATCGGCGCGCACCCTTTGAAAGCATTGGGGACCGGCGGACGCACAGTCGAAAAGCGGGGCGACCTGCTGGACCACCTGAGCGTGACTTACGATTATCCGGACAAGGTGCAGGCAACGTTCATCGGCTCACAGATGACTCCGAAGTTCTTCCGATCGAACCGCGAGCGTTACATCGGTGACAAGGGCTTCATCGAAACAGCTCGCGAGCATTGGACATATAACACAGGCGCCGGACCTATAACCGAAAAGTCGGAGCAGGATATCACCATCGACGCGCTGAAAGAGTTCGTTCGACGCGTTTCGGAGAATAAGCCGGAGAACGCAGGCGTACGAGCCGCAGAGAGCACGCTCACCAGTCTTCTGGGCCAGATGGCGATCGATCAGCACCGTGAAGTGACGTGGGACGAAATGATGAAGTCCGCATAGTATGGAGGCTATATGCTCACTGGTATGCATCGCACACTAACTGCGGTTGTATTCTTGTCGACTGTCTTCGGACAAGAGCCGAAATCCGGGCCCGCGCTACCGCACAAACTCGTTACCAACTGGGCGCAGTTACCGAAGGGCTGGAATTTCGGCGAAACCTCGGGCGTTGACATCGACAAAGATGACAACGTATGGGTCTTCAACCGTGGAAAGCATCCAGTGATGCAGTTTGACAAGAACGGTAAGTTTCTTCAGGCCTGGGAGGAAGTGCCGGTAACGTCATCCCATGGTATTCGCGTGGGGCCCGACGGCAACGTCTGGGTGGTCGACGTTGCGGCGCATAAATTGTTGACGTTTACGCCGCAGGGCCGACTTTTGCAGGTGATCGGCAGAGCGGGAGTACAGCCGGGCGGTATGGATGCGCAGGACGGTTTCAACCGGCCTACCGGCATTGCGTTCACGCGCGACGGCGATTACTACGTATCCGATGGATATGAGAATGCGAGAGTCGTCAAATTTGGACGCGACGGCATTTACAAAAGCCAATGGGGCCAAAAGGGCACAGCGGACAGCCAGTTCAATATAGTCCATGATGTCGCGGTAGATGCGAACGGACGCGTATACGTCGCTGACCGAGAGAACCGCCGCGTCCAGGTGTTCGATGCCGCCGGCAAGCTCCTGACCAAATGGACGGATGTCGGGTCACCGTGGGGTCTCTACTATGCATCGCGCGAGAATGCGATCTACATGTGCGACGGCTATAACAATCGCGTCGTGAAGCTCAACACGGAGGGTCAGATTCTCGGCGTGCTCGGCTCCTTTGGAAAGGCTCCCGGCAAGTTCGATTTCGCTCACAATATCGCAGTCGATTCCGAGGGCAGTATCTACGTGGCCGAAATCAAGAACTGGCGCGTGCAAAAATTCGCAAAGTAACGCTCATCGGGTCTGAGGGAATAAATTGAAATACTCCGCTCTGCTTCTAGTAATCGCCGCGGGGCTCCTGGCCAAGGAGCCGTCGTCGGCACGGCACGTCATCGTGTACAAGGAACCCGCTCGCTATGCCGGATGGCCCGCGAACCATGGCATCTGGCAATGGGGAAACGAGATTCTTGTAGGCTTCGAAGTCGGTCATGTCAGAACCTCCTCGCAGTATCACGCGATCGATTATGACCGGCCGGAAGAGCATGTCCTCGCGCGCAGTAAAGACGGTGGCGATTCGTGGAAGACAGAGAAGCCCGAGGGATTACGGCCGCCTCCCGGAGCGCGGATCGCCGGGGTGCCGGGCGAACCTGGCGGCAAACCCGTGTCGAACTTCGAAGGCCAGATGAACTTCACCGCTCCAGGGTTCGCGTGGACGCTTCGCATGGAAAGCTTCCACGTCGGGCCTTCGCGCTTCTACTACAGCGAAGATAAGGGGACGTCCTGGAGTGGGCCGTATAAGCTTCCAGATTTCGACACACCGGGCACCGCGGCCCGCACCGATTACGTGATCGACGGCAAGCATGAGGCTACCGTTTTTCTGACGGCAGCGAAGTCCAATAAGAAAGAGGGACGTCTTCTCTGTGCTCGCACAACCGATGGAGGCAAAACGTTCAAGCTGGTGTCCTGGATCGTTCCGGAGAACGACGGTTACGCAATCATGCCTTCCTCTGTGCGGCTGTCAAAGAAATCCATTTTGACGTCGCTTCGCCGTTCAGCGCCGAACGGAAACCGGATTGAACTGCATCGTAGCGATGACAACGGCGCCACTTGGCGGCAGGTGAGTATCGTTACGCCGGAGGAATCGGCGAAATCCAGCAACCCACCGAGCATGATCCGTTTGAAGGATGGCCGCTTGTGTATCACGTATGGTCATCGTCTTCCGCCGTTCGGGATCAAGGCGCGCATCTCAAACGACGAGGGAAAGACGTGGGGCGAGGAGCTGTGGCTGCGTCAGGGCGCCGGAAATTACGACCTTGGCTATCCACGCACGGTACAGCGGCCGGATGGAAAGATCGTCACGGCCTACTATTACAACGACAAGGCCGACGGGGAACGCTACATCGCCGCGACGATCTGGGAGCCATGATGCCAATGGACCGTCGCCTATTCACAAACTCGACGTTGTTGGCCGCCTCAACGCTGCAGCGCGGCATCTCCGCGAACAAAGATGCTCATGGCGCGACCACGGGCTCACTCACGGTCGACACCCAATTCGGCAAAGTTCGTGGCGCATCCGTACGGGGAGTAAATATCTTCCGAGGAATTCCATATGGAGGACCCACCGAGGACAGCGGACGCTTTCTGCCACCGTCGAAACCCGCCAAATGGGCTGGAATTCGCGATGCGACCGAAACCGGACCGCGATGCGTGCAAGGCCCCGGTAATTTATTTTTGAACCCAATCATCGGCGAGTACTTCCGGGGTTCCACGAATCGCAAGGAACTGACTCCGCAACGCGACAGTGAAAATTGCCTCGTCCTGAATGTTCTTACGCCAGGACCCAAGGGCAAGCTACCTGTGATGGTCTATATCCACGGCGGTGGATACACCGGCGGCTCGTCCCTTCTGACTCTTTTTTCGGATGCGTTTCCTCGCGAACAGGACGTGGTCCTTGTCGGCGTCAATCATCGTCTCAATGTATTCGGGTACCTCTATCTCGGAGACTTGAACGAGAAGTACGCGATTGGTAATGTCGGCCAGCTCGATTTGATTTTGGCGCTTGAGTGGGTGCGTGACAATATCGCGAATTTCGGTGGCGATCCTAACAATGTAACGATCTTCGGCGAATCCGGCGGGGGCGGCAAAGTCAGCACGCTGATGGCGATGCCGGCGGCAAAGGGACTGTTTCACAAAGCCATAGTGGAGAGCGGCTCGATGTTGCGGGTCAGCGATAAAGGGCAAGCGACGACCACGGCTCGAGAGGTGCTGAACAAACTCGGCCTGGATGAAAAACACGTCGACGGATTGCAAAAGATTTCAGCATCAGATCTGTACGCAGCTTCGTCACAGACTTCTGGAGCGGCGCCGATGAGATATGGCCCGGTCGTCGATGGTCGTTCTGTTCCGCGGCAGACGTGGGATCCCGCCGCCCCGGAAGTGTCCGCAGATATCCCAATGATCATCGGCTGTTGCAAGGACGAGTCGACGTTATTTTCTCTCCGTGACGAGGCATTGTTCCGGCTTGACAACTCCGGCTTACAGGAGCGCATTGTAAAGGCCGGGATACCGGAGGCCGAGTCGGACAAACTGATCGCTGCGTACCATAAGGATCACCCGAAAGACACGCCAACCGATACGTGGTTTCGCTTTTCGACAGATCGAGGCGCTCGCTGGAATGCCGTGAGGCAAGCTGAATTGAAAGTCGAGCCAGAGGAAAGGCGAATGTTTACATGTACTACTTCGCCTGGGATACTCCCTGTGGCGACGGCAAAATCAAGGCGTTTCACACGGCTGAGCTTCCGCTCGCAATGCGTCTTGTCCGATATCCCGAATCCGACCAGTTGTCAAAGCAAATCAGTGGGGCATGGGCGGCTTTCGCGCGACGCGGCAACCCCAGTCACAACGGGCTACAAAAGTGGCCTGCGTATTCCACGACCGAACGGTCCACAATGATCTTCGATGCGAGCAGCAGCGGCGTGACGAAAGATCCTTGCCGCGAAGAGCGGCTTTTGCTGGAGAATCGGCCTTCGAGGGGCCTGCTGTGATTCTGTGAGGGACATCCTATGAAGAAAACGGCGATAACTATTCGCAAAGAGGCTGCGGGTCTTGACCGGCGGGCTCTTGTCTTCGGGAGCGCAGTGGCGGGCGCGTCCGGGTTGCTGGCCGGTGCGCCGAAGGATCCTAGCGGACCTGTTAACTCACGGGCGAGCGGGTCCGTTCCGCGCGGATCCGCTTCCGCTTCGCCGATCACGGCAAGCTACTCGAAAGGGATCGTTGAGACTACAGCAGGAAAAGTGCGTGGCTACGCCAACCGCGGGGTTTTGGTCTTCCGCGGGATTCCGTATGGCGCTCCGACGAGCGGCGCCAAGCGTTTCATGCCACCTGAGAAACCAAAGCCCTGGGCCGGGGTGAGGAGTTGCCTGACTTATGGGCCGTCGTGTCCCAGCGGCCTCGGCATCTCCGAGAACGGCGACAACTCGACACGCGGCGATGAGGACAATTTCCTGCTCTACCGGATGGGTTCCTCACAAAGGGGTGAAGATTGCCTTCGGCTCAACGTGTGGACACCGGCGACAATCGCTTCCGGTCGAAAACGACCGGTCATGGTCTATATGCATGGCGGCGGGTATTCCGGCGGGAGTGGAGACGGCCTGTTGTCGTACGACGGCGAAAATCTCGCCCGAAACCACGATGTCGTCGTGGTCACGCATAATCACCGGCTCAACGTCTTCGGCTTTCTCAATCTGTCGGAGTTAGGCGGCGATCGTTACGCGAGTTCGGGTAATGTAGGCATGCTGGATAACGTCGCAGTGCTTGAATGGGTGCGCGAACAATATCGCGAATTTCGGAGGGGACCCTGGAAATGTCCTGATCTACGGACAGTCTGGAGGCGGCGGCAAAGTCTCAACTCTGATGGTCATGCCCTCGGCGAAAGGCTTGTTCCACAGGGTAGCGGTTCAGAGCGGTTCCACACTTCGATCGGGTTCCACGGAGAATTCAACCAAGCTGGCAGCAGCAGTGCTGGGGGAGTTGAACCTGACGAAGTCGCAGCTTGAAAAAATCCATGACCTGCCCGCGTCTGCCTTGGTAACCGCACAGCTTGCGGCTCTACGACGCGTAGCAGGAGCCGGACCATTCGGCGCACCGGGACGTGGCTGGAGCCCGGTAATGGATGGGAAGATCATACCTGCCCACCCGTTCGATCCGTCGGCTCCGGCAATCTCCGCGAATATACCGATGCTGATCGGCACTTGCTTGAATGAAATGGTCAACGGCGTAGACAATCCGGATGTGGATTCGTTCGATGCAGATGAGCTGCTGAAGCGGGTAACGCAGCGACACGCGGGCAAGAGTGCTGACATCATTGGGGCATACCGGCGCGAGTATCCCAAGGAGTCGTCCTTCGGCCTGTGGGCGGCGATCTCCGCGGCGAACGTTCGACAGAATGCGGTTTCGCAAGCGGAGCGCAAAGCTGCGCAGGGCGGAGCGGCTGCGTACCAGTATCTCTATGCATGGCGAACACCGGTGCTGGATGGCAGGCCCGGCACGTTTCACAGCAGTGAGATCGCCTTCGTGTTTGATAATGCCGATCTCTGCCCGCGTTACTCCGGGGGCGGATCGGAGGCTCTGGCGTTGTCCCGGAAGATGGGGGAAGCGTGGGCCAAGTTCGCTCGGGACGGAAATCCTGGTCATCGCGGATTGCCTGAGTGGCCTGCCTACACGGCACAGAAGCCCGCCACGATGATCTTCGACAATCAATGCAGGATCAAAACTGACGCGGAAGGCGAAGGTTTGCGGCTGATCAGGCAGACCTGAAATCCAATCGCGCGTCTATTCAACCCGCCATGTGCTCCTATTACTGAGAGTGGATACTACCCAGTTCGGCGAGGTATTTCCGCAAAACCTTTTCAACGTATTGCTGTGTCTCTCGGTACGGCGGGATATTCTTGTAGCGATCAACGGCTCCAGGCCCGGCATTATATGCAGCGAGAGCCAGACGCACCGGATCGTGGGAGTCCTTGTAGCGCAGAAGGAGTTGCCGGAGATACTTGGCTCCCGCATCGGCGTTTTGTGCCGGATCGTGTGGATCGACGCCCAAGTCGTTTGCGGTTCCCGGCATCAACTGCATCAGGCCGATGGCCCCTTTCGGGGAGATTGCGGTCGGCCGGAACGCAGACTCAACCGCCGCGACACTGCGAACAAATTCCGGACGAAGTCCGTGATTGACGGCCGCAGTCGCAACAAGTTCTTCGGGCGTAGGCGCAGTTACGAACTTGACCGCTTCGACCGGAGCGACAGGCGTCGGCGCCTGAGGCGGCGGAGGTGGCACGTACTCCTCAATCTCGAAGCTGGCGACATGCGTCGCAGGCAGGTCCATGCTGCCCGATCCGATATGAAGACGGATTTTGTCTTCAATAACTTCGTGACGGTCGGCGTGGATTCGGAATCCGTTTTGCAAAACGGCGTACTCCCCTCCGAAAAGCGGGCAAACGGCGGCCAAGGTGAGGAATACTCTCTTCAAGCGGGTAAGCTCTATTTTACCTGACGCTTACGGCGTCCGAAACGTGTACCTCGTTGAGTGGGAACTCGACGCCTTCGCTATTGGCCAAAATCGCCTTTCCGTCGTGGCGGTAGGCGACCCCTTCCCCCTGCTGACGCCGGCCAAGGTCGACTTCTCTCCAGGAACCTGTCCAAACGGCATCAAAGTTTCCCTTCGCGGGGACAACGGCTTCCAGTCCTCCGTCGTAATCGCAGAGAACCACTCGTTTACCGTCCGGCGAGATATCGCCACCCGTAATTCGCCCCACAAATCGGGTGAGAAATGAGCCGTTAGGAAGATCGAGCTCGGCGATTTTTTCCAAACGAACCGAACCCAGTGGCGCTTTCGCCTTGTAAACGCCAGCCTTACCATTCACCTTGCTGACGATGTAAAGATCTCCAGTCCTTGGATGCACCATCAGGGCCTCGGCATCACGAGGACCATCGGGGTAGGTGAAGCGGAACACGGTCGGTGGCTTCGTTTCGCTTTTCAGGTCAGGCTCTTCTATCCGATAGACAGTGATGGACTTGCGTCTGGCGTCGTTGTCCCCGATATCTCCTACATAGATATACGAACGACCGGCCACAGGACCCGGTCCCAGAGAGAGCCCCTCCCAGTCCTGGTTCTTCGCTGTGGGGACACGAATTCGTGCTTTCAACGCGCCCTTCCGATCAAAAGCGAACAAAACTGGCGAGGAATCGTCATTCATAGTCCAGAACAAACCGGGATGTTTCCGAGACGCGACCAGCCCGCTACTTTCATCCAGTCCCGGAATACGAACGGTCGCTATTGTCACCGCAGCGAACGCGAGAAGGAGCACCATATGTTCAGCAACCGTCAGCAGCAGGACAGCATCCAAATAGCGAGCACTCTGTTATGATAAAGATTATCGGCCGAAATGCCCGCAAAGGCTGCTTATGAATAGCCGTTTTAAGCTCGTAGTCGTCACTTCTTCAACATTTTTGGTTGTATTGCTCCTTTTGGGCGCGGTCATGGGACAAAGCGCCTCACCTGAGGAACCGTATCGCCACCTTTCCGTCTACTCCGAAGTTCTCTCTCGTATAAAGAGCGAGTATGTGGAGGAGCCGGACATCAAGAACGTGACACTGGGAGCCATGAACGGTCTCCTCGAGTCGGTCGATCCCTTCGCGAGCTACTTGAGCGCGGACCAGTACAAGCAGTTTCTGAAGCAGCAAGATACCAAGAAAGCCGGCGTCGGGCTAATGCTTTCGCGCAAATTCGGATACGTCGGCGTCGTCAATTCGATCCCGGGTTCCGCGGCAGCGAAGGCTGGTTTAGGAACCGGGGACATGCTCGAGAGCATCGGTGGCATCGCGACGCGGGACATGCCGCTCGCTTACGCCGAACAACTGCTTCAGGGCGATCCAGGCACATCGGTCGAGATCACTGCGTTGCGCGTCAGAAAGCCGGAACCACAGAAGATCACATTGATTCGCGCAGTCCCGGTTTATCCGTCGGTGACATCGAAGCTGTTGCCCGACGCGATTGGTCTTATCCAGATCCCGGCCCTAGATAGCGGCAAAGTGAAAGAAATCCGGACACATGTAGACACGATGCTGAAGCAGGGCGCGAAGAAGCTGATTCTCGACCTCCGCAACACGGGCATCGGAAAACCTGAAGATGGAGTCGCTGTTGCGAACTTGTTCCTCGATAAGGGGCTCATAACCTATGTCTCCGGACAGAAGGTAAAGCGCCAGGATTTTTCTGCGATTGCCGAAAAAGCAGAGTATAAGACGCAGCCGATTGTGATTATCACGAATCGCGGAACCGCCAATGCGGCAGAGATTGTCGCATCTGCGCTGCTCGAGGCCAAGCGAGCCGAAGTGGTTGGCGAGCGAACCTACGGTGATGCTGCAATCCGTCGCGCAATCACCATGGATGACGGCGCCGCAGTGATTTTGTCCGTTGCCAAGTATTACTCACCTTCCGGGAAAGCGATTCAGGACACGGGTGTTACGCCGAGTATCTTGATGACCGACGCGGAAGCCTTCGCCGATACCGACGATGACGCGCCTGAAGTGCCGGAACAGCCTCGCAAGGAGAAAGAAGAAGACTTGCTGCTGAAGAAGGCTATCGAAGTACTCACCAAGGGCAAACCCGGATCGCCAGCTCCAGAGGTCGCCGCTAAGCCTGCAGAGCGACCGGAACCGGTTAAGCCACTCACGACTGTTAAGTAGTAGGAGGACCATTCAAACCCACCCATGCCGATGTATGAATATAGGTGTGGCCAGTGCCACCAAGTGTTTGAGGTGATTCAACGATTCTCAGATGATCCGCTCACGACACACGAAGGTTGTGGAGGCGTAGTCGAGCGGCTCATCTCCGCGCCCGCCTTCCAGTTCAAAGGAAGCGGATTCTATATCACTGATTATGCTCGTGGCAGTGGTACTGGGGCTCCAGCGGCTCCACCAAAGGAAGGTGGGGCAAAGGATAGTGGCTCTTCTTCGAAAGAATCGAAGCCAGCTTCGTCAACATCGTCTTCGTCCTCTTCGGAATCATCAAGTAGTAGCGCAAGCTCATCGAGCGATACGAAGAAGTGACCCAAGAGTTCCAAACTTACAAAAGGCCTGCCATAATACGGCAGGCCTTTTGACTTTTGAGGAGTAGTTAACGTATGTCCCCTTCACGACGCGATTTTCTGTTGAATACCGGGATCGCCGGCTTGGCGGCTCCCCTTGCCGCTCAGGTGCAGCCCAAATCTGCGAACGACCGTGTCCAGATTGCGCTGATCGGCGCGGGAGGCATGGGAACGGAAGACGCCATTTCCTCTCTTGCACAGCCAGGCGTCGAGATCGTCGCCGTCTCCGACGTTTATGATGGCCGTTTGACCCGAGCCAAAGAACGCTGGGGAAATCAACTATTCACGTCGCGCGATTATCGGGAAGTGCTTGCGAGGCCCGAAGTCGATGCCGTGATTATCGGCACTCCCGACCACTGGCACGCTCAGATCGCCGTCGACGCCATGAATGCGGGCAAAGATGTGTACGTCGAAAAGCCCATGGTCCAGAAAATTCAGGACGGCCAGAAGATCATAGACGCCCAGAAGAAGAACAATCGAATCCTGCAGGTAGGCAGCCAGCGCGTCAGCTCGATTGTTTACCAAAAAGCAAAAGACCTTCTGAAGAACGGAGCGATCGGTCAAGTCAATATGATCGAGGCGTGGTGGGATCGAAACTCCGCGATTGGCGCATGGCAGTATTCCATTCCTCCTGACGCTTCGACCGCTACCATCGATTGGGACAAGTTCCTCGGATCCGCTCCGAAAGTTCCGTTCCAGCCGATTCGACTCTTCCGCTGGCGGAACTACCGGGACTACGGGACAGGCGTCGCCGGCGATTTGTTCGTGCACCTCTTCTCGGGGATGCATTACATCATGGATACTCTCGGCCCGACTAAAGTCTTCGCAACGGGCGGACTCCGTTTCTGGAAAGATGGCCGGGACGTGCCGGACATCATGCTGGCTCTATGTGACTATCCGGAGACGAAGACTCATCCGGCCTTCAATCTGGCTCTTCGCGTGAATTTCGTGAACGGATCGGGCGAGACGTCGGGATTCCGTTTTGTCGGCAGCGAAGGAGTAGTCGAGGTCGGAAATGGCGTGACGGTTTCGAAACAGCCCCGTGAAGCTGAGCCGGGCTATACGATCGACACTTTCCCGAAGGCTGTGCAAGAGCAGTTCCTGAAGGAATATCGCGAAAAGTATCCGGCGCAGCGCGCCACTGCCGATGCCATCCGTCCGCAGGCGGAAGAGCGTTACATGCCACCGCGCGGTTATAGCGATCATCGCGAGCATCATCGCAACTTTATCGATTCGGTGCGCTCTCGAAAGCCTCTGATCGAGGACTCGACATTCGGTTTACGCGCGGCAGGACCGGCGCTGCTCGCTTTGAACAGCTATTTCGAACAGCGAGCGATTCATTGGGATCCGCAGTCGATGACCATCAAAGGCTAGAAGGATGCAAACCGCAAAGAACGACACCATCCAGATCGCGCTGATTGGCGCAGGAGGCATGGGGCAGGGCGATACACGCTACGCAACTGCCATACCCGGAGTGAAGCTGGTCGCCGCGGCGGATATCTACGACGGCCGTCTCGCTCGAATTAAGGAAGTCTATGGCGGCGATGTCTTCACGACCAGAGATTATCGGGAGGTGCTCGCGCGTCCTGAAATCGATGCGGTGATCATTGCCACGCCGGATCACTGGCACGCAACGATCACAAAAGACGCCCTCGCCGCCAAGAAGGATGTGTATTGCGAGAAGCCGATGGTGAAGACGATCGCCGAAGGACAGGAAGTCGTCGCGGCTCATAAGAAGAGCGATCGAATCCTTCAGATCGGAAGCCAGTACGCGAGTTCGATTGTGTTCGAGAAAGCGGCGCAGTTGATGAAGGCCGGCGCCATCGGGCAATTGAACATGGTAGAGGCATGGCTCGATCGCAACACCGCGACTGGCGCATGGCAGTATTCGATCCCGCCGGGCGCATCGCCTGAGAATATTGATTGGGACCGGTTCCTGGGGAATGCGCCCAAGCGGCCGTTCGAACCAATTCGCATGTTCCGATGGCGTAATTACAACGATTACGGAACCGGATTGGCGGGCGATCTGTTCGTCCATCTGCTGACGGGATTGCACGTCATTACCGGATCGCTGGGGCCGACAAGAGTCTATTCTTGCGGCGGTACACGCTTCTGGAAGGACGGTCGCGACGCTCCGGACGTGATGCTGGGTGTGCTCGACTATCCGAAAACTGCAACCCATCCTGAATTCACGTTCGCCTTGCGCGTGAATCTTGCCTGCGGCAACGTACGCGAAAACTTCGGCTTCCGATTCGTGGGCAGCGAGGGACAGATGACCGTCCAGCTCAATGGTTTAACCATGGAGAAAGTGCCTCGTGAGACCGAGCCTGGTTATACGATCGATACATTTGCACAGCCCATGAGAGACGAATTTCTGCGCAATTATCGAAAGCAATATCCCGAGCAGAGACCGAACGCGGATTCGATTAAAGGACAGTCGGAGACCAAGTTCAATGCGCCTCCGGGACACAGCGCGCACCAGCAGCATCACCGAAACTTCTATCAGGCGGTTCGCTCCCGTAAGCCGTTCTTTGAGGATTCGATTTTTGGGCTGCGTACAGCGGGTCCTTCGTTACTGACGAATACGAGTCTTTGGGAAGGCCGCGCCTGCAAATGGGATCCGGTCAAGATGGTGGAAGGCTAACGAAGCAGACGCAATAACTGGGCTCCGTACTTCTCTACAAGTTTAGGGCCGATACCGCTGATGGCGAGTAGCTCGGCCTCGCTCGATGGGGCATTTTCAACAATGCTGTCGAGAACTCGATCCGGAAAGATCCGAAATGCAGGGACGGATTTCTTCTTCGCTTCGTCGGCACGCCAAGCCTTGATTCGTTCCCGTAGCGGCGAGGAGCCTGCCGATTTCTTAGCCGTACGTTTTTTTGTTTTTCTTCGAACCGGAGGGCCAGAGACTTCTTCCGGAATGACAACGCGTTCCGCCGCGTCCGGCTCCAAACCCTCTGGCAACAGGCGCGCCTTGCGGAAGTCTATGCGGCGGCCGTCCTTCTCGAATGAAGACTCGGCAACGCTGACAAGCCCTGCGCGCGCCATCGCGTTCAGCAATTCTTCAAAGCCGCGCCGGTCGAGACGACCATGGGGAAACGCGTGCGCGTGTAGCCGGCCGTTCGAGATTTCCTCGGTTTCTTTCAGGGACGCCAGGATGATCTCGATATTAGCGCGCTCGTTCGTTGTTGCCGGGCGGAACTCCTGCGCCAGCGCTGAGCTTGCATCGCAGAAATCGCAAACGCCGCAAGGCCTGCGCGAGTCCGCCGTGTCGCCGAAGTAGCGAACCAGCGCCAACATCCTACAGCAGGCCGACTCACAATAGGCCAGCATCTTTTCAAACTGCGCGGCCTTGTGTTCGCGTTGCGCTCCATAGCTGATCCCATAGTCATCGCGGCCACGGCTGATGTTGTCGGCATAATCGACAATCGCGCCGCCATGAATCCACAGCTTTTCAAGCGCGATGTCGAAATCTTCAGTCGGCATGCGCGATTTCGACTGGACAAGATCCTTCGGTTGCAACTCCTGCGTGAGCAACCGGAACACTTGATCGAGAACTGAGGGGTCGGGATAATCCCGTTCGAAGAAGAAGTCATGCGTGCGGCGGTCCGCGTAAGATTGCATCAGGATGGCTCGCGAAGGAGCGCCATCGCGGCCTGCGCGGCCAATCTCCTGATAGTAGCCTTCCACGCTGCCCGGCAGAGCGGTATGGATGACTGTCCTAATGTTGGGAATGTCGACACCCATCCCAAACGCGATCGTCGCAACAATCACTTCTGTGCGACCTGCTTGAAACTCGCGCTGCACATGGTCACGGCGTCTGCTGTCGAGGCCCGCGTGGTAGGGCTCGGCTTTGAAGTTGCGGCTAAGCTCATGCGCAAGCTGCTCGGTTTCGCGACGCGTCGGCGCGTAGACAATCGCCGGGCGGCGATCGGCCGACGAGAGTATCTGCCCGACCATTGCCGCTCGCGCGTTCTGACCCACGCGTGCTACTTCGATGCCGATGTTGTCCCGGCGGAATCCTTGAATGAACCGCCGAGGCGTGTGTAGACCGAGTTGGTCAGCGATGTCGCGCTGAACCAACGGCGTTGCCGTCGCGGTAAGCGCAATCACCGGCGCAGGACGCAACGCTGGAAGATGATTCCCGATTGTGCGATAGTCCGGCCGGAAATCATGGCCCCAAGCCGAGATGCAATGCGCCTCATCAATTGCCACCAGAGCAGGCGTGCGCTTCGCCAGCATTTCGGGAAATCCCTTCACGCGCAGCCGCTCCGGCGCGATGAAAAGGTAATCCAACTGCCCATCGAGATATTTCAGACAGACGTCGCGCGATACTGCGCGATCGCGACCCGAATGGATACGTTCAGCAGCAAAGCCCAACGCTTGAAGCTTTGCAACCTGATCTTCCATCAACGCGATCAAGGGACTGACGACCAACGTCGTGCCGCCACGTATGACTCCGGGGAGTTGATAGCAGAGCGACTTTCCCGATCCGGTCGGCATCACCAGCAAGACATCGTTGCCTGCGTTTACAACCTGGCAGACTTCTTCTTGTACAGTACGGAATGCATCAAAACCGAAGCAGTTATTCAGGACTTCCTGCATGGTTCCCGCGCGATGAGCGGGCTCGATCGTACGTTGAGGGACAGTTGCGGTAGGGGAAGCGTGCCCATTGGAGGACGTAGTCCTGACAGGCCCGGAGATCGCTTTCCCCACTACTTCACGAACGTATTCTTCGATCCCTTTGAGAAACGGAGTGAGTTCCGCCTGACCGCGTTCGATCCGCTTTAGATAGGCTTCCCACTGACCCGTCATCGCCGGACTCTTCACTTCGGGATGAACCACTTCGATCAGCCGTATGCCCTTGTCAGTCGCTTCGAGGCTCTTACCGCGACGCAGGATGAACTCGCGCTTTAAGAGAACTTCAATGATCTGCGCTCTGGTGGCGGGCGTGCCAAGGCCGTTCTCCTTCATGGCCTGCGACAGTTCTTTGTCGTCGAGCGTTTTCCCTGCTGTCTCCATCGCAGTGAGCAATGTGGCTTCGGTGAACCGCTTCGGCGCGCGAGTCTTCTTTGCGATGGACTCTACGTCGAGGATTTCCTGCGGCTGCCCTCGTTCCAAACCGGACGGAAGCTTCTGGCCCTCTTCCCCGCCATCAGCTTCTTTCGACTTCTTTGCTACGACTATGTCGAGAATTTTCCATCCTTGCTGGATAACGGCGGCTCCACTCGAATGAAATCGATCCTCCATCGTGCTTCGGACAAGAGTGATGATCGTCGTCACCGACCAGATATGCTCGTCGTGCCAGGCAGCCAACAGACGGCGGCAGATGAGGTCGAAGATCTTTCGTTCATCAGGATCGAGCGAGACGTTCTTGGGTGACACACCCGTCGGGATAATCGCGTGGTGATCTGTGACCTTCGTATCATCGACGAATGCGCGTCCGAGAGGGACGCTCGCCTGAGCCGGGCGCGACAAGTCCTTCGTACTCGCCTTCGATTGCCCGAACGATTTTCGGCAACGTGCGCGCGACATCCTGCGACAAGTGGCGGCTGTCTGTGCGTGGATAACTGATCAGTTTATGCTTTTCGTATAGCGACTGCGCGATTTCGAGCGTGCGCAGCGCGCTGAAGGAATAGAGGCGATTGGCGTGGCGCTGCAGCTCCGTCAAGTCATAAAAAAGCGGCGGAGCCATGCGCTTGGTCTGCGCTTCCAGCTTCTCGATGTGCGCTTGACCTGTCCGAACCCGTTCGCAAATCTCCTTCGCCTTCACGCCATCGGCCGGGAGCTTTGCCGCCGCATCCATTGGCTCGACACCGGCTTCGAACCAGGTTCCGGTGTACTTATCGCCCGCCCGAGGTGAGAATGTTGCTACAACGTTCCGATAGTCCTCAGGTACGAAACTTCGAATCGCCAGTTCGCGATCGACGATCATGGCGAGCGTTGGGGTCTGCACGCGGCCTACGGAGAACTCTTCGTTGCAGCCCAACGTGTAGGCGCGAGATAGGTTCATGCCGACGAGCCAGTCGGCGCGGCTCCGGCCTTTGGCGGCGTCGGCAAGCGGATCGTACTCGCGGCCGTCTTTGAGACGGGCAAAGCCATCGCGGATCGCTTCAGGCGTCAGAGAGGAGATCCATAAGCCGCTGAACAGGCTTGTCACAATTCACCGCTTCGTAGATGTAGCGGAAGATCAGTTCGCCTTCCCGGCCGGCGTCCGTCGCGCAGACGACGCTCGTCACTTTCGGCGAGCTCAGGATCTTTTGGACAACGTCGAACTGGTCTTTGGTTCTTTCACCGACGACGAGGGGCCACGATTGCGGCAGCATCGGCAACAGATCACGGCGCCAACTGCGCCATTGCGGTTGAATCTCGTGGGGCTGCGCCAGCGCGACAAGATGACCAATGGCCCACGTGACGACATAGCCGTCGCCGTGTAGATAACCGTCTCCGCGCTTCGTCGCGTTCAATACCCTCGCAATGTCGCGCGCAACTGAGGGTTTTTCGGCGACGACCGCCACACTGGTCTGTGTCGCCATTCGTGCTACTGTTTCAGGATATCAGGATGCTTCGCAGCATATTTTTTGTGATGGCAACTGCGCTGGTTTTCGCCGCGAGCCTCGACACGGCCATGCGTCTTTCCTTCACAGGACTTCGACCAGTCCGTATCGGCATGAGCGAGACACAAGTCCGCAAAGCACTGGCCGGCAAGGTCAAAACCGAAAAGGCCATGGGCACTGATTGCTACTACATGATCCCAAACGCTTCGGGTCTTGGACTCATGATGCTGTCTTCTGGTGTGGCTCGCATCGATGTCTTTAAAGGATCCTGGCGTAGCATCTCCGGCGCCGGCATTGGGTCTACCGAAGAGGAAGTCAAGAAAATGTATGGTGACCTGCTGAGCGTAGAGCGACACAAGTACGACGACAAGGGCCACTATCTGATCGTGCGCCCGCGCGACCCGACGTACAAAGGCTACGAAATGCGATTCGAGACTGACGGTAAGGTCGTTACTACTTTTCGCTCAGGCTTGGCGGAAGCGGTGCTGCTTGTCGAGGGCTGCTCGTAGCCGTCATACCGGAAGAGCAGCCTTCTCCTCGTGAATCTCCTGCAGGCTCCAGACCCGGATCGGATCGCGATGGCGTGACGCAACGGCTTCTGCTGCTGCTTTGGCACCGCTCATCGTAGTGATGCAAGGGACGCGGTAAGCAACAGCGGCACGACGAATTGCTTTCTCGTCGCTGAAGGAATGCGCTCCCGTGGCTGTGTAAATGATCATCTGCAACGACCCGCCCTTGAGCAAATCGACAGCATTGGGTCTGCCTTCATTCACCTTGAAGACTGTTTTGCATTTGACACCAGTGCGCTGAATGGCTGCGGCTGTGCCGCGCGTCGCAGCCAATTCGAATCCGAACTCAGAGAATTTCTTTGCTAACTCGACTGCATCGGCTTTGTGGCGATCATTTACGCTGATGAACACTGTGCCCTTCATCGGCAGCGGCGTGCCCGCACTGAGCTGCGCCTTAGCGAACGCTTCTCCGAAATTCTCGCCCACGCCCATGACTTCGCCTGTCGAGCGCATTTCCGGACCGAGAACCGGATCGACGCCTGGAAACTTATTGAACGGGAACACCGGCGATTTGACGAAGAACTTGGGAGCGTGTAAAACGCCGTCTTTCATCTCCCCAATAACGTCGCGGAGATCGGCAAGCTTTTTACCGAGCATCAGACCAACTGCAATCTTGGGCAGCGGTACACCGGTTGCTTTGCTCACATAAGGAACGGTCCGTGATGCGCGGGGATTCACTTCTAGAACGTAGACGGTCCCGTCCTTAATCGCATATTGAACGTTCATCAAACCGATCACGTTCAAGGCAAGAGCGAGTTTGCGTGTATACGTCTTGATGGTCTCAATCTCCGCAGGCTTCAACGAGAACGGAGGCAATACGCACGAGCTGTCCCCTGAGTGCACACCGGCTTCCTCGATGTGCTCCATGATGCCGGCGATCAGCACATCTTCACCGTCACATAACGCGTCCACATCCACTTCCGTCGCGTCCTCAAGGAAGCGATCGACCAACACGGGCCGCGTCTCTGAGAACGTTGCGACCTCCCGCATGTACTTACGGACGGTGTCTTCTTCGTAAGCGATGACCATTGCGCGGCCGCCAAGCACATAACTCGGCCTGACCAGGATGGGGAAGCCGAGCCGGTTGGCGACATCGACAGCTTCCTGCTCGCTCGTCGCCGTACCATTCGGCGGAGACGGAATCTGCAAGTCATCGAGCAACTTGCCAAAGCGCTTGCGATCTTCCGCCAGATCGATGTTTTCGGGATCGGTTCCGATGATCGGCACACCGAGTTGCTTCAGCGGGAGAGACAGATTCAGCGGCGTCTGACCACCGAACTGCACGATGACACCGGTCGGCTTCTCAGTATCGACAATGTTCATTACTTCTTCGAGCGTAAGAGGCTCGAAGTACAGACGATCACTGGTGTCGTAGTCGGTCGATACAGTCTCGGGGTTGCAGTTGACCATGATCGACTCTGCGCCGAACTCCTGAAGCGCAAATGACGCATGGCAGCAGCAGTAATCAAACTCGATTCCCTGCCCGATCCTGTTCGGACCACTTCCAAGGATCATGACCTTCTGTTTGTCAGTGGCCCCTGATTCGTCTTCCGATTCGTAGCTCGAATAGAGATAAGGCGTAAAGCTTTCGAACTCGGCTGCGCACGTATCTACACGATTGAAGACTGCCGAAACGCGAAGTTCCTTCCGACGGGCTCGCACTTCAAGGCCGGTGCTACCGACAATTCTGGCAATCCGCTCGTCGGAGATGCCATCGCGCTTCAGACACACGAACTCGTCTTTGGTAAGTGAATCGAGCGTGCGACCTTTGAAGCTTTGTTCGAGCTCAATGACTTCGAGAAGCTGCTTCAGGAACCAGGGATCGACTGCGGTCATTTCCTGAATTTGTTCCAGCGAATAGCCGCGTTCGAACGCAAAGCGGATATAGCTGAAGCGCTCGGGATTCGGTGTGATCAGGCGCTTCGGAATGAGTTGCTCGTCAAGCACTTCCGATGCCGCAGCCTTGCCGGTTTCGAGTGATCGAACCGCTTTTCCGAGCGCCTGTTTGAACGTGCGCCCGATGGCCATGACTTCGCCGACCGATTTCATCTGCGTTCCGAGCACGGGCTCAGCGCCGGGGAACTTTTCAAACTGCCAGCGCGGAATCTTGACCACGACGTAATCGATCGTCGGCTCAAAGCACGCAGGCGTCACCTTCGTGATGTCGTTTTTAATCTCGTCGAGACGATAGCCGACAGCGAGTTTGGCTGCGATCTTTGCGATGGGGAATCCGGTCGCTTTGGACGCCAGCGCTGAACTGCGCGACACGCGAGGATTCATCTCGACGATGACCATGCGGCCGTTTTGCGGATTGAGTCCGAACTGCACGTTCGATCCGCCCGTGTCGACGCCTATCTCACGCAGACAACGCAGGGATGCATCGCGCATCATCTGATACTCGCGATCGGTAAGAGTCTGCGCCGGCGCAATCGTGATCGAGTCGCCGGTGTGGACTCCCATTGCGTCAAAGTTTTCGATCGAACACACGATGATCGCGTTATCTGCGAGATCGCGCATCACTTCGAGTTCGTATTCTTTCCAGCCGAGAACACTCTCCTCGATAAGCGACTCATGTACCGGCGAGAGATCCAACCCGCGATCAAGAATCTCTTCGAGTTCCTCCCGGTTATACGCAATTCCGCCGCCGGTTCCCCCGAGCGTGAAGCTGGGGCGCAGGATCACGGGATAGCCGTTTTTCTCGGCAAACTCGACGCCGCCCTCGACGGTGTTCACCAGTTGCGAAAAGGGAGTTTCAAGACCGATCTTTCGCATTGCGTCTTTGAAGAGCAAGCGATCCTCCGCCTTCTTAATCGACTCGACTTTTGCGCCGATGAGTTCCACGCCGTACTTCTCAAGCACGCCCGCTTCGGCGAGATCGATCGCAAGGTTCAGACCGGTCTGACCACCAACGGTAGATAGCAGCGCGTCGGGCCGTTCCTTGCGAATGACCTCTTCGGCAAAGGCGACGGTGAGCGGCTCGACATACGTCCGGTCGGCGAGATCGGGATCGGTCATGATCGTCGCCGGATTCGAATTGATGAGGATAACCTCATAGCCATCGGCACGCAGAGCCTTACAGGCCTGGGTCCCGGAGTAGTCGAACTCGCAAGCTTGTCCGATGACGATCGGCCCTGAGCCGACGATGAGGATGCGGTGGAGGTCGTTTCTTCTTGGCATCTTCAGCGTCCCTTAAATTCTTTCATGAGCTTCACGAATTCGTCGAAGAGGTAGTAAGAGTCGTGAGGACCGGGCGCTGCTTCCGGATGGTACTGGACGCAGAACACGGGATGCGATTTATGTCGAAAACCCTCGAGCGTTTCATCGTTCAGATTGACGTGGGTAAGTTCGACCTCGCTGTCGCGCAGCGAATCCGCGTCAACCGCGAAACCGTGATTGTGGGAAGTGATTTCGACTTTGTTGGTAACCGTATTTAGAACAGGATGGTTTGCGCCGCGATGACCGAACTTCAACTTGTAAGTCTTCCCTCCGAGGGATCGAGCCAGAATTTGATGCCCGAGGCAAATGCCGAATATTGGGGCTTTACCGATGAGCTTCCGGATCTGGGCTTGCTGGAATTCAAGGGGCTCGGGATCACCTGGACCGTTTGAGAGGAAGATGCCGTCCGGCTTGAGGTTGATCACGTCCTCGGCTGGCGTTAGCGCGGGGACGACCGTGACGCGTGTTCCGGATTGAACCAGCTTCCTAAGGATGTTGCGCTTAATACCGAAATCGTAGGCGACCACGTGATGGAGCGGCTCTCCGGCCGGAGTCAGACGCTCGGACTTCGATACAGGCTCGACGCCCTCGTACCATTTGTACGATTTGTCCGTCGAGACGCGAGTCGCAAGATCGAGGCCCGTCATGGACGGAACTTCGCGGGCTTTTTTTATGAGCTGCTCATCAGTCGCCTCGGGTACCGCCGATAGCACACCGCGCATGACGCCCCGTGTCCGTAGATGCCGGACGAGCGACCGAGTGTCGATACCGCTGATGACAGGGATATTGTTCTGCGTCAGGAATTGATCTGCCGCCTCGCCAGACCGCCAATTGCTGGCGACCGGCGAAAATTCCCGAACAACCAAGCCTTCGATAAATGGCTTGGAAGCCTCGTTATCGTAATCGTTCGAACCGTAATTCCCAATCTGGGGATTCGTCAGGACGACGATCTGTCCCGCGTAAGAGGGGTCGGTGAAGATTTCCTGATAACCCGTGATGGAGGTGTTGAAAACAACCTCCCCGTATCGTTCCGTGCGCGCGCCAAAACTACGGCCCCTGAAGACTGTTCCGTCCTCTAGGGCCAGGATCGCTGGGTTCAATTTCGTTGAGGCTCCTCGGGTGGGGTGTAACTTTTATTTCACCACATATCCCGGAGCATTCTCTAATGTTCTCTGGGTATCCTCACCAGTAGTGAGAAGGATAGGCCGTGCGCATCTCGTCAGCGGTTTCCATCGCGGCGCCGATCTGGATCAGAGGCCCCTTGCCGATACCGGGACAGTTCTGCCCTGCCTCGGCCCACTCGCTCCGATTTTCGACTAGTTCCGGCCAAAAAGGGAAAAGCCGACACTGCACCGGCTTGACAGGGTGAATCTTGCAACCGCCCTCCTCGAGGAAATGGCATTGCGACCCTTCCGGCTTGCGGAGACGTAGGGTGTGCTTCGTCCGGACAACGTAGCGGGACTCGAACTCGTCTGTGGTCAGCCCGAGAAAGGCGGCGGCTTCGCGGAGATTGGTCTCGGTAATATAGACCCAGCCCTGTACGCGGCAGCAGTTCGTACAGCCGGGAACGCATGCGAAACGCAAGCCTTCCATTTGAGGACCAGGATAGCGAAAATTATCCGAGCCGGCCTTGTTTTGTGATTACTTCCGCGTTCAGGTACGGCTGTAAGGCGGTCGGAACCAGCACCGAGCCGTCTTTCTGCTGATAGTTCTCGATGATCGCGACCCAAGTGCGGCCCACGGCAAGTCCACTACCGTTCAGCGTGTGAGCGAATTCGGACCTCTTCCCGCTACGCATCCGAATATTCGCTCGACGGGCTTGAAATGCCTCGAAATTAGAGCAAGAGGAAATTTCCTTGTAGCCATTCTGACCCGGAAGCCAGACTTCAATGTCGTAGGTTTTCGCCGAAGAAAACCCCATGTCGCCGGTGCAAAGGACGACCGTTCGATACGGCAGACCGAGCTTTTGCAGAATGCGCTCGGCGTCGGCGGTGAGGGACTCGAGTTCCTCGAAACTCTGATCGGGACGGGCGAACTTCACGAGTTCGACCTTTTGGAATTGATGCTGGCGGATAATGCCCCGGACATCCCGGCCATACGATCCGGCTTCACTTCGGAAGCACGAACTATAGGCGCAGAGTTTAATCGGAAGACTATCTCCGTCGAGCGTCTCATCGCGAAACAGGTTGGTGACCGGAACTTCGGCCGTCGGTATCAGCCACAGATCGGTGTTCTCACACTTAAATAGATCGGCGGAGAACTTTGGCAGTTGACCGGTACCGAACAGGCTCGTCGAGTTGACGAGGAAGGGCGGCAGCGTTTCGGTGTATCCGTGCTCGCGCGTGTGCGTGTCGAGCATGAAGTTGACGAGCGCCCGCTCGAGTTTGGCGCCGAGACCGTAGTAGACGGCAAATCGCGCCCCCGAAATCTTTGCTGCCCGCTCGAAGTCGAGAATATTCAGCTCGGGACCAAGATCCCAGTGTGGCTTCGGTTCGAAATCGAATTGCCGTGGCTCGCCGACACGGCGCACTTCGACGTTATCGTGCTCGCCACCGCCTACTGGAACGGACTCGTGGGGGATGTTCGGGATGCCGGTCAGGACTTCGCGAAAACGCTCATCGACCTCTTTCACCCGTTCGTCCAGGGCCGAGATCTGTTCGCCGATGCCGCGTATTTCGGCCTGACGAGCAGTGGTATCTTTGCCTTCGCGTTTGTCACGAGCGACTTCCTGGCTGGCAGCGTTGCGTTCAGCTTTTAATCTTTCGGCCTCGGTGAGCGCCGCTCGGCGCTCGGCGTCCAGATTACGAAACGAACCCAAATCGAGCTGGAAGCCGCGGGCTGCAAGACGCGCCGCCACCGCATCCAGATTGGAACGGAATAAGTTTAAGTCGTGCACCGGAACTTATCTCTGGTTGATGGGCACCCACGGCTGACCGTCCGGTTTGCCGGTATAGTCAGCGCGGGGACGAATCAACCGGTTGTTCTTGTACTGTTCGAGAATGTGCGCCGTCCAGCCGGACATGCGGCTCACGGCAAAGATCGGGGTGAACAGGTCGATCGGGATACCGAGTGAGTAGTATGTCGAAGCCGAGTAGAAGTCGACATTCGCGTTCAGCTTTTTCGTTTCTTTAATATACGACTCAACTTCTTTCGAAGCGAGGTACAAATCGAGGTGTCCCGTTCGCTTGCCGATCTCTTCGGAGAGTTCCCGCAGGTGCGTCGCGCGTGGGTCCTCCGTGCGGTATACCCGGTGGCCAAAGCCGGCAACCTTCTCTTTCTTCGAGAGTTTTTCCCGAACCTGCTGTACGGCAGCTTCTGTATTGGCGTCGACCTCCAATAAGAACTTGATTACGTCTTCGTTGGCGCCCCCGTGGAGGGGGCCCTTCAGCGCGCCGATGGCGGCTGTTACGGCGGAATAGATATCAGACAGGGTCGCCGCTGTAACACGGCCAGCAAAGGTCGAGGCGTTCAGCTCGTGGTCGGCGTGGAGAGTCAAAGCGATATCGAGTGCGCGCTCGACGACTTCGTCCGGTCGATTGCCGGTCAATGTATATAAGAAGTTCGCCGCAAAGCCGAGCTTCGGATCGCCCTCGATAATCGCCTTCTTATTGCGCAGCCGGTCAAAGGAGGTAACGATGGTCGCGGTCTGAGCCATCAACTTCTGCGCTTTGCGCAGGTTGGCCTCGGGCGACATGTCATTGGCTTCCGGATCGTGAATGCTCAGCATCGAGACAGCAGTGCGAAGCACATGCATCGGCTGCCCGTCGGGAACACTCTTCAGAAACTCAACGACGGGCGCAGGAATCGGGCGGTACTTCACGAGCGCCGCCTTCAACTCATCGAGTTCGGCCTGCTTGGGCAGCCGACCATTCCAGAGAAGATAGATGACCTCCTCGAAGGTCGCATTCTCTGCCAGCGTATGAATGTTAAAACCCTGGTAGCTGAGTATGCCGGCCTGGCCGTCAATGAAGCAAATGCTGGATTCCGCGGCAATAATGCCTTCCAAGCCCGCGCCTGAAACTGCCATTGGTTCTCCTCGTAATATCTTTATGTCGTGCGAACGAGTGCTTGCACTCCCAGACCACGGGCGGCAAGCGGCTGAAGCACTCCGATTATAACAAGGGACCCAAACGCGACCTCACATGACGTTCGAAAGCTTTCAGTTACACTAATCGTCGGAGGAGAGAGGCGTTCATGCTTACGCCCGCCGGGGCCGACGTCGCACACCTTGGAACTGTAGCCGGTCTCGATCGCGAGCAGTTAGTTCGCGCATTCCGGCTAATGTACATGTCACGGCGCATCGACGACCGTGAGATTCTGCTCAAGCGGCAGAACAAAATTTACTTTCAGATCAGCGCCGCCGGCCATGAGGCCATTCAAATCGCCGCCGGAATGGCGTGCCGCGCCGGCTATGACTGGTTCTATCCTTACTATCGCGACAGGGCGCTCGCGCTGACACTCGGTGTGACCGCGGAAGATATGTTGCTGCAGGCCGTTGGAGCGGCCGCCGATCGCGCGTCGGGCGGACGGCAGATGCCCTCCCACTGGAGTTCCCCGGAGCTTCACATCGTGACCGGATCATCGCCGACTGGAACTCAGTTTCTCCAGGCGGTCGGGTGCGCTCACGCGAGCAGCTACATCAATCCAGGCAGTGACGAAGTAACGCTGGTCTGTACCGGAGAAGGCGCCACCAGCGAAGGCGAGTTCTGGGAGTGCATCAATGCCGCGTGTCTAGAACGGCTACCGTTAGTCATTCTGGTCGAGGACAACGGGTTCGCAATCTCCGTCCCGGTCGAAACACAGACTCCCGGAGGAAGCATTTCGAACCTCCTGCGATCGTTTCCGATAGCAATTACCGAAGTCGACGGCACTGATTTTGTTGCTTCGTACAGCGCGATGTCGGAGGCGGTCTCCCATTGCCGCACGGGACGCGGACCCGCTATGGTTCACGCGAGGTGCACGCGTCCGTATTCCCATTCGTTATCCGACGACGAGAGGCTCTACAAGACTGCGGGAGAGAGAGCCGAAGAAGCCGCCCGAGATCCTCTCGTAACTTACCCAGACTGGCTGATTCGCGAAGGGATTCTCGACCGGAAAGCGATTCAAATGATCATCGAGGAAGTCGATGCTCATCTGCAACAGGTAACGGATCGTGTGCTGAAGGCGGAAGCTCCAGCGAATGGCACCACCCAGTTATATCTATATTCGGACAAAGTGGATCCCACGTCGGCTTCCTTTGAAGCGGAGCCGGTGTTTAAGGGTGACCCGCGCACGATGGTCGACGAAATAAATCTCACGCTCGTCGAGGAAATGCGTCGAGACTCCAAGGTGATTCTTTTCGGGGAAGATGTTGCCGATTGCAGTCGTGAAGACAGTCTTCGTGAAGTGAAGGGCAAGGGCGGTGTCTTCAAGGCGACGGCAGGGTTGCAGATCCAGTTCGGCTCCCGACGATGTTTCAATACGCCGATTGCGGAAGCAGCCATCGTCGGTCGCGCAATCGGGATGGCCACGCGAGGATTGAAGCCGGTTACCGAGATTCAGTTCTTCGACTACATCTGGCCGGCGATGATGCAGATCCGGGACGAGATGGCGAATATTCGCTGGCGATCGAATAACGGTTTTTCTTGTCCGAATGTGATGCGCGTCGCGATCGGTGGGTATTTGAATGGTGGCGCCGTTTATCACAGCCAGTGCGGCGAGGTCGCTTTCACGCATATTCCGGGACTGCGTGTGATTTTCCCGTCAAATGCTCTGGACGCGTGTGGTCTGCTCAGGACTGCGATCCGATGTGACGATCCGGTCCTCTTCCTCGAACACAAACGTTTATATCGCGAGCCATATAACCGGTCGCCGCATCCGGGACCTGACTACACGATCCCCTTCGGGAAAGCGAAGATCGTGCGCGAAGGGGATTCGCTCACGATTGTGACGTACGGGATGCTTGTTCAGAAGGCTTCGGTTGCGGCTCAGCAGATTGAACAGCGAAGGCCCGGAACATCTGTTGAGATCATCGATTTGCGGTCGCTGTCTCCCTACGACTGGGAGTCGATATCTCAATCCGTTCGTAAAACCAGCCGCGTAATCGTGGCACACGAAGATTGTTTGTCGTGGGGCTACGGAGCCGAGATTTCGGCGCGGATCGCGAACGAGTTGTTTCCACACCTCGACGCCCCAGTTGGACGGATTGGCGCGCTTGATACGTGGGTCGCGTACAACCCGAAGCTTGAGGATGAGATTCTTCCTCAGACTGAGGATCTGGTGCGCGAAGCCGAACGCATTCTGAGGTATTAGCCAGCGCCCATAAGTGAGAAAAATCACATCGAGTCCGCACAATCTTCTTTCAACCCATGCGGACTCTTACTGGTTGTGTGTTCGTTCTCTGTCTTCTGTCTGTTCCTTCGTTTGCAGTCCCTTCCCTCGCGTTTGTTGACGGTACGACCAAGGTAATCAACTATACGCCGGGTCAGTACTCGGTGTTCGAGATCGTCAACACAAATTACCCGTGGGATGGCTCCGTTTCTATAGAAGAGAGATTTCAGGCAGCCATCCGGAAGGCCTCGAGTTCAACGGTAGCGTCCATTGCGGCGGCAGTCCTGACACAATCTGTGCTCTCTACAGCGGTGATGTGTCTTACAGCGCCGCTGGCACATACACCTCCGTCTTGCAAATCCAGGCGAACGGGCAGACAGCACAGATAACAGTCACGTTCAAGCCACCATTGTCAACAACGGGATGGTTGCGCCGCGATGCCTTGATTGGCAGTCCATATTCTTCGAGCGTCACTGCGCACGGCGGTGTCGCCCCGTACTCCTGGCATGCCAATTCCGCCCTTCCGGCCGGCCTGTCACTCAACCCGGCTACCGGAGTCGTGAGCGGCACACCAACGGCTCTCGGAGCCTTCAGTTTCACTCTGACACTTACGGACTCCGAAGCTCATACGTTCATCACCAACACGCTAAGAGTCGACTTCTACGAAGCTTTGGCCGTCACAACCAGCTCCCTTGGAGGAGCTACCGCAGGCCGCTCCTATCAACGAGATCTGACAGCGAGCGGCGGCGGCCCGAACACTAAGGAGTGGTCCCTAGTCTCGGGATCGCTTCCCGCCGGCCTGACTTTGGCTTGGTACGGGAGGATCTCCGGAACGCCAACCACTCCAGGTACGGCCAACTTCACGGTCCAGGCATCGTGTTGCTTTGGGACTCCCACAACGAAGGCCCTCAGCATCACGGTCAATCCGGAGCCGTCGATCCTGACGCCGTCACTCGCGCAGGGCTACGAAAACGTTCCGTACTCGCAAGCTTTATCAGCGAACGGCGGCACGGATCCGCTCACATGGTGGATTACGAACGGCTGCATGCCTCCCGGCTTGTGGCTGTCGCCCGCAGGCGTGATCAGCGGCACACCGATGTCCACTGATAGCGTCCAGCTCACCATACGGGTTACCGATGCAAACGGCGCGTGGAAGGAAATCGATCTGACGCTCGACATCGTCGAGAGGCCGGCACTTTCGGGCAGCGGCGCCCTCAATACCGCAGCATTGATTGGATCACCCTATAGTTCCAGCCTCACGCTGACTGGCGGGGTCGGGCCCTTTACATGGAGCCTCAATGGAACCCTTCCTGCCGGCCTGTCATTGAACACATCCACCGGCGTCGTCAGCGGTACGGCAACAGCTGCGGGTGTTTCGACGTTTACCCTGACGGCGACGGACACACTCAATACCACCTGGACCAGTGGAACGCAAACGATCACGGTTCATGATGCGATATCAGTGACCACCACGTCGCTTCCGGCAACCACTGTGGGGGCCGCGTATTCGCAAACACTAGCTTCGAGCGGCGGCACAGATCCCAAGACTTGGGCCATCGCCGCCGGATCGTTGCCGGCGGGAGTTACGTTGAACTCTGCCACCAGCGTTCTCAGTGGGACACCAACCACGGCGGGCACGGCAAATTTCACGGTGCAAGTCTCCTGCTGCGGCGCGACTCCCGCAACTCAGGCGCTCAGTATTACCGTCAATGCAGCGCCCTCCATTCCGGCGGCAACTCTGCCCAACGGCACGAAGACGATCGCATACTCACAGACCTTGACGGCGGACGGCGGCACTGGGACGCTTACTTGGTCCGTATCTGCGGGCGCCCTTCCCACCGGTCTGTCCTTGTCGGCGGCCGGCGCGATCTCCGGAACACCAACTGTCACTGGCATCTCCAACTTCGAAGCTAAAGCGATCGATACGGTTGGCGTGTCCGCTACACGTACATTCACGATCGAGATCATTGGCACACCGTCCATCACCACTACATCGCTTGCAGACGCGATTACCGACACGTCTTATTCAGCAACACTTTCCGCCAGCGGCGGTACAGAGCCTTTCTTGTGGTCCATCACAACGGGGACCTTGCCCACTGGACTCAGCATGAACAGTGCGACGGGCGCGATCACAGGCGTTCCGTCGGCCTCCGGCCCTTCGTCCTTCACCGTCAAAGTCACTGACACTAATGGAGCCTCTGGTACTGCTCCGCTCAGCATCACGGTCAAGGTTAAAGCTCTCATCATCACGACAGGTCCGCTCAGCCCAATGACAATGGGTCAGGGTTTTGAAACGATGTTGACTGCGACCAACGGCTCGGCGCCTTACTCGTGGTCCATCACGAGCGGCTTGCCTCCAGCGGGCTTGGGGCTGGTTCCCGCCACTGGCAAACTGGCCGGAGCCCCAACCACAGCCGGCGCGGGAAGCTTCACGATCAGGGCGACTGATGCCAATCAGGCCACTGGAGAAAAGACCTTCACCTGGACCGTCAATGCCGCGCCATCAGTGACTATTGCTTCGCTTGCCGATGCGGTCACCGGCGTCAATTACTCGGCGGCGCTGAATGCCAGCGGCGGCACGGAGCCGCTCGCGTGGTCGATCGCAAGCGGAGATCTTCCCACAGGCCTCAACCTGGATAGTTCGACAGGCGCGATCTCGGGCTCCGCGTCCGACTCCGGCATCTCGTCCTTCACGGTGAAGGTCGCCGACGCCAATGGTGTCTCGAGCACTGCTTCGCTCAGCATCGCGGTCAACCCGAAAGGCCTCACATTGAGCGTCAGTTCGGTATCTCCGCCCGCCGCGAGCTCCTCCGGATCGGTCAAGGCGACTGCGAATACGCAGGACTATCAATGGATAGCCACCAGCAACGCAGACTGGATCGAAATCACTTCGGCCGCGGTCTTCACCGGCAACGGAACCGTGGACTATAAGGTTGCGCTGAACTCTTCCGTGAAGGCGCGCACCGGTACCATCACCCTCGGCGACAAGACTCTGACGATCATACAAGCCGGACAAGCCACAGTCACGGCAACGCCGTCCTCGCTTGTTTTCACATCCACCAAGGGCGGCGCGCAGGCAGAAGGCCAGACACTCAGCTTGACCTCGTCTACTGCCGGAATGGCGTATGAGATCGTCACAGGAACCATGCCCGCATGGCTCAAGCTCACCAAGACCTCGGGAACTCTACCGGACAGCATTGGCGTTTCGGTCGACGGTGCGCAACTGGCGATCGGCGAGTATACGCATACGCTCTCCATCAACGAAACTCCGGTCGCCGTGACGCTTCGTGTCGTTAAGCCCGAGGTGACTCTCAACACCAGTTCGCTGTTCTTCCTTCGCACGAACGCAGAGGATATGATCGCGCCGAAGTCTCTCGTGATCTCAGCCAGCGCGAGTCCTGTAACCTATACCGCGACGGCGTCGACTTCGTCGGGCAATTGGTTGACCCTGGGCAACACGACCGGCTCAGCGCCCGGTTCGGTGACGGTTTCGGTGAACCCGACCGGCTTGGCCATCGGTGAACATTCGGGGACAATCAAGCTGCAGTTCGGCGGTCTGACCGATGAGACTGTCACGCTGCCAGTCACTCTGCGAATTCCCTTGTTGAACGTCACGGCCGCTCCGTCAAGCTCGCCAAGCACTCAGACGGACGTCTCGAATGGCCAACTCCAGGTCAAGCAGACCGCAGAAACTCCTCCGCCTCCGACCAATCTCGTGGTCAACAGTACGGACAACACGCCTCAGCTCTACCAGGCGTCTTCGAACACGGCGTCGGGCGGCAATTGGCTTCGAGTATTCCCGGCCTCTGGCACGACACCGGCAAATGTCACGATTTCCACCAACGGCGCGGGCCTCCCTCCGGGTACCTACACCGGTACCGTGTCGATCGCTAAGTCGGGCAGCGCAGGCGCGCAATCGTTAGATGAAAACGAGGGCAAAGCGAAGTCTCGCTTCCATGCGGCGATGGCAGCCAACACTCCTCCATCGAGCGCTTTCACTCTGAACGTCTCACTCACCGTGGATGCCCTGAGCACAAGCGGTCTGATCACGTCGCCCGGCGCCTTGAATGTCCAAGGCGTTTATGGCGCAATGGCCGAACAGAACATGACGGTGCAAGTCAGCGGCGGAACCGGCCCGTACTACCTCACAAAGTCGAGCCCGTCGTGGATGTCGCTTTCGTCGTCGGGTGGAACGCTTCCTGGTTCGTTCCAAGTGCGCGTGAACCCGCGCGGTCTGACGCCGGGTAGCCACTCGGGTACGGTCTCGATCACAGCCGACGGTGTTGCCAATTCGCCATTGCTGGTTCCGGTATCTGTTGTGATCCGTGAGAAGCTGCCATCCATCTCTGTCGACGCCACGGATGTTCTACTGAGTGCCGAAACAGGAAGTACCGCGCTTGTTTCAGCGCCGGTTCGGGTCAGCGACGCTGGCGGCGCCTACAACCCGGGCTTCCATGTTTCGACGTCGGCAAATTGGTTGTCCGCCAGCCCAACCAGCGGCGCGGCTCCAGCAACGATCGCAGTTCGCGCCAATGCGGCGAACCTGGCGCCGGGAGTCTACAACGGGACAGTCTCCGTAATCGCGCAAGATACTGCCGCAACGATCGCCGTCCGATTGGAGGTTCATGCAAAGCCCGCGCTGCTTACCATCGGCGCGCCGCTCACTTTCCGCGGCGCCGTGGGCGAGAACATCGCCAGCGCCCAAACCGTTTACGTGAACGCGAGCTCGAGGCATGTTGGCTTCATCACGGAGGCAACCGTTCCGTGGCTGCAGGCAAGCAGCGCCAACACCCGAACTCCGGCGAATCTCCGCGTCTCGTTAACCGCCGCGGCGGCGCAACTCGCCCCGGGAACGTATCAAGGGGCGATCAAGATCGTCGCTCCGGATGCCACAAACAACGGCCTCGAAATCCCGGTGACGCTCAAGGTGGATCAGAACGCGCCGCGCCTTACGGCCCCGGGCGTTATAGGTCTTAGCAGCGGAGCGGCAGGGCCGATCGCCCCAGGCTTGTACCTGTCGCTGATCGGGTTGCAATTGCCCGCGACGCTGGCTGAAGCGCATCCGCTGCAGCCCGGATTCGTACCAACGCAACTCGGCGGAGTGCGCGTGCTGTTCGACGGCAAGCCCGCCCCGGTGCTGAAGGTCACTTCTCAGGAAGTAGTCGTCATGGCTCCTTACGAAATCGCCGGCCAGACCGCAACCACGCTGCAGATCGCCTATCTCGACAAGCTTTCCGAGATCATCACGCTACCGGTAGCGCCATCGCGGCCTGAGGTGGCAGCGCTTGTAAGGCACGCCGATGGCGCTCCCGTGAACTGGGATGCGCCAACCCAACCAGACAATGTGATCACGTTGGCGGTTAGCGGGCTGGGCGCTACGAGCCCGAAGATGGAAAGCTTCAAGATGTATCCGTCGGCGGCAAGCGCGGGGTTCGTCAACCCGATTCGAGTCACCATAGGCGGCCAAGATGCTGAAGTGATCTGGGCAGGTCCGATGCCGGGCCAGGCGCCGGGGCTGATCCAGGTAAGTGTCCGCGTCCCACGACTCGCTCCCGGTGCGGCCGAAGTGCGCGTGTATTCGGGTTTAACGGTGAGCCAGACCGGAGTAGAAGTGCCGGTCCGCTGAGGGAGCCTGAATTGACTTGTAAATGAGGTCCACGCTACATTGAAGTCAATTCGGGAGTAAACTCAATTTGCTAAAAACTCTGTCTGTTTTATTGGCGACGATGGTCGTCTCTTTGGGGCCCTTGCGCGCCCAGGATTCGCGCGGCACGCTGCTTGGTCAAGTATCAGATGCGTCCGGTTCGGGGGTACCCGCAGCGCAGGTTCGCATCGTAAACACGGCTACTGGCGTTACTGCAAGCGCGGCCACCAATGAGAGCGGCCGTTATTTCCTTCCCTATCTCGCTGGCGGTACTTACACCGTTAGTATCGAGCAATCCGGTTTTAAGAAGTTTATCCGCGAAGGTGTTCAGATTCGTATCGGTGACTCGGTTGAGCTGAACATCGCCCTCGAAGTGGGTAATGTTAGCGAATCCGTGCAAGTGACTGCGGAGACGCCGTTGCTCGGGACGACCGAGAGCTCGCTCGGCCAAGTGGTCGATGAACGCCGAGTAGTCGAGCTGCCACTGTTCGCCGGCAATGCGATGGATCTTGTCCATTTGGCGCCGGGAACCGTGAACGGAACCGATCTCCGACTACGCAAAGCGCCGTTCAACAATGCGCCATCGCAATTCTCGACGGACGGAAGCGGTAACTATCAGAACGAGTTCACCATCGACGGCGTCTCGAACACGTACTCGGATGGTGAGTCCCCGCGTGTTGCGTTCTCTCCACCACAGACCGCTATTGGCGAGTTCAAGGTGCAGACTTCGTCGTTTGACGCGAGTACTGGTCATACACTCGGTTCGGTTGTGAACGTCAGCACAAAGTCAGGTACGAACGAGTTGCATGGCGAAATGCACTGGTGGCTGCGGAATTCCGCGTTTGACGCGCCGACGATTTTCCAGAATCGTGCCGGCCAGGAGTTGCCTGTCTATCAGGACAACCGGTACGGTCTCTCTGCCGGATCGCCGATTGTTATTCCGAAGTTGTACAACGGCAAAAATAAGACTTTCTGGTTCTACGCGTTCGAAGGCAATAAGTTCGGCGACCCACAGAACTTCACCAACACGGTCCCTACAGAACGAATGCGCCGCGGCGACCTCTCTGAACTGCTCGGGCTCGGGACACCGGATGCGAGTGGGCGCAATCCATATCAAGTTTACGATCCACTAACGACCACGGCGCTCGCGAACGGGACCTTTCAGCGACAGCCTTTCGCCGGGAATATCATTCCAACGAGCCGGCTCGATCCCGTAGCCCAGCGATTGCTGAGCGCCTACCCCCTACCGAACGCGCCGGGACAAAGCTACCTTCAAAACCATTTCTACACCGGCAAAGCGCTCGAGGATTACTGGGTGCATATGGGCCGCGTTGATCACGCCTTCAGCGATACGCACAGGCTGTTCGTTCGCATGCACCGTGACTACTGGGAAGAAGACAAGTCCCGAAGCTTCGGCAACGAAGGTGTTAACGGCATCATTTTGAACCGAATCAATCGCGGTTTGGCAATCGATGACGTTTACATGTTCTCGCCGACTTTCCTTCTGAACGTGCGGTACGGCATGACGCAGCAAGAATTTCCGGAGCGCCGCGTCAGTCGCGGAACCGATCTGACTGCTTTGGGTTTCGGACCAACAGTCACTCAATATGTCGATCCAGCGACCGCGACGTTTCCACGCGTCAATGGACTCGACCAACTCACGACGCTAAGCGGCTGGGAAAGCGGTGATGGTACGACTTCCTCCATTGTTCATGCCATCAATGCCAACTTCACAAAGCTGGCGGGTTCTCACAACATTCGATTTGGACCAGATCTGCGCGTTTATCGGGAGTTCAAAAATCGCTTTCAACTCCAGTCTTCTCCGGATTTGAACTATGGCGGCGGAGGGGCGCAGTACACGCGCGGTCCGTTGAATACGAACGGCAATCCCACACGTGGTGGCGACTTGGCAGCGTTTCTTCTTGGCATACCTGCTGGTTCAATGTCACTGACATCGAGTTATGCGGAACAAGATAAGTACTTCGGCTTGTACATACAAGACGATTGGAAGGTCAGTCCGAAACTAACTCTTAACCTCGGACTGCGCTGGGAGATCGAGAGCGCGCCTACGGAACGATTCGATCGCTCAGTCAAGAGCTTTGACGCAACGACCGCGAATCCAATTGAAGCGCAGGCTCGCGCAGCTTACGCACGAAACCCCATTCCGGAATTGCCACTGGCGAATTTCCGTGTGATCGGCGGCCCGACGTTTGTCGGAGCCGCGAATGGACGCAGCTACTGGAACGGGGAAAACGGCAACTTCATGCCGCGAGTAGGATTCGCATACTCCCTGTTCCCCAAGACCGTCGTTCGCGGTGGTTATGGCCTGTTCTACAACACGATTGGCGTAAACCTTACGAGCGCTATCCAAACCGGCTTCAGCCAGAGCACTCCGATTCAAGCCTCGCTTGACAGTGGCGTATCGTATGTCGCCACGCTAGGCAATCCGTTCCCGAGCGGGTTGATCCCGGCGGCCGGTTCTGCTGGAGGACTTCAGACGAACCTCGGTCAGCGACTCGATTTCTTCCAGGAGAATCGTGTGCAGCCGTATGCGCAGCGTTGGTCGATGAGCCTGCAACAAGAGATTGGCATGGGCTTCCTCTTGGAGGCTGCTTACGTTGGCAATCGCGGTACGCGACTGGCGACCACACAAGTGGGAGTCAACGGCGCGGGTAGAAACATCAACCCGACTCCTCGCGAGTACCTGGCTACATCAACGACGGCGCGCGACCAGAACACAATCAATTTCCTGAACGCGCAGTTCCCGAATCCGTTCCTTGGTCTGGCTCCGGTTTATACGCAGACGATCAGCCGGGCCCAACTCTTGAGGCCTTACCCGCAGTTCGGCGACATTTATTTCAACGATCCAGCCGGATACTCCTGGTATCACTCATTGCAGACACGCATGGAGAAGCGATTCTCAGCCGGTTACACCGTCCAGGCTTCTTATACATGGTCGAAGTCAATGGAAGCCAGAGAGTTCCTGAACGACACCGATCCACTTCCCTACGAAGTGATTTCGGATCTTGACCGGACGCATGCTCTTCGCGCAAGCGGTATCTGGGAGTTGCCTTTCGGCCACGGGCGTAAGTGGGGTGGCAACATGCATCGCGCCATTGATTTCATCGCTGGTGGGTGGCAGTTGAACGGTGTTTATCAGCATCAAAGCGGACAGCCGCTTGGGTTTGGAAACCGGATCTTCACCGGCAATTTGGATGACATCAATGTTCCGGCTGATGAGCGGAGCGTCGATCGCTGGTTGAATCGAAACGCTGGATTCAATACAGTCGGAACTCAGCAATTAGCGAACAACATCCGCGCGCTTCCGCCGCGTTTCAGCGGAATCCGCGGCCCCGGGCAGGACCGCCTCGATCTTGGAATCATTAAGAACTTCAAGATTGCAGAGCGATACGCTATGCAGTTCCGTGCGGAGTCGTTCAATGCATTGAATCACCCGAACCTGGGCAATCCTGGAACGGATCCGACGCAGGCAAGCTTCGGTACCATCACTTCTCAAGGTCCGCCACGGTCCTGGCAGTTCTCGCTGAAGTTCACTTTCTAATTACGAAACTCAGCAGTAGTTCTCGAAGGGCGGGGATTCTCATTCCCGCCCTTCTTTTTTGCTCCCTACTTTAGTAGCTTCGGAAGTTTTGGCGGGCGGCGTCCATGACGAATCGCTCCCCGAGCCGGAATGTACTCGAGTTCAATTCCAGATTGCGCCGACCGCAACATCAATCCGCCTCGACTCATATCGCCGCGACCTACAAATTCAACAGGAAAGACAAGCCGATCGTCGAAACATTCCAACAGTGGGTCCATATATTTCGCAGTCGCGATACTGCCGAGGAGAATGACCTGATCCGCCGATTGAGCGAGAAGCCTGGCATCCCTTTCGAGCGGCACGCGGAACCGCGGCTCGTCCTCATGGATATCGATTGACGCCAGACGGGTCAACTCATCGCAGGTTATGATCGTATCCGGTGGTAGGAGGCCGGCGCCCGGGGTGATTACGAACGTCGACCCGGCGTCTGCGAAGGCGGTGCTATAGGCGACCTTGCCTCTAAAATACAAACCGCTTATGAAGCTGTAGATTTCGCCAAGCGGAGCGCCGAAGGAGCGGAGTTTGAGGGCGAGATCGAAAGTGGCCCTTTCGTTCAACAGCATCGCTCCACGTGGTCCACCGCTGTTTGCGGGAGAAAGCAAGAATACCCTGCGAGTTGCCAATTGTTATTGTCACTTGAAATGATATGTCTTTGATGCGAACCCTTCCCCTGTTCCTGATTCTCTCTTCGTTGGTGTCTGCGGCGGAGAATACACTTACATCGGCCGAGATGAAAGAAGGTTGGACCTTGCTCTTCGACGGCAAGACGATGAATGGATGGATCGATCCCGCGACGAAGAAGCAGCCCGGCACAGCCTGGAAGGTCGAGGATAATTGCCTGGCAACAACGAAGAAACCTCGCATTGAAGAGGATCTGATCACTACCAGGAGCTATGGCGACTTCGAACTGAAGTTCGATTGGCGCGTTTCGCAAGGCGGCAACTCAGGAGTGAAGTACCGTATCCAGAAAGCCGTCTTTGTAAACAACTCCAAGAAGCAGGAAGGGGCAGGCGGGTTCGAAGGACTGATGGGTCGCGAGATGGCAAATCCGGTTTCAGACCGTAAGACTATGGCCCCCGACTCGACCGGCTTTCTGTACACGATCGCTTTTGAGTTTCAATTGATCGACGATGAGCGGCATCGCGATGCGTTGAAGGATGCGGCACACCAAACGGGAGCCCTCTATTCGATGATCGCGGCCAAAGCGAAAGCAGCCAAGCCGGCCGGCGAGTGGAATTCCTCCCTGCTAAAGGTCAAGGGGCAACAGTTCGAGCATTGGATTAACGGAGCCAAAGTTCTCGAAGGTTCGCTGAAAGATCCGGCGATTGCAGCGGGGGCAGAACGACGATGGGGAAAGTACGCGCCAACAATACGGGACATCCTCAGCAATCCGAAGCCGAGTGGTCCCATTGCGCTCCAACATCACGGGGACGACGTCTGGTTCCGCAATATCAAGATTCGAACGGCAAAGTAGGCAACCATGCGCGGACGGAAAGCGCTTCGCATATCGCAAGTCGGCCTGCGCGGCGTGGTGGGCTCAGGACTGACAGCCGCGCATGTGATCGACTTTGCCTCGGCGTTCGGGACCTTTGTTGAACCTGGCAAGCCGGTTCTGATAGGTCGAGATCCGCGCGCTAGTGGCTCCATGATCCGGGAGGGGGTGGTCGCGGGCCTGCTCGCCTGCGGACATGAGGTTGTCGATCTGGGTGTAGTCTCGTCACCCGTGATCCAACACGCGATTCGGCGTCAGGACGCGGCGGGCGGCATCTCGATCAGCGCAAGTCACAACAATGCGGAATGGAACGCTCTGAAATTCTTCGGGGCGAAGGGCACATACCTGTCGACAGCCGAAGCGAACGAACTGCTGGACATCTATCATCTTCGGAAGTTTCGTCTACTCGACTGGACGGGCGTCGGGAGCCTGCGTGTGGATCACGGAGCGATCGATCCCTATCTTGATGAGCTTGCCGCTGTCTTTGATTTTGAGCCGCTGAAGCGCCTGAAAGTCGTAGTGGATTGCTGCAATGGAACGTCCGCGCTCATCTTGAAGCGATTGAATGAACGCTTCGGCTTCCACTTCATCCTAATCAACGAGAAGCCAAACGGACGGCAGTTTGCGCATGATCCCGTCATTTCTGCCGACACCATTTCCATGCAACTGGCGCCGCTGATGAAGCCTCTGGGCGCCGATGTCGGCTTCCAATTCGACGTTGATTCTGACAGGGTCGGTGTAGCAACAGAAGACGGGGTGGCGGTATCAGAAGAGATGATTCTTCCGCTCATCGCCGACTACATGCTGCCGCGCGCGCAGGGCAAACTGGTCATCACAAACTTGTCGAGCACGGCGCTGCTCGAAGACATCGCCGCTTTACGCGGCGGCAAAGTGCTTCGCGTTCCGGTGGGCCGGCAGGCCACCATCGACGCGCTTTCGGCTTATCGTAACGATCAGATTGCCCTCGCCGGAGAGGGCACGGGCGCAGTCATGATGTCGCAGTTCGAGTTTGTCTATGATGGCATCGCGTCCATGCTCACAATCCTGTCTCTAATGGTGGAGCGTCAACTGCCGCTTGGTGAGATCCTCGCCGCATATCCACGGTACGTGATGCGCAAGGCCGAGGAGCCGCTGACATCGACTCGTATTCCGGAGCTGCTCGCGCAACTTCAGCAACAGTATTCAAGCGGGAAGATCAACGTGCAGGATGGAGTACGGGTTGATTGGCCCGGCGAGTGGTTTCACGTACGTGTCAGTCAGACGGAGCCGATCCTACGGGTCATCTGCGAGAAAAAAGGAGAGGCTCCTACTGCGTTATTCGAAAGCCTGCTCGAACATGTGAGGGAATCCGCGTAGATGCCTCGAGAGCACTTGCTGAAGATCGGAGTCTCAGGGATTCGCGGGGTGGTTGGTGAGTTCCTAACGCCGGCCCTTGCGTGCGCCTTCGGTCAGGCGTTCGGCACATATGTCGGTCGGGGAACAGTGATGGTGGGCCGCGATACGCGAGCGACTGGGCCTATGCTGCAGCATGCCGTACAGTGCGGTCTGCTGGCCGCCGGATGCGAAGTGATCGATCTGGGCGTGCTGCCGACGCCGAGCATCCAGATGTACGTTAACGCCTCGAAAGCTCGGGGCGGCATTGCGCTGACAGCCTCGCACAATCCTGCCGAATACAATGCTCTAAAGCTTTTCAATGGTCGGGGACTGTTCTTCAATAACTATGAACGCGAAGAACTGATCGATCTTTATCACCAGAGTGAGTTCTACCAGGCCGGCAATGAGGAGATCCGCAGCATTCGAACGGATCACGAATCGGCGCAGAAGCTACATATCGCGCGGGTGCTGAAGCATGTCGATGTCGATGTCGTGCGCGCGCGTAATTTTCGCGTCGCGCTGGATGCAGTGAACGGCGCGGGATCGATTATGAGTCCACGTTTTCTAAACGACTCGCTTGGCTGCGATCTGGTGACGATCAACACGGATCCCACGAAACCGTTTCCGCGCGAGGCTGAGCCGAAGCCGGAATCGCTAGGCGACATCGCCGCATTGATGCGTGAGAAAAACTGCCAGATCGGATTTGCGCAGGATCCTGACGGCGATCGCCTCGCCGTCATAGATGAGAACGGCCGAGTCCTCGATAACGACGACGTTCTGGCATTGGCAGTGGAGGCGGCATTGGAAAGGCTGCCGGGTGATGTGGTCGTGAATCTCACGACCTCGTCCGTGATTGACGACATCGCCGCGAAATTCGGGCGAAAGGTTCACCGCACGCCGGTCGGCGAAGCGAACGTTGTGGAGATGATTCAGGCCGTGAAGGCAGCGATCGGTGGTGAAGGTTCTAGTGGCGGCATCATTTTTCCGGCAGTTCATCTGTGCCGCGACAGCTATAGCGGGATGGCGCTATTTCTGCACCGCATGGCATCCACCGGTTTGACGATATCCGAACTTGCTGACAGGTTGCCCCGGTACTTCAGAAAGATCGGCAAAGTCGCGTATGAGCATGGACGGCTTGGAACGCTCATGCTCCAACTCGAGGACAGTTTCCCGGAGGCCCGACTCGATCGAACAGATGGATTGAAGCTGATCTGGCCCGATCGCTGGATTCATGTGCGAGCATCCAACACCGAGCCGATCCTGCGCTTCTCTGCGGAGGCGAAATCGGAAGCCGCAATGAACGATCTCTATGACCGTGTGGAGTCGTTGTTACGCTGAGACGCCAGATTAGGGCGTGATGATCCCTTTGCGAACGGCGTACAGAACGATCTCTGCTGTGTTGTGTAGTCCAAGCTTTTGCATGAGATTCGTCCGATGCGTTTCGATCGTGTGAGGGCTCAAGTTCAACACCGTGGCAGCTTCTTTATTGGACTTGCCTTCCGCCAGAAGCTGAAGGACCTCGCGCTCGCGTTCTGTCAGCAGCTCGTACGAGTCTTGAACTTTGCGCTCTCTCATCAAACTCAGGTAGTCTTCAAGGAGCGTTTGAGCGATAGATGGCGAAAAGAACGGTCTGCCAGTCGCAACAGACCGAATGGCTCGCTCGATGTCTTCGTCGGCGTTGTCTTTGAGCAGATAACCCCGGGCGCCTGCGTCCAGCGCGCGAACGATATAGCTCTCATCGGTGTGCATGCTCAGGATGATTACGCGGATTCTCTCGTTTTCGCGAATAATCTGCGCAGCTGCGTCGAGACCGTTCAGCAGCGGCATGCCAATATCCATGATGACGATGTTCGGCTCTAGTGACTTCGCCAACCGCACGGCCTCACGACCGTCGGATGCTTCTCCTATCACCTCAATATCGGCAATGCGATCAAGCAGAAGCTTCAAGCCGGTCCGAACGATCCCGTGATCGTCCGCGATCAGGATGCGTATCATCGTGAGTTCCCTGCATCTCCTTTCGCGCCGGACGCGGCAATCGGATCTCTAGTCTCGTGCCGGAGCCGAGGGTGGATATTAACCTGACGAATCCACCCAGCTCCCGGACTCGTTCTTCCATTCCGAGTAAACCGAGACCTTTTTGACTCTTAGTAGTATCGAAGCCTCGACCATTATCCGAGACGATACAAACTACCCATTCTCCACGGGGTCGAACCGACAACTCGACTTTGCGCGAACCCGAGTGACGGGCGGCGTTGGTGAGCGCCTCCTGAACCACCCGGTAAATGCAGGTGCGGTGAGAATCGGGCAGCGAATCTACGGTTGGATCGATGTCTGCATGCATCTCGATGCCGCTCGATCGCGAAACTTCTTTGACCAGCCAGGCGAGCGCGGGAGCCAATCCAAGGTCATCGAGCATAGAAGGCCTGAGCAGCATCGCCGTATTTCGAACGATACGGAGCGTCTGTTCCACTGTTCCTTTTGCGCGAGCAATTCGAGCTGAGATCTCACTCTCGGAATCACCGTGAAGTCGAGCGATACTCGCAAGTTCCATCTTCACGCCTGTCAGCATTTGACCGACTTGGTCGTGCAACTCTCGCGACAAGAACCTGCGCTCTTCCTCCTGAGCTGTTCGGATTTGGCCGGAGAGGGACCGCAAGCCAGACTCAGCCGCCTGCGATTGGCGTTCCAAGGTAAGCATACGCGCCAGAGTAGCTCCCCCGATGACTAACCCGAATAAGAGCGCCGTGAAGGTTGTCCAACCCAGGGAAGCTCGAAACTCGCGATCGGACGTAGTGATCCTCTCGCGCTCGCGCTGAAAGTTTTCCGTCATCAAGTGTTCGATCTGCGTTGCCAGCGAGAAAATCTCCTGACGACGGCGCACGCGTTGACGAAGCATAACTGTCCGCTGGGCACGCTTTTCTTCAGGGCTCCAATCGAGCACGAGCTCGGTGGGATCCCAATATGCATTGAGTTGGGTTCGAAGCTCTGCGAGGGCGAGACGTTGCTCCTTGTCCTGTATCGAGTTCTCCAGGCTACTAAAACTTTCTTCCGTTCTCTTCTGAATACCGGCGAACTGATCTATGTATTGCTGAGCATGTAGAGGATCCGAATCGAGAAGAAAATCGCGCGTGAGTATTCCAGTCAGATAAACGTTTGCTCGGATGGCGCCCAGAGAAGCGCCGGCTTGGACATGCGCATTGTGAAGATCAGCGACTCGCTCCTGGGCATTCGTTGCCTTGCGCCACACCGCAAACGCCGATGCCGCCAAAACGAGGAGCAGGGCTGCGAAGGCGCTCACGAGCAGGATGGACTTACGTACTCCCATGGATTGTCCTACTTCTAGTGTCTCCTGAGCCGAACGTAACAATACTATTAACCTCCTGCTTCAAGCATCTCATCCATTTACGGTTATGAAACGCCGCTAGGGCGATTTGGAATCGAGCTTGGTGTATGTCCGGGATACCCCCCAGCGGCCCTGAAAGTTACGCTGGAAGTGGACATGACACCTACTCAAACGGATACGACGGGAGTCTGGACACGAGATCGTCTTCATGATCTAGTTACTGACCGGTTGAAGGGAATCAAGTTGATCGCCGTGTCTAACCGTGAACCCTACATACATTCAAGGTCGGGTTCTCAGATTCGGTGCAAAGTTCCAGCAAGCGGCCTAACGACAGCTATCGACCCCATTTTGCGCGCGTCGAACGGTGTATGGGTAGCGCACGGTAGCGGGGACGCTGACCGAGAGGTTGTGGATCATCGTAACCGTGTACGCGTACCACCGGGCGAGCCTTCCTACACCTTGCGCCGGGTCTGGTTGCCAAAGCGAATCGAGGACGAATATTACTACGGGTTGTCGAACGAAGGACTCTGGCCGCTGTGCCACATGGCCTTTCAGAAGCCCAAGTTCAGCCTAGACAACTGGAAGAGCTACCGAGAAGCGAATGAATTATTCGCTGAAGCTGTGCTCGAGGAGGCCGAAGGACAGCCAGCCTTCGTATTCATTCAGGATTACCACCTGGCGCTTCTGCCGCGTATGCTGAAACGCGGCAATCCGAATCTCATGATTGCGCATTTCTGGCACATTCCTTGGCCCAATTTCGAGGCTTTCCGGGCGTTTCCCTGGAAGGACGAACTGCTCGAGGGCCTGCTCGGGAACGACCTGCTAGGCTTCCACTTGCGCTACCACTGCACGAACTTTCTGCAGACGATCGACCGAAGCGTTGAGGCTCTAGTGGACAAAGAGCACGGGAACGTTTCTAAAGGCGGTCATATGACCGCTGTGCGTCCATTCCCGATCAGCATTGATTTCGCTCAGCATGTGAAAACGGCAGCCAGTTCCGCAGTTCAATTAGCCACGCTTGAGTGGTCCGAACTCATCGGAAGTTCGCCGGAGATCTTGGGCATTGGGATCGACAGAATCGATTATACGAAGGGGATTCCTGAACGTTTGAATGCAGTCGATCGCCTGCTCGAGGAACATCCGGAATACATCGGACGTTTCAAGTTCGTGCAGGTCGGCGTGCCCAGCCGCGTGGCCGTTGAGGATTATCGGCGTTTGAATGACGACCTTGTCGCGCAGGTCGACAGGCTGAACCAGAAATGGGCCAGAGGTGAATGGCGCCCGATCGTGTTTGTCCGTAAACACGTTGACCAAGTGGCGCTGATGGCCTTGCATCTCATGGCGGACTTCTGTCTGGTCACGTCGTTGCACGATGGCATGAACTTGGTCGCTAAGGAGTTTGTCGCCAGCCGGATCGACGGAGATGGGGTCCTGATTTTGAGCGCATTCACTGGCTCTGCGCGGGAACTAACCGATGCCGTGATTGTTAATCCGTTCGCCGTGGAGGAAGTGGCTGAGGCGATTCATCAAGCAATCAACATGCCTGCGGTGGAGCGCCGCCGCCGAATGAATCGGATGCGTGCAGTTGTTTCATCGAACAACATTTATCGATGGGCTGGGAAAATCGTGCAAACGCTTTCGGGAATGGACAATGCTGAAACCAACGCCTCCGCGACCGAAAACTTCGAAGAGGAGTTGTTAGCGACAGCAGGCGCGGGCCGATGAAGCACTATCTGTCGTCATTAGCCAGAATCGACGATGCGATATCCTCGGCGAGTCGCATCTTGATTGCTTCTGATTTCGATGGAACTCTATGCCCGATTGAGCCATCGCCGGATGGCGTGCTTTTGTCGGATGCAGCCACAGAGACTCTGTGGAAATTGATCGATTCCGGTATCACCATCGCGATTATCAGTGGCCGGTCGCTTGACGATCTCGCCCAGCGCGTTCCGTTCGACATTATCTTGGCAGGTAACCACGGATTGGAAATTCACTGCGACGGAATTAACTTTACGCAGCCGGCAGCGGCGAGCATGGAGTCTCACGTTCGCAACGCCTGCGAGGCTTTGAAACCTGTCGTCGGGGCTTGGCCGGGGGCATGGGTCGAAAACAAAGGACTGTCAGCCACGGTGCACTATCGCAACCTGCAAAATCCCGATATTTGCGCGTTCCTTTTTGCGGTGCGGCGCCGGCTCTCGGAGTTCGGCACGAAGTTTGCCTATCGAGCGGGTAAGAAGGCGTTTGAGATCCGTCCAAAAGTGGGATGGGACAAAGGATCGGCGCTCGAATATATCCAGACTCGTAAAGGGCCTTTTGACCTCTGCATTTGTCTCGGCGATGACCGAACGGATGAATCGATGTTTCGCGCGAATCGAGGCCAGGTGAACATTCGCGTAGGCGGTTCGGGATCTAGTGCCGCGACAGAGTATGTCGCAGATGCACAGGAGGCAATTGCATTTCTCGATCACATTGCGACGACGCACGCGGTCGTCGCAGGCGCAGAATCACGGCTTGTGGGCCGCTTTTGAGATCGCCGTGGAGGGTTCCTCGCTTAAGGCAAAATCGAAGTCCTTGGTTTGTGCGAGGATATCGCGTAAGTCTGAGCCAGGTCGCTCCACTTCGTACTGGTAAGCCGTTAACAGCAAAGCATCGGAAGCAATCGAGGATGGATCGTTTGGAATGTCAATTGGAAGGGAACGTGGCGGGCCCAAGGGAGTCCACTTTCCGGTGGTATCTTTTGCAACCAGCCGGCAATAGTCCTTCCATACCCGCACGCCGAGGATGTTCAGTCTATATCCAATGCATTTCCCCACACGATCCGGTACTCGCAAGTCAGACCTCTGAATCTATAAAACCGTAATTGAACGCCCATCCGCTATCCCGAAAACACACCAGAGGGTAAGGTGGCTGGCGGTATTTAGAGAGCCATCTAGCGGGTCGCTGGGATAGGACGGATCCGCGGTCCGCGGTAAGCTAAAGGGAGATAGCCAAGTTTGTATCCAAGTTGTATCCACGTTATATCAGAGAGACGCGCTAAATGCTTGAACAGGAGCAATTTAACTAATGCCATCCGGAGCAACTGCGGTCATTCGAACCGAGCCTGTCGGAGCCCATTATTTAGGTGGGGCGGAAGCCTCATTTGCCGTCTGGGCGCCAAAGGCCCGAAGCGTCAGTGTTCATCTTCTTTCACCTGTTGACCGTATCGTGCCTTTGACACCTGCCGATGGTGGGTACTTCGTGTCCAAGATCGATGGCGTCCAACCCGGGGCACGATATCGGTTCCGCCTCAATAATGCAGACGAGTTTCCCGATCCTGCCTCCCGCTACCAGCCCGAGGGAGTGCATGGACCGTCGGAGATTGTGAGCCGGGAATTTCGTTGGACAGATCAGAAATGGCGAGGGATCTCGCTCCGCGACACCGTTCTGTACGAAATCCATGTCGGGACTTTCACTCCGGCCGGAACATTCGATGGCGTCATCGAGCAACTGCCGTATCTCAAGGACCTCGGTGTCACGGCGATCGAAATTATGCCGATCGGCCAATTTCCCGGAACTCGAAACTGGGGCTACGATGGCGCCTACCCCTACGCAGTACAGGCATCGTACGGTGGGCCGCTAGGCTTCAAAAGGCTCGTCGATGCTGCTCATGCTCACGGATTAGCGGTGGTTTTAGACGTTGTCTACAATCATCTGGGACCGGAGGGCAATTACCTCGGCCAGTACGGCCAGTACTTCACGTCGGAGCACAATACGCCTTGGGGCGATGCGATCAACTTCGATGGTCATGGTAGCGCCGCGGTGCGGCGATATGTCCTCGACAACGTTGCGCAGTGGGTGGACGAATTCCATGTGGACGGCCTCAGGTTGGACGCGGTGCACACGATTTTCGACAGTTCAGATCGTCACATCCTGACCGAGATTCGGGATACGGCGAAGGCTCACGCCGGGAATCGCGAAGTTCTTATCTTTGCGGAGAGCGACTTCAATGACATCAATCTGGTCAGAAGCAAAAAGGATGGTGGCAATGGGATCGACGCCACCTGGAATGACGATTTCCATCATTCGGTACATGCGCTCCTAACGTCCGAACAAACTGGATACTACGCCGACTTTGGCGGCTTTGATCATTTGGTAAAGGCTTTGGAGGAAGGATTCGTCTATACAGGCCAATTTTCATCGTTTCGCGGCCAGCGTCATGGCACACCGTCAAAAGATGTCCCGGCTGAGCGGTTCGTCGCCTTCGTGCAAAATCACGACCAGGTCGGGAATCGGATGTTTGGCGAACGGCTCAGGCACCTGCTCACTCCCGATGAACTGAGAATGGCCTCTGGCATTCTGTTGCTGACCCCTGCGATTCCGCTCATCTTCATGGGACAGGAGTATGCGGATACAGCGCCGTTTCTCTATTTCGTAAGCCACTCGGACTCGGATCTGATTGAAGCCGTGCGAGAGGGTCGCCGTAGGGAGTTCCGCGCGTTTGAATGGAAGGGAGCTGTGCCGGACCCTCAAGCTGAGTCTAGTTTCGATCGATCCAAACTCGATCATAGCCTTCGGGATCTAGACTGTCATCAAAAGGTGTTCAACTTTTACCGCGAGCTCTTGCGATTGCGCCGAACAATTCCTGCCTTGCGTGAACTCAGCAAAGAAAACTTCGAAGTTCGCGTTTGCGAGAAGGAATCCATGCTCACCATGCGACGGTGGTCACGCAAGAGTGAAGCGGTTGCAGTCTTCAACTTTGGTACGCTAGGTTCGGGAACGACTCTCGACTTGCCCGAAGGCACGTGGGAAAAGGCTCTCGATTCCGCTGATCCAAAATGGGATGGCCCAGGCGCCAGAATCCCTGCCACGATCCAATCGACGGGAAGGGCCTGGATCAAACTGCCTCGCAAAAGCTTCTGCTTGTTGACGAAAGTCGCCGGGTAAGGTGCTGTAAAAACCGCTCCTTTTGGTAACGGCTCGGTGTCGAGTTACAGACCTACCGAGCCGCGACCAAAGGAGCTGTCAAAAAATCAAACCCTTCTCGATAAAACATTTCTGAATAGGAATGTTCTGGTTTATTCTGACTGTGATGCCGAAACAAGCGGGAATGTTTGAACCGTCGGCCGATGAATCTAGCTTACGAACAAGCGAGCGGGTAACAGTTGGAAAACCAAAGCTGAAGGCAGTGGATCGGAATCAGATTCGGATGCTTACGCTGGATGTGGAGACGCTTGTGGCGGCAGATCATAAAGCGCGGGCTATTTGGGATCTGACCGGCGACCTGAACCTGAGCAGGTTTTTGGAAGGAATTCGATCGCAAGCAGGGCGCGCCGGTCGGGAACACACAGATCCCAGACTGCTGTTGTCGGTGTGGCTTTACGCCTATAGCGAGGGGATCAGTTCGGCCCGTGAGTTAAGCCGGCAAATGGAACACGAGTTGGGATTGCGTTGGTTGACAGCCTTGGAGGTGCTCAATCACACGACACTGTCGGACTTCCGGAAAGAACACAAAGAAGCCTTAGACCAAGTGTTTGCTGAGATGCTGGCGTTGCTGGAGAAGACCGGGTACGTGGATCTGAAGCAGGTGATGCATGACGGAACCAAGATCCAGGCGCAAGCCAGCGCCAGTTCGTTTCGGCGAGACAAGAGCATGCGGGAAAGTTTGGTGACGGCGCGCCAGGTAGTCGAAGCACTAGGCGAATCGGAGGAAGAAACACCGTCGCGGCGGGAAGCAGTGCAGCGGCGGGAAGCAGTGCAGCGGCGAAGGCGCGGGAAAAGGCCGAAAGACTGGAACAGGCTTTGGCGGAGCTAGAGGAGATTCGCAAGACCAAATCGGGAGCCGAGAACAAAGCCAAAGCGCGAGTGAGTGTGAGCGAGCCAGAAGCTCGATTCATGAAGCACGGCAACGACGGAGGCATCGCCCCGAGCTATAACGTGCAGATCACCACCGATTCGCGGGCCAAGATCATTGTGGGATTAGAGGTGACGCAGAACAGCAGTGATGCTGGTGTGTCATTGCCGGACATGGTCAAGCAGGTTGAAGCGAGGTTGGGAAAGCAGCCGAAGCAAGTGGTTGTGGACGGAGCCTACACCGGCGTCAACAATATCGTTCAGTTGGCAAAGGCAGGCGTAGATCTGATCGGTCCAGTGACGGATGCCAAGAAGCGTCAGGCCGGAGCCCGCAAAAGTAGTGGAATTGCAGAGGAATTTGCTGGCGAACGATTTGTCCAGAGAGTGGATGAGAAAGCGCTGAGGTGTCCGCAAGGCGAGGGGCTGGACTTGGTGCGAATCAATGTCAAACGGGGAAATACCTACGAGATCTACCAAGCACAGGGCAGTATCTGTCGGCAGTGCAACTTTCGCCAACAGTGCTGTCCCAAGGGATTTGAGAAGGGGCGATCCGTTTCGGTACTGATCGCGGAAGACAAGGACGTGGTGGCATTCCGGAACCGGATGGCGACAGAGCCGGCCAAAGCCGCCTACAAGAGGCGAGGAGAGATAGCCGAAACGCCCCATGCTTGGATTAAAGAAAAGTTTGGCATCCGGAAGCTTCGCTTGAGAGGAAAGAGGAAGGCAAGCTTGGAAATACTCTGGGCTTGCCTAACCTACAACGTAATGCAGTGGATGCGGCTAGTCTGGCGCAAGAATGAGAACCAAGCCCCCCAGACAGCCTAAAAGGACGAAACCGCGTCAATTGTCAGGACCGCAGTTTTAGCTGCGTGGAAACCGCAATAATGAGAACCAAGCGATCTAGATAGCGTAAGAGACAAAAACGGCCAAAAATGCCAAGACGCAGCATTGGCGCTGTAAAAATGTATACCAATGCACCCGTTCCCAAACGCGAAGCGGCAGAATCCCGAATACGGAGCATCTTTCCACCGCAGGCTTCTTGACCACGATCAATTCTTTTACAGCTCCAAAGGGAGCGGTAATTTATTTCTCCGCCGATTTCGGCTTTTGCTCAGGCAGAATGAACTGAGTCTCGCCCGGGTGAAGGAGCTTCAGACGTTTGCGAATCTCGAGTTCCTGAACGGAGCGATCCGTTTCGAGCTTGTGGATTCGATCCTGCTTGCGCTGATTCTCTGCCGCCATCGTCGCGTTCAATTCCTGCAGCGACGTGATCTGGCGGCGCTTCTCCATCAGAGCGGGAATTCCGTTCGGTCCCCGGAACGCGACGAGGGCATACGCGCACGCAATTGCGAGCGCAACGAGATACCCTGTCTTGCGGAGTAAGATCTTCATGTACGACTACCGAGGGAAGTACTACATTTGTTTATAATCCTGTTTGGCCCTCCGAATCTAGTGGTACGACCAAAAAAGTAGTCGGATGAGTGAAAAAATTATCGTCTTCAGCAATTGCGGTTCACAAGAGGAGGCGCGACGCGTCGCGCGGGCGCTTGTCGATACACGCGTTTGCGCATGCGTGAACATCATCCCAGGCATTCAGAGCATCTATCGATGGCAGGGTTCCATTCAACAGGAAGCGGAGTGGATGCTCATAATTAAGACCACGCGCGAACTCTTCGACCGGCTCAGCGCCGAATTGCGAAAGAACCATTCGTATGAGATACCCGAGGTCATCGCGATTCCGATCGTCGAGGGAAATCCAGACTACCTTAAGTGGATAGATCGCGAGACTTTCGGAAGTGCTAACTTCTAAAGAGCATGTTGAGAAGAGAGTTTCTTGCGGGTCTGGCCGTTTCGCCAGTTTTGAACGCCAAGTCACGGATCGATCGGAGCCGCATCTCGGTCATAACCGATGAGGCTTGCACGAGTGAAGCGGACTCGGTCGCTTTCGCGAAGCAATATGGCTTGAAGTGGCTGGAGCTTCGCTCGGTGCCGGGCAGCAAAGGCCATTACATGCGTCAGTCCGACGAACAACTCAAGCAGGCCACTAAGCTGTTCAAGGACAATGGGATTAAGGTCTCATTCCTGAACGCTCCCATGTTCAAGATTACGCTTCCGGGAACGGAACCGGTATTCCGAAAACCCGAGACCCGTGAGGCGCGCGAAACGCGTATCGCCAAGCATTCGGCGGAGTTCGATCGGCGAAAGCAAGATTTCGAACAGGCGTTTCGCGCCGCGCACCTGCTTGAGACCGACAAGGTTCGCCTCTTCACCTTCCTGCGAACAGCCGAGCCTGAGAAGTTGAATCAACATATTGCCGACGTTATCGGCGAAATCGCGGAAATGGCTTCCAAGGAAAAAATCCGACTACTCGTGGAGAACGAGAGCGCATGCAATGTCGTCAGTTGCGCTGAGGTCGCCACGTTCCTGAAGCTGCTTCCCGAGAAAACGGTCGGCCTGAATTGGGATCCGCTAAACGGTACCTCTCAGAAAGAGATTCCCTATCCGGATGGCTACAAGCTGTTGCCGGCAAAACGAATCTGGAATGTCCAGATGAAGGGACACAGCTTACTCGACCCTGCGCAGAAACTCGACTGGGCAGGAATCTTCAGCGCCTTGTCGCGCGATGGATACAACGGACAAATCGGGCTCGAAACACATTACTTCGACGGCACAAAGATCGAGAAATCGCATGCCAGCATGCGCGAGATCTTCCGAATCCTGGAGTCTTAGTTGAGCAAGCAGGCTACGATCGCGGCAATCATCGCTATGCTCGTAGTGGCTGCGGTTGTCGGCGGCATCCTCGTTTCCACCAGACATAATAAAGTTGAGTTGAATGGCAGTGTGCTGCGCGTGCGGAGCCACTCCATCGATCCGGATAACACGGTAGTGTTCGCCGACATTCGCGTCTCCAATCCATCGACGCAGCAATTCGTCGTTCAAGAAGTCGAGGTCTTCCTCGAACAAAAGGCAGGCGAACAGGTCACGGGAGAGACATTCTCTGAGACCGATGCGCAGCGTCTCTTCACGTACTATCCTGTTCTGGGCAAGAAACACAATCCCAACTTGATGATTCGGCAGAAGATCAACCCGGGCGAGAGCATCGATCGAATGGTTTCGGTTCGTTTCGCAGGTCCCGAAGAGCGAGTTAACAATCGCAAGGGCCTTCGAATCGTCGTAACGGACGTAGACGGGGCGAAGACTGAAATCGTCGAGAAGCTATAATTTCACAAGGCTGCGATTGATCGACGCAATGGTCGGCCTCCCGCACGCAGCCATCGCCATTTCAATCTCGCGATGTAGGGTATCGACACATTGTCGGATACCTTCGGAACCATTGGCGGCGAGCGCATAGAGATACGGCCGGCCGATCATAACGGCCGACGCCCCAAGCGCGATTGCCTTCAGTACGTCCACACCACGCCTTACTCCACCGTCCAGCAGCACCGGCCCCTTGCCCCCGACCGCCTCGACGATCTCCGGAAGCGCCTCTATACCTGAAATCACCGTATCGACAACGCGTCCTCCGTGGTTCGAGACCACCACTCCGTCGACGCCTGCATCGATTGCGCGCTTTGCGTCTTCACCTGTGAGAATGCCTTTGACCAGTACCGGCATCTTCGCTATGGAGAGAAGCCAATCGAGGTAATCCCACGTGAGACTAGGACAAAGATTCGGGCTGTAAATCGACCGGCCCTCTGCTCTGGGATTGCCCGCAACGGCTTCGGGTGTCAGATCCCGAAAATTGGGTCTGGTAAGTCCAGGCGGTAAACAAAAACTGTTCCGAGTATCGCGATCGCGCTGCCCACGAACCGGCGCGTCAACCGTAAAGCACAACACTGGACAGCCGGACTCACGCGCCCGATCAACCAGAGCCTTCGTAAACGAACGGTCGGTCGAAGCGTAAAGCTGAAACCAGGGCGGAATCGTTGCGACTTGGGCGATATCCTCGACCGCAACCGAGGCGGCCGTGCTGGCGACAAACGTTACGCCGGCGGCATTTGCGCCGCGCACTGACTCAAGCTCTCCCTCCGGATGGACCATCTTCTGGTATGCGACCGGAGCGAGAAGAACCGGCAGTTTCAGCTTCTGTCCGAATAACGTCGTCGTCGTATCGATTTGCGAAACGTCAACGAGCATGCTCGGACGCAGACGAATCCTGTCGAAGCCGGCGCGATTTTCGCGCAGTGTGATTTCGTCCCCTGCGCCTCCCGACAGATATTCGAAGACCATCTGCGGAAGCCGCTCTTTGGCCAGGGGCTCCCAATCATCGATCGTGACCACCATGTTCCTCAAATGTACACTGGACCCATGGCCAGCACGAATCCTTATGCGGAGTACCTCGGAGACAAGGAACCTTACTTTGTATTGAGGTCGACCGTGGATCGAATTGAGGAACTTACCGCCGGCCTCAGCCCCGAACAACTGGCAACTCCCCCGGAACCCGGAAAGTGGTCGATCCATCAAATCGTCGCTCACTTAGCGGACTGCGATCTTGTCTTCCAGACACGCGCTCGAATGGTGATGTTCCAGGACCGCCCTACGCTAGTTGGCTTCGACCAGGATCCCTGGGCCCTCGGTTGGATGCGTGAGAAGGAGCCATGGAACGAGACCCTCGAAAAGCTCGCGGTTCTCCGGCGATCGATCCTGCGCCTGTTTCTGATTGCCGAGGGGCACGACTTGCTTCGTTATGGCGTTCACACCGAGCGCGGCCCGCAGACCATTAACGATATCGTCGAGATGATGGCCGGCCACGATATCAATCATCTCCAACAGATCGAACGAGTTCGCGGCATTGTTCAAAGTAGATGATATAGTCGGCAGAGTGACTCTTTCCCGCGTCTTGAAGCTGTTGTTTGTCGTGATTGTTTTGGCGATCGCCGTGATGTTGTACCCACCGTTGCGCCTGTCGGCGCTGGTTCTGGTCGGACGAAGCCCGGTCTGCCCTCTTTCCCAAGCGGTACAGGCGGAAGAGAACCAAAAACGACAGATTCAGATTAAAGACCGAATCCTCAAGGCCAGCAAAATGGTCAGCAAGGATGAGAAGTTCGAGCAGTGGGAAACCCCGAAAGGGACGTTCTGGATCGCCGCAGGCAGCCGCTACGTTCTTCCTTTCAACCTGGCCGAGCAGGAACGTAAGATCTATGGCTCCGGGCAAAACTTCGTTCGTTCCGGTGACGTGGTTCTGGACTGCGGAGCCAATATCGGTGTGTTCGTTAAGGAGTCTCTCGATGCCGGGGCCAAAACCGTAGTCGCCATCGAGCCAGCGCCCGAAAATATCGAGTGCTTGCGCCGCAACTTCAAAGATGAGATTGCTTCCGGCCGCGTAATCGTCTATCCGAAGGGCGTTTGGGATAAGGACGACTTCCTCACGCTGCATATCGACGAACATAATTCCGCCGCTGATAGCTTCGTTATTCATCCCAAAGATGCTCACGAAACGGATCAGAAGTTCCCGCTCACGACGATCGACAAACTCGTGGCAGAGTTAAACCTTCCCCGTGTCGACTACATCAAGATGGACATCGAGGGCGCGGAGGTGAAAGCTCTGCATGGCGCTCGGAATACGATCGCCAAGGATCATCCCCGCATGGGCCTGTCCGTTTACCACGCAGCGGATCATCCGACTGAAGTTCCAAAGGCGGCAAGGGAGGCTTGGTCAGGATACAACATGGAATGTGGACCTTGTGCAGTGGCCAATGGCAGGATTCGTCCGGATATTCTTTATTTTTACTAGCCTTGTCGGCAGCCTTTCGGCGCGTTCTTATTCAGTCGACGGGTTGGTTCTGTCGGTGAGCCCGCCGTCTTTCACCGTGGCCCATCGCCCCATTCCCGGCTACATGCAGGCTATGACGATGGAGTTCCAGGCCGCTACCGCCAAAGATCTGGCCCCTATCCGACCCGGGATGCGTGTCCGCTTCGCGTTGCGAGACAACATCGCGCGAGCAATTCGCATCATTCCGGTGGATGAGGCAGACATGCCCGCTCCCGCTACCGTGCCGCAAACTGGCCAGATGGCGCCGAACTTCCGGCTGACAGACCATCGCGGAGAGAGCCTTGCGCTTTCGGACCTACGCGGGAAACTCGTCGCAGTAAATTTCATCTACACACGTTGCCCGATGTCGGACGTGTGCCCGCGTCTGGCGGCCAGCTTTGCCACCGTTCAGCGACAATTCGCGTCATCGATCGGACGCGATCTCGTACTACTGTCTATCACCATCGATCCCCAGTGGGACACACCTCAGGTGCTCGCCGCTTATGCTAAACTCTGGCGTGCCCGTGATGAAGGCTGGCGCTTTCTTACCGGCCCCCCGGAGACCGTCGGAAAGGCGGCCGCATCCTGGGGTTTGGTGTTTTGGCCGGAAGACGGCGCGATCGTACATACTTCCCGAACCGCCCTCGTAGGCCGGGATGGAAAATTACTGGCGATGGTCGAAGGCTCATCGTATAGAACAGATCAGTTGGTAGAGTTGATCCGCCATCATTTGCAGGTGACCCAATGAGATCCCCAATGAGATCAATGGTTGTTGGCATTTTGTTAGGAGCTTCGCTTCTCTGCGGGCAAACTCCAAAACCCACGGCCGACGCGTGCGCCCCTCCTCCAGGAGGTTCCGCCCCGCCGCTTCCCGCCAAGCTTCTCGAAGGTCAGGGAACAATCGATTTTCCAATCACAACCAAGAGCGCCGAAGCTCAGAAGTTCTTCAATCAAGGCGTGGCGCAGATGCATTCGTTTTGGGCGCGGGAGGCCGAGCGGTCCTTTCTGCAGGCAGCGCAGCTCGATCCTGAAGCGCCGATGCCGCATTGGGGCGTAGCGATGGTTGCAGTCGGCGACTTTCGTCCCCGATTTCAACTCGCCGGAGATCCTACGAATCGGCCGCCGGTTCCACGAGTGAAGGAGGCGATCCGCAAGGCGTTGGATCTGTCGAGCGCGCCCGGCAAGGCAACCGATCTCGAGAAGATGTACATTGCCGCTATCGTGGCGCGACGCGACGAGAAGGCCAAAGATCAGGACGAGGCCTTTGTCAAAGAGCTTCGAGCTTTGGTGGCAAAGTATCCGAAGGAGATCGAAGCTCGAGCCTATCTAGCGCTCATGATTATGCGCGGCTTCACGCTTCCCGAGAAGACACCGAAATATCCGTCCTCGATGGAATCGGCTTCGATGCTGCGGCAACTCATCGTGGATGCGCCGAATCATCCCGGCGTTCATCACTACGTCATCCACGGCTTTGAAGGTTCAAACTTCGCCAAAGATGCGTGGCCGAGTTGTAAGCGATACGCCGAGTTGGTTTCAAACATCCCGCACGCTCTTCATATGCCAGGGCACATCTGGGCGCAGACAGGCCGTTGGGATGAAGCTATCAAGTCCTTCGATTCGGCTGCGATCAATGAACGCGGATACATGAAAGCCGATTCGCTCTACGGCAATCAGCATCATGGTCACAACGTTCATTTCCTTGCGACTTCGTACTCCTTCAGCGGCGACTACGACAAAGCTATTGCGTCGGCGCGCGAACTGATCGCCATGAAGGAAAATCCTCGCGAAGCGAGGGCGCTCGAGAATACGCGCACGGCGGCGACACAGGGCTGGTTCTCGCTCATGCGGACGATGGTTCAGTTCCGAAAATGGGATGACGTTCTGTCAGATCAACTGCCCAAACCCGACAAGCCTCGTTTGCAGGCTTGGTACTACTGGGCACGCGCGGTTGCTTATGCCGACAAGGGACAGGCAGAGCCTGCAAAGCAGGAAGCCGCCTTCATGAAGCAGGCTGTACAGGCGCATAAGAAGGCGAACAAGGGGAAAGTTCGACCCGAGGTGAAGGTTGCGTCGGAAGAACTGAAAGGCCACATCTTAATCGCGGAGAAGCGTGTTGATAAAGGCCTCAAGCAGATCGCCTCCGCGTCGGCTCGTGAGCAACAACTCGTCTACAATGAACCTCCATACTATCCGCGACCGGCCGCAGAAGGATTAGGCCATCTCGCGATGCGACATGGCAAAGCTGACGTGGCGGAAAAGGCCTTCAAGGAAGCTTTAGCGCAATATCCGGCAGATCATCATGCCGAGTCGGCGTTGCGCGCCTTGACACAAAAGTCCACCACTGCGGGACTGTGAGCCGGGTCTGCATCCTCGGTGGCGGACCGGCGGGAGCGTCGGCCGCAATCGCGGCTCGTAGAACCGGTTCCTCCGTCACAATCATCGAACGATCTCGCTTTCCTCGTCATAAGGTCTGCGGCGAATTTCTCTCGCCCGGCATCGAGGATGCGCTCGAAAGGCTGGGCTTGTGGTCGGCGTTTCGAGATTTAAAGCCTTCGACCATTCGACGGATGCTGATCCGGATAGGCTCGGTCGAGAAGTCGGCCACGCTTCCTCAGCCGGCTTTCGGGCTTAGCCGTTATGCTTTCGACTCGTGGCTATGGAACACTGCCGGGGCCTTGGGCGCAGAGTCTGCGACCGCCGGCTCGGCCAATATCGTTACGACCGGCAGAGCATCGACACGATCCCGAGGAGGCCGCCTGTTCGGTTTCAAAGCGCACTTCGACGGTCCCGCGGACGATGCCGTCGAACTCTATTTCGCGGGCACAACGTATGTCGGCGTCAATTCTGTAGAAAACGGCATGACCAACGTCTGTGGACTCGCTCCGGAGGAACAGCTTCGGCGTTACGCCTTCGATGTCGACACCATGATCTGGCGCGATCCCGCGGTACGTGTGCGTTTGGCTCCTCTCACAAGAAAGTGGGATTGGATCTTTACGGGCCCGCTGGAGTTCGGCAACCAGTTCAAATCCAAACAGGGAGTTTACGTAGCCGGCGACGCGCTCTCGTTTGTCGATCCGTTCACCGGGTCCGGTCTATTATGCGCAGTGCTAACAGGGACCCTTGCGGGCGAATCGGCCGCGCAATCCGTTCCGGTCGATAAATACCTTCAGCAATGTTCTGATCTGCTGAAGCAACCGTTTGGTTTTTCCTCAATCCTGCGAAAGATAGCCTCGACGCGAGCGGCGGGTCCCCTGCTTCAGGTGATGCCATCGAGCCTTATATTTCGCTTGACCCGCCCGGCTCATCCCGTCGTATAGCTTAATAACGTATGCTCATCGTATGAAGCGCAGAATGTTGCTACTCGTAGTAGCGGTTGCGGTTAGCATGGGCATTCTCCTCCTTACGACTGCATCACGTGCACAGGTCCGCATGTCGAGCCCTGCAGTGTTTCCTGCTGTGTTTCCATGGTTCAGGGCTGACCAGGTGGACAGTACCTACGATGAGAAAGGAAATGAACGGATTGTCGGCCGACAAACGGTAGAGCAGCACCAGGATGGGACGTTGACTATCGTCTCGCCAGTGAGTTGGCTCGGGAACCTGTTGCACACCCGACGGGTGATCAACACGAATGGTATTGCCGAATCCTTTCTAGGTCCTATACCGTTCAGCCTAAGTTCTGGGGCTAGTGTGGAGTCGTGGGCGTCCTTACAGCGAGCGTTGGGTAAGATCCCGGAAAATTGTATGATCCACCCCTCGGAAGAACGCATCCTTGGGACAACTTCACTCCATGGATTGGTAGTTTTTCAGATTGAACGTACCCGAGACGATCACCGAGTTGTTACATCGAAGGCTCCGGAAATCGGATGCTTCATATTAGAGCGCATGATTTTTAGGTCATCATCAAAGCGGGCACAGAGCGCGAGGAAAACCGTTATATTCGAGTTGAGGACCTCCCGGCTCTAATCGATTTACCTCGGCAAAGCGTCCGGGCCACATTCACCATCGGGCATACAGACCCAAGTAATACCGGCCTCTGTCCCCTCCGACCTAATCAGAATATCGTGCTTTGCCTCTTTTCATACCCGTTTTGGCTTCCGCCAATGACCCATTCACGCAAGTAAAAAAAACTTTTAATTCTCGCATCTAGAGTAAGTTGCGGGGATATTTACCGAATTCGACACCCGGTTTTCTGCACCTGCGCGCTAAATTTAAATCAGGAAAGGTTCACCCGAGCCCGGCAGCCGCGACATGCGGTTAGCCGGGCTTTTTTTTCTGGAGGAAAATGATAATGCGATTCGCCCTAATCGCGGCGTTATTGGTCGGCCGGTGTGCCGCCGCGCCCGCTCTGACAACGATTCAAGACACGCTATACAAAGCCGATGGTACTCGCTTCGAAGGTGTTGCCCAAATTGAATGGAAAAGCTTCCAGGCAGCCGACGGATCGGAGATTCCACAACAGACGCTGAATGTGAAAGTGATCGCCGGCAACCTACGCGTCGCTCTGGTTCCGACCCGCGATGCTGTGAAACCGACCGCCTATACCGTAAAGTTCAACAGCAACGGAAGGACCCAGTTCGTCGAATTCTGGTCCATCCCGCCCAGCACGGCAAAGCTGCGATTGAAGGATGTTCGAATTCAGGGCGAAGACGCCGGCGCCATCACCGATGGCGAACCCGCTTCGATCTCCGATGTGGAGGGACTGCGCGCTGAGTTGGACGTGCGTCCTTTAAAAGGTGACGGATTCGCAAACGCCCGCACAGCGGTTATTAACCAATCAGGCGCTTTGAACGGAGCTGTTGGGAATGCGCGTGACTGTGTTCACGTCGACGGCACTTCAGGACCATGCGGCTCTGGTGGTGGTAGTGGTGGGCTTTCGTTCGTCGACGGCGAAACGCCTTCCGGAACCATTAATGGCGTAAACACGAATTTTACTCTGTCCGCAATTCCGTCGCCCGCTGCCAGTCTCAATCTGTTTCTCAATGGACTCCTCTTGCGGCAAGGAACGGCATACACGATCTCGGACTCGTCGATTGTAATGACTTCTGGTTCGATACCCTCGCCAGGCGACATACTCCAGGCTTGGTATCGCCTTCCCTCGAACGATACACCGTCGATTCTCTTCAGTGATGGCGAGCCGTTGACGGGAACCATTGACGGCTCCAATGACACTTTCACACTGCAAAGCGAGCCGCAGCCGGCGACTAGTCTTCAGGTCTTCCGGAACGGTGTGCTCCAAATGTCCGGCGTCGACTACACCATGAGCGTGAATGTGGTTACGTTTCTGCCTGTCTCTGTCCCGCGACCCGGAGACATTCTCCAGGTTTCCTACCGGCGGTAGAGCGTATTCCAGCACAAGTTTCAGTGTGGATCGATGCAGGGACTGCCAACTCGAGGTTGCGACGTCCCGGGCCACCACGCTGCCCGTATGATTCGATTCCCCGGTGGGGACTCGGGCGACCCCCGCACGGTGAAGAATCATGCGAAGGGGCCGGAAAATAGTTTCCGGCCCACCACCAATCCCCCCAAATGCGTTACTTGAGAAACTAAAGCCAGGGTAACTAGGGTTTTTACTATTAAATGTTGAGGCTGTAACTGCTTGTATTAACAATGCTTCGGAGATACTCTACCTAAAGACGCGAAATCATGAAGAGCTTCCTCGAGCACATTTGGAATGATGAGAGCGGTCAGGATCTGATCGAATACGCTCTACTTGTGGCGCTCGTCGCAACCGGATCGGCAGTCCTTCTGCCCACGACGATTCATACCGCGATGACTCATATCTATTCGAAAGTTGTATCTTGTCTCGACCAGTTCGGTAGCGGCGGGGGCTAGGGACTACTCAAGTACTTCTTCAAATCCGGATTTAGGAGCGCTTGCACATCCGGCTTTTCGAGATCAGCCTTCGTGACCAGCCGCGGTTCCAGATTCTGGATTTTCTGCGGCGCTTCCCCCTTCAATTTCTTCACCGCCACAGTGACTGACTGATACCCCATAAAGAACGGATCTTGTACGACAAGAGAGTCGATGATCCCGCCCTTCAGATCCTCTTCGAGAGTCGGTCCCGAATCGAAGCCCACTAGCTTGATCTTGCTGCCTCGACCCTTAATGGCGCGCGCAGCGCCGACAGCGCTCGATTCATTTGAAGCAAACATCGCGGTCAGATCGGGAAAAGCAGTGAGCATGTTCTCGGCGACCGTTAACGATCGCTCGACTGCGGCCTCTCCATAGCGTTTGTCGGAAATCGTGATGTTCGGAAACTTGCTCTTAATGGTGTCTTCGAAGCCCTGCTCGCGCGCCATGGTCGAGGCGGCGCCGGCCTGTACGGCAACGATCGCGACTTTACCTTTGCCACCTGTAATCGTTCCCATACGTTCGGCCGCGATCTGGCCGGCCTTATAGTTATCCGTCGCCACTTGCGCGACAAACTCCTCCGTGTCGACAGGCGAATCGAAGATCACGACCGGAATGCCCTGTTTCGCCGCTCGTTCAACGACACTTACCATCGCTTTCTTATCGATGGGAGCGAGCACAATCGCATCGAGGCGCTTGTTGATCATTGCCTCGACGATCTGTAACTGGCCGTTGAAATCGGTCTCGGTGGCCGGACCATTCCATTCCACTTCGACGCCGGTCTCGCGAGCTGCTTTGACCGCCCCCGCGTGCACCGATTGCCAGAACATATGAGCGCGGCCTTTGGGAACCACGCCGATCCGCTGCTTGGCGCCTCGATTACAGCTCGAAAGCAACGACAGCCCTGCCAAAGACAGCGCGTCGCGACGGGAGAATTTCCGATCGCTCATTTCGGGAACTCGGTCGGCTCTTTGATTTCCTGCCAGCCTTCGCCGTTCAAAGCCTTCAAAAACGCCACCAGATCCTTCTTCTCCCCATCCGTCAGGTTCAGTTTGCGAACCGTCTTATCGAGATTCTTGTTCGGAGTGCCGCCCTTGTCGTAGAAATCGACAACTTCTTCGAGAGTTTTGAAACTTCCGTCATGCATATAGGGAGCAGTGCGCGCCGCTTCCCGCAACGTCGGCGTCTTGAATGCGCCCCAATCGGCCTCGTTCTTCGTGACAGCAAATCGACCTTCATCAGGATTCGGCTTATCTGTCCCGATACCGAGGTTGTGATATGCATTCGTCGTGAAGTTGATTCCTTCGTGGCAAGCATCGCAACGAGCCTTGCCAAAAAAGAGATTCATACCCTTTACCTGGTCCGGGGTCATCGCATTCTTCTTGCCAGCCTTGTACTGATCGTAGGCTGAGTTTCCGGAGAGAATCGTGCGTTCGAATGTCGCGATGGCCTTGGCGACATGTTCGATATCCATATCTTCGGTTCCGAACACCGCCTTGAAACGCGACCGGTAGCCGGGAATTTCCCGCAACTTCGCCACGACATTCACGTGAGTATTTCCCATCTCGATCGGATTGGCCATTGGTCCCTTGGCTTGTTCTTCAAGCGTTGCGGCCCGCCCATCCCAGAACTGCGCCAAGCTATAGGCGCGATTGAAGACCGTCGGAGCGCTTCGACCGCCTTTTTGGCCTTTGATTCCCGTCGAAACATTAGCCCCATCGCCAAACGCAAATTTCGGATGATGACAACTGGCGCAGGCCACCGAGCCATCGGCGGAAAGCCGCTTGTCGAAATACAAAAATCGGCCAAGCTCGACTTTGCCTTTTGAATACGGGTTGTACTCGGGCCATTGAATCGGAAGCAAGCCTAGAGGAATTCGGATATCGTCTTGCGCGGACAGGAAAAAGGCTGGCGCCACTAGCGCCAGCCATACTCTTAAAATTTTCATGGGCGTCGGACTATTTCTTCATGAAACCGTGGACGTACAAGGCCTTGTAGCCGCCGACTCCCGACTGCGTTCCAGTCACTTCCATAATGTGTCCGGCATGATCGATCGCCGCTTGGCGGAAGTTTGTCAGGCCATCACGCCGTGGATCGTGCTCTTCCTCCATCAGCATATAGAGCGATCCGTCCTTCGTGAGCAGTCCGATCGGCTGTCCTGCCGTGAAGCACTTCTGCGCGCAGGAGCGATGCTTTTCGCCGTGTTTGCCAATCTGCAAATAGCAGGAAAAGTCGACGATTTCGCCGACCATGGTCGCTTCTTTTGCGCCCGGATTCGGCTTCCCGTCAACCGCCGCGCCGACAGTGGTCGCGGTCCACGCTGCCGGGGGCTTCGAGCCGAGTTTGCCGTGCGGCTTCTCATAGCTGCCCGTCTCGACGGTCATCTGGGGCTGCAGGATTCCGGACTTCTGCGCATACAGGCCCAGCGCCACTGTCAGAATCAAACCACAAACTGCGACATTCTTCTTCATTCCCGGTCCATCTCCTTGAAATTCAACGTACTTATCCGCGCACGCTTGCCGCGGGTATCTTGGCAACCAAATCCTGTAGTTCAGCCCGGCTCTCGGCCCCGATGGTAAAGCAATCAATGAATTCCTGTGCGAGCGCGAACTGTAGCGACTGGTCCACCTTATCTCGTAGACGCCCCGCGCCGAGAATCTTCATCCCGATAATGCCTTTGCCCTTGGCTTTCATCTCCTGCAACACCGGACGAACCACATCGGGAGACGCATCCATTGCGATCCCGGCTGGATTGAAGCGGGCCAGATCCACCTGGACCCAATCGGTCGCAGCCGCGGTCTTCAATGCTTCAAGCGTATGGCACGAAACACCGTGCGTCTTGATGATGCCCTTCTCACGCGCTTCCGAGAGCACATTCATAGCCCCGGCCTTCTTCTCGTTCCACTTGCCGTCAAGCATGCAGTGAAGCAGGACTATGTCGATGAAGTCGGTATTGAGTTCCTTGCGGAAGCGATCGAGATCCGCGCGCATTTCGGCTTCGGTTGAAGCGTGAGTCTTGCTGAGAATGGTTACCTTCTCGCGCGGTGTCTTCTTCAGCGCCTCGCGAAGATGGGGGTGTGATCCGTACTGATCGGCCGAGTCCCAAAACGTTACGCCGTTGTCATAGCCCGCGCGGAACATATCCGCCAAACCATTGACCCCGAGCTTCTTCGTCTGATTCGAACTACCGCCTGATCCGTTCGTGCCGGTGCCCATCGCGAGCCGGCTTAGCTCAACTTTCATGGGTCCGAGCTTTACACGATCCGTCGCTTCCTTCTTCGCGCCGGCATATAAGTGATACGGAAAATTGTGGAACGCGGCTGCCACCGCGCCGCCTCGGATGAAATCGCGTCGCTTCATGAAGGCGCCTCCTATGGCTTTTACAAAAAGTATCACAGGTCGCAGCAGCTTGTAAGGATGTAACCCTTGGAGGTAACCTTGGCGTATCAAAATGCGATAGTATTTCAGTTGACCAGCCCACGAAAGGACATCCAGTGAGTATTAAAGACCCAGAAGCGAAGAAGCCAGGTTCCGGGTTCTCCCGGCGCGGTTTCCTGCAGGGCGTCGGAGTCGGCGGCGGAGCCCTTTCCACCGGCGTACTCGAGAACGAGGCCCAGGCACAGACTCCTGCAAACGTGATTTCGGGTGAAACCGCCATCACACTGCAGATCAATGGAAAGCCCTACAAGACGACCGTTGAACCGAGAAGGACGCTGCTCGATGTGATGCGTGACCAGCTCGATCTGACGGCCGCAAAACGAGTATGCGATCGCGGAACGTGCGGAGCCTGCACTGTCATCGTCGACAACAAGGCCATGTATTCCTGCACCGTTCTTGCGATTGACGCGCAAGGCAAAAAGATTGAAACGCTCGAAGGGATCGCGCAAGGGCGTAATCCGCATCCGATCGTAAGCGCGTTCGTCGAGAACGACGCTCAACAGTGCGGCTACTGCACTCCAGGATTTGTTGTCGCCTCGAAGGCCTTCCTCGATCGGAATCCAAGCCCGACTTTCGATCAGGTGAAGGAAGGACTCGGCGGCAATCTTTGCCGTTGCGGAACCTACGTTGGAATCCGTAAGGCTGTTCTTGAAGCCTCTGCGAAGCTGAAGGGGGGACGCTAATGCCTAGTTATTCCTGGCCGGAGCCGGAAAAGCGCAAGATCATCGGACAGCGAATCAGCCGGCTCGATGGTCTCGACAAGTCCAGCGGCCGCGCGAAATATCCTTCAGACAGAAATCCGCAAGGCCTTCTCTACGCCGTCCTGCTGACCTCCCCTCATGCGCACGCAAAGGTGCGGAGCATCGATACCAGCACCGCGGAAAAGATGAAGGGCGTCACCGGTGTTCGAGTCATCTCGAAGCCTGGCACCGAGATTCAGTGGGCTGGAACCGAAGTGGCAATTGTGGCCGCCACCAGCGAGCCGCTTGCCCGGGACGCAGTTCGCGCGATCAAAGTGGACTACGAAGTTCTGCCACACGTCGTGAAAGAGCAGGACCTCTCGAAAGTCGGCGCGCGCGCGAAGCCCGCAGGCGAGCAGGTAACAGGCGACCCCGAAGCCGGCTTTAAAGATGCCGACGTGACATCCGAGGGCACATACGGGATCCCTGTGATCACGCACTGCTGCCTCGAGCCACATGGAGCCGTGATTCAGTGGGAAGGCGACAAGGTTAACTACTGGCCTTCTACACAAGCCGTATCGACCGTGGCAAACGAATTGGCCCGCAATCTCGAGATACCGGCGACAAACGTTCGTGTGCAGATGGAATATATGGGCGGCGGATTCGGCAGTAAGTTCCCGGCCGATCGCTGGCACATCGAAAGCGCTCATTTGTCGAAGGCAGCCGGCGGCAAACCTGTCAAGGTGTTCCTCGACCGAGCAAGTGAGCTGACCATCGCCGGAGTGCGACCTTCGCATTTCGCCAAGATCAAGATTGGCGCGAAGAAGGATGGCACGATTACCGGCGTGGCAGTCCGAGTCATGGTCGACAGGCGGATTCGCCGGCGGTGGAATGGCTCCGCTTCCCTATGTCTTCAATAAGATTCCGAACTTCCGTCTGAATCACACCGCAGTATCGCTCAACACCGGTCCCATTCGCGCATGGCGCGCGCCAAATCACCCGCAGGCTTCGTTCCTGACATGCTCGGCTTTCGAGGATCTCGCGGCCAAGCTGAATATGGACCCGATCACGTTCTTCGAGAAGAACCTGCAGTTCACACCCCGGCCCGACATCTACAAACGCCAACTCGCAAAGGGCGCGGAGATGATCGACTGGAAGAAGAACTGGCATCCGCGCGGACAGGGATCAGGAGTGATTCGCCGCGGACTCGGATTGGGTATCAACAGTTGGGGTGGGGCGGGACACGCCAGCAAGGCTCGAACGATCATTCATCCGGATGGTTCGGTTGAACTCGAGATCGGGACCCAGGATCTCGGCGTCGGAACGCGAACAATGCTCGCAATGGTCGCCGCGGAGAGCTTCGGCCTTCCGATGAGCATGATCAAAGTGAAACTCGGCGACAACCAGTACCCTGTCTCCGGACCGTCGGGTGGGTCGACGACCGTCGGCGGTGTTTCGTCCTCGACACGCAAAGCTACCATCAATGCCTTGACCAAACTCTTCGAGGCGATTGCGGCGTCGCTGAACGCCACGCCCGATCAGCTCGAGGCTATTGATGGACGGATTCGTGTGATCGGCAATCCCGACAAAGGCATGAGCTGGAAGCAGGCCTGCCAAAAGCTGGGCGTCACGCCGATCAATGAAATGGGTGAGAACGATCCGAAGAAGCCTGAAGGGTTGAATACGGCCGGCGCTGCGGGCGTTCAGATGGCCGATGTGACGGTCGACATCGAAACCGGTCGAGTCAGGCTGAATCGACTCGTCGCGGTCCAGGACTGCGGTCTGATCGTCAACCCGAAGACGGCCGAGAGCCAGGTGTTGGGCGCTTGCATCATGAGCGTGTGCGCCGCTCTCATGGAAGAGCGCGTTATGGACCTGCAAACCGGTCGAGTGTTGAACGCCGACATGGAGTTCTACAAACTGGCGGGCATCTCCGACATCGGCGAAATCCTGGTGCACATGGACATCACGCCGGAGAACGATAAACGCGGCATCATCGGTCTCGGCGAGCCGTGTGCGATCGGCGGTATTGCAGCGATCGCAAACGCTGTCGCAAATGCTACGGGAGTGCGAGTGCCGCAAGTCCCGTTGATTCCTAAGAACGTCCTGGCGGCTCTGCATGGCCAGGGGAGGAACGCATAATGCAGAACTTCGAATACGCGAGTCCTTCCAGTCTGAAAGAAGCGACTGCGCTCCTTGGCGCAAGCTGGGCAGATGCGCAAGTGCTTGCAGGCGGAACGGACCTGATCAGCTTGATGAAGGATTACATCGAATCTCCCAAGAGAGTCGTGAATATCAAAAACATCAAGGAACTCGGTGGGATCTCTTCGTCGAAAGGGGGCCTGCGCATCGGAGCGCTGGTGACGTTCGATGAACTGGCTGCAAACGCCGCGGTGCGAACGCAGTTTCCGTCGCTGGCTTCGGCTGTTCGCGGAGTAACCAGTCCGCAGATTCGCAATATGGGAACGGTCGGCGGTGACTTGTGCCAGCGCCCCCGGTGCTGGTACTACCGCAACGGCAATGGCTTGCTCGGCATGAAGGATGGCAAGAGCCTGATCCCAACCGGCGAGAATCGCTATCACGCGATCTTCGGCGAGGGTCCGGCCTACTTCGTCAGTCCATCGAGCCTGGGTCCGGCGTTAATCGCGCTCGGAGCGAAAGCGAAGCTCGTATCGACGACGGGAACGCGCGAAGTCGATCTCGCTAAGTTCTTCGTGGCGCCGGCTAACGATACGACACGAGAGATCGCGCTTGCTCCGAATGAGATCCTCACCGAGATTGTGATTCCCGCAGGCGCTACGAAAAACGCGACCTATGAAGTAAGAGAAAAAGACGCGCTCGACTGGCCTTTGGCGACTGCCTCCGTCGTTCTGAAGATGAAGGGCGATGCGGTGGAATCGGCTCAGGTTGTACTGGGGCACGTTGCAGCGACTCCTTATGTTGCAACGCAAGCCGCCCAGATGCTTGCCGGAAAAACCATCACCGAGGATGTGGCGGAAGCGGTCGGCAAAGCAGCCGTTGCGGGAGCGAAGCCTCTGAGCGACAACGCCTACAAAGTGCAACTCGCTAAGGTCGCCGTGAAACGGGCGCTGCTGGAGGCGGCAGGCAAAAAGGTGGTGTAAGCATGGAACGCGCCGGACTCGCACGAGTAGACGACGACCGTTGTTCCAACCTTCGCTGGAAGGGAATGTTCATTCCAGCCGAGTGGGACAAGACCATTCAGTATTGCAACGACCGTTCGTTTTGGTGCCAGAAGACCCAAATTCCTCTGGGACCGGACGGGCAGTTGGTCGATGATTTCGAGTGCCACGAGGGTCGCAACTGCTTTAAGGCTCTCTAGAAAAACTCTCACGATGGGCGACGCAACACGTGTCGCCCTTTTTTCATTGGTGGTAGGCAAATGCGGTCGGAAAGTCTTTTCTGGACGGACAACTCACGTCAGTTTTCCGTCTCAATTGAGCAGCAAACCCTCGACAAACTGATAGCCGAACTTCGGAGCGAAGCCTCACCGATGACAACGGGAGTTCTGCTTGGAACTGTCCGGCGCGATAGCGACTGGACACGTGTAGAAGTCGGCGCTTGTCTGCCGTTCCGATCTGAACCTGCGATCGAGTTGAGAAACTATCCGCGGGCGACTTCCAGGGCTCCCGGCTGCGTGGGCTACTTCAGCATTGGCGCCGTTGAACCATCAGAACCGACTTTGGGGTTCCTTGACGATGCCCAAGTGTTCCTGTTCGCGCGCCGGTCAAACAAAGGAAAGTTGTGCCCGGAAGTCTATGTCAGTCGTGACGGAGCGTTAGTTCCAATTCCGCCGTCCTCTAGAAGGATTTGGGTAGCCTGCGCAGCGTTTGCCGGCATTCTTTTATTGGGCGGCGTACTGGCGATGAGCCGTCCACAAATACCGCTCGCTACGACGGCAAGCGAACGCTTCACGATCATCCCGAAGTTTACCGAATCGATTCCGTTTCAGCTTGCCGTTGCCCGGGAAGCGGGTTCGCTAAAGTTATCGTGGGACGCACATGCATTCGCAATACGTTCGGCGCAGAAAGGCGTTCTCACGATCGAAGATGGCGAACGCAATACGCAGCAGCATTTGGATGCTGACGACCTCCGCAGTGGACAGCTCGTATACGTTCCTGGTGGCTCGTCCTCGAATATTCGTTTCCGAATGGACTTGGTATCACAAACGGGGACAGTAGAATCGGCTTCTGCTCGCGTACTTGGGCTGGCGCCTAAGCTGGCGCCTAAGGAGGTAGTTCGCACTCGAGTTGCTACGCCGCCGGTACGAACACAGAAGGTCAGTTTACCGGAGCCGGTTCCGACCACAATAGTTCCCACGCCTGCGCCGATCACGACACTCATTGCCCCGCCTCCGATAGTCGAGTTCCGACCGATCGAACGGCCTCCCGCTCCGTCTATCCCGACAGTCACCCCGGCGGTGGCTGACGCCCCTGCGCGATTGTCCATCACACAAGCAGCTCAGGAGCCAAAGGTCAAGAGAAGCGTAAAGCCGTCGATTCCGCTCGGGCTTCAATCGATGCTGCGAAGCCGGTCTCGCACTCCAATCGTCATCCCCGTAAAAGTGAGCATTGATCGCTTCGGTCAAGTCATAAGCGCGCAGGCGGATTATCCACAAGGGAGTGTCTTCGAAAAACAACTGGTCAATCTCGTTCAGACAACCGCTCACTATTGGACTTTCGATCCGGCAACCATCAACGGCAAGCCAGTCGCAAGCGAACTGGTGATCAATTTCAAGTTCTGAGTATCTAATTTGCGCGAGTTATCGTTGCATCGACATCAAATCTGCGCATCGTCATCGGGTCGTCTACGGAGGCTACCTGAATGCGTTTCCCTGGCGCCACGACAGCGTTGATCGTAATCCGGAAAGACGAGATCGTGGGATTTGGGTTCACTGTTGCTCCTGACGTCTTGTCATTTTGCACAATAGCGCTCAGTTCCAAATCGGCGCTCAAGCCAACTTTGCCGCCAACATCGCGGAGGCGAGTATCGATGTTGACGCCAACGTCGGCGTATTGATATTGCGCTGTCGGTGTTCCAGTCGTATACGGAACGCGGTTGCCAACGCGAAAGGTCCCTTTGCTGTTGGCATCGATCAGCATTGAGTAACGCCGCGCGCCTTTGGCAGTGTCCGCGCTGTCCTGAATATGAAACTCGACCTTATACTGCACCGTTTCGCTATCCTTCTTTTCCTGAGCGTCGGCGCTGCCGGTGTAAAGCAGGGCGGCAATCGCGATCACGAGTCTTGAACGCATCGGCTTCACAGCCTCCTCGAAACAATGACGGAAGGATCACCGGAAGCGTTGGCCGGAAAGTCGACTCGCCTCGTTCTTCTGCCGCTCATCTCGCGTTTGCTGGTACATCTGCAGATAGGCGATCGCGAGTTCACGGTCGCCCGCATCGGCAGGGCTGAAGGGTCGAAGCCTCCATGGTCTTGTGTCATGCGCCGTCCGATTTTTCGGACGGCGCGCAATGGTGTGATCCGTGAAAGCTCCATGGCCGGCATCGATCGCTTGGGCCTTGGGCATATGACATCCAATACAATTCGATCCGCGACGACAATCGGCTGGCACGTGACAGGATCTACATTTGTCGCGGTACCAAGCGACTCGATCCCGTGGCGCCTCATGTGGATCGTGACATGTGCCGCACCACATCTTGTCTCCGGACGCTTGTTTGCAGCGGCTGGCGTTCATGCCTTCAACATGGCTTGTGCTTCGAAGCGCGGGCCCTTCCGGATCGTCGTAGACAAAATACGCTACGTAGTCTCCGAGTCGCTCGCCTGCTCGGAACTGCGCGAACGTGCGATCCGGCCTCGGAATCCTCGCCTGTCCCAACAAATGACATTGCCGGCAGACATCATCACGCCGCTCGGCGTCGAGGCGGGAAGGAAGCACCATTCTTGCCTTTAACTGGATGTGCTCGGAGCCCGGGCCATGACATCGTTCGCAGGAAATGCCGGGCTGTCGAAAAGGAGTATCCGCGTAGCGATTGACGCTACCGTAGATGTGCGTGAGTTGACTCGCATGACACAGCAGGCAGCTCGGATCGACCGGGCGATCCCAAGCCATTCCTGGATCGTCTTGGTATCCCGGCGCGGCATCCCACCGCTTCTTTTGCGAATACCAGGTAATGGGCGCTTGGAAAAGATAGCGGTCGCGAAAGATGAGATAGCTAAAGCCCGCCGCTCCAGAGCCGATGACAAAGTCGAAGCGATCTTCTTTTCGATCGCGACCCTTGATCATTGCAACCAAGCCATCTCTGGCAATGCTGTACTCGGTATTCGAAGCGGCATGACGGAAACTCCCTGGCGGAACGTTGTTGCGGACCGGTCCTGTGCTGCGCGCCATCGGGGTCATTTCGTACTTCCGGACGATTTCCGAGTGACACGGTCTACAGGCGTCGTTACCGGCGAAGGTCGCAGCAGCGAGCAGTAGTACTGCAATCATCGGATGAGTCGCGGGGGAATGGCTTCGAATTGCTCTTTGTGAGAGACAGCGCGCCTGCTATCGCCGAGCCGTCCGTAGGCTCGGCTGAGAAGGTAGTGGATTTGGCGATCCGTTACGCCATCGCCGACTGCTCGGAGCGCGCGTTCTCCATCGCTGACACACTCGGTGAACATGTTTCGTTCGAAGGAGATTCGCGCGCGTTCGTAAAGCGCTTCCCTGCTGCTGCGATCGAGTGCCAAGGCTTTGGCGACCTGCGTTTGCGCTTCATCGAGCCTACCGTTCGAAAAGAGCATACGCGCATACGCAACGTATGTCTCGATGGTAGGCTTGCGAAGCGACTCCTTGAATAGTTCCTCGGCCCGCGCTGGTTGTGCAAGACCTTCGTAGGTCAGAGCGAGGAACAAAGCTGTACGCGCATCTGCCGGGGCAAGCTTGCGCGCGAGTTCGAGCACGGGCTGCGCCTTTACAAAATCGTTGTCGACGTAGTGAAAGAAGCCGAGCAGGAATTGCGCGTTTGCTGATTGAGGAGCGAGTTCGGCCGCGCGTGTAAAGGACTTGCGAGCTTGGTCAAAGTTGTTCTGCGCCATCGCTACGCGACCCTGAAGCGTCAAGGCGGGAACAGAGTTGGGTTGTGAGACGAGCGCCGCATCGACCGCTTGTTGCGCTTCTGTCGTCTTCCCTTCTCTAAGCAAAGACTGAGCGCGTTCGAGATCGGACTGCAGGAATAGCAGCAATGCAAATACCACGCTCATCGCTCGATTCGATGGTATCGCCCGCCTATGAGCTTCGGAAGCCGGCGCGGTTTCGTTCCGGGCCACTGAATATCGATCCACTCCGGTTCGGTCGCGCGGCCTAAGCCCAACAGGAGACGCGGATCATGAGCCGATAAGTAGCTTCCGCCGGCCGTGACCATCTTCGACCGGACAACTCCTCTAACGGACCAGCGGACAATCATGCCAGCAATGCGAGGCCTCAAGTCAAGACCGATCCAGTTCTGCGCCATCGCTCCCGTATGCCGGAGAATCAGCGGCCCCGCGCCGGTATTCCCGACGACAATATCAGGCATTCCATCGTTATCGAGATCGCCGATTGCAAGGCCACGAGCCGGCCAGGTCTTTGCAAACGCCTCTCCTGCACGTTGGTTGATGAGGTCGAACTTGCCTCCGCTATTTGCGAATAGCAGGATCGGTTCTTTGAAGGTCAACGTGCTCGATAATTTCTCGATCTGATCGTCGGGATGAGAGTTGCAGACAATGAGGTCCTCGTCCCCATCGTGATCGACATCGAAAAACCGGACACCCCAGCCACTGTACATTTGCGTTGCAGTGCCAATGCCGGTAGGCCCGGCCTCATCGCTGAACGTCAATTTCCCGCGATTGCGATAAATTGAAAAGCGCTCTCGATTGAAGTTGCCGACAAACAAGTCCTGCAAGCCATCGTTATCGAAGTCCGCCGCATCGACACCCATCCCTGAGCGCGGATTCCCATCGGCCGAGTAGGCGACACCGGAATCCAAACCAATTTCATCGAACTTCAACGCCCCGCGATTCACGAAGAGGAAGTTGGGGACGGAATCGTTCGCGACAAAGAGGTCGAGAAGACCGTCGTTGTTGATATCGGTCGCTACGGCCCCGAAGACTTTGCCCTTGTGCCGACCAATTCCTGAGGATTCGCTAATGTCTGCGAAGACTCCATCTCCGTTGTTTCGGTATAGCTTCGACGGAAACGGCGGATACGACAAGGGATGACAGTAATGATGACGATCGTTGTAAATACAGTCGGGCTCCGCCGCAGCGGTGTAATTCACGAAGTGTCCGAGAAAGAGATCCTCATCGTCATCGTTGTCGGCGTCGAAGAAAACCGCGGCCGTCCATAGGCCGTTGCCTTCCAGGCCAGCCTGGCGAGTAACATCGGTGAATGTGCCGTTGCCGTTGTTCTTGTAGAGAGTGTTCCTGCCATGCGCCGTCACGAACAAGTCGGGCGATCCGTCCTTGTTGTAGTCACACGTGGTTACGCCAAGACCGAAATCGCGTCCTTCGACACCGGCCAACTTCGTAACATCAGTGAACTTCAGATCGCCGTCGTTGCGGTACAACGCATGGGGACCGGCAGAGTTCACGAAGAACAGGTCCATCCGTCCGTCGGCATTGTAGTCGAGGATGGCAACGCCTGGGGCGATCGATTCCGGGAGTCGCCGCCGTTCTGTAATGCCGCTACTGTGGATGAAGTTGATGCCGGTACGGGAGGGAGGAAGCGTTTCGTAGATCGCCGCCGAGGCGGCTGCCAGCGCGGCGATCCACGAAACGAAAGGAACCACTTAGAAGCTGAAGCGGGCTACAATCTGTCCGCTGCGAGGCGGTAGGAATGTACTGCCGGTGTTGATGCGACCAAACCCGGAAACGACCGTCCCAGTTGGGCTCAACACTTGCGTTGCGGCCGCATTGGTGGAATCCGGATTATTGAGATAGGTCCGGTTGAAGACGTTGAAGAACTCAGCGCGAACCGAGAACATCGTCTTTTCGGTGATACGGAAGATGCGACCGAGACTCAACTGCTCATCGGGCCGCCGGGCAGTCCGATAATCGCTGTAGTAAGTCGCGGCTGTTCCCCACTGACCGGGAACTGGATTCGACCATGCCTTCGGATTGAGGATGAACTCCTTGTTCGGGTCGAAGCAGCGGCAGTTGGGATCTTTCAGATACAGCGGTTCCCCAGGGACACGATTCACATTCACGTCACCACGAAACACAATACTGTTCAAAGTGCTTTGGGCGCGCGGAGCAGCGATGGGAAGCCCGCTCGCATAACGCAGGATGCCGCCGATTGTCCAGCCACCGGCGATAGCGTTGACCGCTTTGTTCGAGCTGAACCTGGGCACCTGATAGTTGAAGCCGGTAACGAAGACGTGCGGTTGATCGCTATTCGACAACGTTTTTTGATTCGGCCGATTCAATGGATCGTTCGTGGGAACAATCGTACCGTCATGAGCTTCGACGGTCGCAAGCGTCTTCGACCACGTATACGCCATGGTGAAGTCGAGCCCATAGGAGTAGCGCTTTGTGGCCTTCAACTGCAACGAATCGTACCAGCTATTGCCAAGGGGAGCCCATAAACTGTTGAGGTCGCCGAATTGGGAATACGGACGCAGCGCCTGCGCTAGCGAGGCAGTGTTGGGGAAAGCTGCATACGGCTTCGTAAAGCCGCGCGCTACCACTTGAGCCGATGTAATGTTCTGTCCAAGCAGCAGCACATCGGCTTGATTGTTGAGGTCGAGTCCGAACGAACGAAGCCGCTCGTCCGAGATGCCGTTCAGTCGATTCAAACCGTCGGCACGGAACCACGAACCACGATTGGCAACATAAGCGGCTTCGAAAACGATGTCCTTCGTCAATTCACGCTGAATGGATACATTCCAATTGAACATGCGTGACGGACGACCGGAATTTGCATCGACCAGAGCCGGTGGAGAGTTCGTCTGTCCGGCTTGGGGACGAATGCCGGGGTCATAGCTCGCGGTCAGCAAATCGGCTACGTTGTACTGCAAGCCGTCGCGGAGGAAGAGCGATTCCCCGGCGAACGTCGGATTGTTGAAGCCGAGCGAATTGAATCCCATGCCGAGCGAATTGCCACCACCGATGTACTGGAAGTTGGCGATCTGCCCGTAGGAAATTGCGAAGCCGGATCGAATTACGGTCTTTTCATCCAACTGATACGCGCCACCGATGCGAGGACCCAAGGCCCACGGATATGTCTTGCCGAACGTGCAATTGCAACGGCCCGGCCCATCGCCGGCGTAAATCGTTGCGCCGAGCAAACCACCGGCGGAAGGGTTGGCAATACCGGGAGCCCACATCGACATACGATCATGAAGTTCCTGCATCGGAGGCTGTAGATCGTACCGGAGTCCGTAGTCCAACGTTAGTTTGCGCGTAACCTTCCAGGTGTCCTGAGCGAAGAACGCCCAAGCCTTGCGTCGATATTGAGGATCTGCGGGGTTTGATACCGAAGCAGTATCGACGGCGCCCAAGAGGAAGCTCGCATAGCGGAATCCGGCGTTACCGCCAGTCAATGTAAGCCCCTGCAATGCTGGATTGGTTGTTTGATTTGCGGAGAAGTTGTACGTTCCCGCCACACCAGCCGTGCTGCGGTTTGTGAAGTTTTCAAATTTCCACTCGCCGCCAAACTTGTAGGAGTGATTGCCCCGTACGACCGTGACGTTCGCGATAGCGATCGGTTTGTCTTGTACGTACAGGGTGCGATTCGTGGGTCCAAAATCCAGCCCCATGCCACCCTGCGATGAATTAAGCAGAGTGAATCTAGGAAAGCCGATGCCGAAACCACCCTTCAGGCCCAACTCGCGACCGGATCGAAATCCAGAATGTTTTGGGGCGCGCTGTCGGGATTGTAGTAACGCTGATATCCAACACCGGCATGGAGAATTACGGTCGGGCTCAATGTATGGTCGTAGTTGAAGCGATAGGTGTGGGAACGGATGATCTGGTCGCGTCGCGCCGAGATAGGATCGGGCAGGCCGTCCTGGCCGTTGTCTTTGTCGGTGCGCATCCGCGAATAGTAGAACGAAAACTTCGAAGAGTCGGTCAGATTGTGATCGAACTTGATCGACGGAATGTCCTGAATCTTGCGGTATGGCGACCGGCGCTCATAGTTATTGACGAGATTTCCGTTTTGAGCGCGCGGGATCAGATCCTGAATTTTCAGAGCAACCGGATCGAGCCGGTTTCCAGGAATGATGTTCCCGGGGAATGGATCGCGAACCCGAATGCCATTCACCATCCGTTCTGTCAGCGGATCATAGATCACGTTCTCGAGTACGGGGTTTCCGAATGGATCAACACCGATTTGGCGCCCCGTCAATGCAGAGGAGAAGTCGCCGTTCCGGTAGGCGTCGGTCGGTACCGTCCCAAGGCCGAGGAAATTCGTCGACTCGTCGCGGAACATTTCAAAGTTGAAGAAGAAGAATGAGCGATTGCGCCCGTCGTACAGTTTCGGGAGAACTACGGGGCCGCCAATGTTGGCGCCGAGGTTGTGACGCCGAACCTGCGGTCGTACATTACCTGACGTGGCAGTCGCAGTAAAGGGACGAGCGGCATAGAGCTTCTCGTGAGCGAAGTAATCATACACAGTCCCATGAAACTGGTTCGTGCCCGAGCGTGCCGTGAAGTTGAATAGACCGCCACCTGCCTGGCCGAATTCAGCCGAGTAGTTTGATGTCTGAAGCGTAAACTCTTCAAGAGCTTCTACCGAGGGCTGCGATTCATCGGATACGCGCGCATCGAGACCGCTCGACGAGTCCTGTCCTTCGAAAATAATCTTGAACGTGCCGGAGGGCGCGCCGTTCACGCGAATCGTATTCCATCCGCTGATGCTCGCTCCGGGAGAAAGCTGCACGAAGCTAAGCGGGTTGCGGACCGCGCCCGCGCCGATCGCGAAATTCAGAGGAAGCGCGTTCAACTGCTCGCGGCCGACTGTCGTCGACTGCGCGGCGTTTTCAGTTCGAAGCAGCGGGGCATCGGCGGTGACCGTTACCGATTCCGTCGTGGAACCGACCTGCATCGTGACATCGATGCGTGCGGTCTGCGCAACCTGCACGCGAATCCCTTGCTGTTCGAATCGTCGGAAACCGCTGGTCTCGACGATCAGGTTGTAGAGACCGGCAGGAACGGAGCTGATGGTGTAGTTGCCGGTATCGGTTGTTTGGGCCTTCAATTCGACGCCATTCTCCGGATTGACGGCTGTAATGTTCGCTCCTGGAATTAAGGAGCCAGAGCTATCGGAAACTGTGCCTGTGATGGTTCCGCGGTCGCTTTGCGCAAATGCGGACAGAGCTAGTACGAACAACGTGGTGAAACGACTAATTTTAGTCAAACTTTGACCCTCAAGCAGAGACGTGATGTTGCTTAGTTTATATCTCTGCCGAGACGAGCGTCAAATTTGAAATTTCTCAGCTTAGCCGTGGATCGTGAGCAGCGGTGAGGGACTGTGGCGCCACTGTGTAGGGCGCCGGAATCGTCGTTTCTTCGATGAAGGATGGCGCTGGAACACCGTGCAGGGCCTGTGTTGAGCGAACGGTGGGTTCGTTTTCTTGTTCCTGCTTGCGCCGATCCTGCAGCCCTTCGAGTTCCTTCCAGGCGCGCTCGTAGGAGCGGCGCAGTTGGCGAGAATGACTGGCGAGCGTGCGCATGGTCTTCGATTCGGCGACGAAGACATAGGCGGCATCGCGGATATCGGCGGGGTCGGCGCCAGGACCCAGGAGTTCGGCTTGCTCCCGCATAGCTTTCTTGAAGACCGCGTCTTCCATCAGCTCGACCCGGCGAAGACGCCAACGAGCAGCGGCCATCTCGATCACCAACTCGGTCTCGACTTCGTCTGCAGGCTTGAAACGACGGAGGAAGGATGACTCCAAAGCGTCGTATTCTTCCTGGGATTCATGTGAGAGGACGACACGGGTGCTGGTAAGACCATGCTTCAAGCTATTGCGAGACGAAATCGCCTTGCCTTCCGCGGTAACAGGTCCGTTTGATTTCGCGCCATTGGCACGCGCAATTTCTGCTTTGTTTGACATCCGTGTCTCCTTGATTTGAGCGTCGCACGAGGACTTGGGGTGACAAGGCGTGTTTCGGAAAATGCTGTTGAAAATAGAGAAGAAATAAATTCCCGAAGGCCGAACCGGTAACGGTGACAGTTGCGCCCGAGGCACGATTAGCGCGATGTATCGGCAGTTTCAGAAGTCGCTTCCGCGTCGATCGGAGTGGGGTTCAGATCTCGGAACACGACTCGCCCGGCAATCGCAGCAGCGATCAGCGATGTTGCTGCCATCACGAATGCCGCGGAATAGCCAAAGCGTTCCGATACTGCGCCCGCCGCAAACGAACTGATGCCCACGAACAAATCGTAGAAGGCGCTCAGCACACTGACGACTGATCCGCGTTCGCGGTCAGGAGTTCTTCGCAATACCGTCGACGCAATTGACGACCATGGGAAAGAAAATCCGAATCCTAAGAGTGCTGCCGCAGCCACGGCAACCATTGGCGAGGGTCCTGTGGAAATGATGAGCAGACCCAGAGCCATCGCGGTGATCCCGCCGTAAAACGTAATACCGGCGTGAATGCGATCGGGTAGTCCGCCGAGAAAGAACCGCGACGTCAGAATAACGAAGGCGTATGCGGAATAGGCTGCTCGTCCGGAATTTCCATGTTGAGCCAGGTGGAGGATCAGGAATCCAGCGACAACGGGGTAGTGAACATTCACGAAGCCTGTGGCAAGTCCGGGACCGATCAATGACTTCTTCAGCCACTTTCGCCCCGCCGGGCGAGTTTCGGGCACATATTCCTCTGTGATTCGTGACAGGATTACAAACGCGAGCAACGCAGCGACCACCTGCATCATAGCGGCGCGTTCAAAGGTGCCCAACCAACTCCCGACCAATGGACCCGCCGAGATGCCTCCCCAGATGCCGCTGCTTAAAAACCCCAAAGCGCGTGCACTTCGATGAACACCTGCCACCTCTACAACCCAGGCAGCGGCTCCCGTGTAGAGGCAAGCTTCTCCAAAGCCTTGCAATGCCCGGCCAAGATAAGCTCCAAAAATGCCGAATGGGAGTAAATACGCTCCGCCGGCGAGAGCGCAACTGAACAAACCAGCCAGGAAAGCGATCTTTCGACCTTTATGATCGGCAAGATATCCGGAAACAAAACGGCTCATTAGCGCTACAACGGAAAATGTGCCGATAACGAAGCCGACCGTACGATCGGAACCGCCCAAATCGTACCGAACATGTGGCGCAAGCGCAGGCAGCACGGTGCCGATGCCTAAAAATCCAAGAAATGTGGCGCCGATGAGAGCCCAAAAGCGCATGCCTAGACCCTGCGCAGATGGCTGCATCTCGCTTTATTGTACTTCCAATGAGATCGGCTACAGAATCACCATTACGGTTAGTGAATTGCCATACAACACCACAATTTCGTTGGAAATTCTTCCGGTATGCACTACACTGTAATTTGCCCTGGATATCCTGTCCTCGTCCGGGGTTGCCAACCCAAGTCCCAGCCGACCGGCTCGCTCCCCGCTGAGAAATTTCAAGCAGAGGATCCCTTTCCAATGACGAGCTTTCACTCCGGTCACATTCACGCTCTTCTCTTCGGGTTGAATGAAGATTTGGCAGGCGAGCTAACGCCTTCTTTAGCTAGGTTTTGCAGTAATATTCAATGCGTCGACGGGTCTCGCGGCCACGATGATCTCTTCGCGGGCGGACCGACGTCGCGTATCATTTTTTGCGGCCCCAGCGCGTCCGTAGTGACGAAGTTGCGCGCCGCCAATCCGCTGGCTCCCATCGTCGTTGTCAGCCGTCATCCCGAGGTGTCCGACTGGCTCGATTCGATCGAAGCCGGCGCCACCGATTATTGCGCAGCCCCGTTTGAACCCTCGCAAATACAATGGATTGTAGAGACTAGCATGCGCTCGACTCGAACATCCGCTGCCGCTTAGTCGCGTTTCGTTTTACTCACGTTTTCCCTCTTTCGAGGAGGGACCCCGCGAAAGATTCCCGTTGGTCGCGAGCGCCCTTGTCGCGCCCCAAATAGCTCGCATCTTCAGAAATAAATACGAACGGCGGAGCTGTGTCTTCGCTCGCAAATCATAAAAATACCCGGAGGATTTACATGCGATACGTGTGCCTATTCATTCTTATTTTTATTCTCGCGTTTCCTGCAGTGTGCGGGAGCGTATCTTCGACAGTATCGGGAGAACTCGCAACCGATGCGCCAATGGAATTCACATCGCTCGAGATCGAACTGCAGGACGCCGGAAATCAAAGCGTGCCCCCGGAACGTACACACGTGTCGGCAGATGGGCGCTTCGACTTCCGAGGTATCCAGGAAGGACTCTATTTTCTCTATGTGCGGACGGAGATGGGAGAAACTCTGCATCGGGAAGTCGTTCAGATTCAAACCCTCGATAAACGCCTGTACGTTCGCCTTCATACGCTGAAACAGGATCGGCCTTCCTCTGGTGTCGTTTCATGGAACCAACTGGCGCACAAGCCGCCAAAGGGCGCTCTCAAAGCTTTCAAGAAGTCGGTCGAATTGGCAGAAAAAGGGGATGAGGCCGGTTCGTTGGAGATGTTGGAAAGAGCTGTCGAACTGGACCCCAAATATATGCAGGCGATTAACAATCTCGGAGTTCGCCATCTCGTCGCCGGTCGCGTTGATGCGGCCATCGAGAAATTTGAACGCGCGATCGTGGTGGATGGGAATGTTCCGGCATCCTACTCAAATCTCGCTCATGCGCTGATCATAAAATCCGACTTTGCCGCTGCGGAGCGTGCATCCCGTCGCGCGCTGGAACTTGATCGAAGTGAGGCTAAACCATCTTATTTACTAGGGCTTAGCCTTGTCATGCAAAACAAGTTCACACCGGAAGCCCTCGCCTGCTTGCGCCGCAGCGACCATATCTCACCTCGCGCCAAACTCACGCTCGGCTACGCTTTGGCCGTGACGGGATCGACCGATGATGCGAAACAGACGCTCAGCCTTTGTCTCAAGTCTTCCGACGGCCCCGTCCGCGCCGAAGCCCAGCGCCTCTTATCGGAGATACGCTGATTCCTGCCTTACGCCGCGGAGAACGACCATTTTCCGCGGCGTAAGGTACCCAATGATTCGAACATCCTTGCTGCATCCAACTCCCGGTTGCCGCCGTCTAATCAACAGACCTCGTCTTTGATTAAGACAGCGATCACGACATCGTCGAGACCACGATATACTGAGACGATCAGGAGTAACGTATTGACGTTCAAGCGATTTGTCCGTTTGGCAGCGCATACCCAGCTTTTGCCTGTTCTGGAAAGCGGCGAAGAGACCCTCGTGGGTGGGCAAGCCGTTATTGAGGGAGTCATGATGCGCGCGCCGCACAGCTACTGTGTCGCCGTGCGGAAACCAAACGGAGAGTTGGTGACCGAGGAAGCTCCGCTGCCTCGTGTTTCGGAGAAGTACCCCATTTTCAAATACCCGGTCTTCCGTGGAGTCGGCACTCTGGGCCAAGCCATGTGGCTGGGCGTGAAGGCGCTGAAATTCTCGGCGAACGCCTCTCTTGATGAAAATTCCCCAGAAGCTAAGGCGCAGCAGGGTAAATCCCAGGAGATTTCTCCGTGGATCATGACGTTGAACATGATCTTCTCTTTCGGGTTCTTCATTTTCCTTTACAAGTTCGTGCCGCTCTACCTCACCTCGCTGCTCGAAAATATCTTTCCTGCGCTGCACGGGCGTGTCGCGTTCAATCTTGTCGATGGCGGCATCCGTATGGCAATCTTCCTCGGGTTCCTGTACATGATTTCGCGCTGGCAGGACATCCGCCGTGTTTTTGAGTACCATGGCGCCGAACATAAAGTCGTCTTCAATTTCGAGTCCGGTAAGGACGTGAACGTTGCCAACGCGCAGTCTTTTACGACTCTGCATCCTCGATGCGGCACGAGCTTCCTGCTCGTCGTGATGGCAGTTTCGACGCTCGTTTACACAATCGTTCCGGTCGACGGCTTCGCTGCGAAAATGGCGGCTCGGATTGTATTGCTACCGGTCATCGCAGGTCTTGAGTTACGAGATGATTCGGTTCGCAGCAAAGCGCCGGGGCGGCTTACTCGCTGCGATTACAGCCCCAGGACTGTGGCTGCAGAAGATCACTACTCAGCCGCCGTCGGATGAACAGACGGCCGTTGCCATTCACGCCCTGCAAGGCGCGATGAAGCTCGAAGAGAAGCAGGGCGGCGAATTGGTCATTGCTTGATCGCCTGATCGACTGGCCTGATTCGAATAGAACATGCAATATCAGGAAAAGCTGGACGGCATCGAAAGACGCTTCGAAGAGTTGACGCGTCAGATGGCCGAACCGGAACTTATTAGCGACAACGAAAAGTACAGGAAAGTCGCCAAGCAGCAGAGCGAACTCAGCGAAGTCGTCGCCAAGTACCGCGAGTGGAAGAAGGTTCACTCCGACCTCGAAGGCGCTCGGCAAATGCTGCAGGAAAGCGATGCCGAGATTCAGCAGATGGCTGCTGCCGACATCGCGCAGCTCGAACCTGACCTTATCCGTTTCGAAGACGAGCTCAAGATCCTGATGCTTCCGAAGGATCCGCTCGACGAGAAGAACGTCGTGCTCGAGATTCGGAAAGGCACGGGCGGCGACGAGGCTTCTCTTTTCGCGGGCGAGTTGTTTCGCATGTATGTCCGCTATGCCGAAACGAAGCGCTGGAAAGTAGAAGTAACTTCCTCGTCCGATTCGGAAGTCGGCGGATTGAATGAAGTCATCGCCCTGATCAGCGGCGACAAGGTTTACAGCCAGCTTAAGTACGAAAGCGGTGTGCATCGCGTCCAGCGCGTACCTGAAACCGAACAACAAGGGCGCGTTCATACATCCGCGGTGACGGTGGCTGTGTTGCCCGAAGCTGACGATGTTGAGATCCACATCGATCCTAAGGACATTCGAATCGACACGTTTTGTTCATCCGGTCCGGGTGGGCAGTCGGTCAATACGACTTACTCTGCGGTTCGGATGACTCACCTGCCCACGGGTCTTGTGGTCTCGTGCCAGGACGAAAAATCGCAGATTAAGAATCGGGCGAAAGCCGAGCGTGTCATGCGTTCCCGTCTGTATGAACTCGAGCTCGAGAAGCAGCAGGCCGCCATCGGGGCTGAGCGCAAATCGATGGTCGGCTCGGGTGACCGCAGTGAGAAGATCCGGACGTATAATTTCCCTCAGAACCGCCTGACAGATCACCGGATCGGATTGACCCTGCATCAACTCGATCTCATCATGGAAGGTAAGCTGGACGCGGTGTTTGACGCTGTGACGACACACTTCCAAACAGAGAAGTTGAAGCAGATAGCCGATGTGCAGCAAAACGGGGTTCCTGACAATAAGCGAAGCCCTTCGGCAAGGGACGAAGCTTCTTGAGGAAGCCGGAGTTCCGGCCGCTCGCCTAGCTGCTGAAGTATTACTCGCGCACGCGCTTCGCAAGGAGCGCGTGTATCTATTTGGGCACTCCACCGACGAACTGACCGAGCTTGCCTGGATCCACTATGGACGTTACCTTCATCAGCGGATGCAAGGCAAGCCGACGCAATACATCACGAAAGTACAGGAATTTTACGGCCGAAATTTCGCGGTCTCGCCTGCAGTCTTAATTCCACGCCCTGAAACCGAGCATCTTGTAGCCGCTGCGATCGAACGCATTGTTCCGGGGATGAGGGTGGTGGATATTGGATGTGGTTCCGGGGCGATCGCAGTAAGCGTCGCTCTCGAATGCCGCGCTGACGTTTGGGCAGTCGACATCTCTACGGACGCGCTTGCAGTGGCCTCCAGAAACGCGCGAGATCTCGGAGCGCGCGTCCAGTTCATCGCCGGAGATCTTCTCGAGGCATTCGCGCTGGAGAGTTTCGACGCTATTCTTTCGAACCCTCCCTACGTCGGTCTACATGAAGCGGAGGGGCTTCAGGTTGAAGTGCGGGACTACGAGCCACACCTCGCATTGTTCGGGGGAGAGACCGGTGTCGAAATCTATGAAAGACTCATCACAAAAGCAAGCGAGGCGTTGCGAACCGGTGGGTGGCTGATTCTCGAGCTGGGCTGGCGATCGCTTGATCCCGTTCAGAGCATGCTCACCGCTGGTTGGTCGGATGTCGAAGCAATTGCCGATCTGGCTGGAATTCCACGAGTCCTGATTGCGAGAAAGACTGCATGACGCGCACAATCTTCCATCTCGATATGGACGCGTTCTTTGTTTCCGTGGAGGAGCTATTCGATCCATCGCTCAAGGGCAAGCCTGTGGTTGTTGGCGGAAAGGCAAACGCGCGCGGAGTTGTCTCGGCAGCCTCATACGCAGCGCGTAAGTTCGGAGTGCACTCGGCGATGCCGCTCCGTCGAGCAGCTCAGTTGTGCCCGCATGCAATCTTTCTCGATGGGCACCCCTCCCGCTATCGCGAAATGTCAGGGAAGGTGTATGAGGTGCTCAATCACTTCTCGCCGAAGGTAGAGATGGCTTCGATCGATGAGGCTTATCTGGATCTGACCGGGTCGGAGCGTCTGCTTGGACGGCCGATGAAAGCGGCTGCCAAGCTGCACGATGCCGTGAAGAGGGACACGGGCCTGAATTGCTCCATCGGCATCGCGACCTCGCGTCTGCTGGCGAAGGTTGCGTCTGATCAGGCAAAGCCACACGGAATGCTTTGGATCCCGCCGGGCTCGGAGGCGGCTTTTCTCGCGCCGCTTGCCGTTCGTAAGATACCTGGCGTTGGGAAGAAGACCGAGGAGAATCTCGCAAAGTATGGCATTCATCGCGTCGGAGATTTGACGCGGCTTGAAGATTCGTTTCTCGAATCGCTGCTTGGCAAGTGGGGACTGGCGCTGGCGGGCAAGGCGTTGGGTCTCGATGCGGGCGGGTACTTTCAAGGCGAAGTTGGCGATCACGACGATCCGAAATCGATCAGTCATGAGCATACCTTCAACGAGGATTCCGCAAACGCGGACCTGCTCGAGTCAACTCTGGCAAAGTTGTCACAGATGGTCGGCCGCCGGTTGAGAGAGCATGAGTTGCACGCTCGGACCATTCAGATCAAGCTTCGCTATTCCGACTTCACAACGCTCACACGCGCGCACACTCTCGACGCGGCTACGCAGATTGACCTTGAACTGATCGAACAGTCCAGGCTGCTGTTCCGGAAGAATTGGAACGGTTCGCCAGTTCGGCTACTTGGCGTTCAGACATCATCGCTCGAACATACTGAAGGACAGTTGAATCTCCTCGAAGGCGAGAAGACACGGAAGTGGCGAAGCGCCTTAACGGCCGTCGATAAATTGCGGGATCGGTTTGGCGAGAAGAGCGTGTCGGTGGCTTCAGGGATGAAGGGTATGTACGAAGAGCGGGTGCATGAAAATCCAGTCGGACTGCCGGGGAAGAAGCCGAACGCCGGTGAGACCGACGAAAAGAAAGACGGCCGGTAAGCTCGTCTCGCGAACTTACCGGCCCTGCTTGATTTGCTGACTAGCTTCTACGCAAACCGACTACAGCAACCAATTCCTCCAAGTGATCACGAGTTTTTTGAACTTGTGTCGACATGGCTGACGCGCTCTCGGCTGTTTGCTGAGAGTTCGCGGCGTTGTTATTGGTTACGGCTTCCATGCGCGAAATGGCACGGTCAATGAGAGCGATTCCCTTGGTTTGTTCCTCGCTCGCAATGGCGATCTGACTCACTGCTTCACTGCTGTTGACGATCATGGTGGACAGCTCGTGGAACGCCGCATGAGTCGTTGATACAAAGCTCACGCCCTGCTCAACGTCGGTAATCGTCCGTTCGACGATGTCGCCGCTCGTTCGGGCTGCCTCGGCTGCACGTTGAGCCAGTGACCGAACTTCGTCAGCAACGACGCTGAATCCAGCGCCAGCCTCACCTGCTCGGGCCGCTTCGACTGCAGCGTTCAGCGCGAGAATGTTCGTATAGAAAGCGATCTCGTCAATGCTCTTCAGCACGGACGCTACTTCCTTGTTCGAAGTGGAGATCGCCTGCATGGATTTTGTCAGGTCATCCACTGCACGCGTGGCTTGGTCCACCGTTTCGCGTGCTTTTCTCATCACGGAATCGGCGTCGGAAGCACGGTTTGCATTCTCCCGTGTCGTCGCCGAAATCTGCTCGAGAGACGCGGAGGTCTCCTGCAGATACGCCGCCTGATCCTGGGCGTCACGCGCAACCACTTGTCCTGAGGCTGCCATCTGCGCGGATGCCTCGGCCGCCTGGTCAGCAGCCTGCTGCACTCCGTCAATCACCCGAGCGATAGGACCAACGATGGACTTACGGATCGTCAGACTGACGATTCCACTTGCCAGGACCAGTGTGGCGGCGAAGACGATCAGAGCAAGCGAACTCTGTTTCGCCGTCTCCTGCTGCAGCGAGTCCAGTTGGCTTCGCAAATCCTTTGAAGATTGCTCCTTATATCGGTCCAACTCCGTTTTTCAAGCGCTTCCGTGCGGGACGCCATTTCGCGCATCCGTTCCTGCGTTTGCGCGGTCATATTAGCGGGATCCGCCAGCACGGCGCTATACACTCCTCGGGCGTCGGCCGAGAATGTCTCGACCGAGGAAGCGAGCTTTCTCGATTGGGCCGCTCTCTCCGGAGTGACGCCAGGAATCGCTGCAACGGCCTTCAGGTGCGCTGCGACTCGCTTTGCTTCCTCCATACTCAAGTCCAACGCAGCCATGTCCTGAACTACGACGGCATCGCCGAGGGCCTTGATCATTCGCTGAAAGCCGGCCTCTGCCTCCTGGCTGCGCTGCGCCGCAGGAAATAGCGCATGGGCAGTCGTTTTCAAAACGGCCACGGTCGACCGGCCTTGAATCTGGTTCAGCACCGTCGAGAGGACGAAGCCGAGAATAAAAACTCCGATGCTGAGCCAGATCTTTTTCGTTACATTCAGGCGTTTCATGGATGAGTTCACTTCACTTCGAGAGTCTTGACGCCGGATACTGCTGCGCCGGCGCTGACATAACCGACGGCTCCCTTCGTCTTTGCTACGTAAGAAATCACTTCCGCGTCGGATGCGAACGATTTCGGCAGAGAAGCTTTGCCGGTGAAGACAAGGCTTCGGTAATACGTCGAGAGAGCTGCATCGGTCTTACCGACGTACTCTTTCAAGAAAGACTCGTGGGCGGCGCCGGATTTTGCTAGTACAGGTTCCACCCGTGTGCCGTCATCGAGGGATGTCTTTGTCGCAAGAAAGATCCGCTTGAGCTCATCGGTCGAGATATCGGAGAGGGCGACGCTCGAATTCGCGATCACCTTTACTTCCGCCGCGCTCAAGGCGCCCGTGAGGAGCGCCATGCCGGCGACAATGACTAAGTGCTTTAGATTTTTCATCTGAATTAGTCCTCGATCGAAATGTTAGAAGCTGAACCCGGTGCGGAGGACCAACATGTTGGTTTTCTCCTTCAAACCAGCCGGGTTCGAGCGAAGATAGAATCCACGTGCCGAGTACAAGTCCCCGTAGCCGTCCATGAAATGGCCTTCTGCCTTGATGTTCCAGGACTTCGTGATCTCGACTCGCGCGGTAATTGCCTGATCGAAAATGTGATCGGCGGCCGGCGCCAACGAGGTCGGAGCATCGACATAGAACCGGGAATGATACGTTCCTAGTTCCAGCCTGTCGATGACGCGATATGCCACTGAGGCAAACATTCCCATGTCACTTCCATTCCGGATCGATGCTTGGCCCGCGGCTACGACGTCCTGACTTTTGTAGTTGTTACGCAATTCCGCGTTGATGTGGAGCTTCTCGTGGGAGTAATCCACATACAGCGCGTTGGTGTGCTCGGGATTGGATTCAACCGAGTACGGCAGATTGCCGGCGCTGGGAATCGTGCCCTTGACCAGATTGTCCTGCTTCATGAAGGAGTAGCCGACCAGAAATCCGGGGACGTTGGTGTTCCATCGCACGTCTGCTCCGCCCATCGTTCCTGTAAAGCTGTTGAGAGGAATGTTGTTGTCCTGGGTGCTATAGCGATATCCACCCCGCGTGTCGTCAGATCGTGAGCCGAAATAGCCGGTATACGTCACATTGCCAGCCTTGCCGAGTGAGACCTCACCATACACGTCGCCGCCAGTGTGAGCAATTGTCGATGCGCGTAGATCGAGCGGATACACGGATTGCGGAAGGATCGCCCAGGTATGAAGGAATTCCATGTCCTGGGTATCGTTGTAGAGTCCCAGAGCGGTCTTAACCTTACCGCCGCGAACACCGAACCAATCAGCAAACTTGTAGTCGGCGAAGGCCCAATCGAGCTGTATCTGCCCATTTCCGAGGTCGCCGATGTTGCGCGTGTAAGCTTGAGCGCCGATGCGGAACCTGTCGGTGATCGGAGACGAGATATTCAGCCCGCCGTCCGTAAAGGCCGCGCTACCCTTGTTCGTCTTCATCGTCATCCAGTTGTTGGTGTCGGAGAGCGCGTAGCCCTGCTGGATGAAGCCGTGAATCTGAACTGGCCGGTCCTTAACCTTCAGTTGCGCTTGCATGAGTGCGGGCAAGGCAAACGCGGTAATCGTTAATAATGCTCTTAATCTCAAGTAGGTATCCTTCAATATGATTTCGACTCAAGCCGAGTCTAATGGGCTGCTTTTGAAAGCCTTTCAAACTCATATCGAGGGTGTGCGGGTGAGTTTTAACCTTTTTACGCCGTACAACAAATCCTTTACTTATGGATGCGCTGTAGGGTAAACTACAGTTATCGGACCCTTTACCCCCAGCATTTCGAACGCAGAGAGCCGAAGGGCTATCGAGCTGGTTGCTGCCTTTCAGCAACATGAAATAACTCTGGCTGAGTTATCCGAAGAGGCGCAGTGGCTGAGTGCCCAAGCGCTATTCGTCGTGGCAACGTTCCTCCGTTCCGAAGAGCGCGACCGCTATTTCGATCCGCGCCTGCTGTGTGCGAAGGTGCGTTATCGGGAACTCGCGTCCGCAACCCGCTGTCTTTGTTAGTCTTTCATTCGAAGCAGGACAAAACCGAATGCCGGGACTGCCACATGCGTGACGGTTCTGTCTTCAAGTTCCCGGTTCCAATTCTTCTTTCCGCCATCACTCCAAAACACGACTTTGGCCGGTTTTCTGACCGTATAGTCCTGTTTACTGGGGGTTGGGTTGATTAGACACGAGATAACGGCCAGCGGATTTCTCAAAGGCTAGTAACTGCGCCGAGTCAGAAAGAACCGTATCGAGCTCACCGTTCGCGTAGTCGGGGAGTTCGTTCCGTAATTTTGAGAGTGCGCGTACGAGGCCCAGCATGCTTATAGGTTTGGTTTGTTCTTCGACCGAAACCCCGTCGTTTCGCCTATCGAAACGAGGCGTAAACCATGCCGTTTGCGGCGCCGCGAAGTTGGATCGGTGCCACGGAAACGGTTCCCGTAAAGTTTCATCATAAATTCGCGACCCGTCCCCCGGTTCGTCAGCGTGGTTCGGCGGATTACCCTTCCATTTGCGGCCGCGCTGCATGAGCTCGTCGCCGTTGTAGATTACGGGATACTTCGCCACCGAGAGCAGCAGACACATGCCGACTCGGTACGCCTCATCCACCGAAACTTTTCGATCTTCAAGGAACGTAGCGAGTCGGGGATTCTCGTCGTGGCTGCCGAGGAAAGGGAAGGACACATAGCTCTTGCTTTGCTCGATCCAGTTGGTCAAAAAGCCGGATGTCGGGTGCGCAATCCAAGCCCGAGCGGCGTGCATGAAAGGAGCGTCGAGTAAAGACTTCAAGCCAGCCGAGTGACTCTTCAGCTCTTCGGGCTTGCCTAGTACCTCACCGACCAGGATCGCGCCAGGATTGATGCTGTATACATGAGCGCTAAACTCCCGCCACCACTCATTGTTCTTTCGGACATCGTCTTCAGAAATGGTTCCGAACGTGTCGCCGAAAACATGTTTGGCTGCATCGAGTCGGAAGCCATCGATTCCGCGATTCAACCAGAACTTTGCAATGTCTTTGACTTCCGCTCGAACTTCCGGCACAGCGAGATTGAGATCCGGCATATTTCTGCTGAACAGCGCCAGATAGCCATTCCTCGCTTTGGGATCGAAATGGTAGAACTTGCGGTAGGGTGACGCAGGGTCGCGAAGCGCTTCCTGAAACCATGGATGCTCGGTGGATGTGTGATTGAATGCGATGTCGAGAATGATCCGTATCCCGCGACGGTGAGCCGCTTCGATCAGATCGTCCATGTCCCGAAGATTTCCGTAATCAGGATTTATGTTGCGATAGTCGGCGATGTCGTAACCGTGGTAGCTCGTGGAAGGGAACACAGGCATAAGCCACAGAATTCCCGCATTCAGATCGCTTACATATTTCAAGTTTTCGCGCAGGCCGCGGAGATCCCCGATGCGATCGGTATCAGCCGGCGTATCAGCGAACGATCGAACAAAAACCTGATAGACGAGATTGTTGCTCGACTGAGCAAGCGCTACGTTTATGAGGAGAAGAACGATCGCCCGGACCACATACCCTCCGTCCCTTGAGATTAGCTGGTACGTTGGAGCAATGGATTTACGAGGGACATTTTTGCTCTTCTGCGCGCTCGGCTGCGCAACGGGGGCCGATTTACGGCTCGGTATTGTCGGAACCGACACATCTCACGCGGTCGCATTCGCGAAACTTCTGCATTCACCCGACGTGAAAAGTACTATGGCGGGAGTTCGCATCGTCGCCGCTTATAAAGGTGGCAGTCCGGATGTCGAATCGAGCCACACACGCGTCGACAAATACGCAGAGGAATTGAAGACGCAGTACCAAGTCGAGATCGTGCCGGATATTCCGACGCTGGTTAGCAAAGTGGATGCTGTGCTTCTGTTAAGCGTCGATGGCCGGAAACATCTTGAACAGGCCAAGCAGGTTTTTGCCGGCAAGAAGCCGGTGTTTATCGACAAGCCACTGGCGTCGACTCTCGAAGACGCTCGGGCGATCGCAAAGGCGGCGCGCGACGCAGGAGCGCCCTGGGTCAGCACTTCCTCACTGCGATTTGGTCCGCTGGCCGATAGTTTGAAAGGCCCTGACGTCCGTGGGGCGTTTATTTGGGGTCCTGGACCGACGGAAGAGCACCATGCACTCGATCTGACGTGGTACGGCATTCATGCCGTTGAGCTTCTCTACAGCGTTCTTGGCCCGGGCTGCGAGAGCGTCAGCATGGCTTCCGAAAAAGACGCCGATGTTGTCATCGGGAAGTGGAAGGACGGCCGCCTCGGAACTGTCCGGCTCGCGCGTCCCTACGGTCCTTTCGGGGGTGTCGTGTTCCGTGGGAAAGAAGTCTTCACAAGCGATCCGAAAATGCAGGGTGGGTACGCTCCGATGCTCGAAAAGATCATCGAATTTTTCAAGGGTGGACCACGACCGGTCCCGGAGGCGGAAACTCTCGAGATTTTCGCTTTCATGGATGCAGCGCAACGTAGCAAACAAGGCGGCGGGGCGCCTATGAAATTGCGTTAAACTTACGAACCATGGCTACGGCCGACACTATCGATTCGCTGCTCAATCTGCCGGATAACAAGATCTATCTACCGATGCTTGTCCGGCAGATGAGCAGCGCGGGTGTCGTGCCGTTCGTCGGGGCCGGTCTGTCAGCGCCGTTTGGGTTTCCTCAGTGGACCAAGTTTCTGCTCGATGCCGCAGGGCCAGTCGGGTTGGCGGGTCCCATTCAGTCGTTGATGAATGAGGGCAAGTATGAGGAAGCAGCCGAACAGGTTCTGACAGCGCTGACTTCCACAGGCTTCCAAGACCTGATCGAGTTCTATTTCGGAGACACCGTCCTCGAGCGCAAGCAACTCACGGGAGCAATTCAGCTCATTCCTGAAATCAGTCGCGGCCCAGTGATCACGACGAACTTCGATCGTGTTCTCGAGACGGTATTTCGGAGCGCGAATCAGCCGTTTCAAAGTGAAGTTCGCGCATCCGCCGCTAAGCTCGCGATTCCCGCGCTTCAAGAAAACAGTCGAGTCCTGCTCAAGATCCACGGTGATTGGTCCGACCCGGACAATCGCGTTCTCACCCTGAGCGAGTATCACAAGTATTACGGCGATCCCGATGGCGATATCGATCTCGATCGAGACCTGCCTCGACTTCTGTATCTCCTGGCGGTACGACCCGTTCTCTTTCTGGGCTGTAGCCTCCAGCAGGATCGAACGGTGGCAATCTTCAAGCACGTCGCTGACAAGGTGCAAAGCCGTCATTTTGGGATCGTTCAACTTCCCGCCGATGAGGCCGAATATCGCAAACGGCGCGAGTATCTCCTCAGCAGGAATATTCGACCTATCTGGTATCCCGAAGGTAAGCATCAGAACATAGAAATCCTTTTGCGCTATTTGGTCGACCAGTTGCCAGCGCATCTGCGAATCACTCTCAAGCCGGCGGAGGAACGGGACACGATTCCGACTCCGCTGACATCGTTCATAGGCCGCGAAACGGAGCGAAAGGAGGTAATCGATCTTGTTGCCAAATCGCGATTGCTGACGTTGGTCGGCGCTCCAGGGAGCGGTAAGACCCGACTAGCGATTGAGGTCGCCCGATCAGTGCGAAGTGATTTCGATCATGTGTGGTTCATTGAGTTATCCCAGCTCGCTGCGCGCGAGACACGCCTTGTGGCGCAGAGAGTAGCGTCCGTTCTGCGAATCTATAAGCCTGGCACGCAGTCACCCACGGAACAGCTTGCCGCACACTTACGGACCGGAAAGCATCTGATCGTTATCGACAATTGCGAACGTCATGTGAAGGCCTGCGCGACTCTGGCGAACACTTTGCTGCGACAGTGTCCGGGATTGAAAATTACTTGTACGAGTCGGCGTACGCTCGATGCCGCAGGCGAGCAGCTGTATTCTGTACCGCCGTTGCAGTTGCCTGACCCCGAGCATATTCCAAGCCTGAAAGAGCTAGAGGAGCTCGATTCTGTCGAGCTGCTTGTCGAACGCATTCGAGAGAGATCCTATTTTCGGTTGACGGAAGAAAATGCCAAGGCAGTCGCGACTTTGTGCCGCGGACTGGAGGGTGTTCCGCTCGCGATTGAGCTGGCTGCGGCACAGTTGCAGACATTGAGTATCGAGGAGGTCATCGCACGGCTCCATCAGCAATTGAAGCTATTGACCGGTGGAACCGGCGGCGAAGAATCGCGGCAATGGGCCACGCTTGCAAAAGCGGTTAAGTTAAGCCATGAGTTGCTTGACAGCGAGCAAGCTTTGCTATTCCGCAGGCTATCGATATTCCACCGCGGCTGGACGCTGGAAGCGGCAGCTTCTGTCTGCAGCGAGCCCCACCAGGATGAATTCGACATTTTGCGGCTCCTGAATCAGCTTCATTCGATGTCTTTGATGACTGTCGAGGAGCGTAACGGACGCAAGCGATTTCGCCTGCTCGACTTCGTTCGTGAATATGCGATCGAGAGGCTTCGCGACGTCCGTGAAGACCTGTCCCTGGCGACAAAACATGCGCGCTGGTTTGCGACCCTGGCAGAGAAGGCGGAACCGGAGCTCCTGAAGAAGGATCAGGCGCACTGGCTGGAGACGTTGGCATTGGACGCGGATAATTTGCGCGGCTCAATTCTTCATTGCGTGGCAAACAAGGACGCGGAGACGGCTCTGCGTCTCACCGGCTCGTTGTGGCGAATGATGGAGATTCGTGGCTTCTATACGGAAGGAATCGACCGGTTGAAGGCGGTCCTCGCGATGCCCGAGGCCGCAGACTTTCCCAAGCTCCGGGCGAAGGTTGTCAGCGGGCTCGGGATGCTTGTTTATCGTCAAGGCGCGATGGAAGAAGCAAAGAAGTCCTTCGAGGAATGTCTTGCTCTCGAAAAACAACTGAATAATCCGGCAGGAATCGCAAACGCGCTGAACGACCTGGGCAATGTGGCGCAGGTGACGGGTGCCTTCGAGGAAGCGCGTGGCTTCTACGAGGATTGTCTTGCGATGGAGCGGAAGGCGGGTAACACGCGCGCAATCGCCGTTGCACTATTCAATCTTGGAAACATTGCGCGCAGGCTTGGCCGGCCCCAGGAAGCAACTCCGTTATTAGAGGAGAGCCTGCAGAAATTCTCTGCTGAAGGAAATCTCCGAGAAGCGGCGTTCTCGTTAAACGCTCTCGCCCTGCAGGCTTTATCTCTTCGTGATCTCACGACAGCGGCGAGCTATGCCAATCGAAGTCTACAGATACGAACAGACCTCTCGGAAAAGAAGGGCGCTGCCGATACGAAACGTACCCTGGCGGCGATTCATTTGCGCGAAGGCAATGCCGTCAGAGGATGTGAATTGCTGCAAGAGTGCATCGAGGTAGCGCAGCAAGTCAGTGACAAGCGCGGATTGGCCGAGGGTCTGGAACTGCTGGCGGAGTACGCGATGCTGCAGGACGATGCCAGGCTTTGCGCGTCGCTATTCTCCGCGGCTGAAAGGTTGCGCAGCGAAATGCGTTTGCCGCTCGCTCCGGTGGAACTTGGCGAAAGGAACAGCCTACTCGAACGCGTGCGAGCATTGCTGGGCGACGCAGACCATTCCGCATCGTGGGCATACGGGAAGACGTTGCGTCCCGAAGATGCGTTGGCCGTCTCAGTACAGTTTCGTGTCAAAGCCAAGGGAAACTAGGACAATGATCAAGCTGCAGACAGACCAATCGGCTCTTTTGGGATATGGGTCACTGCTCTCGATCCGCAGCCTGGAGCGAACTCTCGGCCGCACATACGATGGGCCGTTTGTTCCAGTGGAATTGAAAGGTTGGCGGCGCACGTGGGATGCAGCGATGCCAAACAAGAAGTTTTACGTCGAGACGAACGGTGATCGACTCTATCCGGAAACGATTCTCTATCTCAACATTGCGAGAGATCCCGCCACCATTCTGAATGGAATCTTATTTGTTGTGAACGGCACGGAACTCGCGAGCTTCGATGAGCGGGAATCGATCTACGATCGTATCGACATCACTGACAATGTGCCGGTAACCGGGGGCCGAGCTTATGTGTATGTCTGTCGACCTCAATATACGGTGAGAGAAGTTACAAGTCCCGCCCAGAGCGCAGTTCGAGCTACGTACATTGACATCGTCGAGACCGGTCTGACCGAGTTGGGTGCGACGTTTCGGGCAGGTTATGAAAAGTCCACCAATCCTGTGCCCGAACATCTCGTCATACAGGACCGGCTTTAAGAAGGCCGATTTGAAAATCGGCCGCGGCTTTCAAAGCCGCCCCACTTTAGGCGCGGCGGGCCGATTCGGCCCCGGTCGTTCACGTTCCCGCTTGGGGTCATAGTCAGGGTTGAGTGCCGGCATCTGCGCCCCGACATCGCCTCGCCACTTGTGGAGACGCTTCCGAAGATCGTCCACTCGCGCTGATTCCCGTTTGGACAGATCCGTCTTCTCCTCCGGGTCATGACCCAAGTCATAGAGTTCCACACGCTTGTCTTCGTGAAATTCGATCAGCTTCCAATTGTCGTAACGAATCGCGCTATAAGGCGTGGCGCCACCCGGATGATAGTGCGGATAGTGCCAGAACAGCGGCCGGGTCGACCAGCCACGCGTTGATCCACCATTCTTCAGCAAAGGGACAAGGCTGACACCATCGACACGCTGCTGTTGTACTCCGGCCGCCTCGAGAACTGTGGGATAAAGATCGGCGCCGATGACAGGAACCGAGGACAGCGATCCGGGTTTCGTAACTCCGGGATAGCGAATGATAAGCGGAACACGGATGCCGCCTTCGTACTCCGACCCCTTCCCTGCTCTCATGCCGAGATTCGTATTCGTGCTGGGCAACCACCCGCCGTTATCTCCAGTGAACATGATGACAGTGCGATCGGCCACTCCCGTATCTTCGAGTGTCTTCATCAGCCGGCCTACATTCTCATCAAGGGTGTCGATCATTGCCGCATAAGCGGCGTTGTGCTGCGGCGCGCTTTCGTCCGCCTTCTTCTTGTACTTCTCGATCACTTCCTTTTTGGCCTGGATCGGCGTATGGACCGTGTAGTGCGGCATGTAGATAAAGAACGGCCGATCCTTGTTCTCCTCTATAAACTTCGATGCCTCCACTTGTTCACGATCGGTAAGATACTCGCCGGCAGGACCGTCCTTCAGCGTTTCAATACCGTATGGCGAGAAGTAACTTGGCGGCTGACCTCTATGCGTTCCTCCGAAATTCTTATCGAAACCTTGCCGGTCGGGATAGTATGCCGCCTGGTCACCCGAAGGAGGTGTCAGGTGCCACTTCCCAATCGCCGCGCTGGTATACCCGGCCGGCTTCAACGCTTCGGCAATCGTTCGTTCCTCCAGCGGAAGATGCTGCGTCCACTCGGGAGGACGCAGCCGGGCAAACGGATAGTCGTGCCCGGCAATCCAATTTGTGATGTGCAGACGAGCCGGATATTTGCCGGTCATGATGGCCGCTCGCGATGGCGAGCAGACAGTGCATGCCGAGTAAGCTTGCGTGAAACGTATCCCCGACGCAGCCAGCTTGTCGATATTCGGCGTCTCATAAAAACGGCTGCCGTAGCAAGCCAGATCCGTAGCGCCCATGTCGTCCACCAGGATGAGGATGACATTCATCGGGCGGCGACTTTGCTGGGCCACGCCGGTGAAGCCGATCGATCCGGCAATCCATTCTCTTCGCGTCATGATTAAAAGTACAACTTCAACGCGAGCTGGATCTGACGAGACGTCCGCTGCAGCGTTAGAGGAGCGCCTGCTGACGTGATTGTCCCGAAGCCCGCATTGCCGAAGGTCGCATTCGGATTGTTGAATTGCGGCGTATTTGTGATATTGAACAGCTCGGTACGGAACTCGACGCGGCGTCCTCCATCCGCGCTGAACGGGAACGCCTTAAACATCGACAAGTCGAGTTGTTTGGTTCCCGGTCCCGACAAGATGTTCCGGCCGCCATTGCCGAACTGTTGCGGCCCTGGAGTAGCGAAGGCTTCGGTATCGATCCAGCGCTGAGGTGTCCGCTGATCCGGCGGCAGCGAGCCTTCGCGCAAACGATCGGCGCGGGTGCCGGATCCTATGTTCAAGGTGTTGTTTGCCGAGGCGACGGAGAACGGAAGGCCGCCGTAGAGACTGAGAATCCCATTCACCTGCCAGCCTTCCACTACCTGTCGCAGCGCGCCACTCGCCCGAAACGGCAAGGCATATGTCCAACTGGCGACGGCGCGATGACGAACGTCAGTATCGCCATTGCCGCGATCGAGCGCGATATTTCGGATGTCCATGATCCCTCCGAATTGCGCCGTCACCGCATCGATCAGGTGGCTGTATGTATAAGCGAACTGGAACGCCAATCCAGTGGCAAACCGACGCTCGCCACTGACCTGCAGTCCGTGATAGCTCGAATCGAATCGATTCTGAACTGTGGAGATATTGTCGAAGCGGGGGAAAGGTCGACGGGCAGCGAGCGCCCCGGTACCGGGCACAGGCTGATTCGTGTTGGTATAGCCCTGCAGTTTCGTACCTTTCGTGCCCACATAGGCGACCGTCAGAGAGAGCGACAACGGCAATTCCTGCTGAATCGCTGCGTTCCATTGCTGCGTGTATGGCGTTCGCGCGTCGATGTCAACGGCCCGCAGCGCTCCCTGCACGGAGCCGAGTGGAGGACGATCGAAGCCCTGTTCTACCTTACGCGCGCCGAGAAAATCAAACTGGTCGTTAGCGAACGACGAGACGACGAACTCGGGCGGATTTGCTGCCAGGTTTCGCGTAATGTCGAACTGAGGAGCCGAATAGTAGAGTCCGTACGCTGCCCGGAAAACTGTCTTTGGCATGAACCGGTAAGCCAAGCCGACCCGTGGAGACCAGTTGTTGTTGTCAGCATGAACTCCGCTGCGCGGGATGCCGTTCGAGCCGACACGGACAACATCCTGCAATTCTGGAACGAATTGATGCATCCTATCGGCGACTTCGGTCCACGGCCAGCCCATGAAGTTTTCGTAGCGGATTCCCAGCGTCAATGTCAGTTTCGATGTTGCCTTGTAGATATCTTGCACGTAGAAGCCGAGCTCTGTTCGGCGGAATCCGCGTGTCCCGGTGAGGTAGCGGATGGTCCCGCTAATCGGTGTCGCCAGCAGAGCATCGGCAGCGCCGAGACCCGTGCCGGTGCGCGAGCTCGGATCCTGTGTGTACGTCCCGCTAAATGTCATTGTCCCTCGCGGCGTGTCCGATTGATAGGCGTTATAGCGCCGGCGCTGAACGTCCCCACCAAACTTCACTGAATGCTTTCCGTGGATGTAATTGACGTTGTCGCTGAATTGGAGGTTGTCGCTGACGACAACCGCGGGAGTAAACCCATTGTCGCCGAGGTCGCGCAGACCCGAGATCGCGAATATGGACAATCCGGAAGTGAGAATGTCGCCAGGAATGTTGCCGCCGGGCACGCCCAATGCCTCAGTGGCGTAGGTTCCGTAATTCATGTTTAATGCGCGCAGGTTTAATCGCGTCCAACCTGCGCGGGCTTCGTTGATAAGAGTTGGTGAGAACAGATGCGTCTCACTGGCAACCACTTGATTCACCGGTTGCGTAGCAGGACCCGGGACGCCGGGACCATTGCCAACCGCGGGCGCCGGAAGAGCGCTCGGTTCTTCGAGATCATCGGAACTTCGGCTGTATCGAACGAAAGTCGCATCCCGGTCCGAGAAGGTGTGATCGACTTTGAAATCGGACTTGTTGCCGACGATGCCACGCACGGGATTGTACAGAAAGTTATTGGCAACACCGGCGCCGAGATTGGGCAGCGGAAATAGATTCAGCAGATTCTGTCCCACAGGACTGATTCGGCCCGTTGGAATGAGATTGCCCGCGAACGCTTCGCGGGTGAATTGATTGGGACCGGTCTGCCGCTGCGTGAGGGGATCGAAGATGCGCTGCGGAGCTGCCGAGAAGTCGCCCTGACGAAACGCCGCGGTGGGTACCGTACTGATGATCGTCTGCGCCTGTCGAACACGCGTGCCTTCATAGCTAACGAAGAAGAATGTGTTTTTGTCCTTCGCCCAAGGCAGCAAAGGTCCACCGAGTGTCCCGCCGAATTGGTTCTGCTTGAATGGTGGGATCGGGTCGGTGGCGCGATCGAAATAGTTTTTTGCATCAAGCGCAGAATTGCGAAAAAACTCGTAGAGGTTCCCGTGGAAATCTTTCGTGCCCGATTTGTAGATCAGGTTCACCGTTCCACCGCCGCCGCGTCCGAACTGCGCATCAGAGACTGAGGCTTCTACGCGAAACTCAGCGATTGCATCGACAGAAGGAAAGATAAGAATGCCGAGGCCGTTGTGATTTTCCGTGTTGCTGATGCCATCGACGAGATAGTTGTTCTCTTCGAGACGTGTACCATTTACCGCGTTTCCGGTGACGCCGCGCTTCATCGTGATCGGACTACCTGTCTGCTGTGTCTGCGCCGGCATTACGCCTGCCGAGAGCTGCAGCAATTGAGCAAAGTTGCGCCCGTTGAGCGGCAGGTCGCGGATCGATTTCTCGGTGCGTAGACTGGATAACGTTGCGGTCTCGGTCTGTAGAACTGGGACCGTATCCACAACCTGAACTTCCTGCGTGAGCGTTCCAACTTTCAAGTCGAAATCGACGGCGGCTCGCTGTGACACATCGATCTGTAGCCGCTTTGCCGAGCGATCGAATCCTTGTGCCGCGACGGTTACAACATAGCGCCCGGGCCGCAATGGAGGTGAGACATAAATCCCGTCATTGGTAGTTTGCACTTCGACCGACTGATTGGTGTCGGCGTTCGTGATGGTCACTTGAGCCGCGGGAAGCAGCGCTCCCGAAGAATCCTTCACAGTTCCCGTGATGGTGCCGGTGTCGACTTGCGCGATGACGAACCGAGCGAAAGTAAGAAACACAACTAAGATGAATTTTTGGTTTATAGACATGGTGTCACCTGCGTTGCAAGTTTATCCCTTTTTCTTCCCGATTTCGCTGTATACTCTGTACGCCCAGGAGTAAAAACATGAAGTTTTGGCTTGCAAGCATCGCGATCGTGGGTACCGTATATCCGGCCGATGTTGCGCAGTGGCCGCAATATCGCGGACCGCAAGGCGCAGGCATTGCAGAGATTCCCGGCCCGGAACAATTTGGTCTCAAACAAAACCTGCAATGGTCCAGCGACGTCCCACACGGGCATTCCTCACCGAGCATCTGGGGTGGAACGATCTTTCTCAGCAGTTTTGACAAGGCTGCAAAGAAATTGGAAGTGCTGGCGTTTGATCGCAAGACCGGGAAGGCTCGCTGGCGCCAGACCATACCAGCTACGGAGATAGAGAGTGTCCACGCAGTCAGCAGCCCCGCATCTGCGACTCCGATCACAGACGGCGAGCGCGTATATTCCTATTTTGGGTCGGCTGGTCTGTTCTGTCACGACTTCAACGGCAAGTTGCTATGGAGCGTGCCGATGCCGGTCGTCAAAGCAAATTTCGGTAGCGGCACGTCACCGGTTCTCATCGGAGATGCGCTGATTCTAGCGAGAGACGATCAAGGAGATCGCAAGCTGCTATCGGTCGACAAGAAGACAGGCGCCACGATTTGGAAGACCGACATGGGTGGAAATGTCCGTCCTAATTTCAGCGGTCATGCGACACCCGTGGCTTGGAAGGATCAAATTATTCTTCATCGTGCAGGCGAAATCGCTGGTTATGGACTGAGTGATGGTGCGCGGAAGTGGTGGGTACAAATCATGTCGCAAGGAACGGGTACTCCGGCGGTAGTTGGCGACACCGTGTATGTGGGCGCGTGGGGAGCAGATCCCGATTTGCGCGATCCGATTCCGGATTGGCAGACACTCGTTCAGAAATACGACACCGACGAAGATTCGGCTATCAGCGAAGCAGAGTTCCCTGCGGATCTCGCCGTGCTGCGGCGAGCGGATGCCGGCAGCACGCCTGGAGCCGTCGTCACAATCAAGCAGTTTTTCGGCATGATCGATCCCGACAAAGACGGAAAGGTCAAGCAGTCGGAATGGGAAATGCTTGTGAAGATGATCGAAATGAAATTGCCCATGCGACATGGGACGATTGCCGTCAAGCTTGGCGGAGAGAATGACGTAACCAAAACGAACATCTCATGGGCAGAAGAACGCGCCGTCCCTGAGGTCCCCGTTCCGCTGGTCTATCGTGATCGCGTGTATACAGTGACGAATGGCGGTGTCCTGACTGTCCTCGATGCTTCGTCCGGAAAGCTCGTTCATCGCGGACGCCTTGGAGCTGGTGGGCTCTATTATGCTTCGCCGATTGCTGCCGGTGATTACGTATACTTCGCATCGAGTGAAGGTGTCATCACTGTGGTACGCGCCGGCGATAAATTAGAAGTGATCTCACGCAACGACTTGGCGGAACCAATCTTTGCAACGCCGGCGATTGTCGAGGGCAATCTCTACGTCCGCACCACCGGCAAGCTGCACGCATTCGGCGCCGGCAAGTAAATGACTCTTGCGCCTGACAAGACGAGAGCTACTCACCGGAATCGCAGCGGCGCCATTCGCGCGTGGGCAAGTTCACGCCGACTGGCGCGATATTCGTACCGGCCAGATCATTCCGGATGAAAGCTACAGCGATCAACCGTACGTTGTCATAACGAACGAAGGGAACTGGCTGTGCGTTATGACAACCGGCAGTGGAGTGGAAGGGCGACCGGGTCAGCATGCCGTCGCAATGACATCGACCGATCGCGGCAAAACGTGGTCAAATATCGAGCCTGCGAATGGTCCCGAAGCGTCCTGGGTGATGCCGCTCAAAACGCCTTATGGACGGATCTATCCATTCTACAACTACAACAAAGACAATCTGCGCTCGGTAAAGAGCAATTCTCCGGGAACAGCGACGCGCGTCAACACCATGGGGGCGTATGTCTTCAAGTACTCCGACGATCATGGACGCACATGGTCCGAGGATCGCTTCGAGATACCTATGCGCAAGATGCGCATTGACCGTGAGAACGAACATGCCGGCGAAGTGATGTTTTTCTGGGGTGTTGGCAAGCCGATCGTTTGGAAGCGATCGGCTATATTCGGCTTTGCTAAGGTCCGCCGGTGGGGCGATCCTGGCACGATGGTCGAATCGCTGGGCTGCTTTCTCCGAAGCGACAACATTCTGACTGAAGCGGGACGCGTCGCGTATCCGTTGGGAATTGTTGCCTGATGGCGATGAAGGTTTACGCGCGCCCAAAGGCCCTGTGTCGGACGAAGCGAATCCGGTTCCTATGAACGACGGATCGCTGTATGCCACCTATCGGACCATCGATGGCTATTCGTGTCATGCGTATAGTCGGGACGGAGGACATACCTGGACGCCGCCTGAGTATATGACGTATTCGCAGGGCGGCCGAAAAGTGAAGCATCCGAGGGCAGCCAACTTCGTGAAGAAGTTCTCAAACGGCCGCTATCTTTACTGGTTTCACAACCACGGTGGTGAAGCGGCTCATAGCACTGACTGGACAAACTCAAAGATTGGCTACTATCGCAATCGCAATCCTGCGTTCGTCCTCGGCGGTATCGAACGGAACGGTTTGATTCATTGTCGCAGCCGGAGATTCTGCTTTACGACGAAGATCCTGCCATTCGCATCAGCTATCCCGACTTCATCGAGCAAGATGGCCGCTATTGGGTAACGGAGACTCAGATGGAAATCGCGCGCACGCATGAAACTGATAAATCACTGCTGAGCGCGATATGGTCGCAGCATGAAGTTCGAGAGATATCTCGGAAGGGGCTGGTTCTCGAACATAGGTCCAAGACTGCAGTGATTGAAGTTCCTCGACTGCCTAATCTTTCCGAACGCGGCGGGTTTGCATTAGACATGTGGATCAACTTCCGCGAGTTGACGGTGGGTCAGGTCATTTTCGAGAGCCGCACGGAAAGTGGAAAAGGAATTCGTCTCGCAACGTCCGACCGGTTCACGATGATGCTCACACTGAACGATGGCAGCCGTGAGTTTTTCTGCGAGAGCGACCCCGGAACCCATCCGGGAACACTACGAGTGAATGCCTGGCAGCATATAGCCGTTATTGTTGACGCTGGTCCGCGAATCGTATCGTTCGTGATCGATGGCGAATTCAATGACGGCGGATCTGCGCGTCAATTCGGCTGGAGCCGCTTTCCAAAGGAGCTGGGCGACGTCAATGGCTCGGAGACCGGCTCGGGAACCGCACGTAATCCAATCGCCTCTGCGGGGCGAGTTGCCGGTTCTACGCCTTTACAATCGCTATCTCCTGACCTCGGAGTGTATCGGTGCCTATCGCGCCGGCCGGACCGCTTGAAGTAGCATTGGACGATGGCTGATAGACGGACTTTCTTGCTCGCCGGAGCGGGCGCATGCATTGCGCAGGCGATTCCTCCGTCAGATGTGATCAACCTGGGAGTTATTGGAGCAGGCGGCCGTGGCGTATTCGTGATGAGTGTGTTTCAGAAAGACTCAACGGTACGTGTCGGCGCGATATGCGACGTTTACGAGCCAAATTTAGAGCGAGGCTTGTCGGCGGCGTCGAAAGGCGGAAGTTCGGCGAAGGCTTATCGCAACTATAAGCAGCTCCTCGATGACAAAAACGTCAACGCAGTGCTGATTGCCACTCCCGAACATTGGCATGCACAGATGGTGCTCGATGCGCTTGCTGCCGGCAAGGACGTCTATGTCGAGAAGCCTCTTTGCCAAACGCCGGAGCAAGGAGTGGCGCTCGTCGAAGCGGAGAAGCGATCGAAGAATATCGTGCAAGTCGGAATGCAGCGCCGGAGTTTCGATCTGTACCTCGAAGGCCGGAAGATCGTCGCTTCCGGTGTGCTCGGTAATGTTCGTATGGTCCGGTCCTGGTGGCTGAACAACTATCTGGGATCGACCAAAGTTACGAAGTTAGATGGGCCGCTCGATTGGGAGCAGTGGCAGGGTCCTCTCACGAAGCGTGATCCGGTCGATCCCGATCGTTTTCGCAACTGGCGGAATTACTCGGACTATGCCGGTGGAATTCTGGCGGACCAAGGCGCGCACGTATTCGATGGCATTCATCTGCTAATGAACGCCAGTTATCCTGTCGCCGTCACCGCGTCTGCAAACAGGCCGCATCGTGAGGGTTTTGACACTCCGGAGACGGCGGTGGCGATCGCCGAGTACCCCGAGGACTTCGTCGCAAGCTTCTCTGTCAACTATGCGGCGATGAAGTACAAGCCGCGGAACGATCAGCTCAATCAACTCGATGGCGATAAAGCACGCATGGATATAGGACGCGAGGAATGCTCTGTGTTTATGCAGGGCGCTGAAGATACGCCGGCCATCGTTAAGAAGTCGGAGCGCGGCTTCGGCTATGCCACTGACTTGCACGTTCAGAACTTCATCGATTGCATGCGAACGCGGAAGACACCCACAGCCCCGATGCGTCTCGGCTTCCAAGCCGCTTTAGTCGTACAGCTCGCTAACCTGTCGCTGCGCCACGGTAAGCGCGTGCGCTGGAATAACTCAACCAGGAAAGTAGAACTTTAGATGTCGACAATTTCTCGTAGGGATCTCCTTTGCGCCGCAAGCGCCGCGGTAGCTACCCGGCCAGCTTCCTCTGCCACGACGGCGGGACGTTCTGACATATGTGCGTTTTCGAAGCACTTCCAATGGACGGATGTCCGCGGCGCCGCCGAGACGGTACGCGATGTTGGCTATGAAGCCTTGGATCTCACGGTGCGGAGGGCGGGCCACGTTCTACCGGAGCGTGTGGAGGACGATCTTCCGAAAGCTGCGGAAGCGATCAAGGGCGCGGGCGTGAAGCTGGCGATGATCACGACGGATATCCTCGATCCGAAAAGCCCGCATGCCGAGGCCGTGTTAAAAACGGCTGCGGGGCTCGGGTTAAAGCATTATCGGTGGGGCGGCTTCCGCTACGATTTGAAGCGAAGTTTACCCGATCAGCTCGCCGAGTTCAAGCCCCGCGTGAAGGATCTCGCCGCGATGAACAAGCACTACGGCCTGACGGCGATGTATCACACGCATTCTGGGGTGACACAGGTCGGAGCATCCATGTGGGATCTATATTTACTCCTGAAGGACTTCGAGACCGACAGTGTGTCCGCCAATTACGATGTTGCTCATGCGACGGTGGAAGGCGGATTTGGAGGATGGATTCACAGCGCAAGCCTACTCTTGCCTTACACCCGCGGCATCGCCATCAAAGACTTCAAGTGGATTCGCAATGAAAAAGGCGCGTGGGTTCCCGGCTGGTGCGCCCTCGGGGAAGGAATGGTCGACTTCAAGAAGTTCCTCCCTATGCTGAAGGCGTCGGGCTTTTCCGGTCCATTGCAGCTCCATATGGAGTATCCAGAAGTCGGAACGGCCTCGGTCGGCAAATTCGAGAGCAGCATCCCCAAGGACAAACTGATGGCGATCATGAAGCGCGACTTGACGAAGCTCAAGGAGATGCTGCGTGAGGCGTCTATTGTTTGAGAAGGCTCTGTTAGGCACATCGCTGATCTTCTCGGTTAACTAACGTAGGGGCATCGTCGAGACGTCGGTTGTGCCGTCCTCGAAGCGGACGATCCGACTACAATCGGCGCTGGACTTTGAACATTCTAGCCAGCTTCGCGCCTATGCGATATGGTGGACGACGCCATTTTCCACAATCGCCGTTTGAACTAACCCGCTCGCTGCGGGGGACGCTACGAGCGGGTTCGACGATATCGGACACAACCCGTAAAGCGCCTGATGACTCTCAACCAGCCGCTTCGATTTCCGCCGATACTTGTTCCCATTCAGACATCAAGGCTTCCAGAGACGCACGCTTTGCATCGAGAAGGTTTGTGACCCGCAGTGTCTCATCGGTACTCTTGAACTCTGCCAGTTCGTTCTCGAGTTGCGCGATCTGCGCTTCGTGGCCCGCGATCTGGGATTCCAAGGCAGTACAGCGGTCCTTCAGCTTCTGCACCTTCATCGGATTGATGCGCTTGACCTGCTTGTCCGGGGCCTGCTCCATAGGAGCGGATGTTCCGTTCATCGGAGCATCTACAGGCGCGGGGATATCCAATGGCTTGCCCGATTTGCGCCAGAGGTAATCCTCATAGTTCCCGGGGAAGATGCGCACTTCGCCGTCTTCGATTTCAAACACGCGCGTCGCGAGTTTGTCGATGAAGTACCGGTCGTGCGATACGAAGACAACAGTACCCGTGAAGTCTGCCATTGCCTCTAGCAGCACATCTTTCGCTCGCATGTCGAGATGGTTCGTCGGCTCATCGAGAAGAAGAAAGTTCGAAGGTGAAAGCAGCATCTTCGCCAGAGCATAGCGATTGCGTTCACCTCCGGACAACACTCCGATGCGCTTGAACACGTCATCCTCGCTAAACAGGAAGCATCCAAGAAGTGTGCGCAGTTCCGTCGTTGTCTTCCGAGGCGCATCATTCGATAGATCGTCGAGCATGCGCGCATCGGTATCGAGTTCTTTGTATTGATCCTGCGCGAAGTAATCGACCTCGACGTTGTGACCAAGCTTGTATTCACCCGACGTCAGCGGCTCGGCTCCCGACAGCAGCTTAATGAGGGTCGATTTCCCTGCTCCGTTCACGCCAACCAGCGCGACCCTGTCTCCGCGCTCGATTACGAAATTGGCTTTTGAAAAGACATGCTTGGTGCCGTAATACTTGGCCACGTTTTGAAACTCGGCGACAATTCGACCGCTCGGCTTCGGTTGTGGAAACGAGAAGTGAATCGTCTGCTCGTCCGGCGGGATCTCGATGCGTTCGATCTTTTCGAGTTCCTTGATGCGGCTCTGTACTTGCTTCGCTTTCGTCGCCTGCGCGCGGAAACGATTGATGAACGCTTCGAGTTGCTCGATCTTCTCACGCTGATTTTTGTACGCAGCTTCGAGTTGCGCTTTTCTTTCCGTCTTCTGCGCCAGGAACTTCTCGTAGTTCCCGGAGTAGAAGTAGACACGCTTATTCCACAACTCGGCTGTTTTCTGGACTGTCACATCCAGGAAATAACGATCGTGCGAGATCAGGACATAGGCGAACGGGTAACTGGTGAGATAGTCCTCCAGCCAGTTACGCGCTTCCAGGTCGAGATGGTTCGTCGGCTCGTCGAGGAGAAGCAGATTGGGCTGTTCCAGCAGAAGCTTCGCAAGAGCAATGCGCATTTGCCAGCCGCCCGAAAATTCTTCCGTGCGGCGCGTCCAATCTTCCTTCCGAAAGCCGAGGCCATTCAGTACAGTACCAACCTTGGCCTCAGTGGTGTATCCGTCGCGCGCACGAAATTCACTATCGAGCCGGTGGAAGCGATCCGCCACCCTGCTGTATTCCTCACTGGCCGGATCAATCTCGCCCATCCTGTGAGTCAGTGATTCCAACTCGATTTCAATATCTCGCAGGTTGGAGAAGACAGCCATGCACTCATGGAAGACGCTCTTACCGGATAGTGTCAGTCCATCCTGTGGAAGATAGCCAGCCGACACACCCTTACCGATCGTCAGAGTTCCGTAATCGAGGGACTCCATGCCCCCGAGCACCTTCAGCAGCGTCGACTTACCTGTGCCATTTGCGCCAACAAGGCCAACCCGATCCTTCGGCGTGATCATCCAATCCAGATCTTCGAACAGGAGTTTATGTCCGAAGCGTTTACCAGCGCCACTAAACTGAATCATTACTGCAGCCGGACCGCCTTGCCTGCTCGTATATCTGTGGGTTTGCTGTTTTCTACTGCGATCTTGCCGTTGATGATCACGAAGTCGAAACCTTCGGAGTACTGGTGCGGAGTTGCAAAAGTCGCCTTATCCGCAACCGTGGCAGGATCGAAAAGCACCAGATCGGCAGCCATATCGGCACGAATGAGACCGCGCTCCTTCAATCCGAACGTTCGCGCCGGCAACGATGTCATGCGCCTGATGGCGTCCTCGAGGGTAAGCACATTTTTCTCCCTTACGAATCGCGCGAGTACGCGTGCATTTGTCCCATAGGAGCGCGGATGTGGCTGTCCGATTCCAAACTCACGAATTCCGCCATCGCTCGCGAACGCAGTGTTGGGGTAACGCATGATGCGTTCCATATCTTCCTCGCCCATCGAGTGATAGACCATCTGGGCTCCACCCTTGGCGATGATTTCGAGTATCGTGTCGATCTCGCCTCTCAGCGTCTTCGGTTTGCCTTTGATTGCAGCGATCTCTGTGATCGTTTTGCCCTCATAAGAGCGATCCGGCTCAAAGCCCGCAACTGTCGCGTACGAATAGTCCTTCTGACCGATTCCGCTCAGCTTCGTCTGCATTTCATCGATGATGCGCGCTTTTGTGGAGGGATCGGCGAGACGCTTCCGAATCGCATCGGCGGCATCGGCAAGAGCCCAACTTGGCAGCGTGATGCCGAGATTGGTGCTCGAACGGTCATAAGGGTACTGGTCGACTACGACATCGACTCCCTCACGACGGTACTTCTCTACGAGCGCGAGCGACTCAGTGCTATTGCCCCATAGGCCTTTGTTGTCGATCTTGAAGTGCGATAACTGCACCGGAACTCCCGCGGCCTTACCCGCTGTGACGGCCTCCTCAATCGCTTGCAAAACCTTCGATCCTTCATCGCGCATGTGGCTGGCATAGACACCACCGTGTTTTCCGGCCGCTTTGGCAAGCGCGACGACCTCCTCGGTGTTCGAGTAAGTCCCCGGAAGATAGATCAGTCCCGTCGAAAACCCGACTGCTCCATCACGCATGCCTTGTTCCACAAGAGCTTGCATTTTCTGGATCTCATCAGGAGTCGCCAAGCGGTTCGCAGATCCCATGACCTGACGTCGAACCGAATTGTGTCCTATCAGCGTTCCAACGTTTAGCCCGAGCCCCAGCTTCTCGATCTTGGGAAGCCACTCTTTAAGATTGACTTCGGACCCGCCACAGTTGCCAGTAATCACCGTGGTTACGCCATCGAGAATGTAATTGTCGCCGCGCGGAACTTTTTCTACTGCGCCTTCGATATGCGTGTGGACGTCGATAAACCCGGGAGCAAGCACCCGTCCTGCCGCATCGATGACGCGAAAGCCGGAACGGTCAGTGAGTCTGCCAATGTCGACAATCCGCCCATCGCGAACGCCGACGTCGGCGCGGAACCACGGATTACCGGAGCCGTCGATTACCCGAGCGTTGCGGATGAGGATATCGAAATCCGCTGCAGACGCACTCGCCACCAGCATGCAGAGCAGAAAAGATCGAAGCATTTAACTTCATTCTGTCAGACGATTCTGTCAGACGCAGAAGAACGCGAGGGCCTTTGACAAATATTCCTTCATCTCAGTGCGCTTCACTACATCGTCCAAGAAGCCGTGCTGCAGGAGGAACTCACTTCGCTGGAATCCTTCCGGCAGCTTCTGTCGGATGGTCTGCTCGATCACGCGCGGTCCAGCAAATCCAATCAAGGCGCCGGGCTCTGCGATATTCAAGTCGCCGAGCATCGCGAAGCTTGCCGTGACGCCGCCGGTCGTCGGATCGGTCAAAACGCTGACGTAAGGCACGCCTGCCTCGTCGAGGCGCATCAGGGCCGCGCTGATCTTGGCGAGTTGCATCAGGCTGATCGCGCCTTCCTGCATACGAGCGCCCCCCGAGGCCGAAATGATGATAATCGGAGCCTTATGAGCGATTGCGCGTTCGATGGCCCGCGTGATCTTTTCGCCGACAACCGCGCCCATGCTTCCGCCGATGAACTTCAATTCCAGGGCGCAAATGTAGACTCTGCGCCCGTTCAGAAGTCCGCCGGCCGAAACGATAGCATCGGGTAGGGCGGTGGCTTCCTTCATTCCTGCGAGGCGATCCTTATATGGCTTCGAATCGCAAAACTTGAGCGGGTCGGTCGAGGTCATCGATTGGTCGAATTCCTCGTACTGCCCGTCGTCGAAGAGCAGTTTTAGGCGGGTAACAGCATCAATACGAAAGTGATACGAGCACTTGGGACAGACCTGCATCCCTTCTTCGAGCGTTTTGCGCCAGATGATCTCACCACACCCTTCGCATTTGATCCACAAACCTTCGGTTCGGACATGCCGGGTGGTGTCATCAGAGGGCTCGATTGACTGTTTGTCCCGTTTCCACCAGGTCATGATTGTGAGCTCAATTGTCTACGGTATCACGAGAGTCAATCATTACAGCCGTTTGACTGCTTCCTCAACCTGCTTGGCGAGCGCTGCGTAGTCGTGCCCTTCGAGGCGTAGTGGAGGCCCGAATTTGACCTGGACCCGACCTGGCCTGGCCATTCGATCGGTGCGATGAAGAATCTTGTCCAGTCCCACCAGCCGGACAGGCACCACTGGAACGTTCAGACGCGACGCCATCATCCCGACGCCTGGCATGAACCGTTGAATCGATCCATCGTCGGTAATTCGGCCCTCAGGGAAGATAACGATGCACCAGCCTTCACTCACGAGTTCGCCGGCGTAGCGTAGCGTCTGTCGGGCTCCGGCCTCCCGCTGCGGGAATGGGAAGGCATTGAAAACGAGGGTGGACAAGTAGTAATTCAGGCTGTTTGTGAAGCGCTCGCCAAGGGTGTGCCGTTCGGGGCGAAAGTGCGCATCAAAGAACTCTTTTGACATCGCGGGAGCGAGCCGGTACGCCCATTTGACCGGAAGAGCCTGCATCAGCGCAGGGATGTCCATGTGACTCTGATGGTTAGGAGCAAATATGACCGGAGGATCCAAGCCGCGTAGATGTTCCAGACCTTCGGCGCGTACCCACGTAAAAACCCTTGCAAGGGGCAGGATCCAAAGTGGAAGATTAATGCGGCGGATCGCATAGGCCCATTTCGAACGGTTCCAGGCCGGGAAATCGACCACATCTGTCGGCAGTGGCTGAGCAGCTACCCCCAGTTGGGCCGGTTCAGAGACAAGCTTTTTGAGATCTTCGACTGTCCGGCACTCCGCGTAAGCGCCTTCATCGATCGTGACGCCAAATCGCCTCTCGAGAGCCATCAGCAACTCCACTCGTTCAAGGGAACTGAGCCCGAGTTCATCGAGTGTCGTTGCAGAACGAACCTGACGACCCCGCGCGTACTGCGCAACAACTCCTTCAATGTCATCGCCGGACGCGGCTTTTCGAGGCGCATGGTTTCCCGTAACCCAGGCGCGCAATTCTCGCCGTTTCAGCTTGCGTGTGCCTTCCGTTCTCGGTAGTTCGCCCTCTGTCCAAACTGAAAAGCCACGGATTTTCTGATGATCTTCCAGTTGACGGTTCGCGCTGCGAATCACGTCGGCGGCTTCCGTTCCCTCAGCAAGAACCAGGACAGCATGGACGCGCTCCCGCCCATCGTCTGTAACCCCGACAACGGCCGAATCACGAACTCCAGAAACCTTGGCGAGTACGGACTCGACATCCTCTGGGAAGATGTTCAGACCGTCCGCAGTGACAATCATCTCCTTCTTGCGACCTCGAATCGAAAGCCGTCCGCCTTCGTCGATACTGCCGACATCGCCAGTGTGGAACCATCCGCCTTCGAAAGCCTTGGCCGATTCGGAATCTGGATTGAGATACCCGGACGTCACGTTGTCGCCGCGGACGAGAATTTCACCGTCGTCCGAGATCTTCACCTCAACCCCCGCGATGGGTTTGCCAACGCTGCCTTTTCTCGTATGAAAAGGATGGTTTAAGGTGACGATCGGCGCAGTTTCCGTCAGTCCATATCCTTGAATGACGACAAAGCCGAGCCGTCCCCAAAACTCTTCAAGTTCTGGTGGCAAAGGCGCCGCTCCGACGATGAAAGCCCAGAACTTCCAGCCAAGCAGCTTGTGAACGCGCCGATACATCCACCAGCGCTTAAGCCAGTGGGTTCCGGGCGGCGGAGCCTCGGCGGCCTCGGGAACCGCTCGAAGCACGTATTCCCGCAGAACATCGAGAATCTTCGGTACGCAAACCAGTACCGAAATGCGGCGCGAATGAATCTGCCTGACGATTTCATGAGGGTTGTAGCCACGCATGAACATCACCACACCGGGTAGCATCGGCGGGATAAAGGTCGCCATCGCCTGACCAAACATATGGCTCAGCGGCAGAAGGTTCAGAAAACGAATGGGCTGAAACGGCTTAGCGTACTTTTTGTACTTCTGCATCTCGCGCTCGACCGGAACCACGTTCGCGAGAATATTCCGGTGCTGGATGATGACGCCTTTTGGCTCGGCTGTGGCGCCGGATGTAAATAGAATTTCGGCGGTGTCGTCTCGCGAAACGGGCACGATCGTAACTGGCTGGCTAGGAGTTCGCCACTCGACTGACGCTAATCGCCAGACAGGAACGTCGGCCGCCGGAGCGGCAACTTCTTCGCCGACAAGTAGCAGCTTCGCTTTCGCAATCGCTTGCACCCGAAGTAGCAAGTCTGCTGAGGCCCTGTAATCGACCGGCACGACGATCGCGCCGCGGAGGACACATCCCCAAAAGGCGGCTACCCATTCGGGCCGGTTCTCGCCCCAAAAAAGGACGGAATCGCCCTTACCGACGCCCGCCGCTTCGAGCCGTCCCGCAAACACGCGCGCCGCATCCGCAGTTTCCCGATAGGTAAAGCTGTGAGATCGATAACCATCGTCGTAAGCAAGAAACTTCTCGTCGCTGTCCGCAAAGCTTGCGAACAGATCGGCGATAGTGTCGCGGGGCATTGCAACCATTATGGAAGGGTGCTTTGTTACTGCTCGGGAGATGGAGTCTCTCTTACGCTTCTGTGCTCTAATTGGAGGATATCTCGCGAGCACTAATCGCTAAGTTACGTGGAGTTTTTGTGCGAATATTCGCCCTTTTTCTATGTTCGTTGACCGTATTCGGTCAGATCAACAACCCAGCAACACCCGCCAATCATGTATGGAGCGATTCGGGCGCGCTGACTTCCCCGAGTAGCGATGGCCCTGTCGTGATCGGCCAACGGTACATCCAATCTGTTGCCGGCGACTATGGGTTGTCCGAATCCGATCTGACAAGTATCTACCTCGTCAAGGAATATAGAAGTTCATTTAACGGCGTCACGCATCTTCTTTTTCGACAGCAGTTCGATGGAATTGATGTCCTCGGTTCGAACTTTACGGTAAATATCGATTCGGCAGGCCAAGTCCTGAATGCGGGGGGAAAGCTGTATGGAAGGCCTTCCGGCGCCGCGCCAACTTTAGAAGCCGCTGGAGAATCGATCCGTGTGGCGTTTCGAGAAGTGAATCCTCGCGCTGAGAGTAGTTATCTTCCGGCGCGAACGTCGCTCGCAAAGGGCGAGAAGACGATGAACTTCATCCGGGGTGGATTTGCGGACAACGTCAACGGTCAGCCTGTGTGGTTTCCCGTGGGAAAAGGTTTGCGCGCCGCATGGGCGTTCTTCGTACCTAACGAAGATGAAGCTATCCACTTCCGCACGGTCGTCGATGCGGAGAAGCAGTCAATTTTGCAGAATACGCCCCTAGGCGGATATCAGGCTCCTCAGCCTCCGCGGGGCTTGGTGTTCCCTACTAGCCCTCAACCGAATCCCAGACCGGGCACGCTGGTCATATCGCCTCGCCCGTATGTCGATCGAGTGCAGGTCTCCTTTGCGGGCGATCCGCAAGCTTCGCCTCGCGGTTGGGTGGATGGCGCCGAAACGGCCGGCAATAATACGGTCACCGGTCAGAATCCCAACGGCACATTCTCGTTCACTCCTGAGACGGCCAAGTCTCCGACGCGCGACTTCAGCTTCCCACTCGAGCTAGGACCCGGAAAGCCGAATCCCACGAACTTCAAGGATGCGGCGACGACGAACCTTTTCTACCTGATGAACCGGGCGCACGACTTTTTTTGGCATATCGGAGTTGATGAAGCGGCGGGAAGCTTCCAGCAGGACAACTTCGGAAGAGGTGGTGTCGCCGGCGATCCAATCTACGCCTACAGTCAGTTTGGAATTACCAGGCCGGGTGTTGCGCTGATTGATAATGCGTCCTTCTCTTTCCGCACTACGACGGAAGATGGAGCGCCGGGCTTCGTCCGCATGTACCTCGCCGGCGACCACGCCGACAACATATTTACGGACGGATCTTTCGACGCCGATGTAGTCATTCACGAATATACGCACGGCATAAGCGGCCGACTGGCGCGGAATCTCTTCGAAACGTATCAAGGTCGGGCGATGAGTGAAGCATGGAGCGACTTCTTTGCTCTGGAGATGCTGCTTCCCGAGGGCGCTCCTCTCGATGGCGCCTATGCGACGGGCGAGTACTTTATTCAGAGCTTCGGCGCAGGCGACAGAAGCCGTCCCTATTCGACAAACATGAGCGTCAACGGCCTGACGTTTGCCGATTACGGACGTGTCGCCGACATCGGGCTCGAGGAGCACTTCGATGGCGAAATATGGTTCGAGGCGATGTGGGAAGCACGCGCCAATCTCATCAAACTCTACGGCGAACGGGAAGGACGGCGACGGATTCAGAGAAATGCCATCGAAGGAATGAAACTTCAACCTCCGAACGCCACCATGGTGGAGACCAGAGACGCGATCATCCTTGCGAATCGCGTCAATTTCAGGGGTGAAGGGGAACAGGCCCTTTGGGAAGGCTTCGCAAAACGCGGATTGGGCGTGCTGGCGCAGTCACGAAATGGCGATTCTTCTTACGTTGTGCCTTCCTTTGAAACTCCTTCAAACACGGGCATCCTGAAGTTCCATAGCCCAAGCTACGTCCCCAATGAAAGGGTCCACGTATCGCTTTACGATGCGAACAACACGAGTCAGACTGCGCTCATCCAGCTCACGACGAGCAATGGTGACTTGGAACACATGACACTTCGACGCCGAGGTCTTGTCTACGAGGGATCCATCATCAGCGCCAATGACGCGTTCGTCGGTATCCGCGACGAATTTCTAGACACGATTCCATCTGACTTCATTTCGGCCTACTATAACGACCCGGTTGCCGCGTCGGGCGGCAGTCAACTCGTTCAAGTTACTGTTCCTGTGCAGCCGGAATACACCTTCACGCTTCGACCCGGCGCAACGGTTGTCTCCGGAACGGAAAGCGCGCAATTTACCGTGCCCACGGGAGGGCGTTTCTTTCTCACGTATCGCAAAGTCAATCTGCCCTTCCCGTTCCGTTTTTTCGATCGTACGCACCGTTCGATGTACATCAACGGAAACGGAAACATCACGTTCATGGCTCCGAACGTGACGGCTTGCAATGACAGCAACTCAGTTGCTTCGGTAATTGCGATAGCCCCAATGTGGATGGATTTGGTCTATGGCGGCCAAGCCCAGTCCGGAGAAAATGTCTACTTCAGCACGGGTCCGGATTCGGTGAGTGTTCGTTGGGCGGCCGAAACGGTATTTACGGGCGAGCCGGTCAATTTTTCGGTCGTACTGTACCGTGATGGACGAATTCTCTACCAATACGGCGCGGGCAACAACAACCTGGTGAATACTGATCAGTTCGGCTGCGCAACGAATTCCCCTGTCGTCGGCCTCTCCGCTGGTCGTGACAGCTATCAATTGCGGTACTTCAACTACGACGGTCTTCCCTACCTCGAGCGGGCGCCTTCTGTGCTGATCGATCCGCCGTTTGATAATCCAAGCGATCCGGTTGTAAGAATCGAATCTCCTGAGGTCAACGGCAGCTATGGTGGCGTACTCGCCGTTCGCGGCATCGCCTACGATCCTGAGATCCGAATCACACGGCTCGATTTGCTTATTGACGGTGTCGCACGCGGCATGATCCAGATCAATCAGTCTCGCCCCGACATCTGCGGCGCTGAGCGGCTGCCGGGCTGTCCTAACATTGGCTTCCTTCGCAACGTCGACCTGACTGCGTTCGGGCTCAAACCCGGCGTCCATCGGCTGCAGATTCGCGCGACCAACAGTCGCGGGTCAACGATGGCATATCCGGAGCAGCCGATCTCTTTCAATTTCGAAGGCGGCGGCGGTCGCGAGCCCCAAGGCGCGATCGAGATGCCTGAGGACGGCGCGACGATCTCGGCAAACACGCCGATCCGCGGCTATGCCTATGCAACCGATCTTCGTGTGACTGCGGTGGCCATCCTGATCGACGGCGTCAACTATGGGACTGCGACCTATGGCCTGCGCCGCGACGATATCTGCAATAGTCTGGAGGCACGCGCCCCGAACTGTCCGGGGATCGGGTTCCAGTTCAGCTTGAATACCGTCAATGGCGCGGTTCAGCTTCCCAATGGCCGGCATCTGCTGCAGATCCGCGTGACAGATGAAAGCGACAGGTTCACGCTAATCCCATCTACGCCGCTGACCATAACGGTCGAGAACGCGGAGAACAGGGGCCCGGTCGGACAGATTACCTTCCCCTCTCCGAACGGGAAATTGAGCGGGACAGTAAAGCTCAGAGGCTGGGCGTACGATCCAGACGGAACAGTCGCGTCGATTGACTTTGTCGTGGGTCTGCGCGTCATCGGGAACCTTCGATATGGCATCGCTTCACCAGAAGCATGCGCAGCTTTGACCGGAGCAATGACCGATGTTGCCGCTTGTCCCAATATCGGTTTCGAAGGCGACTTCGACACAACTCTGTTGAACAACGGTCAGCACTTGTTTTATGTCCGGGTTCGTGACAATCAGGGCCGGACGACCATGCTTCCGGATCCAACGTACGTCGGTATGAACATAATCATCGAGAATTAGCGTCTGGAGCGATTATTTACCGACACAATTACGCGATTCTTACTCGGGTCAATCGGATGTAACTGATTCTGTTCAGTTTCGTGAGTGGCAAACAAATTGCCCAATTAGGGACCGGATGTCAACCAGGAACCGGATCTCGCGAGGTTGGACAGCGGCGCTGATCGGATCAGTCTCAACTGTTGGACTCCTGGCACAAGCTCCAACAGAAGCGAAGCCTTCTCCACTCTTGTCGACTGGCTTCGTAAGCCCGCCCAATCCGGAACCGCTGACACCGCGGGAAAAGGCTCGACTGGCGCTCCAAAGCACTATCGGCCCGAGAGCACTTGGAAATCGGCTCCTGCTTGCCGGAATCGATCAGTGGCAAGGCGATCCGGAAACGTGGCCGGGAGGCATGGAAGGATTCGGACGGCGTATCGGTTTCCGCATGGGCCAGTTGGCAGTGCGGAATTCCATCCGGCTCGGCACGGATATAGCGTTCAAGATTGATCCCAGGTACGACCGCTGCGACTGCGCCGGCTTCCTGAACCGCACTCGACACGCCTGGAAGCGCGTGGTTATAGCGCGATCCGATTCGGGTCAAGATATGCCTGCTTTCAGTAACTTCACAGCCGCCTACATAACGCCGATGATCACTGATCACTGGCGTCCGCGCGAATTGAACACCTGGGATCAAAAGCTTCAGGGTGGAACGGTTCATCTGGGCTGGCGCGGTGTCACGAATATGATGCGGGAGTTCTGGCCGGAGATGAAGCGAGGGATACCCTTCCGCCGCAATTAGGACGGATTAACGGGCGAAAGGCGTATCGCTGGTATTCTGAAATTAAGACTTCGCTTTGCCCGTCGAGCAACTCTACAATGAGCTCGAATCTAAGGTTCGAGCCCTCCGACCAAACGAAGACCTTGCTCCCTTGCGCGAGGCCTACCTCTTTGCGGCTGAACATCACAAAGGGCAAGTTCGGGATTCGGGCGAGGAGTACATGTGCCACCCGGTAAATGTGGCGCTGATCCTCGCAGGAATGCAGATCGATCTCGTGTGCCTGCAAACCGGGCTCCTCCACGACGTCGTCGAAGACACGGGCGTCACCATTGAACAAATTCAGAAGAAATTCGGACCCGAAGTGGCCAGGTGTGTCGATGGTGTCACCAAGATCGGCAAACTAAACCTGCACTCACGGGAAGCCAGGCAAGCCGAGAACATGCGCAAGATGCTACTTGCGATGGTCTCGGACATTCGGGTCATCCTTGTGAAGCTTGCCGATCGGCTTCACAACATGCGCACGTTGGGAGCCGTCTCGCGGGAACGTCAGGAGCGCACCGCGCAGGAGACACTTGATATCTACGCGCCGATCGCGAATCGCCTGGGCATGGGAAAGATGCGCGGCGAGCTCGAGGATCTCGCGTTCATGTATCTGGAGCCCGAGGCTTACCGGGATCTCGTGCAGCAGATGGAGGAGAAGCGCCAAGCCAATGACGAAATCCTCCAAAAGACAAAAGCCGATGTTCAACTGAAGCTCGCCCGCGAGGGCATACCAGCGCGTGTCGAAGGACGTTTGAAGCGCGCATTCTCGGTCTATCAGAAACTGAAGCGCCAACGCATTCCCATCGATCAGGTCTATGATCTCCTTGCGCTGCGAATCATCACAGATTCGGTGAAGAACTGCTACGCGGCTCTCGGTGTGATTCACAACGAGTGGCATCCTATCCCCGGCCGCATCAAGGATTTCATCGCGATTCCACGTCCTAACCTCTATCAATCGCTACACACTTCCGTGATGGGGCCGACCGGACTTGCCTTCGAAGTGCAGATCCGCACGGAAGAGATGCATCGCATCGCTGAGGAAGGCATCGCGGCCCACTGGAAATATAAGGAGGGCAAGAAGGGCCTCACTTCCGACGATCAACGAATCGCCTGGCTGCGGCAGCTTGTCGAATGGCAGCGTGATGTCGGCGATCCAAGTGAATTCATGTCCACCTTGAAGGTGGACTTGTATCCGGAAGAGGTTTACACGTTCACTCCGCTCGGTCGAGTTGTCGTGCTGCCGCGAGGAGCAACGCCGATCGATTTCGCCTACGCCATCCACACCGATGTCGGCCATACGTGCGTCGGCGCGAAGGTTAACGGCCGCATCGTTCCGCTCAAGACGTCCATCAAGAACGGCGATGTCGTAGAGATTCTGACGCAAGCCGGCCACATGCCGAGCAAGGACTGGCTGGCTGTCGTCAAGACGTCGCGCGCGCGCAACAAGATCCGTCACGTCATCAATGCTTCAGAGCGTGAGCGCGCGATCGACATCGGCCAGAAGTACCTGGAGAAGGAAGCGCGACGTTTGGGTGTCGCGATGAGTCGCATCCAGCGTGTTGACCTGGAGCGCGTAGCGGCCGAGTATGGCTTCAGCAAGATTGAAGACTTGCACGCTGCCCTTGGCTACGGTCGATACTCAGCACGGCAGGTCCTTAACAAGGTCGCGCCAGATCAGGTACCCGAGAAAGACACAGCTCAGCCTGCGAGCGAGCGCTGAGACGACGAAACCCGCCATAGATCCAACAACAGAAGCCCGGGCCGCAAAGAACGGCGACCTCGTACTTCGCGTCAAAGGAATCGATGACCTTATGGTCTACCGGGCAAAGTGCTGCAATCCGATTCGAGGGGAATCGATTGTCGGTTACGTCACCCGAGGCAAGGGTGTTGCAGTGCATTCTCTGAACTGTACGAATGTGCAGAATCTGCTCTATGAGGTCGAGCGAAAGATTGATGTCGAATGGGCACGAAGCGCGAGCGAAAACTTCCCTGTGCGCATGGTGATTTACACCGATGACCGGCCCGGCATGCTGAACCAGCTAACATCCGTGTTGTTTCACGAGAACAGCAACATTCGTAGCCTCGAAGCCCGGTCCGACGATCGCCGAAGCGGAGATGGCGCCATCGTTGAAATGACTGTAGAAATAAAGGACAAGCGGCAACTGGAGAAAGTCACCGGATCGATCCGGCGCATTCCGGGCGTTCGCGATATCGAGAGAGTTTAATGACAACTATTCCGGCTGATCCGGAGCACATCGCCATATCGAAATCGAAAGGTATTGAGATCGACTGGAAGGACGGTCATCACTCCAGCTATACCGTCGCCTTGTTGCGAGACGAATGCCCGTGCGCGGTGTGCACCGGCGCGCACGGCACAGAGCCTCAGAAGACCAACTTTGCACAACCGCAAAGCAATCCATTTCAGATGTTCAAACCTGCTCCCAAAATGGCTCGACGTGGAGCAGGTGGGCAACTACGCCATTCGGATCCTCTGGAATGACGGCCATTCGAGCGGGATCTATTCGTACGATCACCTCCGGAGCATTTGTCCCTGTCCGGAGTGCCGTTCAGGAAAGTAGCGGCCAACAAAAAGGCGCCTGGTGATCCCAGGCGCCTTTTTGTTGTTTTGTTCGAGGAGATTACAGTAGACGGAAATTCACTTCAACGTTTGCCGTGACGGCTACTGCCTTGCCATCCTTCAAGGATGGACGGAAACGCCATTTGGTGACTGCCTCGATGGCCTTTTCGTCAAGACCGAGGCCAAGCGGTCGAATGACACGGATGTTGCTGGTGCTCCCATCCGGCATAATCACGATCGATAGAGTTACAGAACCTTGGTATTTAGCCTTGCGCGCCTCTTCAGAGTACTCTGGCTCCGGTTTGAAGATTGGTACTGGGGCGGAAACTCCGCCGCCAATCTTGTAAACGCCACCGCCATATCCGGCGCCGCTTCCTGGACCGAATCCTACTCCGCTTCCACTACCAACACCGCCACCTTTACCTGATCCAATACCGCCACCGGAACCGGTGCCGTTCGATGGTGGGCCGGTCACACCTAGGGGATTTCCTAAGTTGATAGACGCAACGTTGGGGAGCGGAGCATTCGGCTGAACGACGATTGTCGGCTCAACCATCAGCTTCGGATCCGGATTGTTGACAACTGCCGAAGGCGGGGCGAACTGCCGTGGCGCGATTTTCGGGAGCTTTCCCTTGCTCGCTTGCAGAGGAGATCTGTCACCGCCACCGCCACCACCACCCATCAACTGCTTTTGCGGCTTGGCAGGCACATACGGGGCGATATCCGGAGCGATGAGGTGAACCGCTTCTTTCGCTTTCTCCTGTACGGTCTTGTTTGTGCCAATGACGAGCAATAGAGTGATACCCACAGCATGGATCAGCATCGAGGACAGGCCAGCCGTCCGCGTATTCTTGCTGTCACCCCAAATATCTTTGACCGGTATAGGTTTCGACGTTACATCTAACGGAGGAAGCTTCGCCGGACTCACCAATTCCTTGATGTTCGCAAGGAAGCTCTTATACCACGGAACGTCGTTCGCCGGGATAAGAAAATTTAGGTTATCATCCGGCTGGCTTACGTTCGTCATGGTTGGACGCTCGACGCTCATTTCTCTGGACTTCCTCTTGATGCCGATCATCGTTGGTTAGAACCTCCAGTAAGAGGCCCCATACCTTCTAGATGCGTACGCGTAAGCTCGCGTTGCAGCCACGCTATGAAAAATTGTAGCACAAAGCCACATCTGGAGTAGAAGTGCGAGAAGCATTATACTCTTACCTTTCAGCAGCTTAGGTACTATAACCCCTGACTGCAGTACTGCACCCGGATGTCTTCCTCCATTTGACGCCTCAGCAATTCAAAAAGCAATAGTTTTCCAGGTCTTAGCCATTGACTGGCGCAGCTACATATAGTACGGGTTTCGTCGACGAACGGATACAACAATTTCCTAGGCAACGACCAAACAAAGGCTAGAATCTGACTCAAATCGTTCCGATGAGTTTCTCAGATGCTGAGGTTCGGAATTTTCATCACGGGAGCCCTCTCGTTCGTTGCCGCTACCTCACCGATGGCTGCCGCGCCGACGAGGACGCTTCACTCCGCCGAAGCTTCAGCAACCCAGGTTTATACATCGACCAAGGACGTACTCGATCTATCTCGTGCCGAAGCTGCCGCCGGATTCCAGGTGGAAGTCAAGGGTGTCGTAACGCTCCGGATCCCAGGCGAGAACAGAATATTCGTACAGGATGCTTCCGGCGGCATTTTCGTGAGGACCAGTTCGCTACCCGAAGTTCAGATGGGCGACCTCGTCGTGGTGAAGGGGCGAACCGACGTTGGCAGATTCGCTCCGGTTATCGTCCAGGCGGCAGTGGCGCGCGTCCGTGCCGCCGGTCTGCCTGCTGCTCGCAGGCTCCCGCTTGACGACTTGCGATCTCCCGATTTCGAATGCCTTCTTGTGGAATCGGAAGGCACGGTTCGTTCGGTCTACCAAGTCAAGAAACATTGGCAAGTCAACTTGTCAAAAGGGAGCTTTCGGATTTCAGCTCTAGTCTACGCGTCCTCTGCAGCCGGACGACCCTATCCGGGCGATGTGATTCGCATTCGCGGTGTGGCGAGCACGATCTTCAACAACAAAGCTCAGTATCTCGGGACGCGCGTGCTTGTTCAAGATTTTGGTCAAACGCAGGTTATCCGGACAGGCGCTCACGACGATGCCAGGCTGCCTTTGACATCCATCGGGAAGCTCCTCACACACAATTCGAATCCCTCGCCACTGGAACGGGTTCGGGTAAGTGGCGCCGTCACCTGTAACGGGACCGATGGAATTGTCTGCATTCAGAACGGCCCTGATGGCCTCGAGGTCAATACCGGGGTCAAGCAGGATCTGCAAATTGGAGAATTCATTGAAGTAATTGGATTCCCCGCCTTCAACTCGTACTCTCCAACGCTCGAAGACGTCTCTATTCGGCGCCTGAACAAGATTGGGCATATCAAACCTCTGCCAATCTCCTCCAGCGAGGCGCAATCCGGTCAGTACGATGGGCGTTTAGTCGAGATGACTGGTACGATCATGGTGCAGGAATTCCGTTCGCGCTGGAAGGATCGTCCGGATCTTTATCTCACCCTACGAGACGGCGCACACGTCTTTACAACTCGTTTGCCCGGTCAGACTCCGGATCTCGCGAATAAGTTGCGTCTCGGATCACGGGTCCGCCTTATCGGTGTATGTCATGTCAATACGAAACCCCTGACAGTTTCAGATAACCCATTCACTCTGAGGATGAGGGCGCCTTCCGATCTGAACGTGATCGAGGCAGCCTCCTGGTGGACGGTGGAACGCGCTATGCTGGCAGTCGCTGCGCTGGGAATGGCGGTGACGCTTGGCATCTTCTGGCTGACTTTGCTGCGAAGAAAAGTCCAAAGGCAGACGTCCATTATCCGCAATCAGCTCCAACTCGAAACAGCTCTCTCTGAGCGGTTTCGTGACCTCTTTGAGCATTCGACAGACCTGGTCTTTACCGTCGACGTCAACGGGCAGTTTCTGGCAATGAACATGGCCACGAAGCAATCTCTCGGGTGCACCGGCCGCGACACGCACGGGTTGAGTCTACACTCGTTCGCGCGGCAAGAGGACATCCCGATCCTTACCGATATTCTTGGCATTCTAATCGGCGGCCAACCCTCGGTGCTACGACAGATGTCTGTCCAGTCATCGAGCGGACAGAGTCTTGTCTTAGAAATGAATTGCAGGCTCCGGCATGCGAAGGGAGTTCCGACCTCAATCGACATCATCGCTCGCGATGTAACGGAACAGAAGCGGGAGCAGATCGCCCGTGAAGAAGCCCGCATCGCTGCCGAAGCCGCTAGCAGAGCTAAAAGCGAGTTCCTAGCCAACATGAGTCATGAGATCCGGACGCCCATGAGTGGCATCCTTGGAATGACGGAACTGACCCTCGCCACAGACCTTACCGACGAGCAGAGAAACAATCTCGAATTGGTCAAGACGTCCGCCGAATCATTACTGACTGTCATCAACGACATCCTCGATTTCTCAAAGATCGAAGCCGGACGAATGGAGTTGGAGCATGCGCCGTTCAATATTTCCCGCGTTGTTGAGAGCTGTCTGGATCTTGTTTCAGTTCCAGCCGCAGAGAAACGTCTCGAGTTGGTTTGTGACATAGATCCGACGTTACCTTATGCGTGGATAGGGGATGCCGCACGGCTCCGGCAGGTGCTGCTCAATCTCGCAGGGAATGCAGTGAAATTTACAGAAGCAGGCGAAGTCATACTTCGCGTCGAGCACGTTCAACTCGAAGACGGCACGAGCAAGGCTCGCTTTTTCGTGCACGACACCGGGATCGGAATCGAACTCGAACAACACAAGCGCATTTTCGAGATGTTCTGCCAGGCCGACGGTTCAACTAGCCGGCAGTATGGGGGAACCGGTTTAGGGCTTGCGATCGCTTCGCGGTTGGTATCCCTCATGGGAAGCAGACTTACAGTTGAAAGCACTCCAGGGAAAGGCAGCACGTTCGGTTTCGTCCTTGACGTTGATTCGCGAACCGAAGCGCCCTTGATCCAACCCGGGTCATTGCAGGGCCAAATGGCGTGTCTGGTCGAACCCAATGCGTCTTCCCGCGCTGCAATCGAGAGAGTCCTCACTCACGCAGGCATGACGATCGTCACCGACGAGCGCGCTTCGGTCGTCATTGCCACAAAAGATCAGCAAGATCTTGACAGCCCGCTCATACTGCTGCTTGGCGTCGGGCAGAGCGTTCCCAAGGCGCACCGCGCAGCCGCGGTGGTTCGCAAGCCAGTTGCGCCCTGCTCTCTCATCAAGGCGATCGAAGGAACCACCCACATGCGAAGTGTTCTCGCTCTTGACGCAATTGGCCGCGGATCAACAGAACCGGCGAAGGCATGGAAGAATCGGTCATCGCAAAAAACGGTACTGCTAGCGGAAGACAACAAGGTGAACCAGATGCTCGCGCTCCGAACGCTTGAAAAAGGCGGGTTCAAGGTGCTGGTAGCCAACAACGGAATCGAAGCGGTGCAGGTGGCGAAGGACACGAACGTCGATCTAATTCTGATGGACATCCAAATGCCTGAAATGGATGGCTTCCAGGCTGCCGCCCGGATTCGGGATGCGCGCCGGGCAAACGGGCAAGGACCCCTGCCCGTGATCGCTATGACAGCACACGCTTTGAAAGGTGATCGCGAGCGATGTATCGGAGCGGGAATGACAGACTATATTTCTAAACCTGTCAGACCCGCTGATCTGATGGAAATCGTCTCCCGTTATACCGGCGCCTCAGTAGCGCAAACAGTTTAGAATCCGCCGCGAGGCCGATACCCCGGGCGCACGTTAACTCGATACTTCTTGCCCACGTCCCCCGGAATCTCGACTGAGATCTTGCGAAATCCTTCGTTCGGGTTCGGTTGCGGATAGTACGTGATTGTGTAAGAGTTGACGAGATCCTCACGGATATCTTCAAATGCTTCCACCTGCTTTTGCCACGTTTTGGCAAAGTAGGCCTTGCCACCCGTCCGCGTCGAGATCCTGCGAAACACGCCGCTCGAGATCGGATCCTTATTCACTTCGTTGGTCGAAATGACGTAGATCGGAATCCCTTCATCCTCGGCTACGGCACGAACGTCATCGGGGGCAACCATGCTTGCATTGTCAGGACCGTTTGAGAACACAATCACAACCTTGCGGCCGGGAACTTTAGCAGCATCGCGCAGCGTTAGCAGTAGAGCGTTGTAAAGGGCGGAATCATCTCCGGCAACCGCCTTACGAAGCCCGGTGATCGCATCGGTCCGATCACGGCTGAGATTCGCAGCCCGCGATAAATTGCGGCTGTATGTATAGACAGCAACCGAGTCGGCTCGATCGAGACCGCGCACAAAATCAGCGATGGCGTCAGAGGCGTAGACAAAGCCCCTGTACATGTAGTTGCTGGTATCGAAGAGCACGAATACATTTGTCCCGACGAATGGATCAGCTCGATCCGCAGTCGACTCAAGATTCTTGACGACGATTGGTTGAGTCGACCCATCCTCCATCACCTGAACGGGCGGCTTGTTACCTTCGCCGAAGGTCGAAAACTTTTGAACGATTCCGTCCTCGAGAATTCGAAAATCCTTCGGCTTCAAGCCTGGAACATACTTGCCCTTCGAATCTGTGACCGTGAAGCCGAGCACCACCATGTCGACTTTTACACGGAATACGGGCCTCTCCTGCGCCAGCAGCACGATTCCTGCTGCCAGACCCGCTACACCTAATGCCGCAACCAGTCTCCTCAACGCTTCCTCCCCCTTACTGCCCGACCTTATTGCAATGAAGCCTTCTGTTCCACCGCCATCTGCTTTTTGGCTCGCGCCCGCACATCGTCGCCAACCCAACGAAGCGACCGCAGTAGCGCCGGCCAATCTTCCAGGTGCGTGGCGAAGATCTTTTCAACTGTCTGCTGCGTCCACTCCGGTACCGCGATGTTCAACTGAGACGGCGGCATGTGGACCTCATCAGCCAAGGCAGCATAGTACAGGAGATTTGACTCCCAGCTCTCAGCCATGATTCGGCTAGAATATCCCATCAGAGTGGGGAACGTGCGAATGTTTAACAGTTCCGGCAGGTACGAGCCCGTCAACGTCGGCTTCGGTGTGCCGAAGGCGCGTGAAATCGCAGCAATTGAGACCTTTTGAGGCTCATCAGCCATCAATCGCTTTGCTTCCTGGGTGAAAATCCCGTTATCGTCCTTGTGAGCTTCCCACCAATCCAAAGCAATCAGAAAAAGCTCGGACGGAGTGATGTTATCGATCGCTTCGGAGACACGGCCTTCGTCGACCAGGTCCGCAACTCGACGCACGCGAACGGGTGGAGCGTAACGGTCGAGCAGTTCGACCACCTCCTCGCGTCTTTTTTGATTCAAGGCGGATTCGGCAACCAACTGTTCCGCCTGATTCATATGAAGCGCAACACAATGCGTCTGTGCCGGCGTAACGTTCCACCAGCGCGAGACCTTTGCCATGAGAATCATCTGCGGCACCAGGTCGCCCCAGATCAGAGCCTGCTCGCGCGTTGGAATCATGAAATTCTGTTCCGCCTCGGCAAGCGCGTATGGCAATCCTGACAGTGAACCGACTAGCCGCCCGCCCGCGCTCGAAGGCCACCCGGAACCGAATACTTCAGTGACTCGCCAAGTCTGCTGGGATCCCTGCACACCCAGGAAATCATGCGTACGGACAAAGAGCGGATTGGTCAGGAGAATCTGGGCGCCCGGCGGCGCATAGTGCACGTAGTTGAAACCAACCAGCGTGTCGCGAAGGAATGGCGCCAGAAGTCCACGCAGATCGCGAAGCTTCTCGGCGTCATTGCCCGCTGCTGCCTTCTCGATCTGCCCGCGAAGGATGGTTTTCCGTTGCTGCTCGACATGACGTTCGGTCCAGTAGCCAAACGCAAGCGAATTCTTTTCCGCGGTCGACATCGAGGAACGCGGAAGCTGAATTTCGTTGATTCTTGCTGCGAGCTTCGTGACCAGCGCGGTATTCAACTTTTCGCCCCTGGTCAGGCTTTCGAGGTTATCCGCCATCTCAAAAAGCGTGTCGAGACTAATCAGTCGCTGGGCCTCAAGAATGCGGATCATGTTCTCGACAACCTGTCTGTGAGAATCGCTATCGGCTGGCGAAGGAGCTCCCGCCAGCAGATCGACAATCCGGTCCTGCGGCGAACCTTTCTCAGCCATCTTGGTTGCCGCAAGCAACGTTTTCACTCCGGCGCGTCCGCTGTCGAAGAGCTCACGAGCATTCTTCAACTTGGTAAAGCCGTTCAAAATCGAGGCCAGAGTCGCGTCCGCGTCTTCCTGCGCGATAGATCCCTGTCGCAGGAAGATCTGCCACATGCCGGCGAGCGCTTGCAACGTTCCTGCCGTATCGGCCTTCAACAGGTTGTCATTGACTTCCGAGATGGTCGCGGCCACATCGAGGTACTGCATGATGGTCTTGTCAGCCAGCATCGGAGCTTCTGCAAAGAGCGAATATTGCGACCCGAACCGTCTATACTCGCGCGCCAGACGATCAACTGTAGTGGCTTCCAGCGGCTTGGCGCGGTAGCGGTTCAGGTCTGTGGTCGCCATGTAGATCTTCAGCGGCTCGTTTTCCACCGCCTTTCGGCACAGCGCAAACAGCGCCTCAATCAGGTCATCAGGCTCTTTCCATCCAGTAGCGGCCTTGGTGAGTTTGCCGTCATACTTTCCGTGCGGATGGGAAATGAAGAGATTTTTCCATACCTCCAGATTTCCCGGTATGTGAGCCTTGCCACTGGGTTCGATTCGCAATCGCTGCGTTAGCAACATCAGGTCAGTGCTGGCGCGGAAAACGGGGCGCGCCGGTCCAGGACTGGTGATGCGTCCGCGCATTGCGGTATAAAAACGCTGCATGCGTTTCGGCTCGAGCAGATATTGACGTGACGGTCCATTGATCCGTGCCATCGCGTCATAGTACGCGGCCGCCCAACCGTCATCTTTCGTGAGTAAACGTTCAAAGAAGATCGCGCCTTCCTTCGGCGACTTTCCGCCCGCGAGTTCGGTCCAGGAAGGCCACGCTTTTTCTCCGCCCGGCACGATCGCGACGCCATTGTGGATCTGGAACATTCCGCCGTAAAAATCAAGGACATGGGCAAACGCCTTCAACCTTGTCACCGGCATCTGCTTGCGAATCTGATCGGAGGTTTCCGTGTCCAGCTTGGAAACACCGAGATAAAGCCGGCACAATGCCGGATCAGAAAGGAAGACGTCGATGAACTCAGTCGCCTGCCGCTCCTGAGCGCCGAGCCAGTAATCCTTTCCGTGGAGAACCGGAACGCGAGTTGGTTGAAAATCGTATTCAAACGGACGATTTGTTCTCAACGACTGTTCCAACTGGGCCAAAGGAAAACCCGAGTCAATTGTCAGAAACGCCCGCGTCGCGTTGACGGTTTCCAGGACTACTTCCGACCCGCAACCTCCCCGCATCCGGTAGCCGAGCACGCGAAGAAGATCGCCCGCCTTTGCGGATTCGCAGTTCTCGATTTTGATGACATGATTCGTGTCAGCGGCAAGCTTTTCCAATTCACGAGCCTGCGAAAGATAACGGAAGACAAGCTTTAGATACTCTGTCTGATCGAGCGAATCGCTACTGGCGGAAGCCTGATACCCGTTCGTCACAACGTTCCGCGCGAGACCGCCGAGCAACTCCTCCGGCGCAAGATCGGGCGACAGAGCCGCCATGCGCGCGAACGACCGCAGCGGGCCGGGAATCGGAATGGTCTGCATCGGTTGGGCTTGCGCTTTGGGAGCTTGCAGTATGGAAGCCGTCAAATCTCCACCGCCGGCCGACTTGTAGATCTCAAAGTTCTTCAGCGCGGCGTCACGATCGCCGGCAACGAGATTCAGCAATACCAGACGCCGGGAGATGTCTGCCTTCCTGGCGCCGTCGGAACTCGCGAGTATACGCTCGTAAGCCGCGCGGGCTTCCGGATCACGGTGCCTGTGCAGAAATTCGGCATAGGCCAGTTGCGCTTCAGGATCGTTTGCCGCCGCTGCCTTCAGAACGGATCGCGCATTTAGCGCCTCTCCTTCCTTCTCCAATAGGCGGGCTTTGGCTAATTCATTTGCATAGATTGCAGGGGTAAGGGTGAGTGCAAGAAGGACGGGGATGAAGGTCCGCATGGTTGCCTCTGTAACTGGCTAACTAATGTAGCACTTTTGTAGCGTCCGCAAATCCGTTCGATGCCGGATCGCGGAGATCGTGACAGAAAAGCGGTTGCGCTCCCTGAAGATGACTGTGGATTAACCGTGGACTACTTTTGATCGCGAATGTCGCGCTCAAGCGAAGCAATCGACTTCGTCGCGCTTGCCGGTGTCGATATCGTCGGCCAGCCGCCGGATTGCCAGGCCGATCACGTCTCGATGGTGAAGCTTCGATCCGAGCTTCTCCTGCGCGCTCAGACCGAGCCAGATATCGTGGAGGCGATCGATATCTTCGGGCCATAGCCGTGGTGGGTGAGGGCCGAGATTGACATATGTCGACGGGCGGTCTGGGCTGATCACTTCGAGCGAGAAAGGATGCCGGGGCTCGGGAAGCCGCTCCCAAGCCAGACCGATCCGGCGAGCCAGTTCTTCCGACGCCATCTGTTCGGATACACCGGTCACCAGCTTCGACACCTTCAGATTGGCCGCGGTCTGAACCATTGCGTCAAACGGATCCACGGCCGGAACGACAAGCAACTCGACGTGTTTGCCCTGCTTCTCGGCAAGTTCCACCACTTTGCTGAACAGCTCCTGCTCATACGAGCTGAAGATCTGATCCGCCTTAAGATCGAATTCGGCCGCGCCAGTGGATAGCGGTCTCACAGTCATCACAACGATGTCGTGGCGTCGCAGGTTGGTTTTTTCCAGTGTGCGGCGAAGATGCTCCATGTTGTTGCCGCGAATCGCAACGAGCACCGATCCCGGACGTGCGCGAATGTGCTCGGCTACGATCTGTGCCTGATGGTCGAGGTTGAAGTTTTCAAGGCCGGTCTTATCGTCCTGCATTTTCCTACGGTTCACGCGTTCGGAGATGAGGAAGATAATGAACAGCACGACCGTAAAGGATAATGCCGTAAATACGTGGCGATCTTCTTCGTGAAGAGATTGGCTATCGCCACGAAGAAGAGCATCAACACGGTTCCGCCGAGGCCGATAGGAATTTCAAATTTGCCGAGCCGGAAATTCAGCGGTGTCCTGTATTCCTGATCGCTGCGTTGGAAACGAAGCGCGAGAACGCCAAGTCCTTTCAGAAAGAAGCTCCAGACGACGCCGAAAGCATACGCCTCGCTGAGCAGGTAAACATCTCCGCGGCTCCCGATGATCGTAAGAACCTGGGCGATCGCGATCATGTTGATGATCCGATAGGTCGTACCGAAGCGTTGTTGCGGCTTGCGAAACCACTCGAGTAAAACGCCGTCTTCGGCGACGCGATTGAGAACGCCGTTGGCTCCGATGATCGAGGTGTTAACCGCTCCCGAAAGAATCAGGACGCCCACGATAACGACGAAGATCTGGAAGAACAGCTTCAGCAGCTCGGGCCCGACGAGATTCATCGCCAGACCACCGATGAGATTGTCCCAATACTGCGGTCGAACTGCATCGGGGATAATCATCACGGCAAGAAACGACACCAGACCCGTGCTCAGAAGGGCGAAGCAACATACGATATTCGCCGTGATTTTGAGATTTTTCAGCTTAGGGTAAGCAATTTCACGGTACACCTGGGCGAGCGTCTCGAAACCGCTCATCGCCAGCAGGGAATGTCCGAATCCTACGACGAGTCAAAACGGCAGGCAACTGCGCCCAAAACGTTCCATAGAGCCAGCCAAGGGTGTGCTCAGATTTGTTGATGTTATCGGCTGACGGCAGCGGGGGGAGATCGGCGCCGCCTCGTAGCAGCAAAGTCAGAAGGCACCAGATCAATAACGTCACCACCATTATCGTGGTGATCTGCATGATTCTAAGCGCTTTACCGCTGGATTCGTGAATTCCTTTCGTATTCGCCCACCAGAAATAACCGGTTACCACGACACCGAAAACAGCGGCGAAGTAATTGGGGTTGACGTGAATTGGACTGCTGGAGCATCACGCTGATTTCGTTGAGCAGCCGTCCAAGATATTGCCCGGCGCTGACGACGCTGATGGGTCCGGTCAGGATGTAGTCCACAACCAGCGCCGATACGGACAGCTTCGCCATCATCGGCCCGAGCGCGTCTCGTACGACAACGTAAACTCCACCCCGAACGAACATTGAGCAGCTTTCCAGGTAAATGGAGCGGATGGCGAAACTAAAAACCAATACGGAAAGTACGAACCATGGAGCGGACTTACCGATTGCCTGCTCGGCGATGCCCCCGACGTAAAACATCGTAGAGGCCAAATCGCTTAGGACAATTGCAGCGCCCCGCCAGAAAGAAATGAAGGATAGCGCGACAGTAGTGGCCACAACGACTTTCGCCGTAGAGGCCGTTTTCGAAGACAAGTCCATTAGTAGACGTTCGGTAGACTGTTCAAGCCTTTTCTATTCTAGGCTAAATCCGGAATAGGACAGCGGTTTGGCAGCTCTCAGACTACGGGAAGGCCAGTATCGAATCATTATTAACGCAGGATGGTCGAAGGTTTAGTAACCTAGTGTTGCGACGGTTCGCCTTTTTAGCTTACGAGCCGCCCTGTGTTTAATGCATGCAAGCCGATTTCGAGCTCATCGAGCGTGCCCGCTCAGGTGACGACGCCGCCTTCGGCCAAGTTGTATCAGTTTACCGGAAGCGTATTCTGGGGACGATATCGCGGCTTATCGGGAGGCCTGAGGATGTCGAGGACGTTGCCCAGGACGTTTTTCTGCGGCTGTACTTTTCCCTCGATCAGCTCCGAACGGCTGAGGTTTTCGAACCGTGGTTGTACCGTCTGACCGTAAATGCCTGCTATGACTATCTAAGGCGGCAAAAGCGGCGGCATGAATCGAGGATGTCGGACCTTTCCGAGCAGCAAGTGCTGATGGCAGATGCTGTAGCGGGAGGGAAAGCCGACCAGGATGAGCAGTATCACCGGGGGGTGAAGGAGTTTGTCAGTACGCTGTTACAAGGTGTCTCCGAAGAGGATCGCATCCTGTTGGTACTGAAAGAAGTTGAGGGATTATCCTTGAAAGAGTTGGAGAAGATCTACAACGTCAAGGAAAACGCCCTCAAGGTTCGGTTGTTTCGGGCGCGTCAGAGGGTTCTGAAGGCGTTCGAGGCGTCGAAAGATGGGGCAGCGCCTTTGCGCGATGCAGCTCGTTAGTATATAGGGAAAGAAAAACTATGTCCGGTTGGAACGAACCAAAATTGGACGAACTTTTCGCGGCATACCGCGATGCGCTACCAGATCGCGATCCATCGGCGGGCTTTATGCCTGAACTGTGGAGGCGGATTGATCAAAGGAGAAAGCCGAGCCTCTCATTCGGACGCTTCGCGCGTGTTTTTGTCACGGCGTCGCTGGCGCTCTGTTTTGCGCTCACGGCAGTAACCTGGTCACCTTCGCTAAATGCCGTCTATACATCGACTTACGTCGATGTTCTCGACGATGATCCAAATAAGGACGTCGACGCCATTCAGAGAGAGTCCCTGTGAAGCGATCGCATATCAATATCATTCTGTCTTTGCTGGCAGTGTTCGGGAGTGGAATCGCTGTCGGCGCATTCGCCTATCACTCCTATACCGCTAAGACTGTCAGCGCTACGAGTGGATGGTCCGGTAAAGAGAGATCCGCAGGAGTGGCGTCGGCAGTATCTCGAAGAGATCAGCTCACGGCTGCAGCTCGATCCCACGCAGCTCGGCCACTTGAACGGAATTCTGGATGAAACCAGAGCCCGATTCAAAGGCCTCAAAGAGCGTCATAAGAAGGAAATCGACGACGTCAAGGCGGCTCAGACCGAACAGATCAAGTCTATTCTGACACCGGTCCAGAAGCCGGAATTCGATAAGTTTCGGGAAGAGCGAGAACGACGAATGAAAGAAATTACCGCGCGACAGCAGGCGGCGAAATAGATCGAAGCAAAGCCGGGAACTAAACGTTCACCGGCTTTGCCACATTGCCTTTTTTCCTGCCAGTTTGTACGTTTGCGTACTTCTTCTGAAAACGATCCACACGTCCTTCGGTATCAATCAACTTTTGACGGCCAGTGAAGAACGGATGGCAGTTCGCGCAAATTTCGACGCGAACATCGCCCTTGTGCGTCGAGCGGGTCGCAAAAGTGTGACCGCAGGCACAAGTAACTTTGACTTCGTTATAAGCGGGATGGATCCCAGCTTTCATTGCAAAAATCCCCTTCTAGTGAACTCGATCCATTGTAGCATCGCCACTGCTTCCAAGGACCGGCAAAACTGAAACAAGCCCCGTTGGGCAAACTTCGCTCAACGGGGCTTGTCTGGATATAGCCTTCGTCTCACGCGCGCGGCAGCCGGTCCACATGAACTGCGGCTTCGCCACTGAAACGAAACCAACTACGGTTAGAACGGTCGACTCAGAAGTCGGCCACCTCGCGCGTTGATCTAGGTCTATTACTATCAAATTCCATTAGACTGGACCACCTCCTTCTTCAGTGATATACGTTCATGCTGCCATGGACTTGTAAAACTGTCAACATCCGTGAGTCAGAGGCGCTAAAAAAGTAAAGCGCCCTCAAAACCAAGGGCGCTTAGCCAATCGAAGGAGACAACTAACACCAAAAAGACAACCAGTAAGAACTCAAAAACCCCAACCAAGCTAGTGCAATCCGGTGGCCAAGCGTAAGTCATTGAACTATCTATCATTCCCCGGGATGCTCTACCGATTTCGGTAGTTTTCCGATCCAGAAATCCGTCTTCCTGGAGAAGGGTAGAATACCTGAGGTGCAACCAGCAGCGCTGATTGAGACATCCTCGTCGCGAAGAGCACTAGCGGGTTTCTTCCTGTCGGGGCTTCTGTTGTCGTTTCCGGGGGCCATTCTCCCTGCCTGGGGATATCACGTTCGTCCCCATTACGTGACGATCGGGAATTACTTTCTAACCCTGGAGGTCGGACTTGTCGCTTCCGTTCTGTTCAGTCGCTGGATGACGGGGCGAAACCTTGGGTTCGTTTTGGTAATTGCCTGCATCACGGCATTCATCTCATTAACGGCCTTATCCTTTACGGCTCCTCCTGTAGCCGAATGGTACCGACTGTTTGGATTCTTCGGGCTGGGTCTTGGGGCTGGAACCCTGAACATGGGGATATTCCATGCAATCTCAGCAGCTTACAGGCTAGAGCCTGCCGCGACCATCAATTTGGCAGGTGTTTTCTTCGGCTTGGGATCGTTCGTGGTGGCGGTTCTGATTGCAGGCGCGTTCAACGTCTATACCGTTCCCAGCATCCTTTTCCTGGTAGCAATCGCTCCGGGCCTTTTCGCAATCAGTTTCGCAAAGAACGGCTTTCCCGTACCGATCGTGGCTCGCAAACGCAGTTTCCGGGATGTAGCGCGAGAATTCACTATCCCCAGCGCCGTTCTGTTCAGCCTGCTGTTGTTTTTCCATTTCGGAAACGAATGGGCAATTGCCGCATGGCTTCCGCTTTTCCTGATTATTCGGCTGGGTCTCAGCCCGGCCCTGCGCTCTACTAATCCTCGCCCTCTACTGGCTCTCGCTGATGATCGGCCGGATCATCGCTCAGGCGGTGCTCCCCCACGTACGCCACGGGAGTCTTTTAGTCGCAAGTATTCTTGCCAGTATGTTGGGCTGCATCATTCTGGCGTTTACGGATAACCTCTTTGGCGCCATATTTGGAACACTGCTGGTTGGGATCGGCTTCGCGCCGATCTACCCCCTCGTCGTCGAGAAGATCGGGGCGCGGTTCCCTCACTACCATCCGGGGTTCTTCAATGGGATCTTCTCATTGGCTCTGACCGGAGGTATGCTGGCGCCCGCTACGTTGGGCTACGCGTCCGAGCTATTCGGAGTGCAAATTGTGATGGTGCTGCCGATGATCGGGTCGGTCATCGTGCTTCTGCTTGTCCTGTTGATCTGGCTTGAGGCCAGATATTTCTCACCGAAGTTTTAAGACGACATCATCGATAAGCAATTCCACCGTCTTGATCGACTTCAGCTTGCCGTTGTAAGGAAAATACAGAAAGCCGGCGAGCGCCTTATTGAACTTGCCTTCCGGCAGCGACGATCGGGTGATCAGCCGCTCGTAATCGATCGGTTCCTTATCCGGTTGAACCTGAGGTGTTCTATTTTCGGGTTCAGGAGATTGCCGCGGATCTCCCGGCCATCTGCCCACGCGGGGATCTCGTCCGATGATCACGCCTCTGCCGTCGGGCGTAGTAGCGCCACCTTGCATACTCGGCCTCATCGTCCAATCCGGATATTTCACCGAAGCCGCGACCATGCCGGGAGTCTGCGTATGGAGGATGGAATTTCCGTTGATTCGCAGCGTAAACCGCCTGAGGTCGAGCTTGGCTTCGCGCTGCGGGAAAACTCCCATTTCGACAATCAGATAGTCGTCGATGGTGAAGGACTGATTGTCCGCCAGAAATGATCGCACCATATACTCGACGCCAATTTTCATGTCGACAACAGCGCCCTGGACCGGATAGTCGGCCGGAGAATCTCGCGCGTCGAGAGCCTTTAACGAAGGCGTCAATGCGAGCGCGACGAGAGCGATTACGGACCGCATGCCTGTATCATGACACTGAATGAGGATAGTCGGGCTGTTCCTGGTGGCGGTGTGCGTATCCGCTCAAACGATCGGATCTCGAATTGACAAAATTCTCTTGCGGTCGCCTGCCGCACAGCAAGCCTTCTGGGGTATTCGCGTCGTCGATCTTGAAACCGGAGCGACTGTCTATTCGAAGAACCAGGATCAGTTTTTCATTCCCGCGTCGAACACAAAACTCTTTTCGACAGCGCTTGCCCTGATGCGCCTCGGACCCGACCACCGGTTTCGCACAACCATAACATCGCCGGCTCTTCCGGATGTTCAGGGACGCGTCACGAGTCTCCGATTCGTAGGTGGAGGCGACCCTAACCTCTCCGGCCGCGCGATCCCTTACGAGTACGATGCTCCTCGCCAAAATCCGCTGCGCCACATTGAAATGTTCGCCGAAAAGCTGATCGAAAAGGGATTGCGATTTGTGGACGGCGACATCATCGGCGATGACTCGGCTTATGCGCACGAACCATTTCCGGAAGGATGGGCGCTTGATGATCCGACTTATGAGTATGGCGCCCCAGTCAGCGCGCTCTTTCTCAATGACGGGATGTTCCGGCTTGTGCTTAGACCGGGGGAGTTTGGTGTGGCCCCGCAGATCGAATGTACGCCTGTCGTTGAGGGAATGGTCATTCATAATCTCGCGGTCACCGGCTCCGAGACGAAACTCAGCTATACCAGGCTGCCTGGAACCTCGGAACTGACAATACGGGGAACGATCGCTACCGAACAACAGGTGCTTCTCGGGATAGAGGAACCGGCGCTTGTTGCCGCGCAGGCGCTACGAGATGAACTGCTCAAGCGAGGCGTTCGCATCTCGGGAACCACTCGTGTCGAACACTTCCCCGCTCCCGGCGTTGCGCTGGTCACGCACGACTCACATCCTCTCATCGAAGATCTGAGAGTCGTGAACAAGGACAGTCAGAACCTGCATGCTGAGATTGCTCTACTCGAGGTTTCCCGTATGCGGTTGGGCGTTGGATCGCGGGAAGCTTCCCTCATTGAGATGAAGGAGTTTCTCAAGGAGATCGGGATAGCGGATCGCCAATATAATCTTCTCGACGGCTCAGGTCTCTCCCGCCAAACGCTTCTCACACCGATGACGATCAGCAAGCTTCTGCTCTATATGTACAGGTCTAAGCATCGAGATGACTGGATCAGCACGCTGCCGATTGGCGGCAAGGATGGGACACTCGCCAAGCGCTTTTCGCGAGCTGCCGCTGCGGCAAAGGTGCACGCCAAGACCGGGTCGATCACGCACGTGAACGGCTTGTCGGGCTATGCGGGACGGTACGCGTTCAGTATTCTCGTGAACAACAGCAACCTGGAGGCAGGGCCTGTTCGACGAGTGATGGATCAGGTTGCCCTGACCCTGACAAAGTAGCGGTGTCCGTTTAGAAACACGTCGCGTCCCACTTCCGGGACAAGGCTGCGATTTGATAGCCACGTAAGTCGCTGAAAATACACAAGCTGCCTCTGCGGACCGTCTCGTGCACTCCCTTATGCCGATGTCTTCACTGCGTTTTGCCGTTCGGAGCCTGACGAAGAGCCCTGTCTTCACGACGGTAGCTGTACTTTCCCTGGCGCTTGGTATCGGAGCGAATACTGCCATTTTCAGCCTCATGGACCAGATTCTGCTTCGTCTGTTGCCGATCCGAGAGCCAGAACGCATTGTGCAGTTGAACGAGAAGGGTCCGATGTTTGGCACGACTCGCGGGGAAAAGACGTCGTCGTACCCGATGTACCGTGATCTTCGGGATCAGAGCACAACATTCGATGGCGTCATCGGACGATTCCCCACTTCTGTTGCATTAGGTTACAAAGGCCAAACCGACCGCGTTAATGCCGAGATCGTAACCGGCAATTATTTCGATGTTCTCGGCGTGCGGCCCCGCTTAGGACGACTCATCACCCCGGGCGACGACGGCAAGCCGGGCGCCCATCCAGTCGCAGTTCTTAGCAGTGGTTTCTGGGAGCGTAAGTTCGGAAGTAATTCGGGCGTCGTGGGCTCTACGATACGGATCAATGGGAACCCCATGGTGGTAGTCGGCGTGTCGGCTTCCGGTTTTCAGGGCATCGAAGTCGGCGGCGCCACCGATGTCTTTGTTCCGGTCATGATGAAAGCGCAGGTGACTCCCACTTGGTATGGGCTTGATGATCGAACCGATCGATGGTTGAACGTCTTTGCCCGGTTGAAGCCAGGCGTTTCACAGGTACAGGCTAGCGCGTCACTCGAACCGCTCTATAGACAATTTCTTCAAGCCGAGATTGCGACGCTACCCGCTGAACGCCAGAACATACGCGACAGGTTTCTCAAAGAGAAGACAGTGGTGTTAGAGCCTGCCGGCCAAGGATTGTCGTCGCTACGTACATCGGCAGAGAAACCGCTTTACGTCCTTATGGCGATGGTGGGACTGGTCCTGCTAATCGCTTGCGCGAATGTCGCCAATCTGCTCACTGCGCGAGCCGCTGCCCGCCAGAGGGAGATCGCAATTCGGGTGTCAATTGGAGCGTCGCAGTGGCAGATTGTACGACAGCTTCTGTATGAAAGCGCGGTACTCTCCTTCGCTCGGCGGTTGTCTGGGTTTGCTGGTCGCCGTGTGGACCGGGGATCTATTGCTGAGCTTCCTGCCCTCTGAAGAAGCGCCACGGGCCTTCTCCACCGCTCCTGACGCGAGGGTTCTTGCGTTCAACTTTGCCGCATCGGCGGTTGCCGCATTGCTCTTCGGTCTTGTGCCGGCTATTCAAGCCGCCAGGCATGCTATCGCAGATACATTGAAAGCCGAAGCGGGAAATCTATCGGGCGGCGCCGGCCAGGTGCGACTGCGGAAAGGTCTTGTTGTCGCGCAGATTTCGCTGTCATTGCTGTTACTCATCGGGGCCGGCCTCTTCGCTCGCAGCTTGTACAATCTGCGCAATCTGCATCCGGGGTTCGCGTCCGAGAACCTGATGACCTTCTCCATTGAACCGACGTTGAACGGCTATCAAAAGGAGACGGGCTCTGCAATTCTTCGACAGGGCCATGCAAGGCTTGGAGACGCTCCCTGCAGCGAAATCCGTGAGCGCAACGGATGTCGCTTTGATGACCTCGAATCGCGCGATGTACACGTTGAAGGTCGAAGGTTACTCGGCAAAGGAACGCGAGGACATGACTTCGGACGTCAACATGGTTGGACCGGCCTTCTTCGCTACTGTCGGTGTACCGATGATTATCGGGCGCGATTTCACGCGCGCCGATAAACTCGGGGCGCCGCCTGTTTGCATTGTGAACCAGGCTCTTGTTGACCGGTTCTTCCCGGGCCAGAATGCCCTTGGCCGCCGCGTGGGCTTCGGTCGCGACAAAATGATGCGCGAGATTGTGGGCATTGTGAAGAACCAAAAGACACAGAGCCTGCGCGATGAGGCTAGAATGTACGTTTATGCTCCGCTGTTACAACACGAGAATCCCGACGGCGCGACGTTGTATGTCCGCACCGCCGTCGCTCCGGCTAGTATTGCGCCGATGATCCGGCAGCGCATGCAGCAACTCGATGCCAACGTGCCGCTGAACAACATGAAGAGCATGGAAGTTCAAGTAAGCGAGTCGTTGTTCGTCGAACGCCTGATCGCTACCCTGTCAGCGTTCTTCGGGCTTCTCGCAACGCTGCTCGCCGCCTTAGGGTTATATGGCGTCATGGCGTACAGCGTTGCGCGCCGAACACGCGAGATCGGGATTCGAGTTGCGCTCGGCGCCGAACGTTCGGGCGTTATCGGCCTTGTGATGAGGGAGGTCGTGCTGTTGGCGGCCATCGGGATCGGAATCGGATTGCCGGTCGCGATCGGATTGAGCCGGTATTTAGAGAAGCAGTTGTTCGGTTTGCAGCCTAACGATCCGCTTACCCTGGCGATCGGGACCGGAACGATGGCACTGGTCGCTTTGCTCGCAGGATTCGTCCCGGCGCAACGCGCAGCGCGTGTGGACCCGATGGTTGCCCTGCGTTATGAGTAGCATTGCGCCGCATTTAGACGCATACTATGCGGTATGCACAGGGCAATTCTCGTCCTGATAGTCGCCTGGGGGTCGTTCGGTCAGACAGCATCGCAATTACCGTCGTACGCCAGGTTAGAGGCCAACATTTCCTACGATCAGCATCCGCAGACCAAGCTGGATATCGTTTCGCCGTCAGGGTCTGCAAAGGAGCGCCGTCCCGGTGTGGTTGCCATCCACGGGGGCGGCTGGGAGCGAGGCTCAAAAGAAGACTTCACCGAGCACGTGCTCCCGTGGGTGGAAAAAGGCTTCGTCGCCGCAAATGTCGAATATCGTCTTCTTGGCGTCGCGGCTGCTCCGGCAGCGGCTGTCGATGTCCTCAAGGCTGCGGAGTGGTTTCGCAAAAATGGCAAGCGCTGGAATGTCGACACGGATCGGATCGTCGTGATGGGCAGGTCGGCGGGCGGGTACATGGCGCTTATGGTCGGGCTGGGCAATAAAAATTCCGGGCTTGGATCACATCCTAATGTGGCCGCTATCGTGAACTTTTGGGGCCTGACGGATATGGAGGATGCCATTACAGGCCCTAACCCGAATCCGCTTGCCTTAAAGTGGTTTCCGGCTGAAGAACAGCGAGGTGATCTTGCGCGCCGGCTCTCGCCAATGGTCTACGTGCGTAAGGACGTCCCTCCGGTTCTGACTGTTCACGGCTCCGAGGACGAGACGGTGCCGTACATGCATGCCGTGAAACTAACGAAAGCCCTCCGCGGCGCGGGCGCCGATGCCGAAATGATTAGCGTTCCCGGCGGTAAGCATCCGGTCTCGGCGGAACAGATGACAACCGTCTATCCGCAAATCTGGGAGTTCTTAAAGAGGCGTGGCATTCTGAAATAGAAACACGCAGATGATCAAGGTCGGCTCGGTCCGTTGGAAAGGTCGTTGTCATAAACACCCGACGTACAACCCGGAGATTGATGGGTTGGGAGGAATCCGGGGTGGATGTCAGCGTTGCGAGGCATTGCTCGACATTTTCACGACTCACGCGAAACTTGTCCGGCTGATGCGGGAATTCGGATCTCGCGCCGACACCACAGTTAGAGTTGCGTCCAATGGCGATTCCGATCGGCAAATGTCACTGCTGGACAGCATATAAGAATGTCGGTTTTTAGCGATCGCAAAGACGAACTGGAAGCCCTCGAAACGCAGATGGGCGTCTCACGGGGCAGGTTGGCGGTAACAATGGATGTTTTGACTGATGCGCTAATCCTTGTGGGCCAACACGGTATCTACTGCCAGAGCGCGCGTCAGCCCGGTAAGCCGAAGATGGATGTTCAGTTGATCCTTCGCAGCATTGAAGATGCGAAGGATCTTGTCTCTAGCGTCATGGAAGAGTTGCGACGCGCGTCGAAGAAAGACGGAAGTGTCTAACTTTCAGCGCTGAAAATGTCGGCGACTCGGATGCTGAATCGAGGCGTCAAGAGTTGATCTCTGGCCTGAATCAGTGACTCGGAATTGAATGGAGCTGTGGTCCCATTCGCCAACATTGCGATCCTCCAGGGTTCCATCTACGTAGTCGACCTCGGGTTCGTGGCAGAGCGGCTAGACAAACTCCTCACCGGTGATCGCAGTATCCCCGATTCCGCCAGTCCAGGTCTTATAGCCGTAACCGCGATCTCCGTCAAGATTCCAGTTCGCAAAGGTAGTGTTCTTCGCAGTCGTGGTTGCCGAAGGATTGTTTGCCGTTGCGATCATGAATGCCGTCATGTCGACTGCGTTACCCATTGTTTTACCCTGCTGCGAAATGCTGAAGGAATCGGCGGAAGTCGCGGCTTGCGCATACTCGGCCATGTTCTGCTGACTGAACGGTAGGGCCTCGATGAATTGCCGGGGATCGAATGGAGCGGACGTCGTCAGGAAGTTCCAGATACGATTGGTTTGCTCGGAACCGCGGAACGGACACAACAAGTGAGAATCTCCGAGTTGCGTCAACCTCGGGTACCGCGTACTCCGATTGGGCAATGGATTACCGGCGCTGAGGTTTCCCACACAGTTCAAGTCCGTTTGAACAAGGCTCTTGGAGACGCTATTTCCCAAGTCGTCTCTGAGCGGGAGAACGAAACCTTGCATAGAAAGGTTCCAATGCGCTATGCGGTACAGCTCGAACAACAGAAGCTGAATCCCATACAAGATGGCAAGCAGAACCATTACCGGCAGAGAAAGAAGAGCGGCAATCAGGAAGTCAAGCAACTCGGCAATTCGATCGATCAGCCATATCGCGAGTTCACCCAGCCATGACAGCCATTCCGCCAATCCCTCGAAGAGCGATTTCCAACAGGCTCCGGACTTCGAGGTCAGGCCAAGCATGTCTTCCCAGGTGCAGTTGATTTCAGGGGAGTCGGGCGGACTGGGAGGCGGTTGAATCACATCCTGCCAGGCTTTCTCCAAAATATCTAGTACGCCTGCGAATGGCTCCTCCGGACGCTCGATCCCCATGCCCGCCATGATCCCGAGAATGCCGTGGAAGGTAACGTATGTCTCGGTGATCTCATCGACGGTCAGCGTGGCTTTTACGTTGGGCGTGAATATATTGTTGTTGCTCTGATAGGTATCGTTGAGGGTCTTAACGAGCAGTGAAGCGATATCGCTGGTGCATGACGAATCAGTCAACTGCAAGCGCTGCATCAATGTGGTGCTCACAGATTCCTGGAAGTAGTGATCAAACGCCCAGGTGTCCATAAAGTTTTCGGCTGTGACGTGACGCTGAACATTCAGCCTGTAGGGAGCGCCGGTGATCTGATTCACGAACGCATGACCGGTAACGTCGGTGGCTATGTGAGACAGGTAGCCATGCGCGTAGGCCTTTTGTCGCGCTGTAGTTGCGTTTAAGGCCAGATTACGCGCAAACAAGCCGGTGCGACGGTAGTGAAGAATGTCGAACCAGAACCAGTTGCTCATTGGGTTCATATTCTTTACCTTTTGGAACTCAGGCGTAAAGAATTCTTGAAAGAAGCCCTGAATGACCGGGATATTTGCCGCGCTGAAAATGTCATTGACACCGGCGACGACGCCGGAGAGGAGTCCCGTTCGGATCGTCGTTCCGAACATCGCCCCGGTCTCTTTGATCTTTTCGAGCGCCAGCTTTACGATTGCGATGTTGTCTTCGCCGAGAACATCTTCGACCTTTTCCTGCACGGGCTCTACAAACTGCTCGTTGATTTGGCGGATGGGCGCCATGATGTCGTCCCACAGATCCAGCACCTTCTTGTAGTTCGTGTAGAGCGCGATAATGGGCGGCATGACGGGATAGTCCGGCGCAAAGAAGAACAGGTCCGGACCCACGGCGCCGAGCATGGCGGCATCGGCTTCTCCATTGAGGAGGGCTGCGGCATTCTTGGCGTTGCCGGAAGAAAGCTTCAGGTCGATGGCTCGACGCAGGACGATGTGATGAATTCCGTACTTAGGCATTTTGAAGCTCTCCTTTACACGAGGTTGAACAACAGAATGCGACGGTGATTCATGTCCGCCACAGTCAATTCATTTGGATCGAGAAGCGGATCGCTAATAAGGGCAACGAACGTCCCGTTTGCTCGCGTACGCAGATAGGGTATGCGAACTTCCTTCTGTTCGCCGGGTTGCAACGTAAAGATCAACTGTCCGCCGAGCGTGAACTCGGAGAGTGGGATCTTCTCGTGAATCGGCGACCGAGGCCTGGCCTCGAGGGCGCGCACGATGCAGGTATACGCAGCGACGTTCCCCAGATTCTGCACTAGCACTGGAATATGCTTCTGGCCAAGACCCGCCGCTTCTGTGTGCGACTGCTCGGTACGCGTGACTTTGAGGAACGTTCGTGTCATCTTGGCACCCTTGGTCCCGGGTACATGGGGATGCTTACGACGCCAGAGCCGGACGAAATCACGAAGATCGTTTTGCCACGGTTCTCGTCGAGGAGTGACGGAAGTTCCAGGGACCGGGACACGACCGGCTGGAATCTTGATTACTTTGGCCGGAGCCTTCACGACGACGCGCTTGGCGACGACCTTGGCCGGGGTTTCCGGTAGAGCTTTCGCAACCTTCTTCGCTACGGTCTTCTTTGCGACGGCTTTTTTGGCGATCGTCTTCTTTGCGATGGTCTTCTTTACCGCGGTCTTCTTTGTAGTCTTTTTGGAAGCCTTGCTAATCGTCTTCTTTGCCATCCGTTCCTCCTCAACGGCGAGACACTGTATAGTTACTTTGCCGAGCCGCGCGCTAATGCGGGTTGATTTGTCACCATAGCGGGAACCCGCCGGTGTCCATCAACTTTGTCCGAATGTAATATCCTCAAGGGTCGCCTGGATGAAATGTATCGTTTTCAAATAGGCGCGCTCCTGCGGTCCCGTAAATTGTATTTCATCGGTACGCGCGACTGGAACTTACTCGGTCAAACTGGAAATCTTAGTAATACCAATTGCGCAGCCGCACATCGATCCCTGTGCCGGCAAGGGCATCAGCGAAGATCTTGGTGTCCGATGTCCGGTAATGGAATGGATAGACGACCTTCGGCTTAAATTCCTTAACGGCATCCGCAGCCTCTTCTGGCGGCATCGCATTTGGCATATTCATCGGGATGAACGCTACATCGATATTCTTCAAAGCGCGCATCTCAGGAATGCCTTCGGTGTCGCCGGCGAAGTAAATCCGCAGCCCACCATAAGTAATTACATAACCATTGCCGCGACCTTTGTCGTGATAAAACTTGCCCGGCTCAGGTCCACGCTTCATGTTGTACATCGGGATCGCCTCTATAGTGAAGGCGCCAGCTTTCTTGGTCTCGCCGTTGTTAATGATCGTCGCGTCGGTAACGGTCTTGGCCACAGCGGCCGGAGCAAAGATCTGAGTCCCTTCCTTGCGCACGATCTCAATCGCCTTGGGATCCATATGATCGCCGTGAATATCCGTGATCACAATGATGTCGGCTTTCGGAAGCCCGTCAAAGTTTCCTTGACTCCAAGGGTCGACATGTATCACCTTCCCGCCCGCTTCGATCATCGTGCTGGCGTGTCGGATGGGAGTGATCTTCAAATCACCTGCTTTGGTCTGGAAGGTTTCAACGGGTCGCGATACTTGTGCGAGGAGTAAAGGCGCGATCGCAAAGGACAACAGAGTTCGCATGGGCGCAGCTTAACACGTATTATGAAGCTTGGACCCAAAGAAGCTAACGGCGCACGTCAAAGCGGGCGGTTGCGCAGCGAAGTTGAGCCCCAAGATTCTGGATCAGGCCCTTGCCGACTTTCCGCGTGTCACTCATCCCGATGTTCTAGTGGGTTTCGACACGCGAGACGACGCGGGTGTATTTCGTCTGAGCCCAGAGCTTGCTCTTGTACAGACAGTCGATTTCTTCACGCCGATCGTCGATGATCCTTACACGTTCGGCGCGATCGCGGCGGCCAACGCATTAAGCGACGTTTACGCGATGGGTGGCAAGCCGCTATCTTCGCTATCGGTGTTGTGCTTCCCAGGCTCGGGCGACATCTCGATCCTGCGAGAGATTCTTCGCGGCGGCGCCGACAAGATGATCGAAGCAGACTGCGTTGTGCTCGGCGGTCACAGCGTGGCAGATGAAGAAATCAAGTTTGGGTTCGCGGTCACTGGAACAATTCATCCCGATCATGTGCTGACCAACGCGGGCGCGCGCGCCGGTGATTTTCTGGTGCTGACCAAATCCATCGGAACGGGCGTTATCGGGACCGCTCTGAAACGCGGAATCGCATCGGAGGAACATGTCGCGGGGTCCATTCGATCGATGTTGACTCTGAACAGGACTGCTGATCGAGCGCATGGCTGTACCGACGTCACTGGTTTCGGATTGATGGGCCATGGACGTGAAATGGCTTTGGCAAGCGAGGTCACGCTCGAGATCGATGCTTCGAAAGTTCCATTTCTACCCGGAGCGGTTGAGTACTCGAAAGCCGGAGCTTATTCGGGTGGACTGAAGAACAACCGCGAATTCGCATCGTCCTGTGTCCACTTCAATCGACCGCTACCGGAAGAAATTGAAGCATTGCTTTACGACCCACAGACTTCCGGCGGTCTGCTTATTTCAACGCCGGAGCCGCCCGCCAATTCGGTCGTCATCGGGCGGGTGACGGAACGACAAACCAAACCCATTCATATCCTGTGACTTATAACCCAATCATTATTGCCCTTGACGTTGAAACAGCGGAGCAGGCGCGCGATCTGGTTTCGAAGATCGGAAGCTCTGTCGATTTCTATAAAGTCGGAATGGAATTGTACGCCGCAACCGGAATGGAAGTGGTGACGGAACTGATTGCCGCACGCAAGCAGGTGTTCCTCGATCTGAAGTTCCACGACATTGGGGAGACCGTCAAGCGCGCCGTCGCCCAAATTGCGAAACGCGGAGTTCGATTTCTCACGGTTCACGCAACAGACTCGGTCATGCGAGCCGCAGTAGAAGGGAAAGGCAATAGCGATCTCCAACTGCTCGGCGTTACGGTCCTGACCGACGTGGACCAGAAGGACCTCACGCAGATGGGTTACTCGTGCACGCTTGAAGAACTGGTCGGACGGCGGGCGAAGAGCGCAGTGGAACTGGGGATGGATGGTTTGGTGTGCTCGCCGCTTGAGGTTGCCAAGGTGAGAAATATCACGGGTCCAGAAACCGTGCTCGTGACCCCGGGAGTACGGTCGACCGGCGCTTCGTTGGGCGATCAGAAGCGGGTCGCTACTCCGGCGGAGGCTTTACGAAATGGAGCCAACTACCTGGTTATTGGGCGACAGGTGACACGCTCGGCCGATCCTGGAGCGGAAATCGAGCGGATTCTGAAGGAGATCGATTGAGCTGCTGGAAATGAAAGGCCCGGGCAGCTTGAGGACTGACCGGGCCAAATATCGTATTGAGACGAAAGCGCGAACTACTTCGCCTTCTTCTGCTTCTGCTGACCGACACGGACCTTGAAGACGCTCGCCTTCGCTTCTTTGTGAGCTTTCCAGTCGAAGCGGCTAGCGGCATCCGCCAAGTATGCGTCGGTATCAGCATCCTTCGGGATAACCGCCATCACGCTGGCGACATCTCCGTCCGGACCGGTGATCTTGTAACGCTTTACATTCGGAATTGCCATGACTGTATCAGGATATCATGTCTTCGCCTGCGACATGGCCGGGGCGCAAAACTTCGCGTACTTTGGTCGCAAGTTGTTCACGGGTAAAGGGTTTTTGAAGGAAATCGGTACCGGGCTCCAGTTCTCCTTCCCGGACGATTTCGCTGTCTGTGTAGCCTGAGACGAACAGAACGCGCATCTCGGGACGCAACCCTCGGAGCCTCTGAGCCAATTCCGGGCCGCTCATGCGTGGCATCACGACGTCGGACACCAGCAGTTGAACCGGACCGGTGTGTGTCGTCGCGATGCGAATCGCTTCCGCGCCGCCATTCGCTGGCAGGACAGTATATCCCTGCTCCCGAAGCATTTGCGTTACGATGTGCCGGACTCCGTCCTCATCCTCAGCGACCAGAATCGTCTCGGCTCCTTTGGCGGCGGGAACGTTGATAGTCGGGGCGATCTCCGGGGTCGAGGGCTCGTCAATCCTCGGAAGATAAATCGAGAACACGGTGCCCGCCCCAACTTCAGACCGAACAATTATTTCGCCGTGATTTTGCTTCACGATGCCGTAACTGGTGGAGAGGCCCAATCCTGTGCCACGGCCCTTCTCTTTCGTCGTGAAAAACGGTTCAAATAGGTGACTCAGTGTCACCTCATCCATCCCTATGCCGCTATCGGTGACTGCGAGGACAACATACGAACCCCTGCGAACCGGCGTATCACGCATGTCGCTGTCATCAACCTGTACGTTCCGTAGGTTAATCCCAAGGTGTCCACCGGACGGCATCGCATCTCGCGCGTTGACAACGAGATTGACAATCACCTGCTCCAATTGGCCGGGATCGACGCGTACTTTTCCCAAGCCGGAGTCATTGGTTATGGCGAGGTCGATATTGACACCAAGCAGACGCTTCAGCATCTGTTGCATATCACCCACAAGCGCATCGAGTTCGACCACTTTCGGTTGGACGATCTGTTTGCGGCTGAACGCCAGGAGTTGACGCGTCAGCGTGGTCGCTCGATCGGCGGCCTTCAGTACCTGGATCATGTCGTCGCGCGTCGAATCTCCCGGAGGGAAGCGGTCCAGGAGCATCTGGCAGTAGCCTGTTATGACGGTCAATAAGTTATTGAAATCATGGGCTACACCGCCAGCGAGCCGCCCAACGGCCTCCATCTTCTGTGCCTGGCGAAACTGTTCTTCCAACCGTTTCCGTTCGGTGTCATCGGCAACGACTTCCACGACACCTGTCACCGCGCCACCCGCGTCACGAAGGGGAGCCGTCCAAAAACTGACGTCTATCGTGTGGCCGTCCTTGCAGCGCCGTCGCTCTTCGGCCCCGACTTGCGACTGACCGCTGAGCAGATCCGTGAGTCTTTCTCGGAAAGCGGAAACCTCGTCGGGGAAGATGACCGGGAGCGCGGATCCGACAGCTTCTTCCTGGGTGAAGCCGAACATATTCTTTGCGCTGGAGTTCCAAGTTCGCACTACTCCCTCGAGATCCAGCGTGTAGATCGCTAAAGGAGATGTTTCAATCACCGCCCGAAGGGTCTCATTCGCTTGGCGAACCTGTTCTTCCGAACGCTTTCTTTCGGTAATATCGCGAGAGTTGAGGACGTAGCCAGCTACCGTCGATTCGATCTCAAAACGCTTTCCGATCGCCTCAAACACTCTCCAGGAGCCCTCGCGGTGCAGAACACGAAACTCGATGGATTGCGTAGCGCCTGGATTTTGCGTTCCGGCTTCAAGAATCTCGCGAACACGGTCTCGATCTTCGGGATGAATTAGGCGGAAAAGGTTCTCGCCGTTTAACGAAGACAGAGGGTAACCAAGCACGCGCTCGAATGACGGGCTGCTGTAGCGGGCACTACCATCGACATCGAGCACGGTGATGATATCCAGCGCATTTTCAATGAGAGAGCGGAAATACTCCTCGCTTCTCTGGAGCGCTTCCACAGCTCGTTTCCGCTCCGTGGCATAGCGCATCGCGCGGACGAGAAGTTGTCCCGTCACTTGCCCCTTAACGAGATAATCCTGAGCTCCCTCGCGTACCGCCCGAATCGCGAGCCCTTCATCATCGAGGCCGGTCAAAACAACGATCGGAACACTTGGAGCCTGCGCGTGAGTACGAAGGAGCGTTTCGAGACCATCGGCGTCCGGCAACGACAGGTCCAGCATCACGACGTCGAAATGGTCGGCATCCAGACGAATTAGCGCTTTTGATAAGGTGTCGACGTGAGTGAGATCGATATGCGCACCCTCGGCGTCTTTGACGACTTCGCGAAGAAGCCGCGCATCGCCAGGATTGTCTTCTACAAGGAGTACTCGAATCCTATCGAATGGCATACCTTGGGCTGCGGGTACTTAAGTCCTCTTTAAGTTTAGATTACGCGACACTAAACTCACATCTACCTAGTTCATAAAAAATCTACTTACCTGAAATGTTCGGTGAATCACCTAGTCAGATTCGGACATTATCTAAAGCTTATGCGCAATCGAACATCATTTCACGTCGTGTCCTAGAAATCACACTCACCGCTAACCGTGAAATCTCCCTCGGATGACCCGTCATACGATTCTTGTTGTATTTTATAGCAGATTGCTATATACATATAGCAGGTTGCAATAATCATCCGTGACGCTCGGTGAGAAAGTCCGATACCTTCGTGAAGTCGAAGGTACGCTGCGAGGTTTGGGACGCGCTATGACACAGCAAGAAGTGGTCGGCGCCATCCGCGAAGAGCAGGGCGCCTCGATTAGCCAAGCTTATCTTTCGCAGGTGGAGAACGGGGCTCGCAAGCACCTGACCGATGGAACCCGGATGATGCTTTCCCGATTTTTTAATGTCCATCCCGGATATTTGGTGAACGATCCGGAAGGTTTTCATACGGAACTGCTGTCGGACGCGCGAGTGGGAGAAGACTCTTTAGATTTGTGGTTAATCAATGGCGCTGAGAGATTTTCTCGCGACGCGCCGGTAAGCGCGGCGTTATTGCGTGTCGCCCGAAACGAGGATTCGCGAAAATGTTTAATTTTACTGGGCGCGATTTTGGAGATGCCATCGTTGGCTGACCGGCTCTTGCAGGTGCTGAGTCCGTCCATGAAACCCGGTAAGGCAGGCCAGGAACCATGACGTGGTCAGACTTTTATCTGTTCTGTTTCGTATTCGGGTTTCTCTTCAGTTTCGCCGCCTTGATCTCGGGCCATCTGCACCTTGACATGCATGGCAGCCATGGACATGTCGATGCGAGTGGGGCTCATGGAACGCATCATTCGATCGCCGGGCATTCCCATGACGGCGGCGCGGGTCATGACACGCACGACGGGCGATCGCAACTGTCTGTATTCAACATGGGCACGATCGCAGCGTTCCTCGCGTGGTTCGGCGGCGCGGGATATCTGGCCACCAGTTTCTACGGTGTTTGGTTTCTGACTGCCCTCGGCGTCGCAACGGTTGCGGGGCTGTTCGGGGGCTCGATTGTTTTCTGGTTCGTCAGCAAAGTGTTGATGCGAGGCGAGCAGAATTTGGATCCGGCCGCATTCGACATGATCGGCGTGCTGGGAACCGTGACCGCAAATGTGCGCGAAGGTGGCACAGGCGAGATTATCTTTTCGCAGAACGGTGTACGCAGGTCTGCCCCGATTCGAAGCGAGGACGGGGCGGCCATTCCGGCGGGAGTTGAGGTTGTTGTCACTCGTTACAGCGAGGGAATCGCTTATGTCCGGCGCTGGGACGAGTTGGCGAACGCGTAAGGGCTTTTCAACTGGCCGTGTGGTGAGAGCGGCTTAGAAGAAATCTCACCAGATAAGGAACTCCAATCATGGGTGTCTCATTAGGTGTCTTGGTCGTAGCGGGACTGATGGTCTTGACCGTCATGTTTCTGATGGCGATGTTCGCCAGTCTGTATCGCAAGGCAGGTCCTCACGAAGCGCTCGTTATCTATGGCTTTCGGGGAACCCGCATCATTAAAGGTCGTGGATCGGTGATCTTTCCAGTTGTCGAGAACTGGAAGCTGCTGTCACTTGAACTGATGTCATTTGATGTGGCGCCGGAGAAGGACCTTTACACACGACAAGGCGTAGCGGTGACAGTAGAGGCGGTCGCGCAGTTGAAAGTGAAGTCCGATCCGGAATCCATTCAGACGTCTTCGGAACAGTTTCTAACGAAGACGCCGCAGGAACGCGAAGGCTTCATTCGCCTCGTTATGGAAGGCCATCTACGCGGCATCATCGGCCAGCTTACGGTGGAGGAAATCGTCAAGGAACCCGAAATGGTCGCCGATCGCATGCGCTCGAACTGCGCGCCCGACCTGAACAAGATGGGTCTCGAAGTGATTTCATTCACGATTAAAGAAGTTCGGGATAAGAACGAGTTCATCGCGAATATGGGACGTCCCGATATTGCGCGTGTACAGAGAGACGCCGATGTCGCAACCGCAGAAGCTGAGCGCGATACAGCGATCAAACGCGCCGAAGCGGTCCGCGCGGCTGCGGTCGCTAAGGCGCGAGCCGACCAGGAGCGGGTGATGGCGGAGACCCTATCACTGACGGCGCAGGCGGAGGCGCAGCGAGATCTAGAGACGAAACGCGCGCAGTTCCTCGAAGCGGTTAAAAAGCAACAGGCACAGGCCGACAAGATCTACGAAATTCAGACGAACATCATGCAACAACAAGTGATTGCTGAAGCCGTGAAGATTCGTCAGGTCGAAAAAGAACAGGAAATTCGTGTTCAGGAGGCCGAAATCTTGCGCCGTGAACGGGAGCTAGTGGCGACAGTCTTGAAGCCAGCTGAAGTCGAACGGCAACGAATCGAGACCCTTGCTGAGGCTGAGCGACTTCGTACCATGCGGGAAGCCGATGGCCGAGCCTCCGCGATCCGTGCCCAGGGCGAAGCTGAAGCAGAGATCATCTTCCGCAAGGGAGAGGCCGAAGCCAAGGCTATGACTGTCAAGGCAGAGGCGTACCAGCAGTGGAACGAGTCGGCGGTCATCGACAAATTGATCACTGGCATGCCGGAAGTGGTACGAGCTCTCTCCGAGCCGCTGTCGAAAGTGGATCGCATCACGGTCATATCGACAGGCAACGATGCAGCCGCGGGTATGAATAAAGTAACAGCAGACATTACGAAAATGGCTGCCCAGATTCCGGCGCTGTTTGAAACGCTTTCCGGGATGCAGATGTCCGATCTGCTCTCTAAGGTGCGTCCTATCGGCGAGAGAAGCGACAAGGACAAAGCCCGCGGGGCCGCGGCCAAAGGAGATTGAGATGGCCCTCATGGAACGTGTCGCGACGCTGATTCGAGCAAATCTGAATGACTTGATCGACAAAGCCGAAGATCCGGAGAAGATGCTGAAGCAGGTCATTCTCGACATGCAGAACCAGTTGATGCAAGTCAAAACCCAAGTCGCGATCGCAATGGCCGACCAGCACCTGCTGAAGAAGAAGCTTCATGAGAACGAACAGGCGGTCATCGCGTGGATGCGCAAGGCAGAACTCGCTGTCGAGAAGCAGCAGGACGAGCTGGCTCGTCCTGCGCTCGAGCGGGTGCTGAGTTATAGGCAGTTATGCGAGAGCTTTCGGCAGCAATCGGAAGATCAACAGGTCCAAGTCGAGAACTTAAAAGGCGCGCTCCACAAGTTGGAGCAGAAGCTCATCGAAGCTCAGAGCCGGAGCGAAATTCTGGCCTCACGTCATCGTCGCGCTCGCGCTTTGGGCAAATCAGCGGAAGCGCACGCTGCTATGGTCGACGGCGCGCGAGCGGCTACGTTCGACCGTATGAAAGATAAGGTGGATCAGGAAGAAGCGCTCAGTCTCGCCAAGCATGCGATGGCAGAGGGCGACTTACAGGAACGTTTGCTGGCTCTCGACAGAGAGGATGAGGTAGAGCAGTTATTGCGAGCAATCAAAGAACACAAGAATTCCCGCAGCCTTACTCCATAGCCGCAAGCCGAAGCATTTTCCTTTGTGTTCCTCGACTAAAGCTACTCTACGGCCCGAAAGTCGCTAAACGTATGCCGGCCCGAAATTCCGGCCGTGATGCCCACGCGAGTGGACCAGTGGCCTTCGTCCGTGCGGATCGCGCAATCGGTTCGGGATCGTCGTAAGTAGGCGGAAACAAGAAGGACAAACCCACTCCGGCCAACTATGCTTGAACCGATCGATCGACTCGGCGCCGCACTATCGAGCGGGTTATAGAGTTCCGCACAGATGTCCCAACGGTCATCCGGCGAAAGTGTGCGTCATCCAGGTTCATTGAGACTTCGTAAGCACATCCACGCTCTTGAACCAAACTTCGGTCGGGCGCTTCGATCCATGCGCTTGGAGTCCCAGACGTCCTTCCTTGCGACCCTGCGTGTCGCTCGGCAAATCCACTGTCTTGTTGCCGTTCAAGAAGAAGACGATCCGCGAACCGTGTGTGGAGGCGGCGAGTTCATTCCAGTCCCCTGCCACTACGCCGGCGTTGTCCTCGGGCCCGGTGACCCAATTGCGGCCTCGTGTTTCCCACAATCCTCCGGTGCGTTTCTCGGCATCGATCTCTACTTCGTATGCCGCAAGGTTCTCGGGGTTGGTCCGGACAAAGAAGCCACTGTTTCCTTTGGCGATCTTGAACTGAACGCGCATTGTCGCATCGGCAAAAGAGGCATCCGACACCAGCATGCCGATCCGTTCATCGGTCTCGAGACTGGTCGCATGGATTACGCCGTCCTCGACTTTGAACGAGCCCCCGCCCCGCTGACTCCACCCATCGAGAGACTTGCGGTTGAAGACAGGCTTCCAATCATGCCGTCCGCGATCTTCGATATTGATGTTTCGCCATCGCACGGTCGCGGGCTTCTCCCCTTTGAAGGAGTGCACTTGCAAAGCGATGAAACCCATCATGTCCGTGACATCGATCAGATCGACACACGCGACACCGTTGACCCATGTGCGGATGCGATCCCCTTCTGCTTCGATCCGGTACTTGTTCCAATCGTTGTCTTTGAATGCAGTTTTGCAGGCAGGATCGCTGGACGGGTCGCTCGCCGGATTGTGAAGCCATCCGCGGCGCGCTTCATCGTAAATGCCGCCCGAATTTCCCGCGGCAGCGGTTGATACTTCAACCTGGTAACCGTAGACGCGGCCCGCCGGTTGTTTACGCGTGAGGATTTCCTTGCCGTTGAATGTGCGGACAGTAGTTTCGGCGGGATAACGATGACTACGGATTTGAATCCCTGAATTAAGACCGGGATCGGTTTTGGTTTCGAGTTCGAGAAGGAAGTCGCCGTATTCGCGCGCCGTACATAGGAAGCTATTGGGACTTCCTGCGACGGTGACGCCTACGATCTCGCGGTTTTGAACGGAATACTTCGCCTCGCCATTACACTGCTGCCAACCGCTCAACGACTTGCCGTCGAAGAGCGCGACAAACGAGGCCAGAAGCAGTAAGCCTGTCATCCCATGGAGTATAGCGTGACAGGCTCACTAAATGGCTTAGAGGATGGGCGTACTTATTTGATCTTGTACTTGCCGTCCGGCAACTTCTCTCGATGGGCTTCGTGACACGGACGGCAGGTACCCCCGACCTTCTTGAACGCAGCGTCAGCCTTCTCGACATCGCCGGCATTTGCAGCGCTTGCCAACTCCACTGCAGCGGCCTTCCCTTCCTCAGATAACTTTATGGCATCGGCCGCATTCTTCTGCCGCCAATAGCCGATCATGTTTTCATAAGCCACGCCGATTTTTTCAGCGCTGTCCACTGTCTCTGCGCCCGTCTTCTTCTCAAGCTTCCTTAAGACCTTGGCGGATGTGTCTACAGATTTCATCCATTCTTCAAATTTCGCGTCGTCTTGCGCGGTCGCAACAAGTCCGGACGCAGCAAGGGCAAACAGAGCCAGTTTCAGTCGATTCATATTCGGATAGTTTTCCTCGGTACAGATTAGCAAACCCCAGGCCGCATACACGACCGGCTTTGGTATAGCATAGTGACTTACAAATCCCTCCAGGAGTTACCAGTCAGTGTCAGAAAATCGTTTTTCACGAAGACATTTCTTCGTGGGATCACTCTTAGCCGGAGCAGTCCCCGTGGGAGGATTCGGTAGTGTTCCGTCTCTGAAAATGCTCGGCTACAAGTCGCCGAATGAGAAGCTGAACATCGCTGCGATCGGCGCAGGCGGCAAGGGATTTAGCGACATTAACGGGTGTAAATCAGAGAACATCGTCGCTTTCGCCGATCCAGATGAGAATCGCGCCGGACGCGCATTTAAGCTGTATCCAGACGCAGCGCGCTACAAGGATTTCCGTGTTTTGCTGGACAAGGAGTCGACGATCGACGCGGTTACGGTGTCGACGCCGGATCACATGCATGGTACAGCGGCGATGTGGGCTATGGCGCGCGGCAAACATGTCTATTGCCAGAAGCCGTTGACGCGCACCGTTTGGGAAGCGAACGAATTAACAAAGGCCGCTGAAAAGTACGGTGTCGCGACGCAGATGGGTAATCAGGGCTACTCAAATGAGGGCGCCCGTCAATGCTGCGAAATATTATGGAACGTTGATATCGGCAATGTGACGGAGGTCCACGCGTGGACCGACCGGCCGGGCAAGTATTGGATGCAGGGTCCGGAAGTGGAGCCAAAAGAAGATCCTGTTCCCGCGACTCTCGATTGGGATTTGTGGCTGGGCGGAGCGGAACCACGACCGTTCAGCAACGCATACATACCGATCAAGTGGCGAGGCTACCCACAATTTGGCTGCGGCGCTGTTGGTGATATGGCTTGCCACATCCTGGGTACACCTAATATGGCGCTGCGCCTTACGGCCCCGGTGAGTGTTGAGTGTGTCCAACAAGAGGGCAAGAGCAAAAATACCTATCCGCAAATGTCGACGATCCGTTGGGACTTCCCGGCGCGCGGCTCGATGCCTCCGGTCAGTCTCTTCTGGCATGACGGGCTAAAGGCACAGCCGGAAATCAAAGGCGTGCCGGCAGGGGAACTCATTGGCGATCGCGACAACAACGGCAGCATCTTCCTGGGTGACAAAGGAATCATGACGACGGGCTGCTACGGCGAACGCACTCGTCTGGTTCCTGCCGAGAAGATGCGGGATTACACACTGCCACCGGCGTTGCTCACGCGGTCTCCGGGACACTATCGCGATTGGATCAGAGCCGCGAAAGGCGGAGAGCCGTCGTGCTCGAATTTCAGTGTGGCCGGCCCATTCGTGCAGTGGATGCTGTTGGGCGTCATCGCGATGAAGTTCGAGGGCAAGCTGATGTGGGATGCGGGCAAAATGCGCTTCACGAATAACAATGAGGCGAACGCATACCTTAAGCCGAAGTTCCGGAAGGGCTGGAAGTTCGTTTAAAGGATTGCAAACCGAAACCAATTAGCAGCGCCAGGATTGGGTCGGTAATCTCGGGCGTACGGCTTGGGAGATACATCTGCAGGATTTCGATCGTGAGCAGCGCTACGGTCACAAATGCGACGGCGCTGCGCAATTGAAATCCGGCGGCGCGCAGGCTCCAGATCGTCACTGAATAATAGAAGAGCTTTTCGAGCAGCGTCAAAGTGGCGCTCTGCCAGTCCGCGCCCAGACTTCCGGCAAAAGGTATCCATGAGAAACGGCTTGCCACGGGCTGGAAGTGGAATGGAGCGCACCCCCGAACAAACAGCGCAGCCAGAAGAGCGAGCGGCGCTAGTCGAGTACGCATCGAGTTCATGGAGAGGAATGCAATCACACCCACGAATGCGCCGATCGCCTGCGCCAATTGTGGCTGCCTACCTATAAGGAATAACTGCGCGGGGATGAAGGCCAAACTGGCGATGAGCCACCTTCTGACATCGCGGAAGCCAGCTTCCGAAAAAAGCAGTCCCGCAGCAAACCAGGATGCAAATGCGGATATGAAGGGGATCAGCGTGAACGGGTTGGACTTTAGAAAGGCGCCGGACTTGGCCGCCAGTGAACTCGTGGTTAAGACGAACGGATAACAAAGATAAGCGATCCAACAGCCCAGAATGACCAGGGCCCCGGCATGCGCGGCACGGAGACGGCTCGACGTTGCGGCGAACATCGATCCGACCGCTACACCGAGGATCGTGCCAACGCCGTTGGCGAGCAAATCGTAGACACTCGGCTTCCGACTAACTTGATAGACCTGGATCAACTCGATCGCTGCCGACAGCGCGACCCCGAGCAGCACGGGCTTTAGGAGCGACCGTCGAAATGCCAGGTACGCACAGGCGCCAATCGGGATGTAGATCGCGACATTAACAAGGATGTCCCCAAGGAGAATAGGACCGGAACGCGATTGAAGCAGAATCTCGACAGGCCCGAATGGTCCGGGGTCTCGTAACCTCCATGGATACAGCGACCCGTAGACAATTAAGGCAACGATCAGGATTAGAAGTCGTGACAGACTTCGATGGTAACGCCCTCTCAACCACGGGTGTATACTCGAAGCACTCCCCCAAAATCTAAGTGGCTCATCTTACGAGCGGAACTACCGTTTCGAAAGTACTATTCATTCGTCTGTAACCTGATGTACTGCATATGGTTATTTTCCTTGACAGACCACAACATATAGGGGTACCCTCACAAGCGTGAGAATCCGGGGAAACATGCCAGAGCCGGATTTCTGTAAGGCCAACAAAACATTAAGAAAGTAACGGAGAACAAGAAATGGGCCTATTGAGCGTTGACCTGAGCGCGAGAGACGAGCTAAAACGATCCTTGCCGATCGCCCAGCGCACGGGAATCGAATTTCCGCGCTATTTCACAGCTAGGCTGGAAGACGGCAAAACCCCGTACGACGAAGTGAGCTGGGAGCTTCGAACCGCCAGCATTGGCAATGATAAAGGCGCAGTCATATTCGAGCAGCGTGATATAGAGGTTCCGTCGGACTGGTCGCAGACAGCGACCAACATAGTCGCCAGTAAATATTTTCATGGCAAGGCCGGGTCGCCGGATCGCGAAACGAGCGTGGCCCAGCTTGTGCACCGTGTCGTCGACACCATCGCGAATTGGGGTCTGAGCGGTAAGTATTTCAAGACCCCGCAGGACGGCGAAAACTTTCGAAATGAACTGGCCCACCTGATGCTGACCCAGAAAGCGTGCTTCAACTCGCCGGTCTGGTTCAATGTCGGCGTTAAGGAAGCGCGCGGCTACGGGTGGTATTGGGACGAAGCGACCGACTCGATCAAGAAGTTGGAAGTTGGCGCGACCAAGCCGCAGTGCTCGGCTTGTTTCATTGTTTCTGTCAAAGACTCTCTCGAATCTATTTTGGATCTCGCCAAGACGGAAGGGATGCTCTTTAAGTGGGGCTCCGGCACAGGAACCAACCTGTCCTACATCCGGGAAGAAAACGCGATCCTTTCCGGCGGCGGCCGAGCATCGGGCCCCCTCAGCTTCATGAAGGGTTTCGATGCGTTCGCTGGCGTGATCAAGTCGGGCGGCAAGACTCGCCGGGCGGCGAAGATGGTTGTCCTCAACTCGGATCACCCCGACATTGAAACCTTCATCTGGTGCAAAGCCAAGGAAGAGAAAAAGGCGCATACCCTCATCGACGCGGGCTACGATTCTTCGCTTGATGGCGAAGCTTACAGCTCGATCTTTTTCCAGAACGCTAACAACAGCGTTCGCGCCACCGATGAGTTTATGCACGCGGTTGTCGAAGATGCCGACTACTGGACAAAGTCCAGGGTGGAAGACAAGCCCGTTAATCGTTATAAAGCGCGGGAATTGATGAAGCAGATCGCGGAAGCGACTTGGCAGTGCGGCGACCCCGGCATGCAGTTCGATACCACGGTCAATCGATGGCACACCTGTAAGACCACGGCCCGAATCAATGCTTCGAATCCTTGCTCGGAGTATATGTTCCTGGACGATTCGGCTTGCAATCTTGCTTCGCTGAATCTGATGAAGTTTGTCGGCGCTGACGGGCAGTTCGACGTCGAGGCTTTCCGCCACGCCGTGGATACGGTCATTACAGCTCAGGAAATCATCGTCGGTAACGCAAGTTATCCGACGGAGATGATCGGACGCAACTCGCATGAGTATCGTCCGCTAGGTCTCGGCTTCGCGAATCTCGGAGCCTTGTTAATGTCGATGGGCGTTCCGTATGACAGCGATCAAGGTCGAGATTTTTCGGGCGCAATCACGGCGGTTATGTGCGGTCAGTCCTATTTGACGAGTGCAAGGATCGCCGAGGCCACAGGACCATTTCCCGGTTACCTCCGCAACGAACATTCGTTCCTCGATGTCGTCCGCATGCATCGTGACGCCGTCAGCAACATCGATAGCCGCCGAGTGCCGCCTGCTTTGTTTGAGGCAGCGCTTGAATCGTGGAATTTGGCCTACGAGAAGGGCAAGATCAGCGGGTACCGGAATGCGCAGACAACCGTGATTGCGCCGACTGGAACCATCGGTTTCATGATGGACTGCGACACGACAGGTATCGAACCGGATCTCGCGCTGGTGAAGTACAAGAAGCTTGTTGGCGGCGGCGTCATCAAGATCGTGAATCAGACCGTTCCCCAAGCCTTGATCAAGCTCGGCTACCGCTCGGATCAGGTAGAGCAGATCGTATCGCACATCGACGCGACCGGTACGATCGAGGGCGCTCCGCATCTCAAGGATGAGCATCTGGCTGTATTCGACTGCAGCTTCCGTCCTCAAAACGGTGCGCGTTTCATCCATCACATGGGACACGTAAAGATGATGGCCGCGGTTCAACCGTTTATCTCGGGCGCGATCTCGAAGACGATCAACATGCCAGAAGAGAGCACGGTTGACGACATCATGAACGCGTATCTCGAGAGCTGGAAGCTGGGTCTCAAGGCAGTCGCTATTTATCGCGACAATTCCAAGCGCGTGCAGCCGCTGAGTTCAGGATCAGGTTCAACGAAAGAGAAGAAAGCAGCAGCACAGCCGCAGGTCATCGAGAGAGTGGTCGAAAGGATCGTTCCGCGGCCCGTCCGTCGCAAACTTCCGGATGAACGGCAGTCGGTCACGCATAAGTTCTCTATCGGAGGCCATGAGGGTTACATCACCGTGGGCATGTATGAAGATGGCCAGCCGGGCGAGGTCTTCATCTCCATGGCGAAGGAAGGGTCAACCATCTCAGGATTGATGGACAGCTTCGCCACGGCAATCAGCTACGCATTGCAGTATGGCGTACCGCTCAAGTTCTTCGTCGATAAATTCAGCCATGTCCGTTTCGAGCCGAGCGGCTGGACCGGCAACACCACCGTTCCCTACGCGAAGTCGATCATGGACTACATCTTCCGCTGGCTTGGGGCCAAGTTCCTTGGACCTGAGTATGCGTCTGGCGAGGCAGGCGATACGCCAGTGCTGAAGCCGACCGAGCCCAGTCCGCAGCAAGCGTTGCAGTTCGATCAGCCCGTTGCCGATGCGCCTCTGTGCGCGGAATGCGGGTCGATCATGACCCGAAACGGATCTTGCTACAAGTGCGGAAACTGCGGAGGTACGAGCGGCTGTAGTTAAATTTTCTCGTTGCTGGTGGAAAACTAAGGCGGCCTGGTGAACCTCCTAAACACCAGGTCGCCATTTTTCGTTGTAAGGGAATAGATCGCAATGATTTTCACTTGGACAGCTCTAGCCGCCTTCCTAGCAGCCGCCGCTGTCTATTTGTACATGCGTCAACACGTGAACGCAGTTCTTATGCGGGAGCGTGATCTTCGCCAGCGCCTGACGTTGGCAGACGCGCGCATCTCCGAATTGTCGGGAGACGTGATGAATCTCCGAGAGACGGTCGGCAGCGCCGAGGAACTTCGAGTTCGTCTCGCCGATACCGACCGTCGCGCAGCTGAGTTGGCAATCGATCTTAGCCAGTGGCGCGAGCGTCACGCTGAGATACAAGCCGAAAAACGAGTTCTAAGTGAAGCCCAAACAAAGCTGCTCGAATCGTTCCAAGCTCTTTCGGCGCAGGCGCTTCAGGCGAACAACCAGATGTTCCTCGATCTTGCGGATACAGCGCTGGCGAAACGACAGATGGCGATTGACGAACTCGTACGTCCCCTGAAGGATTCGCTGACGCAAGTCGATACGAAGATTCAGGAGTTGGAAACGGCGCGCGTATCTGCCTACGGCATGCTCACGTCGCAGCTGCAATCTCTCGGGTCGGAGACGACGAATCTCGTTAAAGCTCTACGAACGCCGCACACACGCGGCCAGTGGGGTGAGATGCAACTCCGACGTACGGTCGAGATCGCAGGCATGGTCGACTACTGCGATTTTCGGGTCCAGCAGACTCTCTATGGGGAAGACACGCGGTTACGGCCGGACATGATTGTGCAGTTGCCGAATGGCCGCCGTCTGGTCGTTGATTCGAAAGCCCCGCTGGCGGCATATCTGGATGCGATCGAACTCGAGGATGACAGCCTTCGGGCCGCCAAGTTGAAGCATCACGCGGCCCAGGTGAGGGCGCACGTCGAGAAGCTAGGACAGAAGGCCTACTGGGCGCAATTCGATCATGCGCCAGAGTTTGTGGTCGCGTTTCTTCCGGGCGAATCGTTCTATAGCGCGGCTTTGCAGCACGATCCGAGTCTGATCGAATTTGGAGCTGACCAGAAAGTCCTGGTCGCGACACCGACGACTTTGATTGCGCTTCTTAAGGCAATCGGTTACGGCTGGCGACAGGAGAAGATTGCGCAGAACGCATTTGAGATCAGCCGTATTGGCCGTGAACTGTACGAACGTCTCGCGAAGCTGGCTGAGAGCTTTGCGATGGTCGGCACGCATCTCGATCGCGCGACAAGATCGTACAACGAAGCTGCAGGCACGTTTGAAAAGCGGGTTTTGGTATCTGCGCGCCGTATGAAGGAAAAAGGCGTCACGGTGGCGGAAGATATCCCTGAAGTGTCGTTATTGGAAAGGACGGCAAAGACGTCTTCGTTCGCTGCGGATTAGGATGGCTTGACCGACGCTTCAAACAGTTTGATTCCTTCTGCTCGTGCGGCGGCGACAAGACGTTTATCCAGCGTCCAAAAGCTACAATTTGCCAACATCGCGGACGCAAGCAGATGGGCATCCATCCAACCTATTCCGCGTCCCGACAGTTTTCGATCGTTGATCACCTGCAGCACTTCATCATGGGTGGCGGGAATTGCTTCTGGCAATTCATTCAAGAGGGCTAAGATAACCTTGCGATTTTTTAAGTTCCCGCAGGCCAGTTCCCCCACGACAAACGGATGAATGAGAACGCTGCTCTCCACCAACTGTCGATCGAGTGATGGATTGAATTGCCGGAAGTGGTCTATCCAGACAGATGTGTCTACTAGGGTCACGTTGGACGTCGTCTAGGAATCGGTCGAAGATCCGGTTCTGCTCCGCCTAAAGCCGCCAATCGTTTCCCTGCCTCGCGCGCAATCAGAGCTTTCAGGCCTTCATGCACGAGAGCGGTCTTCTCGGCGATTCCTGTCAGTTCCTTGGCTCGCGACAGAAGCTTGTCGTCTAAGATAAGCGTAGTTCTCATATGCATATGAGTATGCCTAATTGATGCATACAAAGCGATGGCGACCTGTAGAGCTACAGACACTTGTAAACGTTGCGTAAAGTTTCGTAAAGCCTGCAACCCCCAACAGTTTCAACCATCAAAAGGATTGTAGGACGGAGGAGAGACACAAAATGAAAAATATGATATTGACAATCGCCGCAGCGCTGTTACTAACACCTTTCGCGCACGGCGCAGTTAGCACAGCCCAGAAAAAGGACGGTCTGAACCCAACCGAACGGGATGTCCGGCATGAGCTCGTCATGCTGCCCTGGTTCGGAGTGTTCGACAATCTTGAGTTCCAGGTCAACGGCAATGAGGTTGTTCTCAGCGGCCAGGTAACGCGCCCGACGCTCAAGTCGGATGCCGAACGGGTCGTGAGCCGGATCGAGGGCATAGAGAAAGTCGTAAATAATATTGAAGTTCTACCGCTGTCGCCGAATGACGATCGTATTCGTCGCGCGGCTTATCGATCCATCTATGGATTTGGACCGCTGTCGCGCTACAACTGGGGTCCGCAACCTTCTATTCGCATTATCGTGAAGAACGGTAATCTCAGTCTGGCAGGTGTGGTCGCAAGCGAGGCGGATAGCAATATGGCGAACATTCGCGCCAATGGCGTATCGGGTGTGTTCTCGGTTGATAACAACTTACGCATCGACAAACGCAGCTAAATTTCAGCTTCCACCCGACGAAGTTGGGCGGTCCGGACTCCTACCGGACCGCCTTTTTTTGTTTTTCGCCCACCGCCCTACTGCCCTAGCTTCATTCGCAAAATCGTCAACGATTGCTTTGGAAACGTGTAAGTGAAACCGTTCCCGGCGATCGCGACATTCACCGTCTTCGACACAGGGCGGACTTTATTGTCGGCGTCAAACGTGTGTGTTGTCTTCAGGTCCGGATGATTCAGCTCCCAAACGTCCACCGTCGCCGGAATTCGGCCTTCCACGTTTTCGACTTTTGTCGCTATATCCGTCTTCTGATTACGATTCAGCACGTTCACAAACACCGTGCGCGTCTTGGGGTCAAAAGTTGAAGAAACATCGAGATAGTCCACCTTTCGACCGCCCCCCGAAGGTTGATACTCAGGAGCCTTTACGAGTGAATCGACTGCGATATTTCCTCTCTGCTTCGCATACTCGGCTAGAGGAAAGTAGATCGTCTGCAGATACATGCCCTGCTTGTTCGTAAAGATCGGAGCGATGACATTCACCAATTGCGCGAGATTCGCCATCTTGACTACGTCAGCGTGACGTATGAACGAATTGAAGAATGCTCCCATCACCAGTGCATCCTCGTAGTTGTAGATCTCCTCCAGTCCGGTCTTTGCGATGTTGAACTCGCCTGTTCCCCGCGCGCGATACCAGACGTTCCATTCATCAAATGCGATATAGATCGGCCGCGGTGGATTCATGCCGTTCTGCACAGCCTTAATCTGACCGGCGACGATCTCGATACGGTCATCGAGTTCGCGAGACACTGCCATGAACCGCTCGAAATCATTGTTTGAATTCCCAATGTACGTGTGGAGCGAGATGTAGTCTATATCGTTCCGAAGCTTCTCGAGCACCGTGCGATTCCAACCGATCCAATCCCAACCCTGCCGGAAATTTGACGAGCCCGAGGCAATCAACTTGATCGATTCGTCCGCACGTCGCATCGCCTTGGCCGCTTCAAGTGCAAACTTGGCATAATCCTCAGCGTTCTTGTGACCAAGCTGCCAGGGACCATCGATCTCGTTTCCGAGCCCCCAATACTTCACTCCCCACGGCTTTTCACGCCCATTCTTTTTGCGTTCCCGCGACCACTTTGTATCGCGTGTCTCGTTCGTATACTCCACCCATTCGCGGGCTTCATCGATCGTTCCCAGCCCTGCGTTGATACAGAGATATGGCTCTACACCGACACGCTCGCAATACTTGAGGAACTCATCGGTACCGAAACGATTCGACTCCAGATTTCCCCATGCGTGGTCCGGTCGCGGTTGTCGTTGCTCGCGTGGACCGATACCATCCTTCCAGTTGTACCCGGACACAAAATTGCCGCCGGGCCATCGAAGTAGCGTGACACCAAGGTCGCGAGTGGCGGTCATCACGTCTTTTCGAAATCCGTCTGCATCCGACAGCGGGCTACCTTCTTCGAAGATGCCCCCATAAATGCAACGTCCGAGATGTTCGGCGAAATTCCCGAAGACGTGTGGGTGAACTTCGCCGATCACCCGGTCGGTATCGATCTTGATTCGGGCTTGCGGTTGCTGGCAAAGCCCCGGTAGCGATAGAGAAAGAGTCGCAAGGAAGGTGAAGAATCGTCGTTGCACCGTATCGTTGTATCACTTACTCGGCGTGGTTAGATCTCTCGTTTCTGTTATTTCAGATTTGACATGCAATAACGAGCATGCGACCATAGCTTGATAGCGCCATTCCTATGTCCACCAAGACCTTGTTTCAGGGTGTGTACCCAATCTTGAATACTCCGTTCCACGACGACGGTTCGCTGGATATGGATAGCCAACTTCGCCTCGTTGACTATCTTTTGGAAGCGGGCGCGCACGGACTCGGCCTGTTTGGGAACGCGAGTGAGGGCTACGCGCTGTCGTCAAGCTGAGCGCCGTTTGCTGATGGAAGCGATCGTACGGCGTGTCGATGGCCGCGTGCCTTTGATCGTCAGCTCTGGCCACACCGGGACGGACGTAGCAGTCGAGACCAGTATCGAGGCCCGAGACATGGGCGCGTCGGCGCTAATGGTGCTGCCGCCATATTATTTGAAAACCGATGGCGAAGGTTTGGTTCACTACTTCGCCGAGATCGGAAAGGGCGCTGGAATGCCGATCATGGTGCAGGATGCGCCGTTGATGACTCAGGTCGCGATGCCGGCGGGACTGCTCACACAGTTATCGCAGAAAGTCGCTGAAGTGCAGCTCGTCAAAGTGGAAGCGCCTCCAACGGCGCCGAAATTTTCCGCGCTCAAGAACGGCGGCTGTACGGCGGTATTATTCGGTGGCCTCAACGGGCAATTCCTCATCGAAGAATACGAACGCGGCTCGCGCGGCGTCATGCCCGGTAGCGATCTCATTCCGGAATTTGTCGCAATCTGGGATGCGCTCGAAGCCGGCGACCGCGATACTGCCTGGAATCTCTTCGTCCACATCCTTCCGCTGATCCGCTTCGAACTGCAGCCGGGGCTTGGCGTCTCTGCAATGAAGCACAATCTCGTCGCTCGAGGCATTCTCAAGAGCGCACGCGTGCGTCATCCAACGGCTTCCCTTGATGCCTCTTCGATCCAGGAACTCGGTCGCCTTCGGTCTTGGATTGATCGACGGACGCCAGTGTACGCTGTGTAGTTGATCCATCGACTCACCGATAAATCGGTCATTCGGGCTTATCTCAACACGGATCGCGAGTGGTCTCTCTACGCGCTCGCCGATCTTGATGACGGCATGTTTGAGGATTGCGACTGGTGGTCGAGTGGCGATAACCTCGCGCTCGTATTTCGTGCTCTCGAGATTCGACCCATTCTGATCCTTGGAGATCCGCGAAAGCTGTTGCCGTACCTTCCAGAGCGCTCTGGCTACTTGAACCTTAAGCCTGAGCAGTTCGACAGGGCTCAAGATTTCTATGCGTACCGGGAACGGCATCAGATGAACCGCATGATCGTCGACGAACTCACCCCTCGTGCCGGAGAGGCCGAACCTCTCACTCGCCACGATCGCAAGGCGATTGAAGATCTATACGCGACCGGCGATGGAGGTGGAATCGCGTTCGCGCCGTTCCAACTCGACTCCGGCTTCTTTCGCGGTGTCCATCACGGCAATGAACTCGTCGCCGTCGCAGGCGTGCATGTCGTGTCGCACAACGAAAGCGTTGCGGGAGTGGGCAATATCTTTACCAGACCAGACTGTCGAGGACGCGGGCTGGCGAAGGTCGTAACGTCCAAAGTGGTGGAGGCTCTAAAGGCAGATGGAATCCGGACCATCGGCCTTAACGTCGAGCATACAAACATCCCTGCCATTCATGTCTATGAACATCTGGGTTTCCGCACTCGATTTCACTACTTCGAAGGCGTTGCGGATCGCGTGGGCGTGCTGCCCCAGTAGGTGATTACTTCGAAACCTTGCGTGATGCCCTCGATGTAATCCGCCTGAGCATCGGGATTCCGCTCCCCGGTAAACACTTTGACATATCCGTTCCCGCCACTGTGGACGAAGTACGTAAACTGGGGCGCGTCGATTCGAATCATCAGGCCGTTATTTCGGGAAGCCCAGTAATACTTGTTCTTTCTGGACACGATCACGCATTCGTTCTTCTTGGCCTCGTCGGGATCGAGCTTGACCCGCTGCTCAGAGTCGACATTCGCAAACAGCCGCGTCGAGGGCGTGCCTCGAAACACGACAACGTCCTGCGCTAAGGCAGATACCGTACAAAGCAGTGCCGCAAGCAGCAATCTCATGGGTCACTCCTTGTGATCCCGCCGACTCCAACTAGGTTTCATTTGCCGCCGGATTTGCGATTGGCCGCCTTCAATTGAGCTTTCTTCTCTTTTCTCGGCAGCCTTGATTTGTTCTTCTTCTCGAGCTTCGGAACTCTTACCTTCGGTGGAGTTGAGGGCTTTTTCTCAGGAGCGGGCGCAGCCACCGGCTCCTTCACCTCTGTAGCCTCTTTCGGTTCCTTCGGTTCTTTCGCTTTTGCCATGCATTAAGCCTATACGACAGCTCGTGTCATGATGAATTTCCGAATCGTGGAGGAGGGATGGATACGAACGTGGCCGGCTTATCTCGACGCCATTTCTTAACGGCGCATACTGCGCTCGGTGTACTCGGGACATCGAAGCTTGCGACAGGGCAAGGATCGCAAACAATCGCCTATATAGGAGCGTATACAGACAAGGGGAAGGGTATTCATATGTTCTATCTCGATCCTTCGGACGGAACACTGACACCCTGGAAGGTCCTTACCGGTCTTCCGAGTCCTTCCTCGCTGGCGTTTCACCCAAACAAGAAAACGCTATACACGGTGAACGAAGCGCCGAATTCGGGAGGGGCTCGCAACGGATCCGTTACCGCAATCTCAGTTAATAGCGCAACGGGTGATCTTAAGATTCTGAATGTAGTCAGTTCTCAAGGCGGTGGACCTGCGCACCTCAGCGTTGACCCCTCGGGCAAATGGGTATTCGTCGCCAACTATGGTGGAGGCAATTCTAGCGTGCTTCCTATCTTGCCGGATGGTTCATTAGGCGACTCGACCGATACAAGACCAATTCAGGGTCCGCTCGGACCTCAACCAGCAGTGGATGCGCCACCGGGGAGCTTCGCGATCAGCGGTCACGATGGTCCACATGCGCATCAAGCGAGCAGCGATCCAGCGGGAAACTTTGTCATGGTTTCCGATCTGGGCACGGATCGTATTTATGTGTACAAGCTCGACAAGAACAAAGGAACTCTGTCGCCGGCTGACCCACCGTTTGTGCAATTCTCTCCGGGTGCAGGACCACGCTGCTTTGACTTCCATCCGAATGGCCGGATAGTCTACGCGATCACGGAGGAAGCTTCGACCATGGTGGTTATGGATTACGATTCCTCGTCCGGGAAGCTGAGCTATAAGGGCCAGAGCGTCTCTACGCTCCCTGCGGGCTATGCAGGCACCAATTTCCCGTCAGGAATTCAGGTCTCGAGAGATGGTCGGTTTTTGTACGGAGCAAATCGGCTTTGCGACAGCATTGTGATATTCGACATTGATCCCGATGGTTGGATACGGAATCCACGCCACGAATGGACTCGGGGCAGCTATCCTCGCCATTTCGCGATGGATCCCACGGGCTCATTTATGTATGTCTGTCATTCGAAAAGCGACAACGTTACGACGTTTCGAGTAAACAAGGGTACGGGTGCGTTAATGTTCACCGGCCAGTGGACGCCCGTTGGCAACCCGTCACACATAGCGTTTCTCACCTTGTAAAAGCGGAAGCCGCATATATACTGAGCGCATGCGCTTGATTGGTACCGCTCTGTTTGTTTCTTTTGTGCCCTTCGCCCAGGTTCCGACGGACGATCCATATCGTCGAATGCTCGATTCTAAGCGCCAGGTAACGGAGTATTTAGAGCGCACTGCTGCTTCTATCACCAGTAAGGGTTCAGCAGAAATGGCGTCGCGCGATACGTGGGAGAAGGTGAGAGCTAAGAGACTTGAAGAAATGCGCGACATGCTTGGGCTGCTGCCTTGGCCCGAACGTACGCCACTCAACGTCCGTATCACAGGCACACTTGATAAGAGCAGCTACGTTATCGAAAAGATCGCGTTCGAAAGCCTGCCGAAGGTCTACGTTACAGGCAATCTGTATATCCCGAAGCAGCGATCCTCTCCGGCGCCGGCAGTGATCTATGTATGCGGTCATGCCTATTCGCCACAGGGCGACAAGACGCAGTATCAGCGGCATGGCATCTCGTTTGCAAAGAATGGATACGTCGCGTTTATCCTCGATTCGATCCAGATCGCGGAAACATTTGGAATGCATCACGGCATTCACAGTCAAGAGATGTTCGACTGGTACTCACGCGGATACACGCCGGCCGGAGTTGAGGTGTGGAACGCGATGCGAGCTATCGACTATCTGGAGACTCGAGCTGAGGTCGACAAACAGCGCATCGGAATGACGGGTCGTTCGGGCGGAGCTGCGATGACATGGTTTACCGCTGCGGTCGATCCTCGGATCAAAGTGGCGGTTCCGGTGATGGGTATTAGCACCTACGCCGCGAACGTGAAGAACAATACGCAGAATCTTCATTGCGACTGCATGTTTCCTGTCAATAGCCACGCGCACGACATGCTACATCAGGGCGCATTGATTGCGCCCCGACCGTTGTTAATGATGCATGGCCGCCAGGATCGACTATTTCCCGTCGAGGGCTATGAAGAGTTTCAGCAGACGGTGGGGCGACTTTATACGAGTTACGGCGTTGGCGCCTCGTTCGGCAATGTCGTTGTTGAGACGGGCCACCAGGATTCCAATTTTCTTCGTGAGCAAGCTGTCCGGTTCTTCGATAAGCATCTGATGAAGATCGCAGAACGCAAGCTCGACATGGATTACAGTGATGCGCCGCCGGAGCAGCTGGCGGTGTTTGGAGGTAAGCCTCCAGCCGATGCAGTCAACTACCGCGTTCACGAAACATTCACGACGCGACCTCAATCGGCGAAGTTCACGACGCTGGCAAATTGGGAATCTCGCAAGTCGCAGTTAGAATCCGAGATACGTAAATTGCTTCCTGTGCAATCTGACGGGATTGCAGTACGCACTGAGATTCGAAAGCCGAAAGAGATCGATCGCAAACTTCCGGGTTTGCTATACATCGCTTCCGATGGAGAAGATCAAGCTTATATCGACGATGTATTGAGTGGCGTCAACCGCCGCAACGAATCGATACGAATGATCGTGTGGCCTCGTGGTGTTGGGGAAGTACCATGGCCTCGATCCTTCTGGAAGGACACCCTCCGGAACGGCATGCACACGGGACAGACGATCGACTCTATGAGGCTTAGGGATGTCCTTGCGGCATTTCAGCAGCTTCGTGAAGTCCAGGGTGTCGATCCCGATCGAATCATGGTGGTGGGAAAAGGAATCTCCGGCGCGCTTGGAATGTATGCGGCGATCCTCGATACACGAATTCATCAGGTGATGCTCATCGAAGCGCCATCGAGCCATCGCGAAGGGCCGATCTTTCTCAACATCATGCGTCACACCGATCTCCCGGAAGCGGCAGCGCTCCTGGCTCCGCGCCGGCTGAACTTCTATGGTCAAATGCCTTCGGCATACGAATACACGAAGCACGTTTATCGACTGTATGGCAAAGCTGACCACCTCTTCCTCGGGATGAACATTGAACATGTTCTAACTGGCCGCTACGACCACAGTATGGCGTCGGGCTTGTAGCTCACGCTCCTTTGAGAAAATGATCGCGGCGCGTCGGACAAAGCGGCCAGGCGATCCTTAACAAAACGTTTGTCGCCACTTTCCAAACCCGCGCTGATCGAGTACACAGGAGCGGGCAAATCTAACCACGCAAGGAAATACCAGCAGCACGCGCGCGCTCGAGAAGAAAGTCGCGCTCACGCGCATTCCGCGTAAGCGACGCAGCACGCTCGAATTCCACACTTGCCTCGTCGTAGCGTCCAAGCTTGAAAAGGAGATCCCCACGAACACTGGGCAAGAGATGATAGTTCTCGAGCAAAGGCTCCGATGTCAACTGTTCGACAAGTTCGAGTCCCACCGCAGGACCGAAAGCCATCGCTAGCGCGACGGCGCGATTCAGTTCCACAACGGGCGATGGAGTCAGCGTTGCGAGCATTTCATAAACCGCCGCAATGCGCTTCCAATCCGTCTGCTCGGCAGTGATTGCGCGCGCATGACAGGCAGCGATCGCAGCCTGAAGCACGTACGGACCCGGTGCGCGCCCAAGCTGCGCAGCACGCTCCAAAGCAGCAAGACCACGACGGATGAGCAATTGATCCCACAGCGCGCGGTTTTGATCCAGCAACAAGATAGGCTCACCCGAAGTGCTGACGCGCGCTCTCGACCGTGACGCTTGAATCTCCATCAGAGCGACCAGTCCATGAACTTCCGGTTCCAATGGCGTAAGCTCCGCGACCATGCGCCCGAGACGCAGCGCGTCATCGCAGAGCCCCGGCCGCATCAGATCGTCGCCGGCAGTAGCAGTGTAGCCCTCGTTGAAGATCAGATAAATCACTTCGAGAACTGACGACAAACGGTCGGCGAGGTCGGCTGCACGCGGGACTTCGAAGGGCACCTTCTCCTTGGCAAGAGTCCGCTTGGCGCGCACGATCCGCTGTCCGATCGTCGCTTCCGAGACGAGAAACGCGCGCGCGATTTCTCCTGTCGTCAGTCCACCCAGCAGCCTGAGAGTGAGGGCAACGCGCGCCTCTGCCGAGAGAATCGGATGACACGCCGTGAACACGAGACGCAAGAGATCGTCTCCCACATCGTCGTCCAGGGACGCTTCGATATCCATTGCCGCCTGATCCTGCCGCGCTTCGAGCTCATAACCGATCTCCTCGTGTTTGCGCTCAATTCGCTTGTTGCGGCGCAGGAAATCGATTGCGCGATGCTTCGCTGTGGTCATCAGCCAGGCGCCTGGGTTGCGCGGGACACCGGATTCCGGCCACTGCTCTAACGCAGCGACCAGAGCATCCTGCGCGAGTTCCTCCGCAACGCCGACGTCGCGCACGATCCGCGCAAGGCCGGCGATGAGTCTGGCTGATTCTATCCTCCAGACGGCATCAATGGCTCGATGGGTGTCGGTAGATATCACTCCTACCGATCACACCATCTTCAACCACGGAGCGCAACGTTAGTTACTTTGAAGCCCGGCGCTGCATTTCGTCGCGAAGCCTTTCCTCGCGCGCGGCTTCCTCGGGAGTCATAGCATACTCGAAGTCCGACATTTCGAAGACTTGGCGAAGCTCGATCTCACCCTCGTCGCCGGTGGGATTCGGACAACGTTTCATCCATTCGATCGCCTCTTCCTTCGACTTGACCTCGATCAGCCAGTAGCCGGCAACGAGTTCCTTGGTCTCCGAAAAGGGACCATCGATAACCGTTTTCTTATCTCCTGAAAATCGGATGCGGGCGCCCTTCGAAGCTCGGATGGAGTCCTTCGCCCGCAAGCATTACTCCAGCCTTTACCATCTCTTCGTTGAACTGCCCCATCGCGGTCAGCAGTTCCTTGCTGGGCATAACTCCCGCTTCTGAGTCCTTGTTGGCTTTCACCAGCACCATGAATCGCATGTAACGTCTCCTGTAAGTTAATGGAGCCGGTCAATCATTGGCTCTCTACTTTGACGTCGAACACGGAGCCGCGAAAACGACACGAAAAATATTTTTTTAGAAGACGCCTACCCCTTCAGCTCAGGCACATCGACCCAGCAGCGCTTCTGCCACGACTCGATTCCCTTTTCCGCGAGTTGCACGCCCTTAGCGCCCTCCAGCAAGTCCCACGGAAATGGGCCACCCTTTACGATGTGTTTCAGGTAGAGTTCCCACTGGCGTTTGAACGCATTGTCGTAGTTCTCTTGCGCGGGGACTTTCTGCCAGTCATCGTTGTACCGGAACGGACTCTCGACGTCCGGGTTCCACGTCGGTCGCGGCGTCGCGCCATACGGCTGGACCCAACATTCGCGCAATCCAGCGACTGCGGAACCGCGCGTGCCATCCACTTGCAGCGTGAGCAAATCATCCCGCCGCACGCGAACACACCAGGAGGAATTGAAATGCGCGATCACGCCGCTCGCCAATTCAAATGTCGAATACGCCGAATCATCGGCAGTGCAGTCATACGGCTGACCCGCCTCATTCCAGCGCTTCTTCACGTGAGTCGCGCCCAAGCACGAGACACCTTTCACTTCTCCGAATAGATTGTCGAGCACGTAGCGCCAGTGGCAAAGCATGTCGATAATGACGCCGCCGCCATCTTCTTTGCGGTAGTTCCACGAGGGCCGCTGGGCCGACACGGTATCGCCCTCAAACACCCAATAACCGAACTCTCCGCGCACGGACAGGATCTCTCCAAAAAACCCTGTATCGCGAAGCGTTTTCAGTTTCAGCAATCCAGGAAGCCATAGCTTGTCCTGAACCACACCGTGCTTAATGCCGGCTTTCTTGGCAACCTGATACAACTCGTAGGCGACTTCGAGATTGTCCGCCGTCGGCTTCTCGCAGTACACATGCTTACCGCGAGCGATCGCCGCCTTAACCGCTTCTGCGCGCCGATCCGTCGTCTGCGCGTCAAAATATACCGAGTATTGTGGATCGTCGAGAGCCTTGTTTACGTCCGTGCTCCACTCGAGCCCGCCACATTCCTTCGAGATTGCCTCGAGCTTCGCGGCGTTCCGGCCCACCAGTAGCGGCTTCGGCATGATGAACTCGCTCTCGCTAAGGCGAACGCCGCCTTGTTGCATGATGGCGAGAATGGATCGCTTCAGATGCTGATTGAAACCCATGCGTCCCGTGACGCCGTTCATAACGATGCCTACTGTATGTACAGTTCGATTGCTCATTTAGAATCTCGTTTACGATTTCGGTTTGTCGGTGCACTGCGGTTGTGCGCCCGCAGGTAACGGCGGAGCTTCCACTCCTGCCTTTGGAAGAGTTCCATCCAGCTCTTGACGCCAGTGAGCAACGTCTCCGGCCGGTCCGTAGCAATACATCATTCGCAAAGGCGTTGAACCGACATTCGTCAATTGATGGAACACCTGCGAGGGGATATACACCGCTTGCCCGGTCGTGAGAGGAATTCGCTCTTCGCCAAGACACATTTCGCCTTGGCCCTCAATCACGAAATAGATTTCTTCCTGCTCCTGGTTATGCCAGGGAACCTGTCCGCCGTTCGGTTCGAGCGTGACATGACCCATGGAAAAGTTCGTTGCTTGAATCGGGCTGGCGCCGCCCACTAGATTCTGCGTGCGTCTGCGTGCCGGATAGGTCCGCCCGGCAATCTTGGCGAGATCGGCAATGATCATTTCGAATCGCTCCAGAAGGTCAGATAAGGTTTGTTCTCCGCCGCCCGCAACAGATACACGCCCAACTCCATCGCGTGGTAATCGCCCCACATGCAGGATTCATCGGCTGGAACTTTTCTCCCTGGGGGAATCGCGTCCCAGTTATTAGGACGGTGATAGACGCCGTGAAGGATGAGCCCTTCGTGCGACGGGTCGGTGCTTAGATACGGTTCATCGAAAACAGTGTTTGCAATGGTCAGACCGGCTTGACGATAGCGCTCATTGCCAAGGTACTTGCCCAACCGCAGCAGACCCTGCGCCGCTATCACCGCCGCCGAACTGTCCACCGGCTCGTGCTCGTTATAAGGATCAGATGGCTTGGATGCCCAGTCGCCAAGGTGCGCCAGTCCTGGGGCGCCGGTATCCCAATAAGCCACTCCATCGGTTGGCGTGTTTTCTATGTAGAAGTCGCAGGTTGCTTCCGCCGCCGCCTTCATTGTGGCAACGATATCACTGCGACCTCCGAAATCGGCGAAGTCCGATTCGGGAAGCGTCGCAAAAAACTCTAACTGTTCTGCGAAGCCCAACATCGCCCACGCCAATCCGCGCGTCCATGTCGTGAAAGGCGAATATCCTTGTTGCGAGTTCGGGCATCGGAAGACGCCGTCATTAACATTGAAAATGCTTTCGTGCGCCGTACGTCCTCGAACATCGTAGGAATCGCGCCCTGCGCCGTAGAACACAGAATACCGGGCTGTTGCGCGCGCATGGTCGATTGTTCGTCCCAACAACGAAATGCGTCGATCATTCTCGCCCATCAGCACATGGCCAAGGTGATGCGATACGGCGAGCGCGCGAAGCGATCGAATCGTATCCACAAACAACGAGTGGGGACCGTTGAAGGAATAGATATAACCGCCTCCATCGGCGATGCGTGTCCACCGCGCAGCTTGCACAGCGCCGGAACATTTCAGCGCCAGCTCATAGAAGTGCCGCTCCCAGTCGTTGCTGGGTATCGAGCCCTCATTCATTAGCCGCAGCAGATTCCCATATGTACTTACGTTGTTGAAGCCGTGGTCATGCACACCCACATGCGTCACATGCGGAGCCATCACGTTCAAAGTGCGTGTCCGGCCGATCTCGAGGAACGCCTTATCGCCGGTCGCATCGTATTGCAAGATCGCGGATCCGAACTGAAATCCCTGCGTCCACTCCGTCCACCCGCGACTCGTGTATTTGCCGCCGACAGTGAACACAGGAGAGCCTTTCGCGGTATCCCAATTGGAGTCAAGCGACCGAATCTTGTGCGCGGATGTGGAGAACAACCGTTCGACCTTCTTGCGCAGTCCGGTCTCGGTAAGCTTGCTGTCAATCTGAATCATGAATGTTTGGCTCTCGACCCCGGAAAGCGAACGCGTTCGAACGCGGCGCGGGAATTGAGCAAACATGTATGGTATCGCGGCTGTCTAATGATTTTTGTCTTAGTGCGCCGTTTCAGAAAACAAGCGGGGACCCGGCACCATGCCGCGCGCACAGCAACGACTCCTGATATTTCTTCAATTATACAGAAGAAATCGCGACCCCGAACAGGCCCGTCGATCTACGTTCCAGCGCAAGCAGATGCTCCTTAATCGGCAGACCTCCGCCGTACCCCGTCAATTTCCCGTTAGCCCCGATCACTCGATGACACGGCACAATGATCGAGATCGGATTGCAGCCGTTCGCCAACCCCACAGCCCGGGAAGCCTTCGGATTTCCTATGCGGTCCGCGAGTTCGCCGTAGCAAATCGTTGCGCCGTATGGGATTCGTGTCAATTCTTCCCATACACGCAGTTGGAACGAAGTCCCCGAAGGAGCCAGAGGCAGCGTGAAGTCCCGAAGCTCGCCTGCGAAGTACGCCCGTAACTGCTGCACTGCGGCGCGAAGCGGAACCCCATCATGAATCCAATCCGCATCTGGGTCCATCGCTTTCTTGCCTTCTCTAAAGGCAAGAACGTGTAGTCGGTCCCCGTCGCCGGCAAGGAGCAGCTTTCCTACCGGACTATCGATTTCAACGAACGCTAAGCTCATCTTTCACTCCTTGCCAGAGATGGATCGCGGCGTAGGACCGCCACGGTTTCCACGGCTCCGATCGAACTTCAAGCTCTTTTGTAGTCCGGCTTTCCGTCGCGCGCTGCAAAACCAGATCGCCTCCCGGAAAAGCGTCTGGTTCTCCGAAGACTCGCATGGCGATGTACTGCGCCGTCCACGTGCCGATGCCTGCTATCTGTTGTAAGCGCTGCAACTGCGCGGTCGAATCCCCGATCCCTTCCCAGGCAAGATCACTGTCCGCCAGCGCGCGAATCGTTACGGCGCGGGCCCTAGTCACTCCGCACTCCTCGATAGGCGCGCTAGCCAGAACCGTGCGCGACGGAAACAGGATCCTGTCGCCGAATGGCGTCCCATACGCGCTGGCAATCCGGCCCGATAGCGTCGAAGCGCCTTTCACGGAAACCTGTTGTCCCAAAATCGCTCGGACGGCTAGTTCAAATCCGTCCCACGCTCCTGGAACCCGAAGCCCGGGACGCTTCTTCACGCGATCCCCGAGTACAGGGTCACTCTGAAAATGGTTCTCAATTGATTGGGGATCGGCCGTAAGATCGAACAAACGCCGGACGCGTTCCACGATCAGAAACAGCATCCGAGTCTCAGGAAACGCAACGTGCAAATCCAAGGCGTTTGTGCCAAGCGATACTTCGATTTCTCCCGCGGATCCATTTAGTTCGATAGTCCGACGGTAGACTCCATCGCGAACGCTCTCCACACCCGGAATCGCGCGTGACGACAGGAAATCGAGCATCGCCTGCCACTCATAGGGCGGCCGGAACGGCAGACGAAGACGATACGACCCAGCCCTGCAATCCGGTCGCTTACGAACCAGCCGCCGAAGTTCACCGGGCGATCTTCCATACATCTGCCGGAACACAAAATTGAATCGCCGGATACTTCCGAATCCGGACGCCATCGCAATCTCGGTAAACGGAAGATCGGTTTCGTCAATCAGCTTCTTTGCAAAATGCGAGCGGCGCGTTTGCGCGACTAATACCGGCGGCGCGCCAAGGTGCGCGACGAATAAATTCCTCAGGTGGCGAGATCCCACTCCCAGCCGCTGCGCAAGAGATTCGACACCATCTTCGTCGAGAGCGCTTTCCTCAATCAATCGCAGCGCTCGCGAAACAGTAGCTGAAGTCCCGAGCCATGCCGGCGTTCCTGGAGAAGCCTCCGGGCGGCAGCGCAAGCATGGACGATATCCCGCCTGGGCCGCGGCCGCCGCAGACGGGTAATATTCGACATTCTCTTCTTTCGGAGACGGGGCCGGACAAATCGGCCGGCAATAGATTGCGGTTGTCTTTACAGCGATAAAGAACCGCCCGTCAAAACGCGGGTCGCGAGCCTTACGCGCTCGCTGGCAGGACTCGCGATCCAGTTCCATACATCCACAATAGCCCCGGCCTTCTGCCGGCGCTAGCCGTTTTCGGAACTGAATGAAGCTCCGGAACTAATCCCCGGTATCGACCCATCCGCGCTTGGCGTTGCTCTCGATCACCTTCTCCAGCAGTCGCATACCGTGTAGTCCGTCGGCAAATGTCGGATATTCGACAGGCGCAGACGGATCAGCGACCTTTTTGTAGAAACGCTTGAAGATTTGCTTGTGCGTATCGTCATAGCCTTCGCTATGGCCGCCGGGCAGGTCGGCATAAGCCGCAGCTTGCGGATCAAGCATAGACGGATCTTTAAGTATGATCTGGTTAGGCGAGTTGCGATGCCCCACCCAAAGCTCGTCCGGCCGCTCCTGGTTCCAGATCACACCGCATTTGGTTCCGAAAATCTCCATCTGGAAGCGATTCTTGCAACCAGCGTTTACTTGACTCACCGTATAAGCCCCACGCGCTCGATCCCCAAGATGGACCAGCACCGCTCCGAAATCCTCGGTATCGATCGGGACCTGATCGTAGTCTTCGGGACGCAATGTCTTTCCGGCAAACGTCTGAATGGAATGCTTTGGCTTCTTGCGAGTCTTATGGACCACATTGAGGTCGGCGCAAAGAGCCGTGATCTTGAGTCCCGTCAGATGTTGAACAAGATCCATCCAATGCGATCCAATATCGCCGACCACGCGCAGGGGTCCGTTGGCTGCTTTTTCGATACGCCAGTTGTAGTCGGTGTCGTATAACAGCCAATCCTGGGAATATGTCCCCTGCACCACGAGCACTTCGCCGAGTTCACCGACCTCGATCATTCGCCGGATCTGTTGAACCACCGGATAGAACCGCAGGTTGTGATTCACGCAATTAGCTAGCTTATTCGCCTCGGCGAGGTTGACCATATCCTGCGCCTCCGCGACCGACATGCTCAGAGGTTTTTCGCACAGGACTGCCTTGCCGGCTTCGAGCGCCGCCTTCGACATTGGATAGTGCACCGAGTTTGGCGTACAGATATGTACGGCTTCGATCGTCGGATCGGCCAGGATCTCTCGATAGTCGGCGGTCGTCCGTTCGACTCCCATCGACTCTCCAAAGGCGGAAGCCTCCGCGGCCGTATGGGCAGCCACCGCGGCGATGTCGACATAACCCAAACGACGGATCGCCTCCAAATGCACTCTTCCCATGAAACCCGAGCCGATCACCGCGGTCTTCACTCTACGCATAAATTGGCCTTTTCTCCTCGCATCCTTCCAAAATCAGGTGGCTTTTGGATACACTTTATCATCGGAAAAGCAGCCTGCTACACTGTGGGTCTCGCGTCGAATCTATGGTTATAAAGATCCGGCTGTCCTATGGTTCAACGATGCGGAAAACGGCTGCTGCCAACCGCCAGGCCGCACTCGTCATGTCTTCCCTCATGCCCCCGCTAGCCGTTATGGCGTGGGCCCTAGCCTTCTGGCGGATCGCCGCCGATCTAAGGTGGGCGGGCGAGTTCGCGATCGCGAAGGGAATTTTTTCTCACTGGCAGGTTTGGATTGCAGTCGCCATAGCAATTCAGTTTGCAGCCTTCCTACTTCACCGCTACACCAGTCGTCCGGACTACGAAGACGACGACGGCGCCGTTTTTTAGCGTCTTTTTGCGCGTTCTAAATTAGCGGCACTTCTTTCTTGAAGGAACATTCCTTATAAAGAAACTCGTGGCCCTAATCTTGCATCTAATCGACCGAGGTTACAGCAGATGTTAGCCCCGCAAGTTCAACTCAGTGCTCCGACAATTCGCTTCAAGGACGTCATCTCGAAACAACGCCGTTACGCGCCCGTAGTAGGGTACTTGATGACTCCGGTCGCGCTGGTAGGCTATGTCCTCGCGTTCTGGCGTCTCGGCGCGGACTTGAACTGGCTCGGTGAGTTCTTCGTTTCCCAGGGGCTGTTCTCTCGCTGGCAAGTGTGGTTGGCGATCGCGATCGTGACACAACTCGTGGCGAATCAACTCAATCGCGCGGCTCAACGAGATCACGTCGCTTCGTAGGCGTTTAACCCTGCCGTCTCTGATATCCTGAAACTGGCGCTGAGCCATATCATGGCAAACGGATCACGCATTTTTTCCTCGCGTCCGTACGGCATCTTTCCACAAGGTGTCAAGTGGTTGCTGATCAGCAATATTGCGCTGTTCGTGCTGTACTACTTCTCGGTCCTGACCGGCTATCAGAATCTCTTCGAACCGTTCGGATTAGTACCAGGAGATGTCGTTCGACGACTGCAGGTGTGGCAACTAGTCACATACATGTTTCTGCATGACCCGTTTTCGTTCAGTCACATCCTGTTCAACATGCTTACGCTCTGGATGTTCGGAGCGGATCTCGAGCGCACCTGGGGACGACAGGCTTTTCTGAAGTACTACTTCCTGTGCGGAATCGGCGCGGGAATCTGCGTAGTGCTAGCCAACATGTTGTTTTCGAGCAACTGGAATACGCGCACGATCGGCGCCTCGGGAGCTATTTACGGTTTACTGTTGGCGTTTGGCTACCTGTATCCCGATCGCGAGATCTTGTTCAGCTTCCTCTTCCCGATGAAGGCAAAGTACTTCGTCATGATCATCGGAGCCATCGCGTTCCTCAGCTCCTTCGGCGGAAGCGGCAGCGGGATCAGCCACATCGCTCATCTCGGCGGTATGGTTATCGGCTTCCTCTATCTGAGAAGTCAGCACCTTAGACGTCGGCCGGCATACGCGCGTGCGGGCTTCGGGGATACATTACGAATGCGCTACAAAGAGTGGAAAGTGCAGCGCGCGAAACGCAAGTTCGAAGTCTACATGAAGAACCGTGACCGCGACCGGGACCGTACCGTCCACTAGGTCGCAAGGAAACTCGCCTCCAGTACAGTACGTCTTCTGGTATAGTCGCCTCAAGGGGACGCCTGTTCTCATGAAACAGCTTGCACTAACTCTAGTATTAGCGCTGACCGCTGGTCTTGCGCCCGGAATTCCACAGGGCGGTCCCAACAAGGAAAGCACTGAGACCGTCGCCAAGCCGCGCCGGCAGACAAAGGATGGTCAACCGGCCCCGGTAGAAGCGGAACAGCCCAAGATTCCCTCCAAATTCGGCAAGAAGGAAGGTGGACCGATCGAAGGTCCAAGCTTCCGAAGCGATGTCAATACGGTAAGTCTGGATGTGGCTGTCGTAGACAATAAGGGCAACTTCATTCCTAGAATTCCCCAGGGCAATTTCCGAGTCCTTGAGGACGGTGTGCCGCAAACGGTGGGTTCATTCGGTGTCGGCGAAGGCGCGATGACCGTCACGATGGTCATCGAGTTCAGCAATCTCTACCAGCGGTATTGGACCGAAACCTGGTACCAGACACTGACAGCCGCATACGGGTTCCTTGAGACCCTCAAACCAGAGGATTACGTTGCCGTGGTCGCCTACGATCTACGTCCCGAAATCCTGTCCGACTTCTCGACAAACAAACAGAAGGCTTATGAAGCGATGCAGCGGCTGCGCATCCCCGCCTTTTCAGAATCGAACCTGTTTGACACTCTGGTCGACACGGCGGAGCGTATGCAAGAAATCGAGGGCCGCAAAGCGATTGTTCTACTCTCTACTGGCATAGACACTTTCAGCAAGTTGACCTTCGACAAAACGCGCAAAGCGCTACAAAATGCCGGAGTTCCAATTTACGGCATCGGCCTGATGCAAACTTACCGGGAACTGATGGACGCCTACGGAATGATGGGTCCCATCGCTCGCCTAGACTTCCTCCAGGCGGACAACCAGATGCGCACATTCGCGAAGGAAACTGGCGGCATGTCGTTCTTCCCCCGTTTTTACGGTGAGTTCCCGAGCATCTTCCAGAACATCTCGCAGTCGCTCCGTAACCAATACACGATGACTTACAGCCCGACCAATCAGACGCGAGACGGTAAGTTCCGAAAGATTAAGGTCGAACTGGTCAATCCCGCAACCGGAGAGCCCCTGCGTGTCGTTGACGCCAAGGGTAAGCCGATCAAATACACGATCATCGCGAAACAGGGCTACACGGCTCCGCGTGAGGTCGAATAACCTTAACGCATCAATCGCGAGCGCCCCTCGCGTAACCAGTTGGACGAACTCCCGGCGACCGTAGAAGCGGTCGCCGTTTTTGTCTTCCGGGAATGCGCAAGCGCGGCAACAATCTCAGCTAACTCGACCTCCGGCAACGAAGCGCGACGCCGATGCCGCTCAAGAAACTGCGCCACGAAGCCCGTATGCAAGTCCGCCGACTGGAACGCCGGATCTCGCATCACTCCCCTGAAAAACTCGAGATTATTCTTAATCCCGCCAATGTGACACTCCTCGAGCGCGCGCTGCATCCGCGCAATCGCCTCATTTCGTGTGGGAGCCCATACCGCGAGCTTCGCGAGCAAAGAATCGTACTCGATCGGGACGTTCCAACCGGAATAAATTCCGCTATCGAGCCGTATCCCCGGTCCGGACGGCATCTCCAAAGATGTGATCAGTCCCGGCGAAGGAAAGAACTGGTTATCCGGATCCTCTGCGCCAAGCCGACACTCGATGGCCGCACCCGCCCACTGAACCGCATCCTGTTCCACATCGAGCGGCTCACCCGCGGCAATTTTCAACTGCCACGGAACCAAGTCGAAACCGGTGACCAACTCCGTAACCGGGTGTTCCACCTGAAGTCTCGTATTCATCTCCAGGAAGTAGTACTTACCTTCAAGCGGATCGACAAGAAACTCTACAGTACCCGCATTACGATACCCGGCAGCCTGCGCTAGACGCACCGCCGCCTCGCCCATCTCCTGACGTAGTCCAGGCCTCTCCACGACGAAAGGCGAGGGACACTCTTCGATGACCTTCTGATGCCGTCGCTGTATCGAGCATTCGCGCTCGCCCAGATGGATCATCTTCCCGAATGCGTCCCCGAGTACCTGAATCTCGATATGCCGCGGCTTGTCGATTAATTTCTCGATGTAGACCTCACCGTTCCCGAAGGCGCGTTCGGCCTCGCTCGACGCGTCACGAAGCGCGGCCTCGAGATCGGCTGGGGAATCGACGCGGCGCATGCCTTTCCCGCCGCCCCCGGCGGCAGCCTTCAACATGACGGGATAACCGATCTCGCCGGCGATCGAGAACGCTTCCTGCTGGCTCGTAATACCGCGCAGTGTGCCGGGAAGAATCGGGACACCCGCAACTATCGCCAGTTCCCTCGCCCGAGTCTTCGATCCGACTCTTCGGATGCTGTCCGCCGTAGGACCGATGAAGGCGAGCCCCGCTTTTTCGCAAGCCTCGGCGAAATCGGCGTTTTCGCTCAGAAAGCCATACCCCGGATGAATCGCCTCGACCGAGTGCCTGCGTGCCGCATCGAGAATCTTGTCGATTCGCAAATAACTCTCGGCCGAAGGCGACGGTCCGATATGCGCGGCTTCATCGGCCATCCGCACATGCAGCGCGGCGCGATCGGCATCCGAGTAAACAGCGACACTGGTGATTCCTGCTTCCCGCAGCGCTCGAATGACCCTTACTGCAATCTCGCCCCGATTGGCGACCAGCACCTTGCGAAACGGCACTACTCGACCGCCTTCAATTGCACCGATTCGCGCGCGTTCCCGCCCAACTTCACCACCGTCCCCTTCGCTTCCACCTGCTTCAGAAACTCCGGATTTTGCACAGAAGTGGCATCCTCGCCCGGAGAGAACGCGATCAAAGTGTACTCGCCTGGCGCAAGATTGCGAAATGCGAAGTTGCCCCCCTGATCGGCCATCGACGTTTTAAACAAACTCCACTGAGTCCGTTTCTCAGCAGGAGGAACCAGAGCGATCACGGACTGGCCAAGGGGCTTGGATGCGCCATCGGCAACGCTCCCTTCCACCGTGACCGCTCCCTTCGCCAGCATGACTTCCAGCCCGCTGACGCTAGTGTTAATCGCAATCCCCGAGGTTAAGAATTCCTGTCCTGCCGCTTGCACCGACTTCAAGTAGTAGCCCTCCGGCGCCCCGAACACATCGACTCGGTACGATCCGGGCGTGACATTCGGCACTGTGAAGGTGTTGCCCTCGCCAATGTTTCGGCTCGAGTGCATCTCGTACGGCATCGTTTCCATTGGATCGAGAGTGACGCGTACGTTCTTCACATCGATGGGCTCTTCTGACCGGACTACACCCGTCACTTGCGCCGGAGTCGTCATCCGCAAAACGACATTATCGAGATCACGCGAGCCGACCTGCACATTCTGAAAGGCCACTGCCCTGCCGCGATCGCGCGTCATTCGATTCGCCATCAGCATATAACTGCCAGGCTGAACTCCGCTGATCTCGAACGTGCCATCCGGACGAACGGGTCCCATGCTCCGACCCATTGCCGACGCCGGAGCCTCGCCATTCAATGCCATCACCGACGTGTTCGCGGCAGGCGCTCCAGCCTCATCGACAACCTGACCGCGGATGTGAACGGTAGCAGTCTTGCGAAGTTGGATGTCGACGCCGCGAGCTTCCTGTCCAGGCTCGAGTTCCAGCGCTGTAGCCTGGCGCTGATCGGTAACACCCGGATAGTACATAGTGACGAAGCTGCGCTCCACTTCTTCGCCTTGGGTGCGCACGCGAACCGCGCCTGGTCCCATATCACCGCGCGGATCGACCGAGACGAAATATCGTCCCGGCTGCAGTCCTGCAATACGATACTCGCCCAAATCGTTAACAGAACCCTGCGACCGCGGAGTCAAAGTCCGGCGTCCACGGAAATACTTCTCTTCCATAATCTGGATTTGGGCGCCGTACATCGGCTCGCCATCCTCATCCACCACTTTGCCTGTCACCACCGAGTGCGGCGTCAGCTTGATCGTCACGCCGCTAACAGCCTGACCGGCAGCAACGGAGATTCCTTGGAACGCAGGAGGCGCTCCGGAACGTCGGTTTGGAGATCTCCCCACTTGGCCGACATAGCCGTTCCGCTGCGCTGTCAGAATATAGCTGCCGGGCGTAATGTTCTCGAACGCAAATCCCCCGCTTGCGTTCGTAGTCGTCGCCATCGCCTGCGAATTCCCGCGATTCGGTGTCGTGCTCCGCAACGTAACCTGTGCCTTCCGTAGAGGGTCTCCATTCACGCTGACAACTTGGCCGCTAACGGACCCCGGTTTCTGCTGTTGGGCAAACGCAAGAGTGGCTAATAGAAGAGTCGACACGAACCGGAGCATACGCATCTGCATTTTCTCACTCTAATGACGTGAACCAGGGAAGGTCGTGTACGATACCGTCAAAGGATGCTCCTGCAGCAGATCGTCGAAACATCGCGGCGCATAGGAGAGACGTCGAAACGGACAGCAAAGATCAGTCTCGCCGCCGACCTCCTGCGGCTCCTTTCGCAGGAGGAAGTGATTCCGGTAGCCTCATATCTCTCCGGGACCACACGGCAAGGAAAGATCGGCATCGGTTATTCGACGCTGCGAAACGCCGCTGGTCCCCCAGCCTCAGGCAGTACCCTGACTGTCCTCGAACTCGATCACTTCCTCGACACCTTCCCCACTCTCAAAAGCACGCGCGACAAGCAGGAGTACTTGCAGGCGCTGCTCTCCCGCGCCACCGAATCCGAGCAGCGTTTCCTGTTCGCATTGCTGACCGGCGAGCTTCGCCAAGGCGCACTCGAAGGCCTGATGATCGAAGCTCTGGCAAAAGCCGCAGATCTTCCTTCCGCGCGCGTCAGGAGAGCCGTCATGATGGCAGGCGATTTCTCCGCTGTCGCGATGGCAGCCTTAACCGAAGGTGAAGCCGGACTAGCGCGATACGACGTGCAGCTATTCCGGCCGGTTCAGCCCATGCTCGCCCAAAGCGCCGAGGCCACAAGCGACGCAATCGCCGATCTCGGTGAGGCGGCGCTCGAATTCAAGCTCGACGGCGCGCGCATTCAGGTGCACAAATCCGGCGATAACGTTCGGGTTTACTCGCGTCAACTCAATGACGTGACCGCAGCGGTCCCCGAAATCGTCGAATCCGTCCTCGCGCTTCCGGCAAACGATCTAATCCTCGATGGTGAAGTCCTCAGCTTGCAGCCCGATGGTCGCCCGCAGCCGTTTCAAATCACAATGCGGCGGTTCGGACGCAGACTCGATGTGGACCGCATGCGACAAGATCTGCCGGTTCAGCCGTTCTGGTTCGACACCCTGTACCTCGACGGCGGCTCGGTCATGGATGAAACACAGGCCACGCGCTTCAAAACACTTCGTCATTTGACCGGTGACGCGTCCGTCGTACCCCACATGACATCAGGCGATCCGGAGTCAGCCGAAACCTTTCTTCAGGAAGCGATAGCACGGGGACACGAAGGGATCATGGCTAAGGCGCTTGACGCCCCCTACATCGCTGGCGCGCGAGGTGGCTCCTGGTTGAAAGTGAAGCAGGCAAATACACTGGACTTGGTCATTCTTGCGGCCGAATGGGGCAGCGGCCGTCGACAGGGATGGCTAAGCAATCTTCACCTCGGCGCCCGAGACACGGAGAAGGGAGGCTTTGCGATGCTCGGCAAGACGTTCAAAGGATTGACCGACGAGATGCTGGTGTGGCAGACCAACGAGTTTCAGAAAATTGAAGTTGCGCGCGACAAATACGCGGTCTATCTCGAGCCGAAAATTGTCGCCGAGATTGCGTTCAACGAGATCCAGGTAAGCTCCCGCTACATCAGCGGACTTGCGCTCAGGTTCGCCCGTGTGAAACGATACCGTCCTGACAAATCCGCCGAGCAGGCCGATACGTTCCAGACTGTAAAAAAGATGGCAGGCCTCACATAAAAAAATGCTTGTCGGCCTGTCGATTTCTGAGAACATCCCCGTCGTTGGCATAGGAGATAAACCATGCAATACCTTCTGATGATCTACTGTGACGAAGCATCGGACGCCAAGCGCCCCAAAGAAGAGCTCGAGGCCGAAATGGGCGCCTACTGGGCTTTCACGGAAGAAGTGCAGAAATCCGGCGCCCATCGTGCAGGCGAGGCGCTCCATCCGAGTTCGACCGCGACTACCGTCAAAGTCCGCAACGGCAAAACGATCACGACGGATGGGCCTTTTGCCGAAACCAAAGAACAACTTGGCGGCTACTATGTAGTGGAAGCCAACAACCTCGACGAAGCGATTCAATGGGCGGTAAAAATCCCCCACGTCAACATCGGAGCCATTGAAGTCCGCCCAATCGTCGACTTCAGCAAGGAGGCATCCGCCTCGGGAGCGTGACTTATGGAATACCTGTTTCTCCTTTACAGCGATCCGTCCAAGCAGATGACACCGCATGAGTCCGACCAGGCCAGAACTCGGCAGTGGTCGATACTCGACGACACCTCAAAGCAAGGCATTCTTCGTGGCGCAGGTCCGCTCGAGCCATCCGCAAGAGCCGTCTGTGTCCGAGCCGATGCAGGTCGGATCCTTACAACGGACGGTCCGTACGCGGAGACGAAAGAGGCGCTCGCTGGTTATTACATAATCGACTGCCGCGATAGCGAGGAAGCCAAGTACTGGGCCGGTCGCTTAGCGCAGACCGGCTGCGCCAGCCTCGTCGAGTTCAACCGGCTCAGACCGATTCCAGGCCGTGTGGAGAACTCGCAGGCAGCTTCGCTAATGAATGCCTGACGCACAGGCAGCGGCGCACTCTGTCTTTCGAGAAGAGGCGGGTAGGATCATTGCGACTCTTATCCGCCTCTCCGGTTCTTTCGATCTCGCCGAGGACGCTCTCCAGGAAGCGTTCACGTCGGCGCTCACGCACTGGCCGGACCGCGGTATTCCGGACAACCCCGCCGCCTGGATCGCGTCTGCTGCTCATCGCAAATTGATCGATTCGCTACGCCGTGAAGCGACGCGGCGAAACAAAGCCGGCGCGGTATCCCACTACATCGAAATCACCGCATCTAGCGATCCGGCTCTCCCTGATGACAACTCTGATAACGAAATGGTGTTTCCCGACGACCGTCTGCGTTTGATCTTTACGTGCTGCCATCCTGCCCTTGCTGTAGAAGCACAAGTCGCCTTGACATTGCGAACGCTCGGCGGCCTGACGACTTCAGAAATCGCGCGCGCCTTCATTGTTCCCGAGGCGACTCTCGCACAGCGTTTGGTCCGAGCAAAGCGAAAGATTCAGGACGCGCGGATCCCTTATGAGATTCCTCCCCAGGAAAGCATTCCCGATCGACTCGCCGCCGTCCAATCCGTCGTCTATCTGATCTTTAACGAAGGCTACTCGGCGACGACCGGCGATCAGCTTGTCCGCCGCGAACTTTCGTCGGAGGCAATCCGGCTGGGCGAGTTGCTGAACCGTTTGATGCCAAACGAACCGGAGAATCTCGGACTCCTCGCATTGATGCTGCTGCACGACTCACGCCGCGCGGCCCGCATGTCGAGCGATGGGCAACTCATCACACTCGAAGAACAGGATCGAAGCCAATGGGATCAACGACAAATGCAAATTGGCTCGGAACTGCTTCGACGAGCACTCAGGCAGCACGCTCCCGGTCCATATCAGATTCAAGCTGCGATCGCCGCAGTTCACGCCGACGCCCACAGAGCGCAAGACACCGACTGGCGCCAGATCGCCTTGCTGTATGAGGAACTCGCGCGCATCAATCCATCTCCCGTGATCCGGCTGAATCAGGCAGTGTCCATCGCGATGGGAGAAGGCTTGGAACTCGGCCTAGCTCTCATAGATAAGTTGTCGGCATCCGGCGAGCTTGACAGCTATCATCTCCTTCACTCAGCACGCGCTGACTTGCTTCGCCGTCTGCATCGAAACGCGGAGGCTGCCGAAGCCTACCGCAAAGCTCTCGCCCTAGCGACAAATACTGTAGAGCAAAACTATCTGCGCAAGCGGCTGGTTGAAACGAGCGGCTAGAAATACCCTGGGACCGTCAGCCATAAGACTCTCTCAACAGACGAAGGAATAAGGAGATCTGTCTTTTTTCGTACGACAGGAGACACCCAAACACCGTCCCGCGCGTCCTCATAAACAAATCCGATGGTGGCCATTGTCAAAATCACTTTGACTGTTAGCATTGCGACAGAGTAGAGTAGCGAGTACACGGCGCCCGTAGGTTCGGCCTGCGGATGCCGTTCGCATTTTTGCTGATCCCCGTTGGCTATCAGCGCCGGGAATGGGAAAGGCACAAGCGTATGCTGTCCAGAAAATTTGGTTCGCTCCTTCGGAAGGCTTTCGGGAGGTAGCGGTATGGCCATGGCACAACAGGCGCGAGAAGAGTTGTTCCGCGATTACGACATCGGTTCCTTCTACGATGAAATGTTCTCAACGCGTGATAACGCCCGGGGACATTATTCCCGTGTTTACGACGAACTTGCCGCGCTGGCGTCGGGCCAGTTTCAGCAGCGCAGAGAACTTGCCGACTCCGCCTTTCTGCTGCAGGGAATCACCTTCACGGTCTACAGCGACGGACGAGGGACGGAACGCTTATTTCCGTTCGACCTGGTTCCTCGTATCCTGCCCTACTCCGAGTGGGAGCAAATCGAGGCGGGCCTCACCCAACGTGTCCTCGCGCTGAATTGCTTCCTGCGCGACATCTACGGACCACAGCAGATTCTCAGAGATCGCAAGATACCGCGTTCGCTCGTGTATTCCTGCCGTCACTTCCGACGTGAGGCGATGGGGCTCGAAGTTCCGCGCGGCATTTACACGCACGTCGCCGGTATCGATCTGGTGCGCGACTCGAGGACCGGTGAGTTCCTCGTCCTGGAAGACAATGTTCGAACGCCCAGCGGCGTTTCGTACGTTCTCGAGAATCGCCTCGTCATGACGCGAACCTTTCCGGGAGCGTTTCAGAGGCATGGTGTTCTTCCGGTCCACCACTATCCGGACGAGTTGTGTCAGATTCTCCGGTCTCTATCATTCCGATCTTCGGACCCCGTAATCGTGGTTCTCACACCCGGCGTTTTCAACAGCGCTTACTTCGAACACAGCTTCCTGGCGCAACAAATGGGTGTCGAACTGGTAGAGGGCCGCGATCTGGTCGTCAACGACGATGTCGTCTACATGAAGACCATCAACGGTCTTACCCGAGTCGATGTAATCTATCGGCGCATTGACGACGAATTCCTCGATCCTCTTGCCTTTCGCGGCGATTCCGTGCTTGGCGTTCCCGGATTGATGGGCGCGTATCGCGCCGGCAATGTTGCGCTGGCGAACGCGATCGGCAACGGAATCGCCGACGACAAAGCGGTCTATGCTTACGTGCCCGACATGATCCGTTACTATCTCGACCAGGAGCCTCTTCTGCGGAATGTCGATACTTACGTTTGTTCCCGCCCCGATGACTTGGCCTACGTCGTCGATCATCTTCCCGAACTGGTAGTAAAAGCCGTCGGTGAGTCCGGCGGATACGGAATGTTGATGGGCCCGATGTCGACCAAGAACATGATCGCTGATTTCCGGACACGATTGCTGGTTGATCCGCGAAACTACATTGCGCAGCCGCTGGTACCCCTATCCGTCTGTCCTTCCTATGACGCGGTCAGCGGTCGCATGGCCGGCCGCCATGTCGATCTTCGACCTTACTGCTTGTTCAATGGCGAAAAAGTAACCATCGTACCCGGCGGACTGACTCGCGTTGCTCTACAGCCCGGTTCGATGGTAGTGAACTCGTCGCAAGGCGGCGGAAGTAAAGATACGTGGGTTCTCAGAGGAGAAGATTGATGCTGTCCCGCATCGCAGATTCACTCTTTTGGATGTCCCGTTACATGGCGCGGGCCGAAGATACGGCGCGATTGCTCGACGTCACGTATCACATGCTGCTCGAACAGTCACAGGATTCCTATCAATTCCGATGGGATGGCATCATCACCATTACGGGTGAACAGGAGCTGTTCTACAAGTTCTACGACGAGGCGACTCCACACAATGTGTTCGAATTTCTCGCTTTCCGTGAGGACAACGATAACTCCGTCGTCTCCTGCCTGAATCGAGTACGGGAAAACGCCCGCACCATGCGCGACCGCATCTCGCGTGAGATGTGGGAGAACATCAACACGCTTTATCACACCGTCAAGGCCTTCGATTCCAGAACGGAGATCCATAACGGACCGCACCGGTTCTGCACGCACATCGTGATTGCGAGTCACGGCTTCTACGGTGTTACCGCCGGCACTCTGCCGCGGAATGAAGGCTGGCACTTTCTCGAAGCTGGGCGCTCTTTAGAGCGTGCAGAGACGACCGCGCGCATAGTCGACGTCGAGTATCACAAATTGCTGCAAAGCTCGTTGCAGGTGGCCCAGCCCGACAACCATCAGTGGATGGCTGTGCTCAAATCGGTGGCGGCGTACGAAATATACCGGCGCGAGTATCACTCGCGTATCGATCCGCAGAAAGTCGCTGAGTTACTGATTCTGCACCCCCGTCATCCACGGTCCATCCGCTTCAATGTGTCCACGCTCCAGACCGCGTTACGGTCAATCAGCGGAGCAAGTCCACACACGTACTCCTCCGAAGCCGAACGCCTGACCGGCAAGCTTCACGACACCCTGGTCTATGACCGCATTGAAGACATCTTCGCCCGAGGGCTGCACTTGTTCCTCACGGACCTGGAGAAAACGTGTCGTGGTATCGGCGAAAATATCGCCCGCAAATACTTCTATTACGCAGGTGTTGCTTAATGAATCGATATCGCCTTGCACACGTAACTGAGTTCAGTTACGACGGCGCCGTTACAGAAAGCTACAACGAACTGCGTCTTCGTCCGATGCAGGACGACCGTCAGAGCTGTCTCTCTTTTCGAGTGACGACCCACCCCAACTCGCACATCGGTTCGCACGCCGACTACTTCGGCAATTGGGTGCATCGCTTCAATGTGCTCGGGGAACACCGCAGGCTCCGCATCGAGGCCGACTCAGTTGTCCTCGTACAGGAGCCTCTGCCATTTCCCTCCGGTGGACCTCGACTCAGCGAGCTCGAAAACTTCTCGGATCTCGACGAGCACTATGAGTTGCTTGCCTCGACGGACTATGTGCCTCATACAGCGCAATTGCGTGACATGGTTGAGGCTTCCGAGCGAGATAGCGACGGCACGATAACCAGCTTCGTGTGTACCGCGAGCAAACTCGTGAACGGTAGCTTCCGTTACGAGAAGGGCGCCACACACGTTCACTCCTCGATTCGCGACGCGATCGCCACGCGTGCAGGTGTGTGTCAGGATTTCGCCCATATCCTTCTTGCCATTGCGAGGATGCGCGGGCTACCGGGCCGTTATGTATCTGGCTATCTCGTTCCCAATCGTGCCGCCAGCCCCGGAGCCAACTCGGAAGAAGTAATTGGCGGGCAAGCGTCGCACGCGTGGATGGAAGTCTTCCTTCCAACATTCGGCTGGTACGGGCTCGACCCGACTTTGGGTAAGGACGTCGGTTTGCAACACGTCCGGCTCGCGTACGGACGCGATTACGGCGACGTGGCGCCGGTACGCGGCGTCTACAAAGGTCACGCGGGACAGCAGCTCTCAGTCGATGTACGCGTACGGCCGGCCCTCGACGATGAAGGCACCGAGCTCCTGGAAGAGACCGCCGCCGCGCCTCCGGAACCTGCTATCGAAGCGCAGCCACAGCAACAACAACAGCAACAGCAACAACAGTAAGCTGCTATCCTCTGTCTTCAGACAGATTATGCGGCGAATCATTTGCCTTTCCTCATTTGCCATCGGGCTCGCGACCTCACTCGCGGTCGCTCAGACGCCTCACGAGAATCTCAATGCGGTCGTCTGGATGCAAACTTCCGCTGAATATCGCGCGGCGGCAATCCAAACTTACCGGGCCGCCGAACTCAGCATGATGCGCGCGATCCAAGATAAGACATGGACCGCGGCACTCGAACAGAAGAGGCCAGTGCCCGACTTGCCTGTCGCTGTCATTCTGGACCTCGACGAAACCGTCCTGGACAACGGAGCATTCCAGGCGCGAGTGACCGCAACCGGCGGAGTCTTTTCAAATGAAACTTGGCAGAAGTGGGTGGAAGAAAAGCGCGCGGGACTCGTGCCAGGAGCGCGAGACTTCCTGCTGGCTGCCCATGGCCACGGCGTAGCGATCTTTTACATTACGAATCGAGTTTGCGATCCCGCGAAGCCAGACGATCCCACCGTTACCGTGCTTCGCGCCCATCATCTGCCCTATTCTTCCCAGCGGCTGCTATGCCGCACGGACACCGGGGATAAATCCGCAAGACGCAATCTCGTCGCGGCCGGGAATCGAATTATGCTTTTAATTGGCGATGACTTCAACGACTTCGTTTCGCTGACGCCCAATCAAGGCTCCGTCGAAGGGCGCTTCGATGCCGTGGAAGCGCACCGCCGTTATTGGGGAGAGCGCTGGTTCATGCTTCCGAACCCCACCTACGGTTCGTGGGAGCGCAGTGTCGGTTCCACCGTCGATGCTAAGCGCAAAGCATTGAAACACTAGCCGCAATATTTTGACGCTCCAACCTTCTGCAAGCGTCTTACCCACGGAAGACAATGCTTAGTCGCGCAGCTTTAGCGGTTCTAGCCACCAGTTTGTTGGGAGTCTCTGCATGCGGCCGCTTGTACTACGCGTCCATGGAGAAGCTCGGCAAGGAAAAGCGGGACATCCTCGTCAAGCGGATCGTCGACGGCAAAAAGGACCAGGAAGAGGCGCGTGAGCAGATAAAAACCACCATGGAGTCCTTCAAGGAACTCACCGGATTCGATGGTGGCAACCTTGAAAAGGTCTACAACGAGCTCAATGGCGACTACGAAGCCGCCAAATCACGCGCTGACGATGTATCGAATCGGATCAAGTCGATCGAGCAGGTATCTCATGATCTCTTCAATGAGTGGGCGAAAGAGATCGATGAGATGGGAGACGCCTCGTTAAAGAGCCGCAGCCGGGCAATGTTGCGGGACGCGCAATTGCGTCAGAAACAGTACATGACCGCCATGCACGTGACGGAGCGCAAGATGCAGCCCGTCATTCGCGCCTTTCATGATCAGGTTCTCTTCTTGAAACACAACTTGAATGCGCGGGCAGTCAAGTCGCTCAAAACGACGTTGACCAAAATGGATAAAGAAGTGGAAGTTCTGGTAGCCGATATCGAACGTTCCATGAAGGAGTCAGACGTGTTCGTACAAAGCCTCCTGGCAGCCGAAACATCGTAACAATCTTTCCTATCTGCGTTGATCTGCGGCCGACAAGCAGCCTACACCCTAAATCGCCTCCAACTCCTCCTCTAAAAGCTGCTTCTGGTACAAGTCCGCATAATAACCGCCGCGCTGGATTAGTTCCGCGTGCGTCCCTTCTTCTGCGAGCTTTCCGAACTCGATCACGTAGATTCTGTCGGCATTTCGGACAGTGGACACTCGATGAGAAATCAGGATCGTCGTACGGCCCTTCATCACATCCTGCAGGGCCGTAAGAATCTTCTCTTCCGTCAGAGTATCCACACTCGAGAGAGCATCGTCGAGAATCAAGATCCGCGGATTGCGCAGGATCGCTCGCGCAATCGCCGTCCGCTGCTTCTGGCCGCCTGACAGGGTAATTCCACGCTCACCAACCATCGTTCGAAGGCCTTCAGGGAAAGACTCCAGATCCGTCGCTAATCCCGCGATCTCCGCCGCGCGCCGAATCTGCGATTCCGTCGCATCCTTGACGCCGAAAGCAATGTTCTCCCCTAGCGTCATACTGAAGAGAAACGTCTCCTGCGGAACGAAGCCAATCTGGTCCCGCAATCGCACAGGCGAATATTCCCGTAAGTCATGCCCGTCTAAAAGCACGGACCCCTCGCTGGGATCAATCATGCGCGGAATCAAGTTCACTAACGTGCTCTTTCCGCTGCCCGTGTGGCCGACGATCGCGGCCGTAGAGCCTGCCGGGATCCGCAATTTGACACCATGCAGGCTAGTAGTTGAGCCAAAGCGGACGTACACGTCACGGAACTCGATCTCGCCGCGAGCCTTCGTCAACGATCGCGGCGCCGGCGGTTCGTCGATCGTTGGCTTTTGCTGCATAATTTCGTCGATGCGTCCCACGGATGCGCGTCCGCGCTCCATGAGATTCACTACCCACCCAAGCGCAATCATCGGCCACACGAGCATGCCCATGTAGCTGTTGAACATCACGAAGTTCCCAAGCGATATGTCGCCCGTTAGCACGCGTGCGCCGCCGGCCCAAAGAACTCCCAGGAAACCGATCCCGACCAGAGCTTGCAAGACGGGCATGAACATTCCCTGAGCACGCGCTAGATGGATGTTCTCGTGGATGTACTCGCGATTCAGAGTTTCAAAACGCTGTATCTCCGCTTCTTCCTGGACATACGCGCGAATCACTCGGACACCGGCAAAATTCTCCTGCACCCGGCTGCTGATATCGGCAAACATCTTCTGAATTCGTTCGAAGCGTGAGTGGATCATACGTCCGAACAACACAACCGCAAGGCTTACGACAGGAGCGGGCGCAAGAGCTACCAGCGCGAGCGGCCAATCTACCCAGGCCATGATGGCAACTGCGAGGACGAGCGTTAACATCGTCTCCGTCCAATACATGACCCCGGGTCCCAGCATCATGCGAACGGCGTTCAAATCGTTCGTAGCCCGCGCCATGATGTCGCCGGTGCGAAACTTCCCGTAGAAGTCCCAGGAGAGCGTTATCAGCTTGGAAAAGAGATCGTTTCGCAGATCGAATTCGACATCGCGGGAAATGCCGATGATGATGACGCGCATCCAGTACTGGAACACGCCCTTGATCGCGGAGAGCACGGCGATCAGCGCGGCAAACTGCAGCACTTTATTGAGCGCGAATTCGCGCGTCAGCGAGTCGATCGCAATGCCGATGATAAGCGGTTGAACCGCCGCGAAGACGTCTTTGAGTACCAGTGCGCCCACGCCCAGCGCCAGACTGCCCCGGTACTTCCACATGTAGGGCCAGAGCACCCGAAACGATCGCTTCATCTACATCCCCAACCAGACGGCGATCGTCTTCGAGTACTCATAGAACACAATCTTCTGCCCTTCCCGATTGTGCCACCACGACTCAGGACGGAAATACGGATCGGGCGCCGCGACACTGTGTATCGCTATGTCTTTGCCAACCACCGCGCGATAGATGCCTGCCGAGCGATGCGTATGGTAATTACTCGTCACTAGCAGCAACTTGCGGATGTTTCGCTTACGTAACTCCGGTGCAAGCGCGTGCGCTTCCTCTAGCGTCGAAAACGCCCGGATCGGGACCGCTTCGAAGTAATTGGCCGGCACCCCGCGACTGTTGGCGTAACGAATGGCCAGTATGGCTTCGTTCACGCCGTATAGTTCAGTCGGACCGCTGACTAGCGCGATCGAAGCGAAGCCGCCCTGCACCAGCTCTGCGGCCCGAAGAATTCTCATTCCTCGGAAATCCCCGGCCAACACGAGAACGGCGTCGGCCTTTTCCGGCGGGCGCGTCTCCACCAGATAGCTACCAACGGCGGTCAAGACTGCTCTGTAGTTAAGGGAAACAAGAAGGAAGGCTAAAAGAAACGCCAGCAGGAACCATCGCGTGAACCTGCGAAACGGGCTCAAGGGCTTACTTGTCGTCCGAAGCTTTCGGATCTAAATGTCCGACTGTCTTCAACCGTTGGAACAGCCGCTCCACTTCGGCCTCGTCTTCCGGTCGCAACAACTGATACCGTGGCGATGGCAGTTGGCGACGGTCCGAGCCTCCCGGCAAAACCTCTCCCCAAAACTGCCGGTAGGGAATGCCATCGATCAGCGCATCCTTTGCGCAGCGGCGCAGGTGCCGCAGCAGGCTTTTCCCCGCGTCGATATCGCCCGGATAGATCAGGACGACCCGTCGATCCCCCGCCAGTGTCAAGTTCACGATCAGCGGTGTCATCCAGGAGGTGCGATCCAGCCGGCGGATCTCGCTCCAGGGAATAATCCGACGACCCAAAACCAGGTGATGCTCGTAAACTTCTATGGGGGGCTGAAAGGCAAGAATCAGAAGGGTAATCGCGGCAACACCGAAGAGTACGGTCGCAATCCAAACCGTCGGATGTTGCATGCCGACCCAGGAAGTGAACGCAGCCAGAGCAAGAGCTACTAAGCCCGAGGACAGACAGAAGCGTGAGGGCGAGTAACAAGTCATGGCGGCACTCAACACCTCTTAGACTAACGCCGTCTGTGCGCTGGGTCAAACAATCTGTATTTAGAAAAATGACCCGAGTATCTTCAACGGGATATAGCCCTCATCGACCGGATCGCTCGGCGAAGATATTGAACACCGCTCCAAATCGTCGAGATCGCCGTCGCGTACAGAAACAGATTGACGACATCGGCTGAGACCCCGTTTGCGCACTGGGCTATGATCGCGAGCGACGTTGTGATTTGAAGTAAAGTGCTTATTTTCCCGGATGTTGTGGGCGGAAAATCGCGGATGCCTTTCCAAAACAGACCGCCTGCGGCCAGCGACAGAATCATCGCGTCGCGGCCGATCACCAACCAAACGATCCACCACGGAGCCAGGTTGGCGATCCCAAAACAAAGGTATAAAGCGGTCAGCAGGAATTTGTCCGCGATCGGATCGAGATACGCTCCCAGGCGGCTCTCCTGACGCATTTTTCGCGCAAGATAACCGTCAAGCGTATCCGTAAATCCAGCAATCACGCACAACAAAAACGCCTGAACACAGTTATTGTCCAGGAGGGCGTACACAATGAACGGGGTGAGCGCAATGCGCACGCATGTCAGCAGATTTGGCGGGCTGAACAGCGATGGCATTCGTCTTGGCTAGGATACCAAGGCGTGTGCAACGCGCGTCGCAAGCTGATCGAAAGACAGCACTTCGTACAGCGTGGGATCGGCCATTATGCGCGAGACAAGCGCCGCGTGCATCGCGTGCCCGGCTCGTTCGGCAATTACGTGTCCAAGCAACGGCTTGCCGATAAGGGCCAGGTCGCCAATAAGATCGAGGACTTTGTGCCGGCAGCATTCGTCGTCAAACCGCAATCCTCCGGGGTTCAAAACCGTTTCGCGACTGAAGCAGATCGCCGAGTCGAGCGTGGCTCCACGGATTAATCCCATGTTGCGCATCTGGTCGAGTTCCCAGGCGAATCCGAAGGTTCTCGCAGGAGCGATGTCAGAGGCATAGCGCTCGGGAGTGACTTCCATTTCGAGGGTTTGCCGGCCGACCAGGGGATGGTCGAAGAAGATATCGCAAGTAAGGAGGAACCTGTCGGCAGGTAAAATCGTGATCCGCTTTCCTGGAGCCTCCACAGATACGGGCCTCTTGATCCTCAGGTACCGTCGGCGGCGGCGATACGTTCGGATGCCCGCATCCTGAATCGCGCGGATGAACGGCAATCCGCTGCCGTCGACAATCGGAACTTCCAGGTTGTCGATCTGAATGATGGCATTATCGATCCCCATGCTATAAAGCACGCTCAATACATGCTCGGTCGTGGAGATGAGGACGCCTTGCCGCATCAAGCTAATTGCATAGCTGACACGCGCGACATGTTTATAACTGGCAGGAATTCGGAAGTTGTCAAGATCGGTACGTTCGAATACAATGCCTGTCGACGGCGGTGCCGGGAGGATCTTCATATTCACCGGCACACCATGGTGCAAACCGACGCCGCTGATAGAGATTGAGTGGTTCAGCGTCGTCTCAAAACGCATTATTCAAACTCGACATAAATCGATCGTAAACTCCTGGTCCCAGTTTAGCACTTAGCCTTCCACTACTAAGTGCCTCAAACTAAGCGATTTCCACAGTGCAAACTGTGTCGATTACACCACACCAATTTGAATGTGGTGTTGCGTTTCAGCCTCTAGACCCTTAGAAGCAATAGTTCTACGCTATCCTAATCGGCATCATGGCGGCTGCAACGCGTCCGAAGCTCTTTCTAATCGATTCCTTCGGCTTCATCTTCCGGGCTTATCATGCTCGGGCACGGTCGGGAGCCCCGCCGATGCGCACGACAACCGGAATTTCGACAGAGGCAATTTACATCTTCCACAACATGCTGCGAAAGCTGCTGACGTCCTACAAACCAGCTTACATCTCGGCGGTTTGGGAGAGTTCGGAGCCTACCTTTCGCTCCGAATCGTACGCGGAATACAAGGCCAACCGCACCGAAATGCCCGAGGATCTCGGTGCCCAAATTGGATATGTCCGCAAGCTGCTGGGCGCCATGCGGATTCCGATTCTCGAATACAAAGGGTTCGAAGCCGACGACGTAATCGGCACAATCGCCCGCCGAGCCGAAGAATCCGGACAAGTCGATGTGACCATCGTTTCGAGCGACAAAGACATGCTCCAACTCGTCACGGATCGGGTTTCGATGCTCAATCCGATGAAGGACGACATCGTATACGATCCTGCCAAGACCGAGGAGTTCATGGGTGTACCGCCATCGAGCGTGGCCGACTTGTTAGCCCTGAAAGGGGACTCGATCGACAACATTCCGGGTGCCCCGGGCATTGGGGATAAGGGCGCACGCGATCTGATCGTTAAGTTCGGGTCCGTCGAAAACGCGCTCGATCGAGCAGCCGAGGTTGAACGCAAGATGTATCGCGAAAGCCTCCAGAACCATCGGGACCAGATCCTGTTAAGCAAAAAGCTAGCGACCATCGACACGCAGACACCCGTCGAATGGTGCCTCGAATCGCTGACTGCCCAGGAACCGGACCTCCCAGTGCTGAAGGCAATCTACCGGGAGTTGGAATTCTTCAGCGCCCTCAAGGATCTAGGCCCAACGGAGTCGACCGCCGACAAAGACTATCGCAGTCTCATGACGGCCGAAGAAGTCGAAGCATTCTTAGCCGAGATACCTCAGGATGTGCCGGTTGCGCTCGCGGTCGAAGGCGGAATCGGACTCGCTTACAAACCGGGCCAGGCGCGCGGCCTTCCGTTCGAACTGATGACATCTGTGAAGGCGCTCATCGAGGATCCAACCCGAATCAAGATCGTCCATGACGTGAAAAGTACGATCGCGGCGCTCGAACAGAAAGGAATCGCCGCGGCGGGAATCGAGCACGACGTCATGCTCTATGCCTTTCTCCTTTCGTCAGATCCGGCAAGTTGCGGGTGCGAGGTGCTGGCCGAAAAGTTCCTCGATCGGAAACTCGGAACGTCGTCGGATATGCAGGCCGACTGCGCGTTGGAGTTGTTTCTCAAGCTCTATCCGGAAATCGAAGGCAGATTCGCCGGTATTTACAGGGATATCGACCTACCGCTGTCCGATGTTTTGCGAAGGATGGAAAAAACCGGAATCCGGGTCGAACCATCGCAACTCGTGACTTTATCCGGACGCATGGACGGCGAAATGCAGCGGCTCGCCGGCCAAATTCACGAGATTGCCGGTGCGCCTTTTAATATCAATTCACCCCAGCAGCTCGCCAAAGTTCTCTATGAGGAATTGAAACTCCCTTCGCCCGTAAAGTATGGCAAGGGCAAGACCACATCGACGGCGGCCGATATTCTCGAAGCCTTGGCAGTCGATCACGAGATTGCCAAGCTTGTCCTCGAATACCGGCAATTGGCCAAGCTCAAAGGAACATATGTGGACGCCCTGCCGGTTTTGATTCGCAGCGGCTCGGGACGCGTTCACACGACGTTCAATCAGACCGGCGCTGCAACCGGTCGTCTCTCGTCCTCAAATCCGAACCTGCAAAACATTCCCATCCGAAGTGAACTCGGCCGTGAGATTCGGGCGGCTTTCGTTCCCGAAGACGGCTGGACGCTCGTCGTCGCGGACTACTCGCAAATTGAGCTTCGGCTCCTTGCGCATATGTCGAAAGACCCGGTTCTTGTTAGCGCCTTCCGGAACGGGGAAGACATCCACACACGCACGGCGGCCGAGGTGTTTGGAACGCCGCCGCTGATGGTGACACCGGACATGCGCCGGAATGCCAAAGCTGTAAACTTCGGCATTGTCTACGGCCAGACACCCTTCGGACTTGCTGAAACTCTGGGCATCGACCGCAAAGAAGCCGAAACCTATATTCGCGCCTATTTCGAGCGATATTCCGGCGTAAAGAAATTTATAGAAAAGACGATTGAAGAAGTAAGGCGCAGCGGAGTGGCAAAAACGCTCCAAGGTCGCGAACGTCCAATACCCGACATGAATACGCGCAACCCAAATGCGCGGTCGTTCGCCGAAAGGACTGCTGTTAACACTCCGCTGCAAGGGACGGCGGCCGATCTGATCAAGATGGCTATGATCAGAATCGACCGCGAACTGCACCGAACCGGCAGCCGTGCCCGCATGTTATTGCAGGTGCACGATGAACTCGTGCTTGAGGCGCCTCCCGAAGAAGTCCCCGCCATCCGGCAAATGGTCAAGCATGAGATGGAATCTGTCTATCCACTCGATGTACCCTTAATCGTCGACGTAGGTACGGGATCGAACTGGAGAGACGCCAAGTGAAGAAGATTATCGCCGCCTCAATTTTCCTGGCGCTTGCCGGATGTTCGAGCAACGCTCCTAAAACGGAGAAGGCCGAGTCGAAACCGACCCAGGCTCCCCCGAAGTTCTATGCCAAGTTCGAGACCACCAAAGGCGACTTCGTCATGGAGGTGGTCCGCGATTGGGCGCCTAAAGGGGCCGACCGCTTCTTCGAGTTATTGCAGGAGAAGTATTACGACGGCTCGCGCTTCTTTCGAGTACGGCCGGGATTCATCGTTCAGTTCGGGATCCACAAGGATCCGAAGGTCTCCGAGTTATGGAGACAATTGAAGCTGCCGGACGATCCAGTCGTCCAGAAGAATACCAAGGGCTTCGTTTCCTACGCAATGGCCGGTCCAGCAAGCCGCACGACACAGGTTTTCATCAACTTAGCGGACAATTCGAAGTCTCTCGACGGGCGAGCATTTGCGCCATTTGCCCGCGTAGTTGAGGGTATGGACGTCGTCGAGAAGCTGTATGCCAGTTACGGTGAAGTCCAGGCGTTCGGTGGCGGCGGCCCGGACACCCAAAAGATTGAAGCGATGGGCGAAGACTATCTCGAGCGGAGCTATTCGCGCCTCGACAAGATCAATCGCGTCTCGATTGTCGAGTATTCCCCCAAAGCCTAAGAATCGTTTCCCTAGTATACTGGGATGAGTAACTTACCAAGCTCGAACTGCGCCTTCTAGTTTCAGTTCGTAGCTCTCTGAAGGCATTTACATGTCAGCCGCTCCCCATACTGTACCCGCTCCAGTTAGACACCAGCCAGTTCTCGCGCCCAAGCCTGTACCTCAGCCGCCGTCCTCAGGGTTTCCCTGGAAGTGGCTGGTTTTATTGGCGATTGCTGGCGTTGCCGTGTACTTCGGATACCGCGCCGCCACCAAACCTGCCGCTCCTGTCGCCACGATCGTGGCGACCAAGACGGCCAAGGTTGTCATCGGAAACGTGGCCCGGACGATCCGTGTCGGCGGCCAGACGGCGGCAATTGATTTTGCCAACATCACCGCGCCGGCGATGAAGGGACCCGATGCCAACAGGGAAATGATCCTCCTGACGACGGCTAATCCCGGATCGTGGGTAAAGAAGGGGACTTTGGTAGCGGCTATCGACTCGCAATCGATGCAGGACCACGTGGATGATCTGGGCGACACCATCGAGTCTGCGCAGTCCGATGTCGGCCAAGCGCAAGGCAGAGCAAGCCATCGAATGGGAAAACCTGCAGCAGACGATTCGTGTCAACAAAGTCACAGGCGGATAAGGCTCGGCTCGATTCGAGCGTGGCCGAAATTCGCACGGACATTGAACGCCAACTGTTGAAGCTGTCTCAGGATGAGGCCGAAGCACGCTACAAACAGGCTCAGGCTGATCTCGATTTCAAGAAAGCCGCACACGCCGCTGAGATTCGCATTTTAGAGCTAACCCTGCTGCGGCACACCCGCCATCGTGACCGTCACGTCAAAGACGTCGAGGCATTCAAAATTTATGCCCCGATGGATGGACTCGTTGTCATGTCCCAGATCTGGCGCGGCAACGAAATGGGTCAAGTGCAGCCGGGCGACCGCATTTTCCCTGGCCAGGGCTTCATGAAGGTGGTCAACACGAAGAGAATGCAAGTGGAAGGCACGGTCAACCAGGCAGAAAGCAGCGAGTTCCGTGTCGGCCAGCAGGCAGCGATCAAATTTGACGCCTTCCCGAACATGGAGTTCACCGGAAAAGTACACACGATCGGCGCACTTGCCGCGGGTGGTTTCCGGCAGAGCGCCTACATCCGCAATGTTCCGATCCGCCTGCAGATCGACGGCAACGATCCGAGGCTGATTCCTGACCTGTCGGCCAGCGCCGACGTAGTCATCGAGAAGGCAGAAGGCAAGCTCGTCGTACCGCGATCCGCTATTGAGGAAGTAGATGGCAAGACGGTAGCGTTACGTCAAGGCTGGCCCGACCTTCGAACGCCGCGAAGTCACACTTGGTCTGCATAGCGACACTCATGTTGTTGCTTTGGCAGGATTGAATAGCGGTGACGAAGTTCGTATCAACTAAGTTCGTCTCAACCGCGGCAATAGTTCTCTTTCCTGTACTCTTACGGGCTCAGAGCATGCCGATGCTCCGGGCTCACGTTGAGTTCCTTGCCTCGGACTCAATGGAAGGGCGCGCTTGCCCTTCGCGGAGCTGCGATCTCGCCGCCGATTACATCCTCGCCCAGTTCCGGGCCGCGGGTCTCGAGACGCAAGCGCAAACGACTGAGGCTGTCTTCGAAGTCCGTCGTGGAGACGTTGTCGTTCACCCGAAAGAGGCAAAGCTCAAGTCTCCGTCCCTTTTTGCCAACGCCAAAGTAGAGCTCGACACAGACCAGAACATACTCGCCGGTAAGAGAGTTGTTCTTGAGAAAACTCCGGAGCTCGGTCCCATCTATAACGCCACCGGTGACATATTTCTCACCCACATGCCGGCCGGTCTGCGGAACGTCATCGGCGTGTTGAAAGGGCGCGACCCCAAACTTCGGGACACGTACGTTCTGGTAACCGCGCACTACGATCATGTCGGGTTGAAGCCCGACGGCGAAGGCGACCGCGTATACAACGGCGCCAATGATAACGCCAGCGGGGTTGCTGGGGTCATCGAAATTGCTCGCGCAATTGCTTCCTCCGCCGTGCGTCCGAGACGCTCCCTCGTGTTCATCGCTTATTTCGGCGAGGAGCACGGAATGGTAGGCTCGCGCTATTACGCTCAGCACCCCGTCTTTCCCGTAGCCCAGACATTCGCCCAAGTAAACTTCGAACAGCTCGGCCGTCCCGACGATTCGGAAGGTCCGCGCGTGAAAGGCGCTACCGTCACGGGGTGGGATCGCTCAAGGGTGGGCCAAACGCTCGCTACCGCGGCAACTCCGTTCGGAGTGCGGATTTACAAGCACGAAAAGTTCAGCGAGCTCTTCTTTGAGCGAAGCGACAACGAAGCGCTGGCAAAGCTCGGAGTACCGGCGCACACCGTCAGTGTCGCGTATGGATTCCCGGACTATCACGGGCTCGGTGATGAAGCCGGGAAGCTCGACTACACCAATATGACCACGGTCACAAAAGCGCTGCGTCGAGGAGTTGTGGCGCTCGCAAACCGCGCCACCAGCCTTACTCCCCGCGAAGGATCTCCAGCGGTTTCTGCCCCAAAAGCCGGAAACTCGCCAGCCAGCCGGACCCCGAAGCAATCAAAGCCGTCGCCAAAACCGCCAAAAAGATTAGGCAGTAGATCGAAGTGGAACGGCGCTTCGAAGAATCTCTTTAAGAGCAGACTTGAGAACGCGGTAGCCAGCAAACTGCCCATCGCCCCAGCCACAAGACCAAGCACGAGAAACTCGATTGAGAACATCCTCGCGACCGTGGCGCGCGTCGCGCCCAACGTCTTGAAAATCACGATCTCACGCACACGGCGGAAACGGGTGCCCGCCACGCTCGAAGCGAGAATGATCGCGCCGGCGAGAATCGTGAACGCCGAGATGAACCGGATCACAAGCGCGATCTGATCCACAACTTCCTGCACACGATCCAGCACGTCGGCGACATTGATGACTGTCACTGTGGGAAACCGATCGAACGTTGCGCGCTGTAGCGAAGCGATCTGTGGGGTCTTGACGCGAGCGGCCCCGTAGTAGACCGTCGGCAGCCCCTCAAGCGTTCCGGGACTAGCGATGAACTCGACCATTCCGTGCAGACGCCGCTCATCCGTACGATGGATTGCGGCAACTTTCGTGGTGATGATCTTTCCGAAGGCATTCCAAGTGATGCTGGAACCGGGCTCGAGCTTCAATGAACGAGCCGCTCCGGCGCTCATGGAGATCTGCGGCTCTGGCCGATGCCGGGTCCCACCACTTGCCGCGCAATACGTTCGTCCCGGGAGGGATTTGCGCGAACGAAGTGACATTCCGGGACATCCGGTAGCGGCGGCCAAGCTGCGACTGGTTCATCCGCTCAATCGCCATTCCGTCGATCGAAACGATTCTGGCGGAAACTGCGGAGAGGATGTCGGGCTTTCCCTCCGTTCCGGGATTTGCCGCGATGAGATCAGTAATCGCTTGTCTCTGATCCGCGGTGATGTCGATGAAGAACACGTTCGCCATCCCAGGAGGCGCGCTGCGCCGGATCTCCGCGAGCACGGATCTCTGCATCAGAAACACCGTCAGCGTGAACATCACGCCCACACCGAGCGCCGTCAACACCGCTCTCGATTGGCTCCCTGGACGGTAGAGATTCGATAAGGCGTGACGCATGGTCACCGGCATCGACACGCGCGCAACGAGCATCTGCAGAGCTTTCAGCAACAGCGAAGCGACACCGTAGAGGAGCGTGAGACTCACCAATAACCCGCCAACGAAATATGCGCCCACTTGCGCGGCGTTCTGGCGTGTCCCGTGCACAAGCCAGCCGGCGATAGCGGCGAGCCCGATGCAGATCACGACAGCGGCGAAAAGCGCGGTTCGCGTTTCGGAAAGCCTCTGTCGCCATCCGATACGCGTTTCCGCCATGTCGCGCCGGAGAATCAGCGCAGGCTTCACCCTGCGAATGTTCAGCAGCGGAGGCAGCGTGAAGAGAAGCGTCGTCAGCATGCCCACCAGTAAGCCTTGAATCGCCGACGACGGCGCGAACCACGTTTCCGGACGCATTTGAAAATAGCGCTCGATCAGTTCCGGGAAGATGCGCTGCACTGCGGCGCCGACGATGATTCCGGCGATCCCGCCACATAAACCCAGCAGCGCAGTCTGAATGAGATAGATGCGAACGACCTGCGCCAGAGCGGGCGCCCAGACTTTTCAGCGTCGCGATCGTATCGAGCTTTTGCTGAAGGTGCGCGTGCATGGCCGTCGAAACACCGATCGCTCCGACGATCAAGGCAATAAGACTGACAAGGCTCAGAAAAGTCGTCGATCGCTCAAGCCCTCGCGCGATATTAGGATTCGTCTCGCGGAAGTCCGTGATAAGCGCCTCGGCGAAGGCGACTCTCAGTTGCTCCCGCACGACGCCAACGGAAGGAGCACCTGGCGCAAGTTTAAGGAGCAGCCGATTCGAAGCGCGGCTTCCGAGCCGGATAAGCCCCGTTCGCTCCAAACCCTCGCGCGAGACCATCACGCGGGGGCCGACAGTGAAACTGCCCGACATCCGGTCCGGTTCGACCGTGACAAAGCCGGCGACTCGGAAGTCGTGGCCGCCGATCTTAATGGTTTCGTTCGCCTCGACTTTGAGCCGGATCCGCGCGTCTTCCGACAGGACCGCGGTTTCGGCGGTTAGCCGTTCTTTCAACTTGCCAGGAGGCGTCAGCGCCAGTTGTCCGTAGAACGGGAAGACCTGTGGATCGACGGCTTTTAACGTGACCAGCGCAGGGTCGGGGCTCTGCTTTCGAAGAGACCATCGAGACGGTTTCCGTTACGCGCGTGACTTGGACATTACGTGTTGAAAGGCCGGCGAGAATCGACTCCTGCTCTGCCGAAGTGTCCCCAAAGATGCGAATCGAGATATCGGCGGCCATGATGGACCGGGCTTCTCGAAGCAGCATGGACGCGAACGCTTGACTGAACCCGCGCACGCCCGTCAGCGATCCGACGCCCAGAGCAACGGCGACGACGACAAACAAGAACTTGCCCCGCGCGGCGCGCGCATCTCGAACAGCGATACGGAAAGCTGTCGCAGTCATGCTGAGAAGTCGTCGGCGACGACCAGTCCATCCTGCAATACGATGCGTCGTTGCGCATGCGCTGCCAGATTCGCGTCATGGGTCACGAGTACGAGTGTGGTTCCCTGCTCTGCATTAAGCCGGATCAACAAGTCGAGAATATGCCGGCCGTTGGCGCTGTCAAGATTCCCGGTCGGTTCGTCCGCCAGGAGGATCGGCGGGCGAACCATGAATGCCCGAGCTAACGCTACGCGCTGTTGCTCCCCGCCCGACAACTGCACCGGATAGTGGTCCATTCGATCGTTGAGACCGACTTCATACAACAACTCGCGGGCACGCTTCCTGCCACCAGAGCCGTTCTTGCCGACAAGTTCATAGGGCAGCAGAACGTTCTCCTCGGCGGTAAGCGTTGGAATTAACTGATAGGACTGAAACACAAAACCGATCTTTCGGCCTCGTACAACGGAAAGACGATCTTCTGAGAGTCCGGTTATCTCCTCCCCGTCGAGGACGATCTTGCCCGAAGTGGGCGCGTCGAGCCCTGCGAGGAGACCCAGAAGCGTGCTCTTACCGCTCCCGGAAGCGCCCATAATTGCAGCAAATTGGCCCGCTGGAATTGTGAGATCGATCCCTTTGAGGATTTCGACGCGGTGGATGCCGGTGTCGATAACTTTGGTTAGTCCACTAACGTCGATCACAATGAAGACCTTTGGCCCGTTACCTTTTTAGTATGCATTCCTTGCGTCTGGTTTCTTTCATTGTGACGTTGCTCGTGTGCGCCGGATGTACGAAGTCCCCGAGCGGGGCCGAGTCCGAACCCGTAACGCGCTCTTCGCCGCCTGCCGAACAGCCGCAAAAACCCGATCCCCGGCCGGTGATTGTCGCCTTTGGTGACAGCATTTCCGAAGGACTGGGCGTTCAGACAGGGCTAAGTTTCCCGGACCAACTGCAGCGGAAGTTGGATGCGGAGGGTTTTTCGTACCATGTTGTGAATCTCGGCGTCAGCGGGGATACAACCACGGGAGGCCTGGGACGGCTGGATTACGCGGTCTCGATGAACCCGAAAATCGTGATTTTGGAGCTTGGAGGCAACGACGGGCTGCGGGGCATACCGGTCGCGTCGACGAAGGCGAACCTAGAAAAGATGATCGGCGCGTTCCAAAAGGGCGGCGCTACGGTGGTGCTAGCTGGAATGACGCTGCCGCCGAACTATGGTCCTGACTATATCCACCAGTTCGAAGCGGCATACAAAGACTTGGCCACTACGTACAAGGTGACGCTCATCCCATTTCTGATGGAAGACATTCTGGCGCAATACAAATCGAAGCCCGGCTTGATGCAGCGGGATGGAATTCATCCCACCGCTGAAGGGCACGCGATCATTGCCGACACCGTGCTCCGATATCTGCACAAAGTTATCAAGCGAGGATAGGGCTCGGAAACCTGGCCCGAAAACGCCTTGGCACGTTGGTGCTAGTTCACTTTTATCTTCGGTAGTGGCATCGATTGGGCGGGCTCAAACAAACCGAAGGAAAACACGGCTGAGCCTGACGCGATCGCGACGTACTGCTTACCGTCGACCTCATAGGTGACGGGGGATGCTGTGAGCAACTCGCCCATGTTGAAGTGCCAGAGATGTTTGCCCGTCTTGGCCTCCAGGGCGACGAAATGGCCGTCATCATCGCCGGAGAAGACTACGCCGCTAGCGGTAGAAACAATCCCCGTCCACATTCGTCCTGCCCCGGTCATTGGATATTCCCAGGCACGCTTGCCGGTTTTTGGATCGATCGCACGCAAGATTACTTGGCCGCCTTCTTCCGTTGCGCCTCCTCCGGGGAAGTTCTTCATCGGCACAGGCTCCTGCGAGGAACTCGTGTACATACCGCACTGTTCAAGGGTCAGGACATATAACAAGCCAGTACCAGGGTTGTAGCTTTGGCCCATCCAGTTGGTCGCGCCTTTCACGCTGGGACAGACCCAATTGCCCGCCGGCGTCGGATCTTTGCCGGGGATGATGATCGGACGTCCCTTGCTATCGATGCCGCTTGCCCACGTCACCTTATCGATGAGTTGACTCGCGCGGAGGAACTCTCCCGTAGTTCTATCGAGGACATAGAAAAAGCCGTTCCGATTGGCATGCAGAACCACTTTCCGCATCTGCCCCTTCCACTCCATGTCGATTAGCACCGGCCAGCTTTGAGCGTCCCAATCGTGAGTATCATGCGGGGTGAATTGGAAGTACCACTTCAATTTTCCGGTATCGAGATCGAGCGCAATCAGAGAGCATGTGTACAGGTTGTCGCCTTTGCGGGGAACGCCCGTGAAGTCGGGCCATGGGTTACCGGTTGTCCAGTACAGTGTGGCCGACTCCGGATCGAATGTGCCTGACAGCCAAGTGGCTCCCCCGCCCCATTCGATTCCACCGGCCCAAGTTTCCGAGCCCTTCTCGCCTTTGGCGGGAACGGTATGCGTCCGCCAAATTTCTTCGCCGGTCTTTGCGGACAGCGCAGCGACAAAGCCTCGCATTCCGCTGTCTCCTCCCGCGCTGCCTACGATGATCTTGTCCTTCACCGCAAGGGGCGCGGAGGTTGAGCTGATGCCCTTCTCTTCATCGGCGAACTGGCGACTGAACAGGAGCGCTCCGGTTTGCCGGTCGAGAGCGGTCAAGTAATTGTCGGTTGTAGTGAAGTAGACTGCTTCGTCGAGAATCGCGGCGCCGCGGTTTACACTTTGCTTCTTGGCGCGGGTGTCGACGTACTGCCAGATCATACGACCTGAGCGGGCATCCACCGCATACACCGAATTTGAATTCGTGATGTATAGCACGCCCTTATATACGATGGGCGAGGACCGCAAGCCACGCGCGTTCGGCACGTGATACACCCACTTCGGGGCAAGCGTCTTGGCATTCTCAACTGTGATTTGCTTGAGCGGGCTATATCGCCAACCTTGATAACTACCAGCATAGGTAAGCCAGTTTTCGCCAGGCCCTTTCACGATGTCCTGATATTGGACCTGCGCGGTTACGAGCGAGCAGATCGCACAAGTGAAGAATAGAAAACGCATCTTTATCTGGTCCCCGTTCGCGCTGTTTGACGAGCCAAAAAGGTAAGGAGATCACGAAACTCATCGCGTGACAACCGCTTGCCATAATCTTCCGGCATGAGCGACTTCTCCGAAACAGTCATTTCTTTTATGTCTGCGGCTGAAAGCATATGCAGCGCGCCTTTGGAATCGATGATCTGGAGCGAGTAGTTGCTCCGGTTGCGCGCAATGCCTTTGATGGATGCTCCGCTATTCAATGTCACTATCACGGATTCCTTGCCCGCCAGGGAGAGATCTTTCGAGGGCTGAAGAATAGATTCACGGATCGAGGCAAGTGGCCGCATTCCGATGCTGCTTAAGTCCGGCGCCATGCGGGATCCTCGACCGCCGATTGCATGGCAATTCGAACATCCGGCTTTGCTGCCCCAGAATAACTGCGCCCCGGCTTCTACATTGCCGGGGACGTTGTTTTCACTAGCGGGTCCGGTGAGGGAATGAATGAAAGCAACAAGATTCCATGTCTCGCCGTCGGAAAGCTTCGTTGGCGGCATATCAGCTCCAGGCAGGCCATTGCGAATGACGTTGAAGATCGCTTCGTCACTCAGCGGATGCCATAAGGCGCGATTCGCGAGATTGGGTCCGCGGCCTCCACTGCCGTCGGGACCATGACAGCCCGCGCAGGATGTCGTATAGAGTTTGGCGCCGGCTGAGATCGATTCGGGATTCCCGATCGCGGGGTTCTTCGATTCGTTGAGATAGCGTCCGTGCTGCGCCGCCAGGGGGACAACAAGCACGATCGCAACCACGAGCACACGAACGAGCCCACGAACGAGCGCAACAACGAGACGCATATCGCCAGATATTATCACCCCGTCGCAGGGAGTAATCTAAGAGTGTCTGGAAAAGAGCTATGAAGACCAGTGTTGAACTCAAGGGCTTCGAAAGCAAAAGTGGCGCCGAACGAACAGACGAACTTCGACGGTTGATCACCCAACAGATAGCCCGGCTAGAAAGAAAGGCCAAATCGTTAGACCCCGCAACAGTGTCGTCACGGATCGTAGTGGAGAGGATCGCCGCCCACAAGCTTTATAAGATCTCAATGACGCTGGACGTACCCGGTAAATCGCTTGCAGCCGGGCGTGAAGCACACGACGCGACAGCAGCCGTGAGGCAATCCGTCGCAGACCTGGAACGGCAGTTTGACGCACACAACGCCAAGGTTCGAGGAGAGCACATCTGGAAGCGCGTGGCGCGACGGCCGGAGATTGGACTCAAGGCAACGGCTGCTCCGAGTATTTCGCACAACAATGACTCTTTCTTCGGGCTGGTGAGTCCGCACTTGAGCGCGCTTCATGATTTCGTCCAGCATGTGCTCGAGTTTGCCGAAGCCAGAGGCGACCTGACCCGAGAGCAACTGACTCACGACGACGTTGTCGATGACGCGCTTCTCCGAGCGTACAGCGAAGCCGCCGATGACCGCCGTCGCAAGGATGTCCGGGCGTGGATTTTCGGACTCGCAGAGGAACAGATTCAAAACGAGATCAGGCGGACGAGATGGGAGCGCCACCATACGATATCAGTGGAAGCCGATATCCCGGAGACTCCTCCGATGGAAGAGATTTCCACAATGGGAGAAGAAGTGCTCGACTTCTATCAACCGGACGGGGACTTGAAGCTCGAGGATATCTTGCCGGACCTGGAGATGGACTCGCCGGAAGAAGACACTGCGCGCGAAGAACTTCGGGAATGCGTAAGAGAGGCGCTGAACTCAATGCCTCGACCGTGGAGACGGGCAGTGCTTGGATATCACGTTGAGGGACTCACGGGAGTAGAGCTTGCGCGAGCCGTCACGAGGCCACAACCGGAGGTTGAGCGGATCCTCGAGTATGCGCGCGGCTATATGCGTGAGCGGTTGGTGGAAGCAGGCTGTACGTTCATCCCAAGCAAGGTGACCGTTTAAACGAGTCCGCTCAAGTCACTTGCCGCGGCAACAGATGCGGCTTATGCAGTGGAGGACCATACACCAGACCTACTGTCGCCCCATAAATGAAGTGGAGCAACAGGAAGAGCGCAGGGCCATACTGAACGTGCGCAAGAAAGGCCCCCGGCGCATGCGCATTCGGAATGATGGGGTTCATGGCGGGAATCGCGCTCATGAACAACCCAGCCATCAGTCCGTGTGCTAGCCCAAGTCCGCCGCCGATAAGAGTTCCCCAATTCTGGAGGAGTTCGAAAACAAACGCGTAGAGCAGAGCCATAACGACGCCGATGACCAAATGCAGGATGAATCCACTCATCCAAAGGGATAAACCTGTTTTGTCCGCAATCAGGCTTCCCAACAAATTTTCGAGGCTGATGTTTATATCGAATTGCCGGAGCAGGAACATTGTTCCTGACATTGCGAGAGCGCCTGCAATGCCGGCTAATAAAGCGCGGAAGAACTTCATGGGATCCCTCCCGACCGTAAGCGTAACGCCGAAGCGGGGAGAACCGCAACTCGGATACTCAGCTTAGCCTGGGATCGTACGCGCTGATCTGGGGCTGCGAAGCGATTGTGAAGGGCGCGGGGATGATGTCATCTTCGTCGAATGATTGCGTTGGAACTCTTTGCTGCGGCTGTGTTGCGCATAGCGTAGGTTCGTTTTCCTGTTCCTGTTCACGCTGACTGCGGAGCCCTTCGATTTCCTTCCAGGCGCGTTCGTAGGAGCGCCGCAGCTGGCGAGAATGACTCGCGAGAGTACGCATTGTCTTCGATTCGGCGACGTAGACAAACGCGGCATCACGAATCTCAGCTGGATCGGCATCCGGTCCCAAGAGTTCCGCCTGGTCGCGCATCGCTTTCTTGAAGAGCGCATCTTCCATGAGCTCGATGCGGCGCAGGCGCCAGCGAGCGGCGACCATCTCAATCACCAACTCGGTCTCGACTTCGTCTGAGGGTTTGAAGCGTCGGAGGAATGAGGCCTCAAGAGCATCATATTCTTCCTGAGATTCATGTGAGAGGACCACACGGCTGCTGGTAAGACCGTGCTTCAGACTATTCCGTGAGGAAATCGCCTTACCTTCCGCGGTCACAGGTCCGTTTGATTTCGCGCCATTGGCGCGTGCAATTTCTGCTTTTGTTTGACATCCGTGTCTCCTGATTTGAGCGTCGCACGCGTGTTTGGCGTGGCAAGGTGTGTTTTTGAAAATCGTGTTGAAAATAGTGAAGAAATAAATTTTCGAGTCGCGAGACCAACTTGCAAAACTCGTTCGAAAGCGGCCAAAAACCCCTTGACAGCCATGTTAGGGAGCAAGGAGTCGGCGGCAAAGGTGCGATGAGACAACGACCCGTTTGTTTTACCCGGTTGTGGACGCGGGACTAAAAAGCACTACGTATTGTGGGCTTATTGTTTTGATTTATCGGAGTCAGGCTGACTGAAGCCGCAGGAACTGGTCTACGGTTAACGCCAGAATCCCGAACATCAGATGAGCCATCACTTTGGCAGGCCCACGCACTCGAATTTGGCTGGCGCCAAACTCATCCTTCAGACGCGCGTTCACACGCTCAATCAGGGTTCGTTCCTTGTAGCGATCTTGCTGGGCCCAGGTCAATTGCGGCGTCGGTTGGACAGGGAAAATCTTCGTCAGTTCGGAGGGTCGCTTGGTTCCACGCCGGGGATGGGGCGCAATGATCGGAACGTGTTTCAACTTTCGGCTGTGCGCATGAATCGGATCTGCGTCATAAGCAGAGTCCATCAAATCGTAGAAGTACCGCACACGCTTCGATGTCATTGTCATCAGCGGGATCGCAACCTGAGAGTCGTGCGCTCGCGCTCGTCAGCCATGCGCTGATCGGTACTTGTCCGTCGGCGACATCGAGATGGAGTTTGTAGCCGCGCCAATACTGCATGTTGCCATCCTTACTGCTCTTGGCGCCGATATCGCACTGCTGTGGAAGTTCGGCGAGCATATCGCTGAGCTTTTGATGCCGCTGCCGCTTGATGCGCGTGCCGTGTTCGCTCGCCTTAGCTTTCCGAAAACTCCCCTTCGGGTGCTTCGGTTGTGGGGATTGGCTCACCAGTTTCTTTTGCCGCGATGTTTCTGGAAATCGCTCCCGCGCAGGAATCGCGGTGGAATCGCGAGCGATGTGACAGACGATCCGCTCCCCTTGCAGAGTCCGGACCACCAGGTTGTGCAACTGCTGTGGTAACTCCATCGCGCGAGAAAACTTGGACTCATGAGGCAGCGCCTCGACACTGTACCACCCGCAAAAAAGGCGCAAGGCGCTGTCCACGCGCAGGCGGTCCATCAGGTCACGAGTCGTCGTCAGGTTGAGAATCGCTTTGGCGAGAAACGCTGTCGCCAGCGCCAATCGATCCTTCGCCGGACGGCCTGTGTGCGACCGCCGGCAGTTCAGCAGTTTCGCCAGCGGCAACAACGGCATCACCGAAGCAAGCAATCGCAATTGTGGGCTGAGCGGACCCACTGTTTCTTCCAGCTTCGGAAAGAGATCCTGCTGCAGGATATGCGCATATTGCACAATCAGTTCACGAGAGGTAAGCTGCCTATGGGGTTGCATTCGTAACGGCTTTTGTCTGGCGACGGAACCTAATTACTGAAGCCTAACCCCATCTTCAAAACTTTCAAACAATATTTCCAATAATTGTTTTGCCGAGTTCTGCAAGAGGCTCGCGAACCGCTAACGGTTAGGACGGCTGATTTTGCTATATACTGTGAGGCCTTGAAGGAGAACCTGATGCGTTTTATGACATTGGCGCTTTTCCTGCTGTCAACTCCAGTAGTTGCGGCCGACAATTCATTTCTTGGCACATGGAAACTCAACGTGGACAGATCGAAGTCCAACCCTATGCCTGGTCCACAAAGCATGACAGTGACATTCGAGGCCGATGGGGGCCAATGTCAGGCGCATCGTTACAGGAACCAATCGTGAAGGTAAGCCGCTCGCGCAAAGCAGTCCCCAAGGGACGAGCATTCCTTGGGATGGTAAAGACCATGCTGTCCAAACACCAGATGGCCCCGCTATGACAGTCGCAGTAAAGCGCATTAGCGACCACCGAAGCGAGGTTACGGTCAAACAGAGCGGCAAAGTTATTACATGGGTGCACTCTGTCGTGTCGGAGGACGGCAAAACAATGACGAATACGATCAATGGTGTGAGCCAAAAAGGAGAGAAGTATCATTCGGTCGAAGTTCTCGAGAAGCGGTAGTTACCAATCTTGACTGCCGCATGCTTTCCAACTTCAAGAAGTTCGTTGTCGCTGTGACCCTAATGGTAGGTGTGGGTCCGCTCGCGATCGGGCAACCTCCTCCGCCCCCGAAACCGCAGCCTGTACAAGTCACCGCAGGGAAGCCGATCACGCTGACCGGCAGTTTGAAAGGATATGACCTCAAAAGGTATTCGTTCCAGGGGAAAGCCAAACGGACGCTCAACCTGCAGGTGACATCAGCCCGAGGGAACTGGCTGATGATTCGTGTTTTCGCTGCCAGCGCGAGCGAGGGCAATGATCTCTTCAACAATTCCATCGATAACGCGCTTGTCTGGAAGGGCACGCTCCCGGACGACGGCGAGTACGTTCTGCAACTCGGGATACAGCGGGCAGAGGCTCGACGCGGCGGCGTGGTTCCGTATTCGGCGAAGCTGCAACTCGATTAGCTGCGAGGCAGACATTTTCTCTGTTGACCGCCTACAGGAAGATCCTTTACAATCTTCCTGTAGGTAACCTAATGGGAAGCAACCGCCCGGATAAGTCAGAGGTTTTGCAAGGCACTCTGATTCTTCTTGTCTTGAGAACGCTCGAAGCGCTTGGACCGCTTCACGGTTACGGCATCGCGCGGCGCATTGAACAGATCAGCAGAGAGATGTTGCAACTGAACCAAGGCACTCTCTATCCAGCGCTGCTGCGCATGGAGCAGGACGGATTGATCACGTCAAAGTGGGGAGCGTCAGAAAAGAATCGCAAGGCGCGATTTTATTCAATCACGGCGGCCGGTCGAAGAAGGCTTGCCAAGGAGACCGAGGAGTGGCGGCGTATGTCCTCGACCATTGAACTCTTCCTTGCCTACGAGGATGGCGGATGAGTTGGGCAAGTACATCCGTGACCAGATGCGCCTTGCGTTTGCGTGGACTTTTCGCGCACACGCGGATGGAACGTGAACTCGATGATGAAGTGCGCTTTCATCTCGACCTGCAGATCGAGGACAACCTCAGCGCCGGCATGAATCCGGCAGAAGCGCGCTATGCGGCGCTGCGCAGTTTCGGAGCCATAGAGCCGATGAAAGAAAACTATCGTGAGCGAAGCGCGTTCGCTTTCGTCGAAACAGTGGCGCAGGACCTACGCTACGCCATTCGGACCCTTCGAAGAAATCCGAGCTTTGCGCTTACCTCAGTCGCTACATTGGCGCTTGCGATTGGCGCCAACACCGCAATGTTCAGCGTGCTGAATGCGGTTCTATTCCGACCGCTTCCTTATCGCTCGCCCGAGCAGCTTGCGATGTTGTGGACGGAGACTCCTGATCAGCGTGTGCGTGAGAGCAGATCAGCCTACCTAAGTGTCGAACAGTGGCGAGGCCAAAGCCAGAGTTTCGCGGACATCGCTTTCTTCGATGGCGTTTCGGCAACATTGATGAGCGCGGACAAGGCCGAACAAATAAGTGTCGTCAGGGTATCCCCTAACTTTTTCTCTCTGCTTGGCGTTCAACCCATGCACGGGCGCAGCTTCTCAATGGAAGAGGCTGGAACGCAGCAGCGTCTGGCCGTGATCAGTCATCGTTTTTGGCAATCGCGTTTCGGCGGGTCACGTGACGCCATCGGTTCGACCATCGAGTTGGACCAACGGCGGTCGCGGATCATCGGTATCCTTCCGGAAAGTTTCGAGCTCGGTGGAAACGGGTCGGATGTGTGGGAGCCTCACACGTTGTATCCAGATTGGGAAACTCTCCGGCAAAGGCGCGGATCCGGTCTTTGGTCTGTCATCGGACGACTTCGACCGGACGTAACATTTGAGCAAGCTCAGGCGGAGATGAACACGATTGCGCGCGGTCTTGATGAACAGTTGCCGCCGACAGAACGGAACCGAGGCATCAGCGTTGTGCCGCTGAGCCTTCAGCTCACGGGAGCAAAAGCTCGGTTGGCGCTGTGGATGCTGACAGGCGCAGTATTGTTCGTTCTTCTAATCGCTGCGTTTAATGTGGCGAGTCTGTCATTGGCGCGCGCGGCCAGTCGAGAGAGAGAGATTGCGGTGCGCGCGGCGCTCGGAGCCAGCCGCGGGAGAATCATTCGCCAATTGCTGGCAGAGAGCATAACTCTGGCGGTGATTGCCGGATTGCTGGGTTTGTTTGTCGCTCTTGCGGGTATTCAGGTCATTCTGGCGATGAAGCCTGGAGACCTGATTCGTTTAAACGAAGTGAGCCTCGATCCGCACGTGCTTGGCTCGGCTCTTGCGCTTTGCCTTCTGACTGGCATTCTGGTTGGACTCGCTCCTGCCGTCACCATGGCGCGACGGAGTTTACAGCCCGCAAGCCAGGAAGGTGGACGAAGCATTGCAGGCGGAATCGCGACGCGCCGAATCCGCCGCGCTCTGGTCGTGTCGGAGTTTGCGCTTGCGATCGTTCTGCTGGTCGGCGCAGGGCTTCTGATCCGAAGCCTTTGGTCCATCCAGAATGTCGATCCGGGATTCCGACATGAGGGAGTCCTTTCGGTCTCTCTGGCTCCGCCGGCATCCGTGGCGCCGGCGCAGCGCGTGAATTTCTACAACCAGGTGCTCGAACAGATTCGATCGCTTCCAGGAGTAGAGAGCTCGGCCATCACGAGCGAGTTATTTATCGGTGGAAATCCGGAAAGGGCTGTCACTACAGAGGACGGCGCGCTGCCAGCGGGCGAGCGCATAAGGCTGCGAAGCGATGAGCTCAGCGAAGAGTTTTTTAAAACGCTCGGTACGCCTTTACTCAAAGGAAGATTCTTCTCGGCCTCTGATGGGAGACCCGATTCCCCTAAGGTAGCGATCATTAATGACGCTATGGCGCGCCGGCTTTGGGGCGAACGCGATCCGGTGGGCAAGCGCTTCCAGTTCGGAGCCGACGACGCGGCTGTGTGGTTTACGGTGGTCGGCGTTGTGGCGGACATGCGGCGTCAGGGACTCGAGGTAGCGCCGATCCCGCAGATGTTTGAGCCAATCGCACAGAATCCTCCACGGCGCGGAATTCTTCTTATTCGAACGTCCGTGGATGATCCGCTGAAATTAGTGGGCTCCGTTCAGGCTGCCGTGGGTCGTGTGGAAAAGTATGCGGCGGTTTATGGAGTGAACACGCTCGACAACCAACTGGGCGGCTTTCTCACGCAGCGCCGTTTCCAGACATCTCTTCTGGTGGGGTTCTCGATTGCGGCGCTGCTGATGGCAGCCATCGGGATCTACGGATTGATTCAGTACTCGATCGCGACGCGGACACACGAAATTGGTATTCGCATGGCGGTTGGAGCACAGGCCGGCGAGATATTCCGGATGATCCTTGGTGAGGGACTGAAGCTTTGTCTAACCGGACTGGTATTGGGACTCTTGGGCGCCCTGTGGCTCGGTCAGGTATCCAGCAGTCTGTTGTTCGGAGTTGCGGCTACTGACCCACTGACATTGCTTGCCGTCTCGCTTCTGCTGACTGCAGTTGCTTTGTCGGCCTGCTATTTTCCGGCTCGTCGCGCCACGAAGGTTGAGCCCGTGATCGCTCTGCGGCACGAGTGATACTTTCGGGCTTGACATACCTCGACATCTGAGTAAGACTGCTAGGTATGGCCCGACAGGAAGCCTTCCAGGGTTCTCTCCCACTGCTTGTGCTGAAGATCCTTGCGCGCCGCGGAGCGCTGCATGGCTACGGGATTACGGTCCGTATCCAAGAAGTCTCGGAGGACGTGCTTCGTGTGGAAGAGGGTTCGCTCTATCCAGCGCTGCATCGTATGGAGGAAGCCGGATGGATCAAGGCGAAATGGGTCACGACGGAGAACAAGCGTCGAGCCAGGATCTATGAGATCACGGCGGACGGGCGCAAGCATCTCGAATCGGAAGAGAAACGGTGGCTGGCCGTGAATGCGGCTTTGGTGCGAGTTCTGAAGTATGCGTAGGAGGATGCGATGTCGTGGCTCTCGCGTTTTCTGAATGTCTTCCGGCGCGATCGTTTGCAGCGGGAGTTTGAGGATGAGATGCAGTTTCATTTGTCCTCAAGGATCGATGAATTCACGAGCCGCGGCATGTCAGTTGAGGAAGCAAGAGAACAGGCGGGCAGGCAATTTGGGAACTCGCTTGTCCTGTTCGAGTCGAGCCGGGACATCAAGTTATTTCCGCGGATCGAATCGATTTTTAAGGATGTTGTCTTCGGTCTTCGGCAGTGTCGTAGAAACCTCACAGTCACGACGGTGGCCGTGCTTTCGCTGGCATTGGCGATCGGCTCCTCGACGGCCGCGTTCTCGCTCATCGATGCGCTGATCCTGCGTTCGCTTCCTGTGAAAGACCCCGAACAGTTGGTCTACGTTGCGTACCGGGCTCCGGATCGGGCTCACGATGCTTTGAGTTTCAACTATCTACTGTTTGAAAGCATGCGCGATGCAAGCAGGAGACAGGTTGAGCTCTTCGCCATGAGCGATCAGTCGAGACAGGACGCGATTTTCGACGATGCCGGCGGGCAGAGCGAGAAGGTCTATGGGCAATGGATTTCAGGTGACGCCTTTGCGATGCTTGGCGTGAAGACGATAGTTGGCAGGCCGCTCCTGGCGTCCGATGATTTGAAGGCCGGTCAGCATCCCGCGGCAGTCATCAGCTACGACTTCTGGTCACGGCGTTTCGGCAGGAACGCGAGCGTTCTAGGCCGTTGGGTCACCATCCGCGACAAACAACTCCAGATTGTCGGAGTGGCGGAGAAAGGCTTCACTGGTGTTGAGCCGGGAATCATGACGGATCTCTGGGCCCCGAACATGATGTGGGACGAGCTTGCGCTGACAGACTCCGGCACGCGCTGGTTACGCGTCTGGGGGCGCATGCGATCGGGTGTGAGCCGAGACCAGGCGCTCGCGGTTCTACAGACAGTGTTTACGAACTTTCGTCGCGAGCAAGCATCGACGCGCGGTCAGGAGACGCCCGAGCAACGCGAGCGGCTGATCGCTACACGTGTCTATCTGCGACCTGCGGCGAACGGTCCTTCGAACTTGCGCCAAGAATACGAACGCGCATTGTGGGTACTGGCATCTGTCGCAGGTCTCGTGTTACTGCTTGCGTCGGCGAATGTCGCTAGCCTTCTGGTGGCTCGCGCCGCTCAAAGGGAACGCGAGATGGCGTTGCGCATTTCCATCGGTGCCGGTCGTGGACGGTTGATCCAACAGGTCCTGATCGAGAGTTCCCTTCTATCGATCGCTTCCTGCGCATTGGGCGGGTTGATCGCGGTCTTGGCGACGTCACCCATCGTATCCTTGATCTCAACTTCACACTCGGCGGTCCGTCTTGACCTGCATCTCGACTGGCGGGTGGTGGCATTTCTTGCAGCGACGGGGAGCCTGGTAACTTTCCTGTTCGGCTTGCCTCCGGCATTGCGCGCGTCGACGGTGTCGCCGAACGAAGCGATCAAGTCAGGAAGCGGGAAGCATACAGCAAAGGTACGGGCGTTCGGGCCACTCGTTGCCGCGCAAACCGCAACCTGCTTTGTCGTGTTGTTCGTTGCGGGGATATGTCTGTCGAGTTTCGCGAAGCTGGCTCGCACCGATCTCGGTATCGATCCAAAGAATCTGGCCGTGATCTATGTCGAGGCGAAGGAGTTGTATAAGGACCAAAAGCGGCAGGTCATTTGGGAGCATGTACTGGAGCGTCTGAATCACACTCCGGGCATTCAGTCGGCCAGCATGTCGGGATGGGGTTTATTTCAAGGCAGAGGACGCAACAAGGGTGTGCAGATTCCCGGTCGCCCCACGGATTCCTACAGTCCGTGGTATCTGCCTGTCTCGCCAGGCTTCTTCAAGACGATGGGTATCCGGTTGGTCGGCGGACGAGATTTTGACCGGCGTGATGCCCGTCAGGATGCGCCACCCGCAGTTGTTGTCAACGAGAGCTTCGCTCGCCGTTATTTTCCTGAGGGGTCTGCATTGGGAAGAAGCTTCTTTCGTGTTGACGCCGGGGCCACGCTTGTCCCACAGCAAATCATCGGAATCGTTCGGGACGCAAAGTATACAAGTGTTCGAGACGAAGCGCCGACGACTGTGTACGATCCTTTGCGTCCGGAGGACTCGGCTGCGATTGAGGTGCGGACGAATTTGGAAGCCGGCGCCCTGACGGCGCTTCTTCGAAACGAGCTGCCGCGCATTCATCCAGCTTTTCGGATGACTGATATTACTTTGCAATCGACGCTCATCGAGAACACTCTGATGCGGGATAGAGCGCTCGCGCTGCTTTCCGCATTTTTCTCGACGGTGGCGATTGTTCTGGTCATCGTGGGCCTTTACGGTGTTCTCAGCCATGGCGTGACGCAACGGACACGTGAGATCGGGATCCGTCTGGCGCTCGGCGCGCGACCACTCCGCGTGGTGGGTCTGGTAGTTTCGCAGATCGGCTTGGTGACACTGATCGGGTTGGTGATAGGGATCGCGGGAGCGCTAGCCGGATCGAAGTTTTTCACGGCGCTGCTGTATGAAGTTAAGCCAGCCGATGTCAGGAATTTAGTGGCGCCGCTGACTGGGTTGATAGTGGCCGCAGCTATCGCAGGACTCGTGCCCGTTCTTCGGGCAATGCGAGTGAGTCCTACGACGGCTTTGCGGTATGAGTAAGGCTTCGTGTTATCGGCCTCGGAAGTCGCCGCGGAATCTTCGGCCATTGATGGTTCCGCGCACGTTAATGCCCGAAAGTCTCGAGCCGGAAGAGTAGATCTGGGCTTCGCCGTTGACATCTCCGCGATTCGAGGATTGTAGATCGCAGCGGTTGCTGTTCCGATTGACGTGGCCCGACATCTCTAATGTTTGGCGTCGATCCGTCGTCATCGAGACGCGGCAGTCGTCGCCGCGGATGCGAACGGAAACGTCGGTGAGTCTGTACTGCTGCGTTCCGTCATCGAGATTGCCGTCGCCGGCAATCGATGTGTTCATGTCGGGGAGATTGCCCTGTCCGCCACCGCCGGGGTATTGAGGATCGAAGATGCCGCCACTGCCACCGCCGGATGGCGGATAGGGCCTTGTCGGCCGCTCCGGATAGAAGCCTCCGCCGCCACCGCCAGAGCCGTCCGAATTCCATGAGAGTTCGAACGTGTAACTCTCGTCGCCACCTTTGGAATCTTGCACGTTCACAACGGCAACATAGTAATTTCGGCGGGAGGGCTCCTGAACGAGTCTAGGATTACCGCGGCCGTCGATCCCGCGGAACCGGAAATCACGAATCTCCCCAGAGACCGGCAAGGGGGCGTTGCACTCACTGCCTTCGTCCCTGCCCGGACCGCCTCGGAGTACGCGGATGCGGATCTGGTCGCCGCGAAGTTCGACATCGGAATCGTCATCGATTCGCACACGGATCCTGCATTTCCCTTCGCGACGGTCCTGCGACCAATCGTTGGACCGGCGCACGGTGAAGACGCTTCCTTGATCGATGTAGCGAATGCCGCTCCTGCCGCTATATTGCGCTTCCAACGAGACTGCTCCCAACATCAGAGCTGCCAGAAAAATACGCTTCATTCCATCTCCTCAAATAAGTTCAGAACTATCGCAACGCTCTCGCTTCGAAGCGCGCGAGCATTGCGCCGTTCCCGTCGTATAGTTCCAAGTGCTGCCCGGAAATCTTCCACTTGCTAACGCTTTCGAGCGCTTTCAAAAATGCTGCCTCAGTGTCCATGCCTTGGACGCATGCCATCTGTGTGGAGACCAGGCCGGTCAAGGTCATCGAATTGCCATCAGACTTGTAGCCTCCCGACATGTTGTTGCAGCCGCTGAAGCCGGTTACTCGACTGTTTTCCGTGCGGAAGACAAGATGTGGCTCACGCTGCTTTTCAGCGACGATCACGGGTTTATCTCCGAGGTGTGTCAACTTCCAGTAGGTGTCGCGCAGAGACGATGTGGACTTCGGGGCCCCGCATGTCTCGCCCGGCCAGATGCCGGAGTAGCTTTCGATGACGAGTGTGGGAGTGGGCCGTCCTCCATCGGCATTGGGACGCACTGCGACCTGGCCTTCGAGGGTGACGAGCAGCTCTTCCGCCGATTGCCGCTTCGTCTGCGTGTATGCCGCCTCGACAGCCTTGTAGCTGCCTTCCATCGCGACAGGCCATCGCTGACCGCTCTGGCATTCGGTGAATGTTGCGGCGTCCGCCATGTATCGAAACATTCCTCGCATTTTGACGCGCGGCTCGATTCGTTCGAAGGCCGGATCTCGCCGGAGGTCATAGTTGAGAGTCGGTTTGGTTGGACGCCCTTGAAGATCGAGTTTTTGGAGGAGTTCGCTACTCTTAACTGCGAAGAGTGCCAATTGGTCTTTGCCGCCGTCAAGGGTGAGAGTGGCATTGTTCGACAAATCCCAGCGCCCGATATCGTCGATGGGCTTTGCCTCGCCTCTCCCAAGGTAAGTCATACGTAGATAGAACGCGTTATCCGGGAACAGATTCAGCTCATACCGGATGCCGGGACAGTCGGCGCAGGGTAAATCGCCACGGAAACTGGCAGGCAGTTCGCCCAGCGGAGGGCTTGCCGCGCCGCCGGATAATCCGCTTGCGCGGCGCATCACCATCGTGACTTCGCGTCCTTTACCTTGCGTGAGGACGGGGTAAGCTTGATCGATGGTGAACATCAAGGCGCCGCTGCGTGTCGTTAGGCGCGCTCGCACCGAGTAGGTGTTGCGCTCGATGATTCGCGCGGGGTCGTACTCGATCGAGAACTTGAAAGGCGGTTGACCGGGCTTTTCTATTGTCGTCCGGCCGATCACCTGAGCCGGCGCGCCCGCACGAGAAACGTCTTCGAGCGTTGCTTCGAAAACAGCGTCAGGAGGCAACGCGATTCGCTCGCGGTACGTTGCTGTACCGGTGACTGTCTTTACCTCCTGGGCCGTTGAAACCATAGCTGCCATCGCAAATCCGGCCACAGGCCAGAAGTATTTTGTCATGATGCGCGCCTTTGTTTCGTCGAAATTTAGACGCGCTCAATTCAAAACCTGTCGCAACTTTCGCTATTGTCGTCGAGACCGGTTTCCACCGCCCTGAACGGTAATTGGTGGGGTGGTCGCGACTTGCGAACCGAACGGAGCAATCCGACGCACACTGCTTTGGATACCGGGACGGCCGTCATGATAGAGCGTGAGTGTTAGAAGCACGTCCTCGGACCGGCGGACGTAGTCCAGGCCGCCGTTCTTGAGAATATTCGGCGCCACTGGATAACGGTTGAACAAGCCGCCATCTTCGACCTCGAGCGTTGCTCCTTGCGCGGACTGAATCAACGGATTGTTGGAATTCCAGTCGACACGTATTCGGCCGCCTTGATCTGCAACCCGCAGCTCCAGACCGGGCTTTGCTTTTTGAAACATCGTCAACGGTCGCCCTATTAGCAAGAAGGCCGTAAGACTTCCGAGTACGATAGTTGCGAGCAACAAGTACAGTTCAGGTCGATGATCGCGTCCAGGCATGCGGCAAATAAGACGTCAGAACCAGACAAAAAGTATCTGACAGATAAGATGATAGACCGAAATTCCCTAATGCGCATGCTCGAAGATCCAAATCGCGCCTGGCTTGTGTTTTTGGTGGGGCTTGTGCTCGTCTACCGGGAATGCCTGGCGCCTGGCCGAGTCCTGCCGGGGGTGCTCGGCGGGGTGGCGATTTGCGCGTCTATCTATGCGCTTTTTCAACACCCGTGGAGCCCCGCCGCCCTTTTTCTGATTCTTGCGGGTATCACTCTGGTGGTTGTTCAGGTCTTCGGGCGGTACTTGTGGATACCTGGGATCTTAGCGGCTTTTGCCATTACGGCTGGGGTCCACCGTCTTACGAATCCCCCCATTGGGCTGCTGGCCGCGAGCCTGAGTATCCCTCTCAGCGGAATCACCACTTTTCTGCTGAAAACGGCGGTGCGCGCTCGTCGAAATAAGGTTTCGCTACAATAGGCTTTGTTATCAGCCTCACGCTATACTCATCCTGAGTTTTTCGAAAGGGTGGGTCTATGAGTTCCGCAACGATGCCAAGAAACGAAACCGCCGAGTTGGAAGGTCAAGAGTTTGAGCTGGTCCTGGGTAATAAGCAGCTACTCAGTGTGTTCTTCATAGTCGTGATCCTGCTTGGCGTGTTCTTCACAATGGGCTATGTTGTGGGACGGAACTCTGCTCCAATCACCGCAGCGCAGCAGCAGACGCAAACCTATGAACGGCAAAGCGCTCCGAGCGCTGTCCCCGTGACGGAGAGACGTCAGGGTGCGCCGGCCACAGTCGCGACCGAACCCGCGCAGACGTCCGCGCCGGCATCCGTGCCAACAGGCCCGGTAAAGGCTGAACCAACTGCGCAAAAACCGACCGAACTGCCCCAAGTGGTGACTGTCACCCAGCCGCAAATCGGAAGGACGTATCTTCAAGTGCTTGCCGTCGCGAAGCCTGAAGCTGAAGTTCTAGTCGATGTTCTGACGAAGAAAGGGTTTCGTGCGGTGGTCGCGCCCGGTCCGAACGATCGAGTTTTTCGTGTGCTGGTTGGCCCGGCGAAAGATCCGGATGACGCGAGTAAACTGAAGACAGACTTGGAAGGGGCCGGCTTCAAGCCCTTCGTCAAAAAATACTAGATGGATCTGATTCAGATCGATCGGCCCCAGCCTCGATTGCCGGAATGGCTCCGTAAGAGCAAGACCCATTTTCAAAGCGTCACCGAGTTAAAGCGCGAACTGCGCGATTTGAACCTGAATACTGTCTGCGAATCGGCTCGGTGCCCCAACATTCACGAGTGTTTTCATCGCGGCGCAGCGACGTTCATGATTCTTGGCAACCTGTGCACTCGGGGATGCGGTTTTTGCTCGGTGCCGAAAGGATCGCCCGCCAAGCGGGAGTTCATTACAGATCTGGCCGAGCCGGAGAATGTGGCTCGGCAGGCGCAGGCGATGAAGCTGCGCTATGTCGTCATTACTAGCGTCAATCGAGATGAGCTTCCCGATGGCGGTTCGGAGCATTGGGCGCGGACTGTTCGCGCGGTTCGGGCCGCGCTGCCGGAAGCGCGGGTGGAAGTGCTGACTCCCGATTTTTGTGGAGACATGGACGCTGTCGCTCGTGTGCTGGACGCACGTCCTCACGTATACAACCACAATATGGAGACGATCGGACGCCTTTACGGGCGTGTCCGACCGCAGGCCGACTATCAGCAGTCGCTCAATGTGCTTCGATTCGCAAAGAGCTATCGTCCCGATGTGCTGACGAAGTCTGGGCTGATGGTTGGGCTAGGCGAAAAGGAAGAGGAAGTCCACGGGCTGCTTCGCGACTTGGCAGATAACAATGTGGATGTCGCGACGATCGGCCAATATCTTCAGCCGACACGTCGCAATCTAAAAGTTTCCGAGTACGTCACTCCCGAAAAGTTCGATCGCTACCGCGACGCCGGCATGGCAGCGGGATTGAAGATGGTTTTCAGCGGTCCGTTCGTTCGCAGTTCTTATATGGCGGATCTCGTCAACGAACAGTGCTCCTAAACTATCTTCTGGCGCTGCTCAGCGGCGTTCTGCTTTTTCTGGTTCATCCGCGTTTTGATTTGTGGTTTCTGGCTCCCGTTGCCATTGCTCCGCTGCTGTATGCTTTGTCGCGGGAGTGGGTTCCGAAGCATCGATTCCTGCTCGGCTATGTGACGGGAGTTACGTTTTGGGCCGGCGTCAACTACTGGATTCAATTCGTTATTTCGGTGCATGGGCATCTGGGGGACGTAGGAGGGTCGGTCGTTTGGGTGCTGTTCTGCCTGGCTAAAGGGATCTATTTGGGAATTTTTGGCGCTCTGGCGGGAGTGCTGATTCAGAAGAGATATGCGGTGCTGGCAATTCCGGCGCTCTGGACGGGGATCGAACGGATTCCCGGTCCATTCGCGTATACGTGGCTGACTCTTGGAAACGCCGGGATCGATATGGCGCTTCCGATGCGGCTCGCTCCTTTTACCGGTGTCTATGGGTTGTCGTTTTTGTTCGCGCTGTTCGGGACGGCCATCGCGTGGATCGCTTTGCGGAGGCCTCGGATTGCGCTGTCGCCGCTGGTCATCGCGCCGCTGCTGGTGGTCTTGCCGGAACTTCCGGTTCCGCTACGACCGGATAGAAGCGCGGTGACGGTGCAGCCGAACATCACCGAACGGGACAATTGGACCGCAGCCGGAAGCTCAGCAACTTCACCAAAAATTGGAAGTACTTACGCTACAGGCGGGATTGAATCCGCAGGCGCCGGATGTCGCACTTTGGCCGGAGATGCCCGCGCCGGTTTATTACTTTGAAGACACCCAGTTGCGAGACCGGCTGCGGAACGTCGCGCGATTTGTTAGGGCGCCTTTGATCATCGGGACGGTGGGTCAAAACGACAAAAAAGCGTTTCTGAATTCGGCAATTCAGATTTCTGCGACCGGCGAACTGAAGGGTCGATACGACAAGATTTTTCTGGTTCCGTTTGGCGAGTTTGTTCCCTTCCCTTTTAAAGGCTTGGTCGGCAAGATTGCATCAGAAATCGGAGATTTCGAGCCAGGCGAGCGTGTTACGACTTTTGATTTAGGCGAGCAGAAATTAGGGGCGTTTATCTGCTACGAGTCGGCGATTCCGCATCTGGTCCGGCAGTTCGCGGCATCCGGGGCTTCGGTGCTGGTGAACCTGACGAACGATGGGTATTTTGGCACGACCGCCGCGCGCGAGCAGCATATGAGCCTTGTCCGTATGCGCGCGGCCGAGAATCGCCGGTGGATCCTTCGATCTACCAACGATGGCTTGACCGCCTCGATTGACCCTGCGGGGCGAGTGATCCAGACGCTGAAGCCTATGGTCGAGACGTCCGGGCGCTTGCAGTTCTCGTACGTGCAGGAGACGACGTTCTATTCGCAGTTCGGCGACATCTTCGCGTGGGCTTGTTTAGTGGCCGCCGGCTTGTTTCTGGTGTACTCCCAGATGCCTTCGTTTAGCCGTGGCGGATAACTAGAACGTCACCGTCTTTTACGATGTATTCCTTGCCTTCGAGACGTAGCATTCCTTTGTCACGAACGCCCGGGTACCCCTTGTTGTCGATAAGGTCCTTCCAGTTGACTGTTTCGGCGCGGATGAACTTCTGCTCGAAATCGCTATGAATCGCGCCGGCTGCCTGCGGCGCTTTGCTGCCGATCGGGACGGTCCAGGCCCGGCATTCGGTGTCGCCGGCGGTCAGGAATGACATGAGACCGAGGAGCGAGTAGGTGGCAGAGATCAGGCGTTGCATACCGGAATCCTGCAGGCCGTAGCTGGACAAGAGTTCAGCGGCTTCTTCCGGCCCCAGTTCCGCGAGTTCTGCTTCGATCTTTCCGCAGATCGCGGTGATTGCGGTCTGGGGTCGATTTCCGAGCGGACCGTTGCGAAATTCCTGCTCGCGTTCCTTGAGTTTGGCGGCATCTTCCTCGCCGAGATTGAGCACGTAGAGCATGGGCTTCTGCGAAAGGAACTGGAATCCGCGAATTCGCTTCTCGTCGTCGGCGGCGAGTTCCATGTTGCGAAGTGGCTCGTTATTTTCGAGCATTTCCTTTGCTTTCTCCAGCAAATCGTATTCGCGGTCGAGGCTGGGATCTTTGATTTTCTTGCGGTCCTTTTCGAGACGGTCGAGTCGCTTTTCGACGACCACGAGGTCGCTGAGGACCAACTCGGTTTCGAGGTCGTCGGAGTCGCGGATGGGGTCGACGGAGCCGTGTTCGTGCGGCACGCTTTCGTCTTCAAACACGCGGAGAACTTGCGCGAGGGCGTCGACGTTGCGCATGCTCGCCAGATAGCCGGGATTGCGGAGGGCTTCCTTTGAGATAGCCGGGAAGTCGAGATATTCGACGGTCGCGTATGTGACTTTGGGCGGCTGGAAAAGCTCGGCGAGGGCCTCAAGGCGCGTGTCGGGCACCTTCGTTATTCCAACGCGGGCTTCCATCTGGCCGACGCGGGTGGATTCGTGGACACCGGTCAGGATTGTAAAAAGCGACGTTTTGCCTACCATGGGCAAACCGACGATAGCAGTCTTCATAATTTCAAAGTGGTCTCAAATAAAAGGGTTTACAGGGGGACATCCACCAGGGTCAAAATGTCCTGCAAAAGACGTTCGGCCAGTTCCGTTGAGCGCTGCGTCAGTACAGCCCGTGTATTGATTACGACGCGATGGGCAAAAACAGGACCGACCAGCCGCTTGATGTCATCCGGGATCACATAATCGCGGCCCTCGAGAAGAGCGAGCGCCTGGCTCGCCCGGTACAAAGCCTGGGCGCCGCGGGGACTTACGCCCAGCGAAAACGATTCAAAAGAACGCGTCCGGTCGACGATGGCGAGCATGTAGTCAACCAGGGCGTCATCGACGCGAACGTGCGGCACCCATTCCTGAGCGCGTGTCACGTCTGCGTTCGAAAGGACGGTGGGCACATGCGTTTCGGCAGGGCGCATCGCGGTTCTGAGGATCTGGCGCTCACTCAGCCGGTCGGGGTAACCGATTCGTAAACGCATCAAGAACCGGTCGAGTTGCGACTCCGGAAGCGGATACGTGCCGTGATGTTCTACAGGATTTTGGGTGGCAACGACCATGAACGGGTCCGGCAAGGGCAAGGATCGACCATCGATCGTCACCTGCGAGTCGTTCATCGCTTCGAGAAGCGCGGACTGTGTTTTGGGTGTTGCCCGATTGATTTCGTCGGCCAGCAGGAAATTAGTGAAAATCGGCCCCGGTTTGAACTCGAACGCTTCAGAGTGCGCGTTGTAGATTGTCACTCCGATCACGTCGCTCGGAAGCATGTCCGAAGTGAACTGGAGCCGATGGAATTCACACTGAACGGATTTGGCTATGGCGTGAGCCAGGGTGGTTTTGCCAACTCCGGGAACATCCTCAATTAAGAGATGTCCTTTCGATAAAAGACACACTAACGATAGCCGGAGAATCTCCGGTTTGCCGCGAATCGCTTCCCCGAGAGCCCGTTCGAGCTCGGCCAAACGCTCCAGAGCGACTGGCGCGGTCTCGATTGCTCCGGGCGGATTCATCTCTCGCTATCATAGCGTTCGGTTGTTTCCGCGCGCATCCCTGATTGCTGCCGATTCATCGCCGGGCTGCCTCACAGCCCGCCTGCTCTGCTGCGGCGTATCAAGAATGTCAATGTAAACGTGTTTCCGGCCGAATTGTATAGCTTCGTCGCGACTTCTGACGAAGATGTCCACTTTTTGGCCTTTGATCGCGGACCCTTTGTCCGAAACCGTGTAGATACCAGAGTATTCTCCGGCACCCGTGATCCTTACTCGCGAACCCATCGGCAATACTCTGGGATCGGCCGCGATTGTAGTTCCGGCAATAGGCTTATTACCCTCCGAGGTCAGACGCCCGCTGGTGTAGGCGAAAGCCAGAAACTTCCTGATCTTTCCCTTAGCCGAGCAAAGCGGCTGCTTGTGTTTGTCGTCCGCGGCTCCCGGAGCTTCCGAGAGTAGCAGGCTGAGTGCCACTAGCAGTTTGAATTGACGCACCCCCCTATTGTACCGTCCGGAGGGAGGGTACCCCACTTTGCAGTGATCAAAATGTAAGATACATTACTTATCGTTAAAGCTCCATATCCGTTACTTCGACGAAGCAGGTTTGAAAGGCGCGGTCGAGGAGTCCGGCTGTGAGTTGCATCGGTAGCTTCTCGAAGTGGATGAGGTCGAGCGCGTGAGAGATGACGTCGCGGGGATGACACCTCCGCATCTTCTTGCCGGTCTCGACAAAGTAACGATTCGCAAACCACTCCGGCAGATTGTCCGCATAGCTAAGCTGACGGCTGATGCAGATCCCGCGGAAGATCTGCAGGAACTCGGCAAGAGAAGGATTGCGGACATGCAGTTTGTAACCGATCCGTCGCAGAAACGCCTCGTCGCCGACCTGGTCGGGCCGCAGGTTCGTTGAGAAGGTTAGAAAAGCCTCGAAGGGCACGGTGATCTTGCCGCCCGTGCGAAGTGTCAGGTAATCGACGCGACGCTCCATCGGAATGATCCACCGATTCAGTATTTCGGCGGGCGTACAGCGTTGGCGGCCGAAGTCATCGATCAGGTAGATTCCGTTGTTGGCTTTGAGGTGAAGCGGGGCGTCGTAGATTTTCGAGGACGGATTGTACGTCAGATCGAGCATATCGAGCGCCAGTTCGCCGCCACTGACGATGAACGGGCGGCGGCACTTGAACCAACGGCGATCGCAGCTGGGCGCTGCCGAAAAGGCCAGGATGGAAACTTCGTCGTCCTCCTCGATATGGTGGAAGAGGGCGTCGTAGATCTGGATGATGGAGCCCTGCGTTTCGATAGCGTAGGGCATGTAGATGCATTCCCGGTCGAGGTTCGCGAGCGCTTCTGCAAGAAATGTCTTGCCGTTTCCCGGCTGGCCATAGATGAGAAAGGAGTTCCCTGAACTGACCGCCGGTCCGATCTGACTGAGAACCCCGGGGTCGAGCACCATGTTTGCGAACGCCGAGGCGAGCGCATCGGGTGTCAGCCAGCCAGCAGTTTGCCTCTGCTTCCGGGTCATCGACTCGTACTGCCAAAGCGGGACCGGCGCCGGACCGACGTACTGATTCACTTCCAGATACTCGCGTGCACGGCCGCGGCCAGCTTCGGTCAGGCTGTAGTAACCGCTCACATTCCCCATACCTGCCGAACGCTTCATCTGAACCAACTGGCCGCGTTTGAACGTCTCCAGGATTTCTTCGATCAGACTGAAACTCAAACCGACACTTTTGGCGATGTCTCTGCCGACCAATTCGCCGCTAAAGTACAGCGTCTTGATGAGGAGTTGCTCGACGGTCGTCGCGGCCAACCCTGTTTCTTCGAAGGTATCGGGAACAGGAGGGACGAGCCGAACGGGAGTCTGGTTCTCTGCAGGGGATGATATGGCGGATGCCGGGGCGCTCATTTAGAGTCTCAGCTGATCTATCGGCGATTAATCTTGGATCTTGAGCTAAATTTTGCAGCTTGGCGACCGATAAAGTTTGTAAGGCGTATGCGCTGCAACGAGTGAGGTTTGCGCGTTATTCCTTCTAAGACCTTTCAAGACAAATGTGGAAGAAGATCCTCGGCTACGGGTTACTGGCGATTGTGATGATCGCGGGCGGTGTGTTCGCTTATCTGTATTTGCGGTCGCCTGCGATGGTTCCGCCATCGAAGATCCGGGTGATAATGACGCCGGAACGAATCGCGCGCGGCGAGTATATCTACACACTCGCGGATTGCGATGGTTGCCATTCCGAGCGGGATGTGACGAAGCGCTACTGGCCAGTGGTGGATTCCGGTCGAGGGCGCGGTAACTTTCTTGGAAAAGAGGGGCCGATCACACTGAGCATTCCCAACATCACACCCGATCGAGAGACTGGAATCGGGACGTGGACCGACGGCGAGAAGATCCGCGCAATCCGGGAAGGCATCCATAAAGACGGGAGCGCGCTATTCCCGATGATGCCGTACTCGGAGTATCGGCATATGTCGGATGATGACGTCCAATCCCTGGTCGCGTATCTCAACACCTTGGCGCCGATCCGTCACGATTCGCCGCGTCCGAGTGTGGGCTTCCCGGTCAACATGCTCATCAAGGGAGTACCGCGACCTGTGAAGAAACCGATTGCGACACCGAAACCGGAGAACGGGCGTGTCTACGGCGAGTACCTGGTGACTCTCGGATCCTGTGTTGTGTGCCACACGGAGGAGGTCCGAGGACAACCGGTTCGGGAGAAGCTTTTTGCAGGAGGACGGCAATTCAACGTTTTGGGCAACGTGGTCGTGTCGTCGAATATTACCCCGGACAAGGCGACGGGAATCGGTGACTGGGACGTGAATCGTTTCCTCGATCGCTTTCGTCAACATCGAACGTCGGACCAAGAACTTCCGGCGTTCACGAAGGAGTTGTTCACCATCATGCCGTGGCGGTCGCTAGCGACGCTTCGTGAGAGCGATCTGGAAGCGATCTTTTCCTATCTGATGAGCCAGCGGGCGGTTGAGAACAAGGTGAACGCGCATCCGCCTGTACAGACGGCTGGCGTGAACTAAGTTGCGGCTACCGGCGCGTCGCTGCGCTGAGTTCAAGCGCTGCTTTCGGCCATTGAGAGGCATCGGTGGGCGCCAGATAAAGACCACGTGTCCGCTCGGCGAAGCGTATCAGCAAGTCCGGGTTCGGCTTCGGGCCATCCATGCCAACCGTGAACACAAAGACCCCTGCCTGGCTCAGGGCGTTCCCGACTTCTGTCTCGGTGTACCGACTGGCGTTATCCTCGCCGTCGGAGATCACCAGTAGAACCCTGCGTTGATTGCGGGCCATCTTCGTTAACTGGCTCGCCAGATAGATTCCATCGAGCAGAGCGGACCGCCCTTTGGATTGTGTGAACGCGAGCGTTTGCATGGCATCGCCGGCACTCACAAATCCGCTTAACGCAACTGGACGATCGGATGACTGGATGAACGTGAACTCGTCCTGGGCGTTGGCTGCCTTGAGCAGTTCGGTGACTAACTGACGAGCACGCGCCAGATTGAACGCCATGCTACCGCTGGTATCGAGCACGATTCCTACGGATACGGGCGTGGACTGTTGCGGTTGTTGACCGGCGACGTTGCCCACGGACAAGATCACGGCAGCGATCACGGCGAAATGACGCTTCACACAACCTCCTGCTTTGACTACTCAATCGTAATCGAATTGGCGGTTACCCAATGCGTGAGCAGCCCCGCGTTATCGAACGCGTTCACGTATAGATATTTGGGACCTGAGAACGTAGCCGGATTGAACCGGAGCGTCAAGCCCAGTTGCGAGAACTGGGCATCGGAGACTCCTCCGCCGGGTCCGAACACGGTGCAGTAGCTATTGGAGAGTGTCCCGGCGCCTGGATCCATCCACGTGCTCGAGACGAGTGCCAGTTCCGTGTCATCCACAAGGTTGATCTTCTTAGCGGACGGGGAATAAACGATGTGGCAGACGGGATCGCCGAGAATTTTGGACCCGATGCGAAGGTGAATTAACGCGAGGTTGGCTGGTCCCTCTGTGTGGCGGACCGATGCGGTCAAGTTGTATACGGAGCCCGAGCGATTGAGCTGTGCAGCATGTATTGCCGGTCCACTGCGGCCATTCGTTCCAGGAGCTACCCAGTTGCCGAATTGCGTCATTCCCGTAAAGACGCCTTCTGTGTCGAAGCCTTGCAGGAAGGTCCCCAAAACACCGGCAAGGCCAGCCTTGAACGTTACGTTGGCCTCCACGGCCATGGTGTCCCCGGTGACTTGACCGATAGCCGACGCAACATTTACGGCGCATTGCGCGTTTTCCAAAGTCTGTGCGCCGGGGCGAATGACGACACCTGATACCGGACCAAGCCAACCATCGCCCGCATCGTTGATGAGCCGGATGCCATTGCTGATCCGGTTGTACTCGACCAGACACGAACCCTGAGCCGTGTACCAGGCGACGTTGGGGGTCCGAAGGAATAGGACGTATCCAAGGTAGTGTTTGCCGGCGCTGTGTTGGAAGACTGCCCGGAAGCGGGTGGTGTTTCCAGTTCCTGTTACCGGGGTCAGCGACTTAACGGAGACTCCGGAGGGCACGCCGGTGGGAGGAGGTGGGGTTGCTGTCGTTGAAGTGGACCCCTGGGCTGAGACACAAAGTTAAGGAGGCTATCGCCGTTCGCTGGAAAAGCATTGGCGGCGAGGTTGTTGTTGGTCCACTGTGGACATAGCTGAGCGGAGGATAGAGCGCTCCAGGGATGGAACTCGAGCGCCGACTCAGTTGCCGGAATGACCGGGGCGGTGGAACCGCCCCGAGTCCGCTTAGCCATTCTGGCTGGAAAGCGATAAATCCCCGGGTCGCAGGGGCAGAGCCCCCGATCTGCTAAATGGATTCTCATGGCGCATCGCCTGCTTGGCGTTCGAACTCGGACGGTGTTAAATAACCAAGAGCCGAGTGAAGCCGATGTCGATTGTAGACGCGCTCTAGAAACTCTCCGATACAGGCGCTCGCTTCCCGAAAGTCCCGATACTCATTGCGGTAAACCTCCTCATACTTCAACGTCTTCATGAACGACTCGCAAGCCGCATTGTCGTACGGATTCGCTTTGCGACTCATGCTGATCTCAGCTTGGTGTTGTCTCAGGATGCCCGTATATTGCTGGGAGGCGTATTGCACGCCGCGATCGGAGTGATGGACGAAGCCTGGCGGCGGTTTTCTCTCCAGCAACGCCATTTGCAGCGCGGTGGTCGCCAATCCAGCTTCCAGCGTTCGCCCCAGAGCCCAACCAATGACACGACGTGAGAACGCGTCGAGTATCACTGCCAGATATATAAATTCGACTTGCAGACGGATGTAGGTGATATCTGCAACCCAGAGTTGGTTCACGGCTGTCGGCTTCAGTTGGCCTGCCAGATTGGGATAGACCGGCAGTTGATGTCGAGAGTCGGTGGTCACCGCAAATTTACGCCGCCTAACGCACAACAGATTGTCTTCCCGCATCATCCGCAGCACGCGCTTGTGGTTGACGTTGAAGCCACGCTGCTGCAAAGCGGCAGTGATTCTACGGTGGCCGTATGCCGGCGATTCCACTGCGATTTTCTGCATCTCGTCTCGGAGCTCCATCTCCACTGGAGAGGCCTGTCGCGGCTTCCGAAACCGATAAAACCCAGCCCGGCTTAGGCCAGTCATTTGGCACAGTGCATTCACGGCTTTGCCTTCCGCCGCGGCTTGCTGGATTTCTTCAAACAGGCATCCTCGCCACTGACGACGGCTGGAGGGTGATACTCCTTGAAATGCTGCAAGGCCCTTTTTAAAAAATCGTTCTCCATTGTGAGTTGGCCGATCTTGCGCTCCAGCTCACCGATCCGCCGGGCCTCCTCCACCACTGGCAGCAACATTCCTCGTCGCCCAACGCCAGGAAATGCAAGATCACCCTTGGCCCGCCATTCTCCTCGCCAGCGGTCCACTAAATGAGGACTCACTTGATACTTACGTGCGATCTCACCAATCGTCGCCCCAGCGTCGATGGCACGCATCGCGGCAACCTTCAGATCACGGCTGTAGATACTTCGGGACAAATCCATTGCCTCAACTCCATTCAATGTATTTCGTCCCTTAACTCCCTGTCTCAGTTTTGGGGTTCACTCCACGTTACGTTCCACTGACCTCGTTCTACGAATGTCGATTCGAGGCCGCCGGCATCGATGGCATTCAGAAATATCTTCTTCTGCCCAGCGAACGATGGGGCGAACTTCACCGGGACAGTGATGGTGAGTTCGTTGTCGGAGATTGCTACGTTCATGCTGCCGACTGTGACAGTGCATTGCGCGTTTGACAGGTCTGGGGATGTTGGAGCGATGAACTCGTAGTTCGTCCAGCCGTTGCCAGCGTCATTCATCAGTCGAGCTCTGTTGGATACCGTATTGACTTCGATCTGGCACGCATTGGCGCCGGAGAGTGTCGGACTGATCAGTAAATATAGGAGCGAAAGATCGATGGCTCCATTGGTGTCCTGGTATTTGGCCGTGAAGGTACCGGTAGGACCGGAGCCTGAAGTCACAGAGAGTGATGTGGGAGCGTTTGAGGGTGGAATCGTACGGACGACACCTGCAAACACGAGAGTCTGACCATTTACGTCAACGAGCACAATGTCAGGAACACCATCGCCCGTGGCATCGCTGATCGACACAGATGTGCCGGAGATCATTCCGGGCGCATTCAGGACTACGGGGGCAGATAGTGTGCCCGAGGACAGACCAAATCGAATGACTATTGCATTGGTTTGCTGCGAGACAACGTCTTCGCGGCCATCACCGTTCATGTCGGCAAGACCGATAGCGTATTGACCCTGCGGTACAGGGTAAGTATTGTCCGATGGATAACCACCGGCCGCATTTGCGCGTAGTAGCTTCAATTGTGGTGGTCCGCCATAAGCGGTGTGAAAATAGGATGCGGTAACGAGGTCCAGTAGCCCATCTCCGTCCATATCCGCTGAACCCACGATACTGGCGTCGGAACGACCACAATCCCCTCCATCGGCGTAACTAGGGCTAAAGTTCAAAACGCACGTGCTCGGACCCGTAAAACGTCCTATGTACATTTGATTGACTCGCGCGAAGTCGGGAAGGCCATCTCCGTTGCGGTCGCCGAGATAGTGACCTCCGTTCAGGTCTGATTCGGGAAGGAACGTTCCCTTCCCGTCGCTGAGACGAATGAAGTCCCTTACCCCGGCTAATCCGTAGTTCTCTCTGTAAGAAACATCGGGAAAACCGTCAGCATTCACATCGCGAACAGTGACAAACAAGGGGAAATCGAAGACATTGATACTGTCAAGCACTTGCGATGTGATTACGCCGCCCACGCCTCCTGCAAAAACTTCGAGAGAATATCCACTCGGATCCTGAGCCAAGACGTCTATTCGGCCATCGCTATTAAAATCACCGAAATCCACAAAACCATAGCCGGTAGGAAGGTTGGATATGACGGGACTTCCGAGGCCTCCGCCGGATGTGCCGAATCGAATGGTGATAGTCGTTTGCGAGACGGTGTACGCGTCGGGAATGCCATCGAAGTTCAGGTCTCGTGTGGCAGGTGTTGATGCCTGCGGGACCGGCGCTAGAAATGCGGTTACGGGTGGCGATCTCACGGACAGTTTCAACTCGGCCGATGCGCTGGCGGAATGCGTGGCGCTGCCGGTGTAGATAGCTCGGAGGAATGACGTTCCTGGGGTCTTGAAGGTCAGCGGAATTGTAGCGGCTGAGTTTATGAGCGCACGCCGAGCAAGCTCTATGCCGCGATCGTAGATGGCAACAGTCCCTGTCGCAGCAGGGGTCACCGCCACCGTTGCCGTGACTGAGGCGCTAACATTGACCGGATTCGGAGTAAATGAAAGCGTGGTCGTGGTGGGAATCTGGGCGAAGCACGACACTGCGAAAAGAATTGGGAGCCAGCGCATGGAAGGTAACAGTATAAGCGCAAGAACGCTTATGCAGGGGACATTCCTGCTTATAGTAAGGCGAGTAGAGGCTTCGAGATCAATTCGGCCAAGTCGAATTTGCCATGCGCCAGATCGTGGCCTGCGCCTTCGATTGTCTTCAGAGTTACGGGAGCCCGTATCACACCAATGGCTTCCTGTAGTTCGTCTATGGAGCCGAAGGGATCGCGTGTGCCGTGGACGAAGAGTGATGGCGTCCGAAGCTCAGGCAGATGAGCCGTGCGCATTTGATCCGGTCTGCGTGGTGGATGCAATGGGTAGGACAACAACAGGATGGCATCGGCAGCGCTTCGGTCTTCCGCGGCCAGCATGCTCGATTGACGCCCTCCATAGGAGTGACCGCCGAGGATGATCTTGCCAGGCGCCCGTTTGCGCATGGCGTCCGAAGCTTCACGGAGACCGGCGCGGTCTGCGGCGGATCGCGCAGGTATCGGAGGACCGTGAGGCCGCTCCTGACGAAATGGCAAATCGTAACGCTGCACAACAAAGCCTGCGCCGCTCAGCGCATTGGCGACCGCGATTAATAGGCGCGAATCGCTGTTCGCTCCTGCCCCATGCGTGAGCACGATGCCATGGCCGTTGGGCTTGTCGGGCTGATGGAGTCGGTCGGACAATGTTTATGAGTGAATGATCGGAGTGAGCGGACCGGTACTATCGGCGAAACGCTCGACCGGCATGCCGAACGCGTCGAGCATCGACACGTAGAGATTCGCCAGCGGCGTATCTTCGCTGAACACGTAATGGCTGCCCATGATCAAGCGGCCTCCGCCGTGGCCGCCTAGTAGCAGCGGCAGGTTGTGCGGATCGTGTCTGTCGCCATCGCGCAGACCCGAACCTAAGAGGACCATGGAGTTGGCGAGGACGTTCGAATCGCCTTCCTTCATGTCTCGCAGTCTGCGGAGAAGGTAGACGTACTGCTCGACGTGCCAGCGGTTGATGATCTGATACTGGCGCATCTTGTCGGGGTCCTTTTGATGATGGGACACCGAATGGTGACCGCTACTGACACCTTCGACAAACGCAAAGTTTTGATTGCTGACGGCGTTGCTGAAGAGAAATGTGGCGATACGAGTTGTGTCGGTTTGGAACCCGAGCGCTATCATGTCAAGCATCAGTCTGCAGTGCTCGCCGTGATCCTTCGGGATGCCTTCGGGTTTCGCGGCCGGGTTGATGGGAGCACGCGGCTTCCACTTGCGCCTCTCCGGGCGACCTGCCTTCTCGATGCGGTCTTCCAGCGACCGGACAACCGAGAGATACTCGTCCATCCGAATCCGGTCGGCCGTGCCTAATTCCTGGCGAAGTTGACGCGCGTCTTCGAGAACGCGATCCAGCAGGAGAACGTCTTCTTTCGCCGAGTTCTGGTTGGGACCGGCGGCGCGGAAGAGCCGCTCAAAGACAAGCCGCGGGTTGATCTCGCGCGCCAGCGGATTCGTGGGACCACCCCAAGCGATGTGGGAGCCGTACACTCGCGTGTAACCGACGTTCTTGTCGACGCCGGTAGTGACCGGAGCGGTGCAGAGTTCCATCGACGGGAGCGGTGTCAGGCCGCCAAGCTTCTGCGCGGCAAGCTGATCCATTGAAACGCCGTTGATGTTGATGTCCACACCCAGGGTCTTATTCGGAGTGGAGCAGGTGAGAAAGCCGGACGTTTTGACGTAGTGACCATCGCCGCCTTTGGCGCTCTGATTCCAGAGGTTGCTGAGAACGGAAACATCGCTACGGACTTCCTGTAACGGCGCGAGCGATGGAGTCAGCTCGTAGTCGACGCCGGAAGCTTCCGGCGTCCAGGCTGCGGGGAGCACTCCATTCGGCATATAGAGGAATGCCATGCGCACGGGTAACTTGGACGATTTCGTGACAGCAGCCTGGCCAACCGGCGTCATTGCTTCCAGCCACGGCAGCGCTAAGGCTGCTCCCGTACCTCGCAACAACGTTCTTCGAGTTAAACGGCGCGTCATTTAGGCTCCTCCCGCCTGTTTCGATTATCGCTTATAACCGGTTGATTTTGCGTCGTGCCGGCCTGCCATCGGAAGGGCACGCTGAGCACAATACCAGACACGAGCGTATGGGCACTGTAGTTGTTTTTTTCGAGATCGGCAACGATCGCGTCGACAGTGCAATACTCCTCGAGAGTCAATCCGCGACCGAGCGCGTACCCCAGGAGTTTGCTGGTCAAGTTGCGAGCAAACAGCTTCTTCTGCTCGAGAAGCACCTTCTTGAGTCCCTCAACCCCTTCGAACTGCGCGCCATCGGGAAGCTGGCCTTTGGCGTCGACCGGCTTACCGCCTTCTTCGGTTCGCCATTGGCCGAGTACATCGTAGTTCTCCAGCGCAAAGCCAAGGGGATCTATACGGCTATGACAGCCCGCGCACGCCGGCTTATCGCGATGCATGGATAGACGCTCGCGCATTGTTTTCGGAGCTGCCGAGTTTGCATGATCTTCCGCAAGTTCGGGGACATCGGGAGGGGGTGGCGGCGGAGGCGTGCCGAGCAAAGCGTCGAGAATCCACTTGCCGCGTAAGACCGGGCTCGTTCGCTGTGGATACGAGGAGACAGCGAGCACCGCCGACATTCCGAGGAGTCCACCGCGGTGGCTGTCCGCCGGCAGCTCCACACGAACGGGCTGTTGGCGAAGTTTCGTGTTGGGCAACCCGTAGAACTTCTCGAGTTTGTTGGTCAGGAAGGTGAACCTGGAATCGATTAACTCGGTAATCGATCGGTTTTCCGCGAGAATGTCCTGGAAAAACAGGATGGGCTCATAGCGAATCGCTCCCTGAATTTCCGCGTCGTAGTAAGCCGGGAACAGTTTCGCGTCGGGCTTGATGTCGCGGCCGAGTTCTCGGGTGTTCAGCCACTGCTCGACGAAGCGTTCACCGAATTCGCGCGACCGCTGATCCTTGAGCATGCGCGCGATCTGCTCGCGCAAGACGACGGGTTCCTGGAGCTTGCCCTCGGCGGCGAGGTTAAATAGCGTTTCGTCGGGCATGCTGCCCCACAGAAAATACGACAGGCGCGAGGCGAGCGCGTGATCGTAGAGCAGCTTCGGCGCCGCTTCGGGATTCGGCGTTTCGTACCGGAACAGAAAATGCGGCGACAACAGTACTGCTTGCAAGGCATATCGAATCGACCGCTCATAAGATTCGCCGCGTTTCTGCGCGTCGCGGAAAAGGGCCATATAGCGATCGGAATCGGTGGGGAGAATGGGTCGTCGGAATGCGCGCGGCAGGAACTTGGCAAGCACTTTTTGCGCCGCCTCTTCCGCTGTGACTGTTTTACTGGGTTCCGCGTTCAGAAAAACAGCTCGGGCTTTCGTGTCGGTGAAGGCGTAGTCGAGCGCTTGCTTTGCGGCTTCGAGGTACTTCTCGGCGTGCACAGGGGACAAGAACAACGTTTCCGCGGCGTTGTCGAAGCCTTCCCCTCCGGCCCCATCGGCAGGGAGCGCATGGGCGGCGTTGACGTGGATATTTAGAAGATCACGAATCGTCGCCGAGTATTCATCGCGATTGAGGCGGCGAATCGGAGCATGCCCAGGAGATATCCCGTCGGAGCAGGCCACAGTTTGGAGCGTGTGGTCTAACCAAGTCAGCAAACGATCGCGCGTCTCGGTGGCCGGCGCAGGAGCGCTCTTCGGGGGCATGTCGCCATTGCGGATCCGGTTTCCAAGGCGAGCCCAGAGTCGCGGCTGAGCGTTCAACGACTCCTCCGTGCTTAGCTTGGTGACGTCAAATCCACCCGTCGGGCTCTTGCTCTGGTGGCACGCAAAACAATGCTTTTTAAGAACTCCCTGGACTTCCGGGAAGGACATTTGAGCTTGTTGCGACCATAGCGGCGCACACAAAAGGAGGGCGCAAAAAAGATAGACGCGAAAGAACATTGCGTATATTTTCAGGATACCTTGCCACAGAGCATTTTGAGGGTATCGACGTTCTTTTTGTCGTCTCCGGGATTGTCGACGGGGGTCTCGAGGATGAATGCCTTGGTCTTGAGCTTGGGGTGATTGAGAATTCGACGAAAACCCTCGAGGCCAATTTGCCCTTCTCCGATATTGGCGTGGCGGTCGAGATGCGAGGCGAGCGCTCCCTTGGAATCGTTGGCGTGGATCACTTTCAAATATTCAAGCCCGAGGATCGTGTCGATCTCACGCACTGTTTTCTTCAAGCCATCGGCGGTAGAGACGTTGTAACGGCCGGAGGCGAAGCAGTGGCACGTATCGAGACAGAAGCCAATCGCGAGGTCGATGCGCTGTTGGGCCAGTTCCCGCATGGCGCGGAGTTCCTCGAAGCGACTCCCGAGTTGGGCGCCCGATCCGACAGTGTTTTCGAGCAGAATCTGCAATGTTTTGCTCTTAAGGCCGCTGGCGGCTTCCTCGAGTCCTTCGATGACTCCACACAGACCCTCTTCGATGCCTTGCCCTTTATGATTACCGGGATGCATTACCAGGTAATCCGCGCCTATAGCGATGGCTCGTTCGATCTCACCACGGAAAGCGGCAATCGAAGAGGTCCGGATCGCCGACTCACGGGAGGCGAGATTGATGAGATAGCTGTCGTGGATGACAAGGGGATTGAGATCGTACTTCTCGCGCGCTGTCTTGAGCAGCTTGATGTCGGCGGGGTCAGGCTTCCCTGCGCGCCATGAGCGAGGACTGGACGAGAATATCTGAAAGCAGTTTGCGCCGACGTCGCGCGCTTTGAGGGCAGCTCGTTCGAGCGATCCTGCTTTGGATGTGTGCAGACCAATCCGCAAACCGCTATGGTAGATCACGAAAGACCGAATTCAAAGAATGCTTGATTGGAGCAGGTTAGGCGAACTCTTCGTTACGATGGCTCGGCATGGCGGGCTGACGTTTGGCGGGGGCGGACCAACTGTGGCATCGGTCGAATACGAGACGATCGATCGCCGAGGCTGGTTGACGCGGGAGCAGTTCCGGCTGGCGTTCGCGCTGTCGAGAGTCACACCAGGAACGAATCTGCTTGCCTTCTGCGCGGCCATCGGATGGCAGGTGGGCGGAGTTAGCGGATCCGTCGCCGCGCTGATCGCTTCGTCTCTTCCTTGTTCCGTAGTGACGGTGGCTTTGACGATCCTGCTGGAATTTTGTCAGGGGTATCGGTGGGCGGGGATCGCGATTGAAGGGGCCGCGGCGGCTGCCATCGGCATCGTGGCTGCGAGTTGCTGGCACTTGATCGAGCCACACATGATTCCGGGGACGCGCTTACGGACGGCGTTTCTGGTCGTGGGATCTGTGGCGCTACAAGCGTTCGATGTATCGCCTTTGCGCATCCTGGTACTGGCTGCTTTCGCGGGCGCCGTCTGGAGGGAGGCTCCGTGAATTTGTTCGTCCTCTATTTCGTAATGCTGAAGGCGACGATTACGGCTTTTAGCGGACTGTCTTCGCTGCCTGTCCTCCGCGATGAACTCGTGGTGAATCATCACGTTCTCACGGACGCTCAGATCAACACGGCGATGGTCGCGGGGCGTGTGAGTCCGGGGCCGCTTGGGATGTTCGTTGTCAGTATTGGATATTACGTCGCAGGGATTCCGGGAGCGATTGCGGCTTGGCTCGCGCTGGCGACGCCGGCGTTTGTGGTGATTCCGATCCTGCGCTACGTCGGGGCAAAGGCTGACCGGCCGATGGTTCGCGAGGCATTGAATGGAGTAGTGCTTGCGAGCGTTGGCTTGATGCTGTCAGCGCTTCGGCCGTTGATGACGACAAGTGTTACCGGGGTCGCGACGATGTTGATTGCGCTGGTGAGTTGCGGGGTACTGATGTTTGGCCGTCGCGTTTACACCGGTTTGGTGATTTTGGGGGCATCGCTCGCAATGGTGATCATTGCGATATTTCAGGGCGCCTAGCGCTGTTTGGCCTTGTCGATTGCTTCTTTGGCGTCGGGGGTGACGTTCAAGTCGCTGCTCGAGGAGCGGTAGAGGAGTACTCCGACGAGAAGAAGTGCGGCGGCGAGGATGAGCCAGATAAGTTTCACCAGGCGATGGCGGAAGACAGTGCGAGTCGAACGCACCAGCGACTCTAAGAACCGCTGATCGGTTTTGAAGACCGTCCCAGACACCGGCCCAGATTGTCTTCCGTGACTATTCTAACTGGATGCGGGTGTTGTTCCTGCGAGGCCGAGTTCTGAGGCTCGCTCCTGCATCGCTTTGATGCAGAATTCGATGTGCTCGTCGAGGTCGATTCCGAGTTCGCGGGCTCCGTTTTCGATGTCGTCGCGGCTGACCGAGCGGGCGAAGGCTTTGTCTTTGAGTTTCTTTCGGACCGACTTTACGTCAACGTCGGCGATGCTTTTCGTTGGCTTCACGTAAGAGACAGCAGTCAGGAAACCGGCCAGTTCATCGCAGGCAAAGAGCGTTTTCTCCAGTAATCCATCGCGAGGAACACCACTGTAGTTGGCGTGCGAGAGGATGGCGCGACGAATCTCTTCATTCACTCCCCGCTCGGCGAGGATGGGCTCGCCTTTCATGGGATGCTCGCTGAGGTCCGGATGAATTTCGTAGTCGAAGTCGTGCAGCAGGGCCGTTGCAGACCACTTGGCTTCATCTTCGCCGAGCTTGCGCGCATACGCTAAGACGCACGCTTCTACCGCCAACGCGTGTTTGCGGAGACTTTCCGATTTCGTGTATTCGTGCAGGATGGAGAGAGCTTCGTCGCGGTTCATAAAACACCATTAGACAACTTGTCCCGCAGCCCATCCCGATGACCAAGCCCATTGGAAATTGTAGCCGCCCAGGTGACCTGTAACGTCGACGACTTCGCCGATGAAATATAGGCCCGGAATTTTGCGCGCTTCCATGGTCTTCGAAGAGAGTTCGTCAGGATGCACACCGCCAGCCGTCACTTCAGCCTTTGCATAGCCTTCAGTACCGGCAGGGTCCCACCGCCAGTCTTGTAGGTCTTCGAGCGGAAAGTGATCGAGCCATCGTTCGGCAAGGCGCTTCGGCAGATAATCGGCGAGCGCATTTTTGAGGGCTCGGTTTCCGCGCGACTCCAGCACCGTCTCGATCGGAACGCCGGGCAGGAGGTTCAACTGAATCGATCGGCCCGGCTGCCAGTAGGAGGAAATCTGAAGGATTGCCGGACCGCTGAGACCGCGATGGGTGAACAGCATCTTTTCTTCGAAACTCTGGCCATCAAAGGATGCGACAGAGTTCGTGGCCAGGCCGGCAAGATCGGACCAGAAGTTGGAGTCGGTTGGGCTCCAGGTGAGTGGGACTAAAGCCGGGCGTGTGGGCGCTAATTTTATGTCAAATTGACGGGCGATTTCATAGCCAAGCGATGTGGCGCCGATCTTCGGGATCGACAGGCCACCGCAAGCTACGACGAGAGAGGGCGCTTCAAAGGCGCCACGCGCGGTTTCAACGAGGAATTTGTCGGCGAGCCGGGCTTGCGTGACGCGCACGCCGGTGAGGATGTCAGCGTTCGCGCATTGGTCGAGTAGCATCGCGACAATTTCTCGCGCCGAGCCATCGCAGAAGAGCTGACCCAGCGTCTTGTGATGGTAGGGAATTCGATACTGCTCAACGAGCTTGATGAAGTCGCCAGGGGTATATCGCGCCAGGGCCGATTTGTGAAAATGCGGGTTCGAGCAGATGAAATTGGCAGGCGTTACATCACGATTGGTGAAATTGCAACGGCCGCCACCGGATATCAGGATCTTTCGACCGACTTCAGCGTTATGTTCGAGAACTGCGACACGGCGACCCCGCTTCAATGCTTCGGAGGCGCACATGAGTCCGGCGGCTCCGGCCCCGATCACGATGACGTCGTATTGACCCGTCACCACTCAGAGTAGGGAGTGCCTTCGAGACTTGTTTTGTCCGATCCGCTCCGCACATCGAAGATTCCGGGCTCACTTTGGCTGACGCTGGTCATGGCGTCTTCCATGACGACTTTCCAGTCCTGATCGCTTCCCGTAATCGGATCGACAGGGACACCGCGAAGATAACCTTCCGAAACGAGATCCTGCAAACTTTGGGGAGCTTTGCCTTTATCCATCGTGAACTCGTCGATCACGGTTCGGAGCGTGAACAAGTTGTTCCGCAACACCGACTCTTTCGATCGAAGAATTGATTTCTGATAGAAAGGCACAGCGACCGAAACCAGGATCGTGACGACCGTCATCACGATCATCAGCTCGATCATCGTGAATCCGGATCTACCAGTCTGAGTACGCCGTTCCATCTTTTGCCTTCTCCGTTGTCTTCGTATATACGTCGAAGACGTTCTGTCCACCGAATGAGGTGGACGTCGGATCGTCTTTGGTGCTGCGCAAGCCCCACTCTGTCGATTTCGTGAAGGGGTCGCGCGGGACACGGCGCAGAAAACGAATCTTCTTGTCGACTTCGCCGGCCCCTTTGACGCCTTCGACCAGTATTTCCAGCGATTCGGGATAGTTGTCGCTTTCCACCTTCGGGGGTACGCCGAGTTTATTCATGTCCGCAGCATCTTTGTACTTATCGATGGCGGTGCGGATTTCGCGGAGGGCGTACCGCAGTTCTTTCTCCTTCTCGCGACGAACCTTATACCTGGCCAGAGGCACTGCCATCGTGGTGAGTAGCGCCATGATCGTGAAGGCGACAATTAACTCGATAAGGGTGAGCCCGCTCTGGTATTTACGACGCCTACGCATAAACTTTACTGGACGACGATCGCGGTCGACGGTGGTGTTACCGAGATCGGTTGCTGCTGTATGTTCTTGATCTCGGCCTCAGAAACGGTGACTGTGGACGTTCCGCGTCCGATGGCCTCAAACGTGAGATTGAGGATTGCGCCGCTACCGGCTACGCCGCCGCTCCCTGGTAGACGGTTGAGGGTGACGGTCGCCTCACCAGTGTCATTCATGGTGTTCTCGGTGAAGTTCACATCCTTTCCATCCGCATTCATGAGCGGTCCTGGACGGATGCCGGTAAGCCTGAGAACCTTGGGATCGAACTTCAATTTTACCGGCGCGGAGTAGAGATCGGTAACGTTCTCAAGCAAGAGTTGCACCGATACGGGGGCGTTGAGCTGCGCAGTGGCGGAGGCTGTGTTGAAGATCAATCGAGGCGCTGCCGGCTTAGCGGGCTCCGCGGTCGCAGCGGGAGCAGGAGTTGCAGGTGCGGGGGCTACCGGCACAGGCGGGATGATAGGGATGGGTCGAGGCGTGTAGTTCAGCTTGACGTTCTGATCGCTTCCGGCGTTGACAGCACGGAGATTGACGTCGGTCAACTCAGAAGAACGCACTACGTGGGGAATCAAGGCGATCAGCAATTCTCCACGGCTGTTCTCCTCATGATGACTCCCAAAAAATCGGCCGAGCACCGGGAGTTCTGCGAGCCACGGCAAGCCAGCGATGCTCTTGCTATCCTGCGTTTGCAATAGGCCGCCCAGGAGGTTGACCTCTCCTTCTCTGATCCGAATATCGTGAACGATCTTCTTCTGACTGATGACGGGTTGCGAAACACCGCCGATCTCCACGCGAGAGCTCACGTTTGAGATTTCCAGTTCGATATGCAGCGATATCTCGTCACGACCATGCACCTTCGGAGTGATATCGACGTTGACGCCGACATCCGCAAAGTTGAACTGCGTGCTGACGAGTGGATTCAATCCAACGCCGCCGCCCACACCAGGTTGAAAGCTTCCCGACGCGTACGGAATACGATCGCCGATCTTCAGCGACGCCTTCTGCATCTCGACGGCTCGGACTTGCGGCTGTTGAATGACGCGCGTCTGGTCATCCGTCAAGAGAGCCTTGATTAAAAGGCCGGGAACAACCGTCGTGAAGTCGCCGATGCCTATGCTCTTGATTTTGTTCAGCGCAATCGCGCCAATCGTGCCTGTGCCGTCACCATCGCCGTCACCATTGCCGTCGCCGCCAGTGCCTCCGTTGGTCCCGGAGGGAGGAATAGTCGGGCCATAGACGATCGGAACATTGATTCCGGGAACGCCACCTGTAGTGATTGTGGCGTATAGATCGCGGACGCGCCGCCGATTCGCTTCCATCACGACGACGTCGATCACGACTTCCGATTTCGGCTTGTCGAGGTCGAGAATCAGCTTTTCGGCAAGAGCGACCTGATCGGCAGTACCGCGCACGAGGATTGCGTACTGAGCGTTGTAGGCGAAGGCCCTGCGGATTTCCGTCACAGAACGGATTGTCGTCGAGATTTCCTGTAGTTCCTGGATGGAGTTTACATTCTTGACATAGAACACTTTGACGACATAGTCTTCATAGTCCCTGCGTTTGGTGACGTTGTCGTTCGTAACAAAGATTGTGTTCGAAGAAAGCGGTTTCCAATAAGATTTGGTCTGAATGCCAATGTAGTCGAGAGCTTCTTCCAAGGTGGCATTGGAAAGATCGATGGTGAAGTTGGATTTGCCCGGTGGCGGTTGGTACTCGGGATCGAAAACGACGTTGATTCCGGCTAATTTGCCGACTGTCTCGTAGAGCACGCGGACTGGCTGGTTGTTCATCTTCAAGCTGGTGAGTTGCGGATTGATTGGCTTGAGTTCGGGGGCCGCCATGATCCGCGAGACCTTCTCTTCGATGTTCTTTTGCGCTTTCTCGGCTGGCGTGAGCCCTCGCTCCTCGGGAGTCGCCGCCTGACCGCCGGGGTTTTTCTCGCGCTCGATCATCTCTTTCGTGCGCTTCAATTCCTGCTCGGCGATTCCGTTGGCAGGATCAATTGCATAGGCTTTCTGGAACTCGATGAATGCCTCTTCCAGCTGTCCGGCCTTCCGCAATTTCTGTCCGGCATCGACGCGCGCCATAGCTGCCTGGAATCTGACGCGCTTCGCCGCAAGCTGGTAGGCGGCGTCGGCAGGATCCTCGAGCATCGCTTTCTCGTAGAAGTCGAGGGCGGTCTCCCACTGTTTGCGGACTTCCGCCTCCCGCCCTTTTTTCAGGAAATCGTCGCCTTTGCGGGTCTTGGCGACCGCAGTGGTGGCAGTCAACGTGACTAGTATAATTGCGGCTAAAACTCTCAAAACAAACATGTTAAGCGGCTAAAAGCCTTATGCTAAAATTGAACATACGGTCGTTGGTACGCACGTCGGCGTTACCGATATAACACGGCCTATACATGACTGACGCACCGGCGCGTCCCTTCGTTGAGCCAAAACTTGCAACAGAAAGATTCCGGAAATCGCGTTCTAAGCGACAATCGACAGGCCGGCCACAATTACCACCTGATCGAGAAATACGAGGCTGGGATCGTATTGGCCGGCACCGAGGTGAAGGCAGCCAAGTCAGGGAAGGTACAGCTAAAGGAAAGCTATGCCGATATTCAAGATAACGAGGCTTGGCTACTCAACGCGCATATCAGCCAGTATTCGCATGGAAACCGTGAGAATCACGAACCAATGCGAAAACGCAAACTGTTGCTGCATAGGCAGGAGATTGACAAGCTCCGGGCCAAGGTAAAAGAGAAGGGCTTATCGTTAGTTCCTACGAAGCTATACATGAAGAGCGGTCGGATCAAGGTGGAGATTGCGGTTGCACGGGGCAAAAAGCTGCACGACAAGCGAGACGCCGAGCGCGAACGTGAGGCAAACGAAGAGGCGCGGAAGGAACTGAATCGCCGTCGAGATTACTAATTTATGATCGAGATTAAAGTACAAGAAGGCCCGCTAGCGGGTGTTGAAGGTGACGTCGTTTTAGTCCTGGCATTTGAGGGCGAAATATCTGCGACGGTCGACCAGGCAGTGGGCGGATGGGCAACCGAACTCTTCGCGTCTGGCGAGTTCACCGGAAAGCCCTGCGAGCTATCGATTCTCCATCGTCCGGCAGGATTGAAGACAAAGCGCCTCGCGATTGCGGGTGCGGGCAAGCGCGATCGCTTCAACGCGGTTGAAATGCGCAAAGCTGTCGCCACAGCAGTTCGCTCGCTGAAGTGTAAGGCTCTGAAACGCATCAGTTTGTGGATCGAGCAGCCGGAATTCGCGCAAACGGCAGTTGAAGGGGCGATTCTGGGAGACTTCGAGCCTGATCAGTTGAAAACTGATCCGAAGAAAGCTGAGAAGAGGCTTGAATCGTTCACAGTGTGCGGAGCCAGTGGTGGTAGCGTGCTGTCATCGGCCGCAGAGCGCGGACGAATTGTTGGCGAAGCACAGAATTTTGCGCGCGAGCTCGAGAACGAGCCTGCGAATCACCTGACGCCGCTCGTGCTGGCGGAGAGAGCCAAGACCATGGCGGCTGAATTCGGACTGGACTGCGAAGTGATGGATGAGGCGCAGTTGCGGCAGCTTGGGATGGGCGCTCTGCTAGGTGTTTCGCAGGGAAGCGACAATCCGCCGGCGTTCATCACTTTGCGCTACGTGCCTGCCGAATCGACGAGCACAGACCACTTAGCTCTGATTGGAAAAGGCGTCACATTCGACACGGGCGGAGTCTCCATCAAGCCTGCGGAAGGCATGGAAAAGATGAAGTACGACATGGGCGGAGCCGCTGCGGTTCTGGGAGCGATGCGCGCGATTGCCCAACTGAAGCCGAACGTTCGCATTACGGCATTTGTGCCGACGGTGGAGAATATGGTCAGCGGACGAGCTCAACGACCCGGCGATATTGTGACTTCGTTGGCGGGTAAGACCGTTGAAGTGCTGAACACCGATGCGGAAGGACGCTTGATCCTGATCGACGCAATCACATACGCGATACGACAGGGTTGCACGCATCTGGTGGACGCTGCGACGCTGACGGGGGCTATTGTTGTGGCTCTCGGTCATGTGCACGTGGGCGCATTCACAAATAACGATGAATTTCTTGGACGCGTCATGGCGGCAGGCAAGTCGGGAGGCGAAAGCATGTGGCACATGCCTCTCGATGACGAATATAAGGAATATCTGAAGAGCGCATTCGCCGATCTGCCGAATATCGGTGGGCGTTGGGGTGGAGCAATTACAGCCGCGAAATTTCTCCAGGATTTCGTTGAGGATAAGCCATGGGTGCACCTCGATATTGCGGGGGTGGCGTGGTTGGACGAAGCGAAGCCGTATATGGCAAAGGGCCCCTCGGGCGTTCCCGTCCGGACCTTCGTTAACCTGGCTTTGAACTGGAATTAGGAAGCAAGAACCAGAGTTCCAGGGCGAGAAATCGTTGGTAAGTTCGTATCGAAAGGAACGATATGAACAAAGCAATTGAAACTGCAAAACGCGCGGCAGCAACCGAGCTAGATCCGAGATGGACCTCCGTCGTCAGCCGAAGTCCGGAAGCGGAGGGCAAATTCTATTATTCCGTCGCGACCACCGGTGTGTACTGCAGGCCAACGTGCGCCGCACGGCTGGCGCGACCGGAGAACGTTCGGTTTTATAAAACTTGCGAGGAAGCTGAGAAGGCGGGATTCCGGCCGTGTAAACGCTGCAAGCCTGACGAGCTATCTTTGACAGAGCAACATGCGGCCATCGTTGCCGAGGCTTGCCGGCTATTGGCGAACTCGGAAGAAGTTCCAAGCCTTGAACGATTGGCCGAGCACGCGGGACTCAGCGTGTTTCATTTCCATCGTTTGTTCAAGGCCGCTACCGGCGTCACGCCGAAACAATATGCCGCAGCACATCGCTCGGATCGAGTACGAAGCAAGCTCCGACAGAGCGGCACGATAACAGAAGCCATTTATGATGCCGGATACAACTCAAATGGACGGTTTTATGCGCAGTCGAATGAGATGCTCGGCATGACTCCGTCCGACTATCGATCCGGCGGTTCGCGCACGGATATCCGTTTCGCCGTGGGTGAGTGCTCTCTTGGTTCGATCCTTGTCGCGACCAGTGAGCGTGGAATCTGCGCCATTCTCATGGGAGACGATCCGGAGGCGTTGACTCGCGATTTACAGGATAGGTTTCCGGGCGCGAACCTGATCGGCGGCGATGCTGAGTTCGAGCAACTCGTCGCGAAGGTCGTGGGTTTTGTCGAAGCGCCGCGAACAGGATTAGATCTTCCTCTCGATGTCCGCGGCACTGCGTTCCAGCAGCGTGTCTGGCAGGCATTGCGGAAGATTCCGGCTGGGTCGCGGGCTTCGTACGCCGACATTGCGGCACAGATCGGGGCTCCAAAGTCTGTTCGCGCGGTGGCCCAGGCGTGTGCTGCGAATGCTCTTGCGGTCGCCATCCCTTGCCACCGGGTCGTTCGAAGCAACGGCGCATTGTCGGGGTATCGCTGGGGTGTTGCTCGTAAGAGCGCGCTTCTCGAACGCGAAGGCGCCCCATAGAACTGCTTGTGCTATAGTCCGGCTAAGCAGTCTCGAATGCCAGGGAGAACTACACAAGTCACACAAGTCGAGACACCCACCAGGACGGCAACACTACCGCCGAACGCTGCCGCCGTTCGCGGCCACCTTCAATCGATCATTGAAAGTCCGGCCTTCAAGGGAAGCCGGCGTGGTCAAGCGTTCCTCCAATACATCGTCGATAAGGCGCTGCACGGAGAAGTGGAAGCACTCAAAGAGCGCGTCCTGGGTGTCGAGCTATTTGGGCGTCCGGCCTCGTACGATACGAGCGAAGACGCCATCGTCCGCGTCACTGCAAGCGATCTTCGCCGACGTTTGCATCAGTTCTATGCTGAAACGGTCAGCGATGATCCGGTTCGGATCGAACTGCCTTCGGGATCGTACATCCCGGAGTTTCGAACAGTCGAACGGCCGGCGGCTCCAATCGAACTCGCGCCTCCGCCGACGGAACCGCCGTCGCCTGAACCACCCGTAGAATCTCGCCGATCGCCAAGCCGGCGCGCGTTCATCTTTGCGGGAGTGATCTTGTCGGTTGCGGGAGCCGCCATGATTTGGGGAAATCGATTCGGCGGCCCACAGTACTCTCCCGCCAAGTATCAGCCGTGGGCAACGTTGCTGCAGGCCGGACACAATACGCGAATTGTCTTTTGTGATCCCGATATTTCGCTTGTCCAGCACCTGCTGGGATTCCGAATGACCTTGTCCGATTATGCGAACCGTCGCTACTGGCCAGCTGGGTCGAAATTAACACCGGAAACGCAGAAGATGCTCGCTGCGCTTCGCGGGACGAAGGTCGCTTTCGTGGATTCGACGATTGCCCTGAATATCTCGTCGCTTGCCGCGACTGCGGGTCATGGAGTCAAGACTCATACGGCCCGCGGACTGCAATTGCTCGACTTCAAGACTGACGACAACTTCATCCTTCTCGGTAGTCCGCGATCGAACCCATGGTTGGCTTTGTTCTCGGACAAGCTCGATTTTCAGTTTGACTATGATGTGGCTACGAATCAGGAGATCGTCGTCAATCGTCGTCCTTTGCGTGGAGAACAGAGCCGCTACCTTCCTACAGCGCAAGGCGGAGGCACCGGTCAGGCATATGCGGTCCTGGCTTTCGCGAGTAATCCGGGTCAACAAGGAAATGTCATGTTGTTGGCGGGAACCAGCGCGGAGGCGACTGAAGCAGCTGGCAATCTAGCTACGAACGTAGAACTGTTGGCGCGGGCTTTGAAGGCCTATGACATCGACGCGTCTCGCGGGCCGCAGCATTTCGAGATGCTGCTACGTGTGTCGACGATGGCCGGCACTCCGAACACCTTCGAAGTGATCGCGTGTCATCGTATTGGTCGTTGAGTTAGCCGTTGTAAGAATTGGCGTGCTCTCACGAGGTCGGGTTGTAGCGCGATGCTTCTTCGATAAGCGGCGATGGCGGCTTGGGGATTGCCTTTCGCTTCCTGACTCACACCGAAGTTCAGCCACGAAACGGGGTCGTCGGGATGGATTTTCACTGCGGTCGAAAGAAGCTGAAAAGCTTCATCGACGCGATTCTCCTGCACGTAAGCTATGGCTAGTGAGTTGAGTAGTTTCACGTCACGAGGCATCCGTTTGTGCGCCGGCTCAAGTAAAGCAACTGCGTTTCGCGCCTCGCCGTTGCCGACCATGAGTTCTGCCATCGGAACATAGGCAGATGGATCGTCGGGCGCTCGATCTATAGCGTCGCGGTAAGCTCGTATCGCATCGACAATCCGGCCCTCGCGCTTGAGCGACTCACCGAGAGCAAAGTAAGGCTCACTTTGTTTTGGTTTCGCTTCGGCGATGGCGGTCTCCAGGGACCGAGCGTCTCTCTGAGCCATGGCGTGGGCGAGGCGCGTTTCCGGTGTATCTGGCAATTGGGGCGGATAGAGTAGCTTGATTGGTCCAGACGTACTGTCGTGACGCTCGGGGATTTTCGCGAGTAAGTCGCCCGAAAGAGGACGCCGTCGGATTCGATGATCCGTCATCACTACGTGGACGGCGTCTTCCGTGCGGCGCTTCTGCATATGGCAACCGGAGCAATTGCTGGTTGAAGTTTCATGCGCCTGGGCGTGGCAGGAGCGGCAGACTGCTGTGAAGTGCGAGGCCTGCGCAAGAGATCGATGCGGATCGTGACAGGTTACGCATTGCAACTTGCCTTTGCTTTGCAGGAAGCAAGCCGACTTCATCATTCCGTAGCCAGCGCCGTTAACCGTGATTCGATCCTCTGCTGTCGATTTGTGGAACTCGTAGTAGGTGATGTAGTCACCGAGCGGCTCGCCGGGTCGATAGGAGAATGCGGTACGGCCGGGTCGACGGACCGAATCGGGCAAAGTACGGCTCGCGGATTCGAGGTGACATTGCAAGCAGACTTCAAGCTGGCGCTCGGAACTCAGTTTGGCCGGGTTGACGATCGTGCCTGTTTGTTTTGCGTGCGCTTCGCCCGGGCCATGACAACGCTGACAATCGATCCCTTGGGCAAGGCCGCCGTTCGCATTGGAAGGATAGCCGTTGTGGCAGAAGAGACAAGAGTCCGTTAGTTCTCGGCGAAAATCGGAGTGGTCCGGACGATCATAACCTGGGCTCATGCTCCATGCCCGGCCTTCGGCGTACCAACTCAAGGGGAGTTCCAGGAGACGGCCAGATTCATCGCGATGCACGAATGTCTTGGAGTGATTGCCTGAACCGACGACATAGTCGATTCGCTTCTCGGTGGTAAAGGGCTCGCGTCGTAGAAAGCTCTCTGCTCCGCGCTTCTGGATTGAGTAAGTTCGCTGCGATGCTTCATGTCGAAACTCGTTGAGCGCCGGGACAGTCGATGCCTTGCTGAACGACCGGCCCATTCCCGATTGTTGATAGCTATCGAAGATAGCGGTGTGGCATGGGCGGCAGGCGGTCGGATCTATGTAGCCGATCTCGGCCGCTTTCACACTAAAGGCGAGCAGCGCGAGCCATCGCATTGTCAGTGTGCTCCTCGCTTAATCGACAGCGCCAGATCGAGACTTCGCTGCGCTTCCAGATGTCCAGGTTGCAGGCGAAGCGCTTCACGGAACTCTTTGATGGCTCCGTCGAGTTGGTTCATATCGCCGAGGGCTTGTCCTAGTCCGACGTGCGCTTCTACTAACGCGGGCTGTAACGAGATCACGCGGCGATATTCAGAGATTGCTGCCGGCATCGCGTCTGTCGCCTGATAGACGCGCGCCAGATTGTAGCGGGCGGTCACATTGGCGGGGTTGATGGTAAGGGCTCGACGTAGATGATTAAGCGCAGTTGGTATCGACCCTTGTGCCGCGAGCACGCGACCGAGATTATTGTATGCTTCGTCTGCCGAGGGATCGATACGCAGCGCTTCTTCGAGAGAGGCGCGCGCTTCGTCAGACTTGCCCTGATCGGCATAAAGGCTGCCGAGATTAATGTGCGCATCGGTGAGTGTCGGCCGCAAGGCCACCGCCGCTCGGTATTGCTGCGCCGCACCCGTCAGGTCCCCGGTTCGTCGCAGAAAATTGCCCAACGCGTACTTGGCCTCTGGAATGTCGCCTGCTTGTTCGAACGCAGTTCGGGCCTCATCGGTGCGGCCGGCGGCCGCGAGCGCTTGGGCCAGGTTGTATCGGGCTCTCGGTAAGCCAGGATCTTTGGCGAGCGCGCGTTCGAAGGCCGCTATGGCCCCGGCGTATTTTCCCTCTGCGAAGTAGCCTTCCCCTAGGACTGCGCTGGCTCGCGCCGCGGGATCGTGAGGAGATTGACGCTCTATTAGCTTGATGCCATGGCTTCTATCGCTCGCTGTCGAGATAAGGGCGATCCCCATGTAGAGATCTGCTTCGTTTGGCGGCAGCGTCTGCGGATAGTACAGCGCCGGTTTTCCAGACCGCTGAACTTCCTGGAGTGAGCGAAGGAGATCGCCTGCGGGTGGACGGCGTTGTATTTTGTGGTCTGTCAACACGACATGCACGGCGTCCTCGGTTCGTCGGCGTGGCATGTGACACGATACGCAATTGGATGTGTGCAGATCGGGGTGACGCGCGGCCTGAACGGTTGCATGGCACGTCCGGCATTGCTCGCGATGCTTTACTATCGCTGCTTCGCCGCGTAGAACATCATGAGGATCGTGGCATGTTGTGCATGTCAATTTCCCATTACTCTTGAGGAAGCAGGCCGATTGACGCATTCGATACGCCTGATTCACGACCTCAAACTTCTCCGGTCGATCATCATCGAACTGGATGACGTAATCTGTGAGCCGCTCACCTGGGCGAAACGAGTTTACTGTCCTGCCGAAGCGCCGGACCATCGCCGGCAATTCGGCGCTGGTGGTCTCGAGGTGACACTGCATGCAAACATCGAGACTGCGCTCGGGGTCGAGCTTAGAGGGATTGACCATTGTCCCCGGCTTGCCTTTCGACTCGATGTGTTTTCCGCCGGGACCGTGACAGCGCTGGCAATCGATTCCCGCCGCGAGCGTTTGATCGGCGGGTGGATACCCGTTGTGGCAGAACAAGCAGCGATCATCGACAATACGGGTGAAGTCGGGCGGGCGCGCGTTATCGAATCCGGGGCTCATCGCCCATTGTTTTTCGCTGGTGTACCAAGTGAGCGGCAACTCGATAAACTCGCCGCGAACATTCCTGTGGAGAAATGTTCGCGCGTGATTGCCTGAGCCGATCGCGTGCGTCGCTTCTAATTCGAAAGCGTTTGTCTCTTTGCCGTCGACGATCTCGAAGCGTCTCTGGAAGACACGACCGCCCCGCTGAACGACTTCGTAGCGTCGGCCTGATTTGGCGTGGAGGAACTTCGCGTTAGGAACCGCCTCCCTTACCGGCGAAAAGGAACGTCCCATACCGACGTGCTGGTAACTATCGTAGATCTTCTCGTGACATGCACGGCACTGCTTTGCATCCACGTATGCTTCGGTTGAGACTTGCTGAATCTTGGGTGCTGTTGGCTTGCTGCAGGCCGACAGCAATACCGTCAATCCGAAAACGAGAATGTGCCGCCGATTCAAACCGTCGCTAAGCCAGAATTTGTTTGATGACGTTCCCGCCTGTGTCGGTGAGTCGCTGATTGCGACCCGCGCTGTAGTAGGTCAGCCGCATATCGTTGAGGCCCATCAAGTGAAGGACTGTTGCATGGACGTCTCGCATTCGATAGATGTCTTCGACTGCTTTGAAACCGAGATCATCTGTGGCGCCGACAAGCGTACCTGCTTTGACTCCTCCGCCCGCCATCCAGATCGTCATCGCGCGCGTGTTGTGATCGCGACCGGCGTTGTCGCGCATCTCGGCCGGATTGTCAGGCGTCCGTCCGAACTCACCCATCCAGACCAGTAGTGTGGAATCGAGTAATCCGCGTTGCTTGAGATCCTTAATAAGAGCCGCAGTGGGTTTGTCGGTCTCGGCGGCATTCTTGGTGTGATTTTTTACGATGCCGGTATGCCCATCCCATGACTGACTGGGCGTGTAGAGCTGAATGAAACGAACACCCTTCTCAACCAGCTTGCGCGCCATCAGACATCGTTTGCCGAACGACTCCGTTACTGGATCGTTGAGCCCGTACATCTCCAACGTGTCCTGCGATTCGCCTTCGATGTCGAGCGCTCCGGGCACCTCTGACTGCATGCGGTAGGCAAGCTCGTATGCGTCGATGCGGCCTTGCAAGTCGGGATTGGTCGGGTGGTTGGCGGAATATTCAGAGTTGAACGCGCGCAGCAAGTTCATCTCGGCATCCTGCGCGTCCTTCGTAACATCGGCAGGAGGCTTCAGATCGAGGATCGGATCGCCCTTCCAACGAAGGACGGTTCCTTGGTAGCTGGCGGGTAGGAACCCAGGACCCCATTGCTGCGATCCGCTGAAGGGAAGCGCTCGAAAATCGGGGAGCACGACGAACGCCGGCAGGTTTTGATTCTCTGTGCCGAGGCCATACGTCGCCCACGCCCCAACAGAAGGCTTGCCGGGGATGACGATGCCGGTATTCATCAGGAACACAGCAGCTGGATGGTTGCCGTTCTCGGTCTGAATGGAACGAACGAAGGCGAGATCATCGACGCAGGTTGCGACGTGCGGGAAAAGGCTGGAAACGTCGCGGCCGCTCTGACCGTACTTCTTAAACGGGAATGCGCTGCGGAGAATGAGCCTCGGCTTGGCAAAGAGATTCGGCTGATCCGTGTTCTTTTCCTTGCTCCAGTCCATCACCGTGTTGTCAAACTTCTCGAGCGCCGGCTTTGGATCGAACGTGTCCATCTGGCTCACACCGCCGAGCATGCTGAGGAAGATGCACGACTTCGCTTTTGGAGTGTGATGTGGAGTCTTCGGCAGCAACGGACTGCTGCCTGCGATTGGCGTAGCGCCAAGATCGCGACTCAGCAGGTGCATGAGCGCAATGCCACCGACTCCGGTGAGACTTTGATAGAGAAATCGGCGCCGGGCAAGATTGGTATCCATCGTTACTCCAGGTAAATAAATTCGTTCAGATTAAACAGGACGACGCCCAGACGTGACAGCGATTCGGTTAGCGGCTTCCCTGCCGCCATAGCCTTAAACTTTTCCCGTTCTGCTTCAGAAGGCCGCCTACTGAGGGTGAGCAGGAATGCGGTGTCAGCGGCTTTGGCCGCGTCAGGTCCGGCGAGTTCGATCGCGCGCTCAGCGAGACGTGCGGCCCCCTTGCGTGTGAAGTCGGAATTCAACAACGAAAATGCCTGTGTTGGAACCACGGTAGAACTGCGGCGCGAGCAAACTTCACTCATGTTGGCGCCGTCGAACACCTCGATCATTGGGTTCATCACGGAGCGACGCTGAAAAGTGTATATCGTGCGCCGCGACTGTTTCTTCTCCTCTGACGGGAACCACTTGAAAAACTCGAAACCCTGCGCTACATCGGGCGGAACATCAACGAACACGCCCGGACCGCCGTCGGAAGGTTGCAGTTGTCCGCTGGCAGCCAACACGGAATCACGAATCGTTTCACCTTCGAGGCGGATCCAATTCATCCGCCAAAGCAGCGCATTCTTGGGATCGGCCTCGGCGTTCTTTGTGAACTCCGGATGAGCGGTCGATTGACGATATGTGTTTGAGAGAAGCATGAGCTTGTGCATTGCCTTCATGCTCCACTTGCGTTCGAGGAACTGCGTTGCAAGATAGTCGAGAAGTTCCGGGTGCGACGGGCGATCGCCATTGATGCCAAAGTCGCTCGGCGTCCGAATGATTCCTTCGCCGAAATGGTGGAGCCACAATCGGTTTGCCATCACGCGCGCAGTTAAGGGATTGTCGGGCGACGTGATCCACTCCGCAAGGGCGGTTCTGCGACCCGAGCTACCGCCTGCAAATGGAATCTTGGCGTTCTCAGATTTTCCGGTCACCGCTTGAAGAAACCCAGGCTCGACCTTTTCCCCGCGCCCGGTGAGTTCTCCTCCCGCAAGCACATACGTCGATGCAAGCTCGGGGACATGAGGTGGGGCGACATCGGAGACGGCGTATGCAACCGGACGATACCGGCCGATACTCTCCTGGATTCGACGCGCGTCGTTCGAGACTTGTCGCCACAGCTTACGGTCGTCTGCAGTGAAGATAGGGTCCCGGTCGTTCTTGAGCGCCGCGGTGTACTGATTTACTTCCTTGTCATCGATCTTTATGTTTTTGGCCGCTGCGAACTTTGCCTTCATCTCGCCTTCGACCTTCTTTAATGCCTCGGCCGTTATCTCCGACTCATCCTCGAAGCGCCGCATCTCGGCCTTCATCAGCTTCGGGTGTTCGACGTCAAGAAATGGTGCAGGACGATCTTCGACGCGCATCGGCGCAAAGAAAGCTTGCAGACGGTAGAAGTCACGTTGCGGAATCGGGTCGTACTTATGATCGTGGCAACGAGCGCAGCCAACCGTGAACCCAAGGAAGACTTGACCCACCGTACCAGTCAGTTCGTTGAGGACGTCCTGGCGAAGCTGCGTTTTGAAATTAGCATCCGCTTCCCACGTTCCCATCCTGAGGAAGCCGAGCGCAACGGTCTTATCCGAACGCTCGCCTCCTTGAAGCTCATCGCCCGCGATCTGTTCTTTGACGAACGTATCGTACGGTTTGTCTTTGTTTAGCGAGCGGATTACGTAATCGCGATAGCGCCAGGCTGTCGGACGCTCCCCGTCGATCGCAAATCCGTCGGATTCAGCAAAGCGCGCCAGATCCAGCCAGTGACGGGCCCATCGCTCGCCATAACGCGAGTCGGCGAGCAATTTGTCGAGTACCTTTTCGTACGCATCGGGCGCTGCGTTGTTCTCGAACTCCTCTATTTCTTGGGGAGAAGGAGGCAGTCCGATGAGGTCGAAGTAGACACGTCGCAGCAGGGCGCGTTTCGATGCAGGCGGCGCCGGGTTTAAGCCCTTCGCTTCGAGTTTGGCGAGCACAAACGCATCAATGGGATTACGAATCCAATCCGCATTCTTGACGGAAGGAATCGGAGGAACGGTGGGTTTCTTCAGAAGCCAATCGAGGTGCGCATCCCGCTTCGTGGCGGTCTTCGGAAGCGGTTTCATCGAGTCGATTGCCTTGGCTAGAGCCGTAATCTGCTCAGCGTCGAGTGAACCACCCATCGGCATCTTGGGGCTCTGCTCTCCACGGACATACTGCATTAGGAGCGAGATCTTGGCGTCGCCGGGGACTATCGACGGGCCGTGCTTACCGCCTGTCAGCAGATCGTCAAAGCCAGCGGCGACGAGACCACCCGATGGATTCGCTTTGGAATGACATCCGGCGCAGTTCTTGCTGACAATTGGAAGAATCGACTGCTCGAAGACAGCCTTGTTGGAATCCGTCTGGCCGTTCAGGACAGGCAACGGCGACATGAGCAGACAAATCCAGACGGCAGGGGTGCGCAAGCTAAGGTTCCTCCGGAAGCCCCGAAACTACTAAGCTAACAGACAAAACGGCTCCGGGCATAGCGCCTTGTGACGCCGCTCCCGGAGCCGGATACAGATCAGAATACGATCTTCAAACCGAGCTGGGCAGTGCGGTTGCCGCTCGCGTTGGTGATTGTACCGAAGAGTTGCTGGTTGGACATGTCATTCGTTGGATTCGACCAGGTCTTCTGGTTGAACAGGTCGAAGACTTCCAGTCGCAAGTCGGCTTTGACGCGCTCCTGGAAGGGAATTCCCTTGGTCACAGCGATATTCGTGCGGACCGTCGAGAACGCTCGGGTGGCGCCGTTTAGACGCGGCGCGTTTCCGAATGGATCGGCGAAGGGATCGGTTCTTCGCTGGAAGGCAGCCGTATTGTAGAAGTTGTCGACCGAGGGATCGAACTCCTCACCAGCGATCGGAGCGCGCCAATCGTGCGTCAGGATGTTCGGACGCGGCGTACCCGCCCGTAGGTTGTTTGACGTATCCGTTGTCGACGATGCCCATCGGATATCCGCTCTGGTAGAACATAAACGTGCTGATGTTCCAGTTGCCGAGAATGTAACTGGCGACTCCGGACGTCAAGTGCTGCTTACCTTTCCCGAACGGCATATCGTAACTGGCGGTCAGCTTGAACATATGCGGCAAATCGAGAACGCCATACGATTTCTCGTTGCCGCGGTTATAGTGATTTTGCGCGGATCCGGCGCCGACTCCAGACCCGACGACACCTGCAATCCACGGCTCGGACGAATCCGCGTCGGTGAGCAGCTTGGACCAACTGTAAGCTGGCGAGCATGCTGAGACCGCCTGAGAAACGCTTCGTGACCTTCACGATTACCGCATTGATAGGTCGAGTTGCCGCTATGGTTCATCATGCCGCCGGTCGTAATTCCCTGGTATTGCGGGAACGGCCGAAGCGACTGACCCAGCGTCGCATTTGCCGCCCATCAACTCCTTGAAGTTCGCGAACGGCGGACGGAAGCCTGCGGCGACCACTTCCGGATCATCGATCTGTCTGTTCAGCATCGCTCCGAGCGGGGCATATTTTGGATCGATTTGCATGATGTTGACGCGATCCGACGCCAGGTGCGTACCTTTGCTGCCGGTGTAGGTGACATCAAGCACCAGGTTGCTGGGAAGGACGCGAGCGATGGCCAAGTTCCAAGTGCTGGTGCTGGGCAAGGTGCCAGTCTCCTCTGCGCCGTACCACGGCAAGCTGAAGCCAGCGTTGAATCCCGGATTGATGAACGGCGGCGCTTCCCACCCAGGGAATCCGCGGTCCCACTGAAAGGCCGAGCTGACGCCTTGATCGGTGGACGTCCAGCTTGGGGCATTGGTGAATCCGTTGTTAGCGCCGCCAAGGCCCGGGGCCTTATTCGTTCGCGTAGAAGATGCCTCCGCCAGCCCGAACGACTGTCTTATCCGTCAACTGATACGCAAACCCGAGACGTGGACCCCATCCGTCGGAATTGTTGTAAAGCTGACGGCGACCTTCGCGGCCCGGACCGTCTCCGAGGAAACGCAGAGCTCCAGGCTGACCGGAAGCAGCCGGATTCGGCAGATTCGGGTCGAAGTATGAGAAGCGGTCGTGCTTCTCATGCGGCCCCATGTTAATTTCGTACCGAATTCCGATATTCATGGTCAGACTTGGAGGTCAGCTTCCAGTCGTCCTGAATGTAGAAGGAGTGGTACGGGAAGCGCATCATCGACGTGTTCGGGACGGTAAAGCCGCCGCTGAATACCTCGCCGAGCATGAACGATGCAAACGGGCTTCCTGAGTTGCCGTTGTTTTCGCCAGGCCGTGACGTGCTCAACCGGTCGAAGCCAAAATTACCGGAGGCAGTGTTGCGGTTGTTGGTATTCAGGAACATCTTCTGGTAGCTGTAGCCGAACTTGAACTATGGTTTTGCTTAATCCATGTGAGGTTCTCATCCAGGCCGATAGACCGTGTGATATTCGTCCCAGAGCTTGGAGCTGTCCCAGGTGTAATAGTTGTCGTTGCGGAAGTTCACCGAGGGGAAGCTCGTGTTGTAGCCGGGATTGTTACGGACTGCCCCTCCGAGTTGGTCGCCCCAGTTCTGCCCGAATGGCTCGGCCGTAATGTCGTGTTCCGGATGCGTAAGGCGGTGAGCGCCGAGCGTCAGGTTGTTCACCACTGTCGGGCTGAAGATGTGACTGTCGTTAAGGCGGAAAACGTTGCCATAATACTGATCGCCGTTGTAATACTTTCGGCCGGAAAGCGGATAGGGCAGAGCGCTCCAGTTGAGCGGATTGGTAGGATCGGAATCGTACGCGTTGTTGAATTTCTGGCCGTTCTTGGTCCAGGTAAACGCCATTCTGTTTGTGGAGCCGAAGTTCTGGTCGAACTTCGTCGTGTAGGCATTTTCAATGCGCTTCTTCGGCTCACCACCAGGCGACGATGTAGTTCAGCACGAGTCCGGGCGCTGTCGGCGCGGGATAGTATTGCGCGATATTCCGCGAAAGCTGGCTCAGGCGCGATTGCGGAATGATGTTGCCAGGGAAGGCGTCACGGATGAATCCGCCCGCGCCATTGCTTCGCGTCGTCGTCGGATCGAATATTGGAATGAGATTTCCGTTTGGAAGCTTCCAGTTCGAGAAGTCGCCCTGGAGCATTTCGGGCAGCGGAATCGTCTGCTGAGACGCGCCCGAATTGTCGCGGCCATCGATATCCCTCGTAGGAGAAGAAGAAATAGGATTTGTTTTTGCCGTTATAGACTTTCGGAATCACAACCGGGCCGCCGATGGTGGCGCCGAAGTCGTTGCGGTGGAACTTGGGCCGCGCGCGCCCGACTTTATTGTTCAGCCAAGTGTTCGCGTTGAGCCAATCCGCCTGGAAGTAATCGAAGGCGCTGCCGTGCAGTTCATTCGTCCCGGACTTGGTCGTGACGCTAATGTTGCCACCGCTTGCGCGGCTATGCTCGGCTTTGAAAGAGGATGTGTCGATTCGGAACTCTTCGACGGAATCGACTGAGGGTGTCAGGCGGTTCATGTACCCAACGTGATTCCGCCAGCCCATTTCGACGGACAAGCCGTCGACGCTACATTCCAGTCGTGCTGCTGGCCGCCACCAATCTGGAGGTCGTCCCAGGCGCCCTCGCCGTTGCCGCTTTTCACCTGCGGCATCATCATCATGATGCTGAAGGCGTTGCGCATGCCGCCGCCGATGCCGGCGATTGCCAGCGGCATATCGTTAACCAGCTTACGTTCCATCGTGGTCGACACTTCGGTCGATTCGGTTTTAAGAGGTGGAGCTTCGGCCGTAATTTCGATTCTTTCCGCCGCCGAGCCGATTTCAAGGACGACGTCGACGCGCACGTTGTCGCCGGTGGATAGCCCTATGTTGGATCGGGTAAAGCTCTTGAATCCGTTTACCGATACGGTGATTGCGTAAGAGCCGATGGGGAGATTGGGAAGAGAATAGTTTCCGGATCCGGAACTTTTCGTTTCTACCCTGGTACCCGTCGCGGTATTCGTGGCCACGACCTCAGCGTCCGGAATCACGGCGCCGGTACTATCCGAAACCAATCCTGTAATTGTTCCGAGGGTTGCTTGTGCAAATCCAAGGCTCGCGAACCCGAGCAGACATAGAACGGGTGTCAGAGCTTTTCGAAGAACCGACATAGTTGCCTCCAAAGCGTGGCGCATGAACTGCTTTTAGGGTGGCCAATGCGTCCCTTTCCTCAAGCGTTCAAGCTAGCGTGTTGAGTATATGCAACTCCGGGTGGAGCCACAACGTTAGAAAGCGGAACCTAACGTCGTCTACGTTGTTGATTACATTATCACTAATCGGAAATTACGATTGTATCGGTAGCTACGTTGGCACCGAGCGTTACGGTTTTACTACACTGCCATCCAAACCGCGATCCAGCCGATAGGGTCCACCGTTGGAAGGCGGTCGCATAGGAAACTTCGCCGCAAGGGCTTCGTCGATATCGATTCCAAGGCCGGGTTTGCCACTGCCATAGAGATAGCCGCCGCGGATTTCTCCAATCCCCGGCATCATGTCCCGTGCCGCTTGAGGGAACTTGTTCTCCTCCTGAATCCCGAATCCTGGACTGCTCATGTCGACGTGATATGCCGCTATCTGATTGACCGGATCATTCTCCCCGCCCTCCTGGAATGCCGTTTTCGACCCGAACACTTCACACAGCGTCGCGACCTTCTTGGCGGGAGTGATGCCCCCGATTCCGGAGACTCGGCAGCGGACGAAATCCACCAGCCGCTCAGTAATCAGGGGAACGTATTCGAAAGGATGGGTGAAGAGTTCTCCGACGGCCTGCGGCGTCGTAGTGAGTTTTCGAAGCTCGCGATACCAGGCCAATTGTTCGGGAGATAACACATCCTCGACAAAGAACATCTGAAGGGGTTGGAGGCGGCGGCAGAATTCCGCGGCATTCATACCGGTGAGATGGGAGTGAACGTCGTGACAAAGTTTCGGACCGAACCCAACCTTGGCACGGATCTGCTCGAACATCTTCGTCACCTGTTCGACATATAGTTCCTCGTCGAACGCCGATCCAGCGTATCCGCCTTCCGCGCGGCCGGTTTTGCCCGGCGGGACGAAGCCACCGCCACCGTAGCCTCCGAACTGAACTCGAATATGGCGGAAGCCGTTCGCTTGGGATTTCAGCACCGCCTCGCTCGCGGAAGCCGCATCGTTCCCACCGACATGGTCGTAGCAGGGTACGGCGTCGCGGACTTTGCCGCCCAGCAACTCGTAAACCGGCATTCCGGCGCGTTTGCCCTTGATGTCCCAGAGCGCCATGTCCATCGCGCTCAGAATGTTGTTATTGACCGGACCGTTGCGCCAGTAGGTTTTCAGATGGGAACTTTGCCAGAGATCCTCGATCTGGTCGGGATTCTTGCCGATTAGCCACGGCTTCAAATGCTGCTCGAGTGCGGCGATGACCGCCATCGTCTGATAGTTGTTGTTCGCCGATCCGATCCCGTACAAGCCGGGTTCGGAAGTAATGATTTTCAGAAAGACCCACCGGTAATTCCCTCCCGCGCTCGTCGTGATCACCTTTGCGTCCTTGATCGTCAAAGCGGGTAAGCCATTGGTTCTTCTTGCTGCTTCCTGCGCTATAGCGGTCGAAAGGACCGGGGCGGCAATCAGCGATCTAGCGAACGAACGTCGAGTCATGTGTCTGTCCTTTGCGGTGTAGGAGGTGCACTTTCGACTGTGCCTTGAGAAAAAACGCGACGCGACCAGCCGATAGTACGAAAGCATTGTCTCAAAAAGACGTCGACTGTAGTGGAAGAATGTTCACAAAGTTGCCGTCCAGTAACATTGGAATTCTATGAGCGCCGCACCTCCCCGTTTCGAACCTCTCTCTGACCTGAGCGTCTGCGCACAGGAACCGATTCACATACCGGGCTCAATCGAACCCAACGGTGTGTTGCTCGTTGTCAGCGAACCGGAACTAACGATCGTGCAGGCCAGCGCAAACATGGACGTCTGGCTGGAGAGAAACGCTGAAGAGCTGCTTGGTGTACCGCTCGTCGATCTCCTGGAACATGAGAGTTTAGAATCCCTGCGGCTGTGCATTTCGACCGATCACCCTTACGGCCAACGGCAGTATCTGAGCGACATGCGTATCCGTGGGCTCAAACAAACCTTCGACGCCTCGGTCCACCGACATCAGGGTGTCCTCATCATCGAACTTGAGCCCACCGTCGTGCAGGCGCACGTTGCGCTTCACAGTTCCCTTGCGGATGCAATGTCATCGCTGAATGGACGGCTGTCGCTTACCGAGCTCTGCCAGCGTGTCGCAATCCACGTGCGCGCCTTAACGGGATTTGACCGCGTGATGGTTTATCGATTCCTGAAAGATGACACAGGGTGGGTCATCGCGGAGGATCGCCGCGAGGACCTGAATCCGTATCTCGGCCTGCGCTATCCAGCATCGGATATACCGGCACAGGCCCGGCGTTTATACCTCTTGAACACTCTCCGATTAAAGGCCGACGTCAATGCGCGACGTTCGCCGCTCATCCCGGAAGTCAATCCGGTCACAGGGCAACCTCTTGACATGAGCTATTGCGTGCTTCGGGCCATGTCCCCTGTGCATGATGAATACCTGAAGAATATGGGCGTGACGGCATCCATGTCAGTTTCAATCGTGAAAGACCAACGACTCTGGGGACTCATCGCGTGCCATCATTCCACGGCCAAGACTGTTCCACACGCGCTGCGAATCAGTTGCGAAGTGCTTGCACAGGTCTTCTCGTCTCACATTGCTGCTGCCGAAATCGAAGACGCGCAACGGCAGGCTGCGAGCGTTGTCGAGTTCCGCAGGGAATTATCCGGGCTACTGCTCGCGCAATCGAAGATTCTAACTACGTTGACGGCGCCGGGCGATCGGCTCGCCAGTGTTGTCAACGCCGTAGGAGCGGCGGTCTGCATCGACGGAGAGATCTCGCTGGTTGGCGCTACTCCAGAACGCCATAATGTTGAACGGCTGCTTCAATGGTTGGCTACCAGTCAGGTCGGGTACGTTTTCTCGACGGACAAGCTCTCAGAAGTCTATCCGGACAGCGCGGAGTTTTCAAATGCGGCGAGTGGGCTGCTATCCGCGCGAATTGCGCTGGCGGAGCGTGATTTCATTCTGTGGTTTCGACCAGCGGCGGTCAAGGTGATTGAGTGGGCCGGAAACCCTGCGAAACCTGTCGCGGAAACTGAGGCCGGGCGGCGAATCAGCCCGCGACTCTCTTTCGAACTATGGAAGGAGACTATCGGAGACCGCTCGGAGCCATGGCACGAACACGAGCTAGACTTCGCTCTGGCGCTGCGTCAGACCATCGCCGAAGCGCTTCTGGTCCAGAGAAACGAAGAGATCACGCGTCTCAATCATGAGCTCGAGCGTAGCAACATTGAGCTCGACGCTTTTGCCTACGCTGCCAGTCACGACTTGCAGGAACCCGTTCGCACAGTTCGGGCGTACGCTCAACTGCTCGATCGTCGCGCGGGTCCCAAGTTGGATGACGAGGCGAGGGAACTGATCAAGATCATCGAAAATGGCGCGACGAGGATGGGGAATCTGATCACGGCTCTCTTGACCTACGGACAGGTCGGCGGGAGTTCTCTTCGTGAGCGGAAAGCTGTGAACCTCGAGGATGCGGTCCGAGTGGCCGGTGCGAATCTGGCCGAGTCCATACGCACTTCGGGCGCAGTGATTACTCACGATCCATTACCCACGGTGATGGTCGATCAGGACCAAATCGTTCAGCTTTTCCAAAACCTTATTGGCAACTCCGTCAAGTACCGACGACCCATTGAAGCGCCGAGTATTCACGTGTCGGCCATACTTCAAAACACTAGTTGGCTTTTCTCCATCCAGGACAACGGCCAAGGGCTGAAGCCTGAGGAAACAGATCTCATCTTTGGTGTCTTTAAGCGGCTTCACGGAAGGGATGTGCCGGGAACGGGAATAGGGCTTGCGCTTTGTAAGCGCATCGTAGAACATCACGGCGGTCGTATTTGGGCGGAAAGCAAGGGGAGAGGACACGGCGCAACGTTTTACTTTACGTTGCCTCAATCGTAGTTATGACAACGGATCCGAATCAGCCGCCAGACATTCTTCAACGTCTCAAACGATGCACTGCGGATATTCATGAACGGGTCGAACAGAGGTTACAGATCTTTAGTCCAGAGTTTGATCTGCCGGCATACATACGCCTGTTAACTCGATTCCACGGATTCTGGGCGCCACTCGAAAGAGAACTGGGTACTGTTGCAGAGCTCAAAGACCCTTTGCTTGCGCTTGAGACTCGCTTAAAAGCTCATTTGCTAGAAGCAGATTTACGGGCCTTCGGAATCGATCCGTCAGATCTGCCCGTTTGCTCGAATCTGCCTGACGTTCGAACATTCCATCGAGGTTTGGGATGCTTATACGTTTTCGAAGGTTCGACACTCGGAGCACAATTTATCGCAAAGCATGTCAGCGCGCGATTCGGTATCCGTGAAAGCTCCGGCGGCTCTTTTTTCAATGCTTATGGACCGGCCGTTCCCGAACGCTGGTCAGACTTCCGAGCATTCGTGAGGTCACGCGCCGAAAGCGAGAAAGTCGATGAGCTGCAGAGCGGCGCCAAAGAGACCTTCGAAGCTCTTGATCTATGGCTGTCGCTGTCTTAGCGAGCGCTATTGGACTCCGTGTTTCTTGAACCAAACGAGCATACGGAACCAGGCATCCTTGGCATCGACTTCGCGATAGCTGGCCCGGTAGTCGGCGTGAAAACCATGGGGCGCTTCAGGATAGACCGTGAATGACGACTTCGAGTCCGCGTCTTTCAACGCGGCTTTCATCTTCTCCACAGACTCCATCGGGATTCCCTGATCCTTTCCTCCGTAAAGGCCGAGGACAGGAGCTTTCAGCTTGCCGGCGACATCGATGGGATTCGTTGGCGCCATCTCGCTCGGAGGCGTGATCAGCCGGCCGTACCAAGCGACGCCTGCCTTTAGTTTCGGGCTGTGCGCCGCATACATCCAGACGACTCTTCCACCCCAGCAAAAACCTGTGATCGCGAGTTTCGACGTATTGCCACCGTTCTTTCCGGCCCATTCCACGGCGGAGTCGAGATCGGACATCACTTGCGTGTCCGGCACTTTCGAAACGACTTCTTTGATGACCTGCTGAATGTCTTGTATCTGAGAAACATCGCCTTGCCGCGCATACATCTCGGGCGCTACGGCCATGTAGCCAGCCTTCGCGAGTCTGCGGCAGATGTCCTTAATATGCTCGTGAACACCAAAGATTTCCTGTACTACGAGCACTGTCGGGAAGTTTGAACCCTTGGCGGGCATTGCGCGGTAACCGGGGATTTCACCGTCAGTTGTCGGGATTTTTACCTCGCCTGCCGTGAGGCCATTTGTGTCGGTAGTGATGGTTGCAGCCGAGATCGGTTGGACGGCTAACGCGAAGCCGGTGGCCAGACCTGTCACGATCTGTCTACGGTTTACATCGGGGCTCGATGTGACGCTCATGACGACGATTGTACGACTATCACGCGTGCTATCCTGAAGGCCCCCGCAATAGATGGCGACCCGAGTCTCGTTTCCGAAGGTGTGCATCGCGTTAGGTCTTCCTACCGCGGATGAATTGATGGCCCACGCGCGACGCGAGATCGAACAGGGTGAGCGTTTTCTCGAGTTCCGGTTGGATCATCTTCACGATCCCTACTCAGGCGCTAACGTGATTCAGGGCCTGACTAAAGAGTTTCCGGACACAACAATTCTTGCAACTTGCCGGCGCAAAGAAAATCACGGTGGCTTTTCGGGATCGATCGAAGCGCAACTCAATGTACTGAGCGCCGCTGTCGATCATGGCGCGCGAGCAGTCGACCTCGAGATCGAAAGCGCCGAGGTTAAAGGTCTTCCGCTCGAAGCGCTGCGGCGGGTGAACTTCGTGGTCTCGTATCACAACTGGGAAAGCACTCCGGCGCTCGATCCGGTGGTGAAGCGCATGACCAAGCTCGACGCCGACATCTACAAGCTGGTGACCACTGCGAAGAAGCCTTCGGACATCGTTCGCGTGCTGAGCGCTTTGAAACCGGTGGCGCGCTCAAAATGGGTGCTGCTCGCGATGGGCGACATGGGCTTTCCGACTCGGGTTCTTGCGCCTTCAGCGGGATTTAATTACACCTACGCTGCGCCGTCATCGGTCGAAGGGACGGCATCGGGGCAGGTTTCGGCGCGAACGCTGCGACATCTCTATCGCATCGAGAAAGTGTCGAAGTCGGTGAAGATCTACGGTGTGATCGCCGATCCAGTGAAACACTCGATCTCACCTGCAGTGCATAATCGCGGCTTCCAGTCACGCAGGCTGGATGCGGTATACCTTCCTTTCCTAGTGCCGCCTCCGTATCTCCGGGATTTTATGCAAACGTGTGACACACTCCCGATTGCTGGATTCAGTGTGACGATTCCGCATAAGCAACGGATCATGCGGTATGTAGATGTGATCGATCCGTTGGCGCGGCGGATCGGCGCAGTGAACACGGTGTGGAAGAAGGCGGGTAAGTGGCGAGGAACGAATACCGATATTTATGGAGTCACGGGCCCGCTGTCGAGCAAACTGAAGCTCGCAAAGTCGACTGTGCTGGTTGTCGGTAGCGGCGGGGCGGCGCGGGGAGCTGCGTTTGCGCTGCTCGATGCAGGCGCGAAAGTGACGATTACAGGCAGAAGCCCGGATAAGGTGAAGTCCCTCGCGCGCGCGACTGGCGCGCAGATGGCTCTGGCCAAGGAACTCGATAGTCAGTATTTCGACGCCGTAGTCCATGCAACACCAGTCGGGATGCATCCCAACGAAAACGCATGCTATTTCGAAGGCGAGATTCCAGCCGATCTCGTTTTCGACATGGTCTACAACCCTGCGAAGACGATGCTTTTGACACGCGCAGAAGAGCAAGGTCGCGAGACGATTCCGGGACTCGAAATGTTCATGGAGCAGGCGGCACGGCAGTTCGAGATTTTCACTGGCGAGCAGGCTCCTCGTCCAGCCATGGAAAGGGCCGCGATCGAAGCGTTAGGATTGACCTAGCGTTACGATTGATTAATGACCCGTCGAGACTTGGGGATTACGTTTGCGGCAGCGGCCACGCTCGCCCAACGGCCTTCGGACAAGCTACAAGCCGCGCAGGCTCCTGCACCCGATTTGGACGCGGCAGCTCGAGAACAAGTTCAGCGGACTCGCGAGACTCTGCGTAAGTTCAAGGTTCCCATCGCTACCGAGCCGAGTGTTACGTTCCGTCCATAGACTCAAATGGCAGATCTTGGCGCCGACGTTTACTTTGCAAGCATTGTCGAGCTGAACAAGCGTTTACGCGCGAAAGATTTCACAGCCGTGGAACTGGCTCGTGGATTCTGCGACCGGCTTGAGAGACTTGGTCCGCGGTACAACGCGCTTGCGCTTTCGCTGCGGGAGCCGGCGATGCGCAAAGCGATCGAAGTCGATGGTGATCTCAGCCGGGAGCGTTATCGAGGTCCGCTCCAAGGGATTCCTTATGGCGCGAAAGATCTGCTTAGTGTCGCCGGACAGATCACAACGTGGGGCGCGAAACCGTTCGCCGCACAGGTTTTTGATTACGATGCAGCGGTTGTGACAAAGCTGGCAAAGACAGGCGCTGTGTTGACGGGTAAGCTCGCGATGGTGGAGTTGGCGGGCGGAGGCGGGTATCGTTTCCCGGCGGCGTCTATGTTCGGGTCGGGAATCAATCCGTGGGACAGGTCACGCTGGTCGGGAGGATCATCGAGCGGCTCAGGAAGTGCGGTCGCCGCTGGATTGGTTCCGTACGCGATCGGGTCGGAAACGTCGGGTTCGATCATTACGCCTGCAGCATTTTGCGGTATCACGGGCTTGCGTCCAACCTATGGATTGGTAAGTCGCTACGGAGCCATGGCCTTGTCGTGGACGATGGACAAACTGGGGCCGATGTGTCGAACCGCGGAAGATTGTGGCCATGTACTGCGGGTAATCGCTGGAAAGGATAACAACGACCCCGGGACTGCCGGCAAGAGCTTCTACTTTACGCCGCAGTATGCCCGCGATCTCAAGACGATCCGGGTCGGCTACGCCCGGGCGGACTTCGAGGGATGGACCGAACCAGCGACGCGACCCGTCTTTCGACAGGCGCTGGAAGCGTTGAAAGCTCTGGGTGTAACTCTGGTCGAGACGAAACTCGGCGATCTACCTTACGGAGCAGTGTCGGGAACGGTGATCGACGTCGAGGGTTCGTCCGTGTTCGAAGAATTGATTGCCTCCGGACAAGTGAATGAGTTGGCTGACAAGAAGCAGATCGCGGGATTGAAGGCTGCGCACGATATCGCGGCTCGCGATTACCTGAAGGCGATGCGAATTCGGAGGTTGATTCAGCAGGAGTTCCGGCGCATTCTCACGGACATCGATGTGCTGGTTGCGCCCGCCAGATTCGGGATCGCGCCAAAAGTAACGGAGCCCCTCGATGCTCCCAGTTCATTTCCGACGCCAACCAATTCTGGACCCGGACTGCGAGCCTTGATACCCGCGAGCAATCTTGCTGGGCTGCCCGCCTTGTCACTTCCGTGCGGATTTGTCGAGGGTTTACCTGTCGCGCTGCAGCTCGTGAGCCGGCCATTTACGGAGAATCTGATCCTGGCGATGGGGATGGCGTACCAGGGATCGACTGACTGGCATCGCCGCCGGCCGCCGAATTAGTGCGAGTGCAGAGTGGCGGCAGCGCGTCGCTTCCACTCGCCGTGAACGGCATGGAAGCCGAGATAGAGGAATGTACCGCCAGCGATCGCGAGTAGCACGAGGATAAAGTACGGTCCGATGTGCGGAGCGAGTTGAATCTCGAGCACGGCGCCCAAAAGGGTGGCGGATTGGGCCAAGATTGCGGCGATTAGGGCATTCCGGCGCGATTTCATCGCCGCCCTCAAAATGATTCCGAAGACGAGGCATTCCGGAATCTTGTGAACCAAAACTCCGGCCCAAATGCCCTGACGTACCGCGGCGTGCGCCGCAGCGAGCGCCCATCCGTCGAAGGTGCTATGAATCGCTGTCGCGGCGAGCAGAGGACCCGCAAACCCATGCAGTCGCGTCACACAGGAATCATGATCGTGGGTATGCGAGCAAGACGGGCAGACCGGGTAAACGTGCTTGTCAATTAGCCAGAGCAGCATGAACCCGATCATCATGAAGGCCAGTCCCGTGAACCACCCCAGATCCTCAGCAAGTTCCGGGAGCACCCAGAGAAACGAGATGAGCAGAAGCATGGCGCCACTGAAAGGCAGGATTCGACGGGAAAACTCCGGAACGCCTGAAATTGCGACACCTGCAAGGGTCGCTGCAAGTGCCAGGACGGCAAACAATAACAACGCTGAAATGGAAATAGAAATCACGAAACCGGTTGGCCTAATCCTCTACTCTAGCAACTGAATGAGAACGGGGCGTAAGCTGGTAAGTTCAGATGCACGATGCGATTAAGGCCGTCTTACTGGTGGTGACGGGGATTGCTGCGATTACGGACCTTTACGCGCGCAAGATTTCAAACGCGCTTGTAGTCGCCGGGCTTGCGGCCGGATTGGGACTGAATTTGTGGCTAAACGGTTGGAATGGGCTGCTTCATTCTTTGGGCGGATTTGGCCTCGCCCTCCTAATTTATGTGCCGCTTTTCGTCATACGGGCGATGGGCGGTGGAGACGTAAAGCTGATGGCGGCGGCCGGGGCAATACTGGGTCCCAGAAACTGGTTCACCCTATTCATCTTCGCCTCGATCGTGGGCGGGGTAATCGCTCTCGGGATGCTTGTGGCCAGAAACGCTTTCGGCTCAACCTTCCACAACGTCATGCACATCACCAAGGAACTCGCACATTTTCGAGCGCCCTATAGATCTCGATCGCAGCTGGATGTTGCCAGCGCTCAGGCGCTTACGATGCCTCACGGAGTGGCTATTTTCATAGGAGCCATCCTACTGCTGGTTTCCCACCAATACTGAAGAGGAGGCGATGAGCGCGCCGACAGATCTAAGCACCCTCGACGCCCAGGACGATTTCCGCACGTTTTTTGAAGGCGCTCCCGATCTAATGTATGCCCATGATCTTCGCGGCATTCTGCTACGTGTCAATCGGGCCTTTGAACGCGCCACCGGCTTCAATCGCGAGAATCTGACCGGCACGAGCTTTTTCGACCTCGTGGTCGAAAGCGATCGGCAAAAGGTTCAAGAGCGCATTTTTGCGAAACTCGGGGGCGATAGCGGCTCCTCGTTTTCGTTGAATCTGGCGACTCAGCCGGGAGACGCTTTACAGCTTGAAGTTTCGACCGAGCTGATTTTCCGCGCAGGGAAGCCTTCCGGGATCCACGGATATGCGCGTGACGTGAGTCAACTGGCCACGTTCACCCGCTATCTGCAGCTTTTACACAGACTGAGCACCACCAGCTACGGCTACATCGATTTGTTGTTCCGCGATTATCTTGCGACAGGGCGCGAGATTTTTGGAGTGGATTGCGGAGTCATCAGCTCCAGCGAGGGCGACGTTTTGCAAGTCGTGGGTTGCGACGAAAGGGATCCGCATTCGGTGGAGATCCTACAAACGCGAGGAACGCTGCTGCTCGAAACCGATAATCGTTTCTACCTGGGAACTCCGGTCATCGTTGAAGAAAACATCTACGGTGTCCTGGCATTTTGGACATCGGAACAGGTGACGAATCTGCGTCCTCATCCGCAAGCGAGGGAAGTGTTGGAGTTGATGGCCAAGAGCATTGGGGTGGCAATCCATCAACGTCAGCTAACGGACCAACTCGCTTATCAGGCACATCATGACGCGCTCACAGGGTTGCCGAATCGGCTGATGTTGCAAAAGAAGCTTGATCTGGCGCTTCAGAACGCAGCGAAAGACGGCGCGCTGCTGGCGGTGATCTTTCTCGATCTTGACCGATTCAAACAGATCAATGACACCCTCGGACATGAGGTGGGGGACATCGTATTGGGACAGGTCGCCCGTCGTCTGCAGAAGTGTACCGATCGCGACGACACACTGGCTCGCATGGGGGGCGACGAGTTCACCGCAATTCTGACGAGCCCTGAGTCACCGGATGCCGCGGCAGACTACGCGCGTGAACTCCTCGCGGCAGTCCGAACACCGTGCCGCGCCGTCGGTCGTGAGCTTTTTGTTACGGCGAGCATCGGAATCAGTCTGTATCCGAGAGACGGAACCGACGCTGCTACCCTGCTGCGCAATGCAGATAGCGCAATGTATACGGCGAAGCATCGAAGCAAGAACGACGTCGCTTTCTTCACGGCGGAAGCGAGCGCCACTGCGCGCAAGCTACTCGAACTCGAGACTCATTTGCGGCGGGCATTGGAGCGGAATGAATTCCAGATGTATTATCAGCCGCAAGTGGATCTGCAGGGCCGGCTCGCGAGTCTGGAGGCACTGTTGGTATGGGATAGTCCCGAGCTAGGCCGCATTCCTCCTTCGCAATTCATTCCCATTGCCGAAGACACCGGCATGATTTTGCAGATCGGGACGTGGGTTCTCCAGCAAGCTTGCGGACAGATGGCAGAATGGAGACGCGCAGGACTCGATCCGGTGCCACTGGCTGTCAACGTGTCTGCTCTGCAGATCGTCGAGCCCAATTTTGCCTCAATGGTGGCAGCGGCTATCGAGAACTCGGGAATACCAGCGCATGCCCTGGAGCTTGAGTTGACAGAGAGTCTGATCATGAAGGATGCGGAAGCGTCAGCGGCGTTGATGCACGATCTTCGCGCACTAGGAGTCAAGATAGCGATTGACGATTTTGGCACCGGCTATTCCTCTTTGAGTTATCTGCGGCAGCTCCCTGCGGATTCGGTGAAAATCGATCAGTCCTTTCTACAAGGCTCGGAATTCGGGCCTGCGACGTTGGCGTTGGTCAAGGCGATCGTCGTGCTCGCGCACAATATCGGCCTGACGGTGACCGCAGAAGGCGTTGAGACGCAGGAACAATTCGAATTGATTCGTAAGGCCGGATGCGATCGAGTTCAGGGACATCTGTTTGGCGCCAGTTTGCCGCGGGAGGCGGTCGAGCGTCTTTTGCAGGAACGTCTTCGTCAGAGTCGCTGAGCGATGAGCGGCGTTCTGTTTTACATCAGTGGTCATGGCTACGGCCACGCTGTGAGAATGAGCGAAGTCATTGCCGCGCTCCAGCGTCTGCGACCGAACTGGCCCGTGCTGGTCCGGTCGCAAGCTCCCGTTCACTTGATGCCCACGGGCGTGGAATTCTACAACACCGAGATTGACTCAGGCGTAGTTGAGCGACTGACCGGTGTCGTAATGCATGAAGAAGCGACAGTGATCCAGCTACAGAATTTTCTTGTTCGTTGGGATGATCTGGTTTCTTTCGAAGCAGCCTTCGTCAAGGAGAAGGGTGTCGATCTGATCGTTGCCGACATTCCTCCGGTTGCGGGCGATATCGCCTCTTCCGCAGGCATACCTTGCATTGGTATTTCGAACTTCACGTGGGATTGGATCTATGAGCCGTATGCTTCCGAGCTTCTCGGCAGGTTGGAAAGAGGTTATGGGAAGATGTCGGCCTTACTGCGATTACCGTTCTTTCAACCGTCGCGGCTGGATGTATTCCCGTCGATCATTGACACGCCGCTGATTGCGCGGAAAAGTTTGCGAAAGCCCACAGCGTCAGAAAAGAAACGCGTGTTGCTGGGATCGCGGGCGGAGGTCTCGGCGGAGAGCCTGGAACGCGCGGCTCGGGAAGCTCCAGAGTTCGAGTTTGTTACGCCGGGTCCTGGTTCGAAGTTCACTGACGAGTTTGCAGCCTGCGATATGGTGCTTGCCAAGTTGGGGTTTAGCATGCTGGCCGAATGTATTGCTGCCGGGAAACCGATCCTGTACCCTCCTCGGCAGGGATTCCGCGAAGAGACACTTCTGCAAGAGCACGTCAATCAGCACGTCGCCGCCGTCGCAATCCCTCTAGAAGACTTTTACAGCGGCGACTGGGGACCGTATCTTCGAGAACTCGCGGCTATTCCCAAGGTCTCGAGCGGCATTCGTTGTGATGGGGCGGAGTTTTGCGCGCGCTTCTTGGCGAATTACGTCTCCTGAGAATCACTCCCCGCTTCAAACCAACGAATTCTCAGGCATTTTACCGAGGGTGTTTCGGAGTCTCGCGGAATATTATCCAATTAGTGACCGCTATTTTTCCAGTCGTCCTGCTTGTTGCGGGCTTGGTTGTGAAGCAGGATGCGCCCTTGCGCGCCGGTTGCGAAGCGTCAGACGCTGTCGTCGCAGAAGCGCCGGCGGGCAGTCCCGCAGAGATTCGGTTTGCTATGACAGGGCCGGGAGAGACCTGCTACAAGGTATCGGTGAAAACGGCCGGTGGGACCATCGAAGGGTATCTTCCCGCCTCCGCGCTGAAAGGCATCGAAGAGTTTACGAAGCAGATTCAGAAAGCGAAAATAATAACGGATCCGACTCCCGTCAGCGCGCCATCCTCGCATGAAAAAGCCTCGTTGAATATGGCAGCTGTGCAAGGTGCCCCCGGCCATCCGCTCGTCAAAGCATCCAAGCTGCTCGATGAGCATCAACCGAAAGCCGCACTGGAAGTCGTCGAAAAAGGGATGCTTGTCCACGGTCGAAGCTACCAATTCTTGCTGCTGGCAGGGATTGCAGCGTACCAGGCAGACGAGAATCGGATTGCGCTCGAGTATCTCCGCGACTCGCAGGCTTTGCAGCAGGATCTTTCCGTTCAGCGCCTCATTGCCAAGCTCGCGAAGGAAAATGCCGGAGATCAGAGCCGTGAAAAATTATATGGACACCGGTTTTTGCTGCGTTATGAAGGCGGGAATTTGGACCCAGATGTGGCGCGTAGCATGGTCGCCTTGCTCGAGCAGGAATACTCGCGGATTGCAGCACAGCTCGGATGCCGTACCGATGAACGCATAACGACAATTGTGCAATCCTGGCCGGCGTATCAATCGACTACCGGCGCCGTTGAGTGGAGCGGCGGACAGTTCGATGGCAAGATTCGTGTACCCATTGCCGAAGGTAAAACGATTGACGAGCGAACACGGAAGACTTTCGCGCATGAGATTGTCCACGCCTGCCTTGCGAGCCTCGGATCGTGGCCGGCATGGCTGCATGAAGGGATGGCGCAAAAGCTGTCCGGAGAGACGTTAACTCCTTCGATGCAGTCGAACATGCGCACGCTGATGCGGGCGAATAAAGTCCCGAGGCTGGAAAACTTGTCGCAAAGCTGGTCGAGGATGAGCGCTCAGCACGCGGCGGCCGCTTATGCGACAGCTTTCGTGGCTGCGGATTTGCTGTGGGAGACCTACGCCAATTTTGGTATTGCAAATTTTCTTAGAAATCCTGCGGTGCTGCCGCAAGTGACCGCGGAGCTAGATAAGAAGCTGTTTGATAACTGAGTGTGGTGGCGAACCCACACACCAGATTGCTACCTATCTGGGAGCGAGAACACGTATAGTGCGTTCCCATTCCCCGGGTGATGGATTTCCGGCGCAATCGCGATCGGCACATTCCTCGGGCTCCCGCCGCCGAGGCCCGTCGTCACTGCGATGTACTGCTTACCACCGATCGCAAACGACACAGGAAAACCCTGCACCGAGGTTCCCAAGCGGGTTTTCCATAGGATGGCTCCGGTCTTGACGTCGATCGCGCGGAAATAACGATCGAGATCTCCCACGAATACGAGATCGCCCGCTGTTGCTAGCGTCGCAGTAAGAAAGGGCGCCCGTTGCTCGATCGACCAGTTCTCTTTCAGCGTCTTCACATCGTAGGCCGCCAGTTTTCCGATCTTCCCATTTGCGCCAGGCATCTCGTAATAGCGCCGTTGCCCGGCAACGCCGCCAGAGCCTTCTTTGAAATCGACGGCACGGCCCATGATCTCCATACAACTCCGGCTGAGAGGAATGATGAGCTGATCGGTTCCCGGGTGGTAGCTCATCGCTTGCCAGTTGTGTCCGCCTTCCGTGCTCGGACAGGCCTGAATCCACTTGCCGATCTCCTGCTCGAGGATGTCGCTGCGATAGGTCGGCTCACCTGTATTCGGATCAATCCGAGAGAAGACGTTCTGAAAGATGGTCTCTTTGAACCCGAGGAATTTGTGCTTCTGGCGATCGAGTTTCCACAGCACGCCCGCCTTGCCGATGGAGAACATCAGCTTCTGGCCACCGCTGTCTACCAGCACGCGCTCGAACACTTCATCCAGATCGAGCGATTCGCCCGGCACATGCTGGAAGTACCAAACGAGCTTGCCCTTGTCCGGATTCAGCGCAACTGTCGAACTGGTGAACAGAGCTTTGTCGCCCGGCTTTGCTCCGCGGCTCACTCGCAGCCAGGGCTTGGCCTGGGCGACACCCCAGTATGTCTCGTTAAGATCGGGATCGTAACTGCCCGTGATCCACGTTTCGCCTCCGGCCCGCATCAGGCTCGGAAGCGAGCCCCAGGAATCGGCTCCTGGCTGATCGTCACGTGCTACGGTTTGAAACTTCCAGAGCTGCTTCCCGCTCGCAGCGTCATACGCGCTGATGAAGCAGCCCTCAGGCCTGAACTGCGCGCAGCCCGTCAGCCCCTGCACAACCTTTCCATTTATGACAAGCGGCCCACTCGAGTTGCTGTAGCCTTTCTTCGGATCGGCGATGGCCGTTTGCCAGACGATCCTGCCGTCGCGCGCATCCAGCGCGTAAATTTGCGCATCGGTGGTCGCGATGAACACCTTATCCTCATAGATGGCCAGGCTGCGCGTAGCGCCGTAGGCACGTATTGCATCCGGACCAATGTGATTTTCCCAGATCAGATCGCCTGTCCGGCCATCGAGAGCCTGCACCGTGTTGCTCGTGTTCGCAAGGTAAATGATCCCGTTGTGCACAATCGGCGTCGGCTGGTTAGCCCCGCCCTCATTCATGGCCCATACCCACTCGAGGCGCAAATCCCTGACATTGGTGGTAGTGATGGAGTCCAGCGGACTATAGCTGTGAGCCTGATAGTTGCGCCGGATCATCAGCCAGTCGCCGGGATCGGGCTTGCGCAACATCTCATCTGTGACCGGTACGTAATTCGTTACCCGACCTGCCACCAGCAGCCCCAGCGGCCGAGAGATCTGCTGCGGGCCACCCGGAATATCCGCCGTAGTACTGTCCAGGATTTTTCGCAAATCAGCAGACATGCTTCCTGTCGCGATCGAGCCGATCGGTACCCGCTCGGCCGCAAGCAGCGCCTGATTGCCCGCCTGCGCACCGTTGGCCAGGAGTAGGAACGTGACCAGGTTGAGGTAATTTTCGTCACCCAGATTCCCGCGATTGCCTGGCGGCATGGTGGTTTGAATGTAAGTGAGTAGGTCTCTCGTTGTCCGGCCTCCCCACGTTCGAATGAAATTCGAACCCGCGAGTTCCGCCGCTTCGTTGCGGCCCGCCAGATCAGGCAGGTGACAACTCGCACAGTGAGCCAGATACACTCGACGCCCCTCATCGGCCTGTGCTGCTGTAAACGATCCTGGCGCGGTTTGCCTCTGCGTATGGGCGGCTATGGCGCCAAGGATCACTATGAGCGTCAACCGCGCCGCTGTGTCACGTGGCTTCATTCATCGCCCTGCCTTTGAACCCTACATTCTATGCGTACTGACGGCTGTGCGTACTGGCCATGAATGGCGTTATCACGCTCACGGATGAAGTGGAGCAGCTATTTTGTGTCGTAGGTGATAGTCGAGTCGCCGTAGGTAATGATCGATTCGCCTCCGTACTTGCGGTAGTTACGGAAATCGATCACGTTGCGGGTACAGTCCGGAGTGCCACGCACACAGGCCAGGTTTTCCGCGTGGACAGGCAACAGGAACTTATTGTCGCCGATACGGATGAACTCGTAGTCAACCGCGGACTCCACCTTATCGATCGGAAACTCCTTCGGCATCCGCCGGGTCTGCATCTCGATGCGGAGCACCTCGGAGGTCTCGGCGTCTAGCCAGACTGTGCCCTTGTACGCCGGGCGTATCGACTGCGAGGGCGCGTGGATCAGCCAATGCGAGTTCTCTATATCAACGACGAAATCGTACACAACTGCATCGCGGCCGGCTATGCGGGCAGACCGAGCCAGAGTGAAATCGGCCGCGGTCGCCGGCGAAAACAGATCAGCCGCCATCATCCCGAACTCGCCGGTGGACCATGTGCCTCCCAGTTCCTCCATCTTCTTTTTCACCGGTTTCCCGTTCAACGTGATGTTGCGATAGTTGTCCTTGCCGTTTTCGTGAACAACGATTGCAGAGATGACGTCAAGCGGCCGCCAGTCAGGCTTCGGTGAGGAATTGGTCGCAAAACGGGCGACCTGCTGCTGGCAGAAGTAGTTAGGCAGTGACTGGGTGTAACGGGAGACGGCTTCCCGGGCTTTGGCGATTTTCGGGTCGTCCTGCGGAACGGAAGGCGGGGCTGGCTCCCCAGACGCGTCTGGAGACGTGGTCTTCCACTGCGGCACCGTCGCTGACGCCACTTCCCGGGTCGCCGGCTGCGCAACCCGTTCCACGCAGGGCGTCTTCCCGGCAGCCGGCTTGCGGCGTGTCTGCTTTCCGCGTCGAAGAACCGGGGTCCCGGGATCTTCCGCGTCGTAACAGTCCTGAGTAGGGTCTACCACCCGAGTGGCCGATTGGCGCGCGGGCTTCTGCTCGGGTTTCTCTGCAGCAACCTCAGCCTTGTCGGACTGCTCCTCCTTTTCCGCAGCGGGATCCGCAGTTGCGGCGGTCGGGTTCCGACGTATAACCGGACGCTCATCCTGCTGGTCCGACGACTTCTGAACCGAGGGTGGCGCGCTGGTCTCAATAATCTGCCGGTCAGCCGTCATTCCCTTTTTCTCGAGTGCAACGGTCACTGCGTGGTAAAAACCCTCAGTATCTTGCGTTGCGTCAATCCGAACGTGATCGCCTACACTGAAGTTCGCTGCAGTCGCCGCGGCGCCGTTGTTGAGGTACGCTGTTTTCCCAGAGATCTTCGCCGTGATCGTACGTGTATCCTGCGCCATGATTGATATAGAAGTGTCATTGATCTGTTTCACGACGCCCGACATCGCCTTCATTGGCTCGGTGGGCGTCTTCGCGTCACTCGTTTTGCTCTTACTGCGCCTCGGGATCGGGATGCCGGAACCGGTGGGAGATTGGCCGCCGGGATATGGATAGCCGCCGCCGGGGTACTGCGCTGCCAGTGGGAACTCCAGCGTAAGTACCAGTAACAGAGGGGCAGTGGTGAGAAGACGCCACATTCAGGTGCTCTTGAGACGTACTCGGACCAGAGGCAGTTACCGCCGATATCAATCGCACGAGCGCACGATAGTCCGGGCAATGTGAATAAGGGAACACATTCCGGGGCTGCTGAATAGCGCCTCGCGCGAAAATGGCATTCAGGAGGATGATTCGATTTATGCGCCTGCTAGCAACGGGGCTGTTAATGGCTTGGGCCGCTGCCGGACAAAGCGCCGTGCAGGCAGAGTGGCGGACTGTTCCGCTCGTGGTGAACGGTAAACTCGATGCCGGATGGAAACACGTCGGTTGGGGAGGCTTTGTCGTTAATCCAGGGCGCCGCACGCACACAGGTCGACTCGCGTGGAATGGGACTTCTCGTATATACGCGGGAGAAATTCGGCGATTGCCAGATTCGAATCGTCTATCGAAGTGAGAAACCCGTATCGAACTCCGGCGTTTTTGTTCGCATTGACGAAGGGGTCCTGAACAGGATCGGCGAAAGGACGCACGGAGTCCAGCGTGAGAAAGATGGACAGCTCTCCCCGGCGATGGTCAGCCGAATGAGGGAAGCGTCGGAAAAACAGCTCGGCGCCTGGTATCCGGTCCATCACGGTTTCGAGGTGCAAATCAACGATGCCGGCGACTCGTGGCATCGTACGGGCGCCGTTTACTCGCTCGCCGAAGCCGCGAGCCTGCCAATGAAGCCCCCCGCTGAATGGCGGACGATGACCATTACGCTCGACGGTGAACGAGTCAGCGTCGAGGTCGATGACAGAGCCGTTTCGAAGTTCGACGCGGCCGCAGCGAACCTGCCGCCACGCAAGGACTGGAGCGAACCTATCCGTGAGATCAAGCGCCCAACCCACGGATACATTGGCCTGCAGAATCACGATCCCGGCGATGTGGTCTGGTTCAAGGAGGTGGCAGTCCGCAGCCTTCACACGAAGGCGCAACAATAGGCGACAGAAGTGCATCATGGGGTACCCTCAAACGCAAGCGAGTGCGATAAGCTGCGGAGGTGTCGAGCGACGGGAAGTCGGCGACACAGATGGGCGCATGACGCTGAGCTGTGGCCATGTATCCGTGTACAGGAGAACGTATGCGAATTCTGATCGGCATTTCGATGCTGCTGCTTCCTACCGTTGTTGTGGGTGAGAATTGGCCGCAATGGCGCGGTCCTCTCGGGACGGGGCTTTCGACAGAGAAGGGTGTGCCTGCGGAGTGGAGCGTGAAGCAGAACGTCGCCTGGCGTTCTGAACTCGCGGGTCTGGGCGTTTCATCTCCGATCGTGTGGGGAAATCGGGTGTTCGTGACTTACCAGTTGGGCGCTGGGACACTTAGACAAGGGCGGCATCCCACGTTTGTGCAAGAGGGCAATCCCGCAGACTTGGGCGAAACACCGCTTGGCGGCGCGCGTCCTCAAGCTCCGGACGAAAAGATTGGCCTTGCGGTTGCCGCCTTTAGCACCGCTGATGGACGACGCTCTGGGAACATAAGATCGATGCCGTGGGCAAGCTGCCGGATGTCCACGATAAGCGGAACCTGGCGACATCCAGTCCGGTGACCGATGGCGAACGCGTGTATGCCTGGTTCAGTACAGGTCAGCTTGCAGCGCTCGACATGAATGGAAAGCCTGTCTGGACGCGACACCTTGGCGAGGAGTACTCGCCCTTTGATCTCGATTGGGGGCACTCCAGCTCGCCGGCGCTGTTCCGCGACCGCCTAATTCTGATTTGCTACCGGGGTCGGCCGCGTTTCTGCTTGCTCTCGATAAACGAACTGGCAAAGAGTTGTGGAAGGTAGATCGTCCTCGTGAGGTGAAGTCTTATAGTACGCCGCTAGTCATCGAAACCGCGCAAGGTCCTGAAGTGATTGTCAATTCTTCCGAGAGCATCGAGGCCTTCGACCCGCTTACCGGTAAGTCGCTTTGGAGGTTTCTGGAGCCTGCGCGTTTCGCGGTACCCATGCCTGTGTATCACGATGGCGCCCTTTACGTGAGCCGTGGATACAGAAGCGGTCCGTTCTGGGCAGTGAAAACCGGAGAGCGCAGCGATGTGCAGAAGTCCAAGCTGCTTTGGCACGTGGAAACCGGCGCACCCTATACTTCTTCCATCGTTCAACACGATGGATTGATATACATGGCAACAGAGATGGGTATCGTAAGTTGTATCGACGCCAAGACAGGGGAACGTGTGTGGCGGGAGCGGCTGGGCGGTATCTACAGCGCGTCTCCTGTTTACGCCGATGGCAAGATCTATCTGGTCAGCGAAAACGGTGAAACGCTTGTGCTCCGTGCAGGACGAACACCCCAGGTGCTCGCAAGAAACAAGCTGGATATGCGAGTGATCGCTTCGCCCGCGATAGCAGATGGCCGCATCTTCATCCGTGGCGATCGACAGCTGGTTGCCATTCGAACCAGTTCCCAATAATTTACGCGTCTACTCAGGCGCCCAGCTTGGTTGCTAGATCGAGCGTATCGGTTGCGACAACCTCGTAGTCCCCAACTCGTGCTGTATCAGCCCGGCGAGCAGTGCCGAACTCATTCGGCCGGTGAATGAACCCAGTCCGCAGACCAAAGCTGCGTGCGGCGTCGAGATCGGACCGATGCGCAGCGATCATCATGACTTCGTACGGCTTGAGGCTCAACAATTCGACTGCTACCAAATATGCTTCGCGGTCCGGCTTGTAATGTCTGGCCAATTCTGCGGAAAGGATAAGATCCCAGGGCAAGCCCGCGTTTTTAGCCATATTCGTGAGAAGCGACACGTTTCCGTTCGAAAGCGGGGCAATTGTGAATTTCTTCTTGAGGCGGGTCAGGCCAGCGACCGAATCCGGCCAGGGTTTCAGTCTCTGCCACACGCGCGTCCAATGATCCTTGTCTTCTTCTGTGAACCCCTGAATGCCGAATTCGGTGAGAAGCTCATCCAACACAAGCCTGTGCAGAACGTCGAGCTTCGTCCAAGGCATTTCGCCTTTTCGTACTTTATTCATCGCGGGCGCGTAGCCGGCGCGCCACCTGTCGGCAAACCGCGCCCAATCAATCGTGAATCCCTTTGCCTTCCCCCAGGCGGATCCCTCCGAAATTATCGAGCCGCGCCAGTCAACCAAGGTTCCGAATGTGTCGAATACCAACGCCTTCAATTCGCCTTTCGGCTGGGCGGACACTGCCTGGACACCGACGGTCACTACCAATCCGCGTATGGATTGCGAAACAATCATTCGGCGGCTCAGACTCATTCAAAGCTCCGCATTTGTGGTCCAGTATCGCAAAGAGATACACAGCCCGCAGGAACCTTGGATTGTCAGAGCTTAAGAGACGGACAGCGCGTGGAGCGAGAGCACCGTTACGTATGCCTAGCGGATCTAGAATCGGAGCATTTGGTGGCGAAGGTGGGATTCGAACTATCCCACCTCTATGAGCCGCGGCAACTTATTCATTCTACAAATAGACAAAAACGCGAGAAGCGACACTTCCGCCGATTTGGGGTACACGGCGGGTACACGGAGATGGCGCTCTCTAGCCGTCCAACACAGAGGGCGCTATGAAAGCGGCCCTGTACACCCGTGTCTCGACCGCAGCGCGGCGCCGGCATGGAGATGACCTGATTTTCAGTCAGCAACCTGAAGTGCAGGCGGACCCGCTGCGTAAATTCGCACAGAGGCGTGGCTGGACTGTCACGCGCGTATACTCCGACAGAATCAGCGGAACTGCTGATGTCCGCCCAGCGCTTGCAGAACTCATGGCAGACGCTCGGCGTGGCTGCTTCGACGTACTCCTGATCTGGCGTTTCGATCGGCTGAGTCGGAGTGTGCCGCACTTCCTGCAGATCGTGACTGAGTTGAGGCAATTCGGAATAGAGTTGGTGTCGCACGAGCAGAGCCTTGACACGACGACTGCTATGGGCAAGTTCACTCTAACGATGTTCGCCGCTCTGGCAGAACTAGAGCGTGAAGTGATCCGTGAGCGTGTGCAGGCAGGGATCGATTACGCCCGACTACACGGCACGAAGTCAGGCAAACCTATCGGCCGGCCCCGCGCTGTCTTTCGTCGCGACCAGGCACGCGAGCTCAGGAGCGCGGGACATTCCTGGAGAACAGTGGCTCGGAAGTTGGGTGTGAGCATCGGGAGCGTGCGCAGGGCTTGCCAGGACACCTCAGAGTAACGGCACCTATGCCAAAAACCTCGGTAACGATTTTGGCAACGGTCCAGCGCAGGCCGAGCCGTTGCTCGTTCGGAGGTGCCGATTCCGTTGCTGATCAATGTCTCCCAAGATGCTGCGCCCACTCTCGACGCCCCCATAGGCCATCGTTGAGTATTCAGGTAAAGCTGCTCGCATCGATCTCAGTTTTTGCAGGCTCTCGACGGAATGTGAGGCGCTAATACGTTCACTGGAAATGTGCGGCGCGATTTTGGGCCGGTGAACGTCTGCCGTCCTGACCGGAATACAAACTTAGGACGGAAGAACGTCAAAGATTCGAACCCAAACGCAAATTGGTCGATGGGAAAGAGAAGCCTTATTGCGGACGCCCGTGTTGCTAAAGCATGCAGTAGAAGTTGTGCATTTCGGGCTTTACGTTAGAGTAGATTACTATACTATACGCGCGCGCGAAGCGCGTTTAGCCTAAAGTGCCGTTGTTTCCGGTTGCAGTCTGCGATCTAAGCAGCGTTACAGATTCATCGGAGTGTCGCATTCAATCAAAGCGTCGACTTTGACCGAGCTTGAATGCCATGATCAACGACGGTACCCGGTGTCGAAGTGTCCATAGATTCGTAAAATTCTGGCGACGAGGCAAGACCTATGTGCTCGAACAGGCTTGGCAACCGGTTCGACCGCCGCATTTTCCGGTATCGAGACTCTTCAGGCGGTACTTGAATCGGCACCCCAGGTTAAGGTTCGACTTCCGGGTAAGCCCGTCATCCGACTACCATCCGCGCTGTGGTATCAATCCACGCATAGCCGAAAAACCAGGTAGGCGCAATTGTTAACGCGTAAGTGGCAATTGTATTAACCGGTTGCTTGTGCAAATAGCCTAATCGACACCTAAGACAACAAAATCGTATCCTCCAGTCATGCGCGGCATGGGTCGGTGCGGTCCGGCACCCAAAACGCTGCCTGGTGTCGTTTTGAATCGCCCCAAAATTTTTGAGCTGGACATGATATTATGCCTTCCCGCGAATGTTCGGGCAGATCGTCTCGCACTACCAGATCTTGGAGAAGCTGGGTGAGGGCGGTATGGGTGTCGTGTACCGTGCTCTGGATACCCGGCTAAAGAGAACTGTAGCTCTCAAGCTGCTGCGCGACGAACTGTTGTCGCATCCGGAGCGGAAGCAGCGATTCATCCAAGAGGCACGTGCCGCCTCGGCTCTGAATCATCCGAACATCATCACGATTTTCGAGGTCGGGACCGCCGGCTCACAAGCACAACCCGTAGATTTCATTGCCATGGAATGCGTGTCGGGCAGCACGCTCGACTCGCTTATCGGCCGCCGAGGTCTTCCCCCGGAAGACGCATTGCGCTACGGCGCTCAGATCGCGGCTGCACTGGCTGCGGCTCACGAAGCGGGCATTATCCATCGCGATATCAAGCCTGGCAACATTATGATCGCGGAAGCCACGAGCGGGGTTCCACGCCACGTTAAGGTTCTCGACTTCGGCTTGGCCAAACTCGCCGAGCGCGCCGCGACCGAGGGCTCTCAGGCAACGGAGACTATGGCTGTCGCCGAAGCGCTGCGGACCGAGGAAGGCACGATCCTGGGCACGGTTGCTTATATGTCGCCGGAGCAAGCGCAAGGGAAAAAACTGGATGCGCGTTCTGACATTTTCTCGTTCGGATCCCTGCTCTATCAGATGGTCACGGGCCGGCGGCCATTCGAGGATGAAAGTAAGATTGGGATCTTATCGGCAATCCTGCACAAGGAACCGCCTCCTATCCCAGAGTTGCAGGCGGCCGCCTCTGACCTGGAAAAGATAATCTTTCGATGTCTGCGAAAGGACCCCGATCGCCGCTTTCAACACATGATCGACATAAAGGTCGCGCTGGAGGAAGTCAGCGACGCTTTGATTTCCGGCCGGCTCGGAACAGGGCAGAGCGACCAAACGGCGCCGCAGCGATCTCACGCGGCGGCAGTCATTACCGTAGGCCTGGTCTTTCTCGCCGCTGTCGTTGGCGGTGCCCTCTGGCTGGGTCGGTCTCCGCCCCAAAAAGAACTGAAGCTCACGCGGCTGACCTCGGATTCCGGCTTAACCACAGATCCGGCCATATCGGCCGATGGCAAGATGGTGGCTTACGCCTCGGACCGGGGCGGCGAGGGCAATCTCGATATTTGGGTTCAGCAGATTGGAGCCAGCGAAGCGTTGCGACTTAGCCGCCACGAGGCGGATGACTCGGAGCCGGCTTTCTCTCCCGACGGCCGAAGGATCACCTTCCATTCTGAGCGCAATGGTGGCGGTGTCTACGTGGTTTCGACCCTCGGAGGCGAGGAGAAAAGAATTGCCGATAGAGGTCGCCGTCCTCGATTCTCGCCTGACGGGAACCGGATTGCATACTACACCCGAGGCGACGACTTCTCCCCGGGCGCCAGCAAGGTATCTCTTGTGGCTTCCACAGGAGGACCGCCGAGGGATCTGCAGCCGGAGTTTATGGCAACGCGACACCCCGTCTGGTCGCCGGACGGCAATCACGTGCTCTTCTATGGCCTCCGAGAATACGCCCATCCGGCACAAGATACCGGGGACTGGTGGGTGGCCTCGGCTTCGGGCAGTCCCAAGGAGCCCGTGAAAACCGGCGCACGCGCTCTTTTTCGCAGCAGGGGCCTCTACGCACAAACTCCCGGGGTGTGGCTTCCGGGAGAGCGCATTCTGTTCTCCGCCGCGCGTGGAGATGCGGTAAACCTGTGGCAGGTGGCTATATCTCCAAAAAGCTGGCAGATCGCCTCCGCCCCGGAGCGCCTGACATTCGGAACAGGCCTCGAGGATATTCCCTCCAGCGCCGGGACGCGTCTGGTATTCGCGAGCCTGACGGGGAATATCGACATCTGGAGCGTGCCGTTCCATCCGAACCACGGAGTGGATCAAGGGAAGGCTTCCGGATCGATGCAGAGGCTTACCCAAGACGCCTTTCCCGACACGCATCCTGCCCTTTCAAGCGATGGCACAAAGCTGGTCTTCCGATCGAACCGTTCCGGAAGCTGGCAGATCTGGATGAAAGACCTGGAGACTGGCAAAGAGACTGCTCTCACAACACCTCCTGAAATCAAAGGCTCCCCAATCCTTTCGAAGGATGGGTCAAGGCTGGCGTATAACGTCGTCGCGCAGCAACATGAGCCGGTATACGTGATGGATCTCGGCGCGGGACCGAAGGCTGTTGCCAGCGCCGGCGCAATAAGAAAAGTGTGCGAGGATTGCTTCGTTCCGTGGGACTGGTCTTCAGACGAGCGCTACATGCTCTACTGGACAGGGAAGCAGAGAGTTATCGGTGTGCTGGACGTTGCTTCGGGCGAGAAGAAAGATCTGCTGCAGCACGCGGAATATGCGCTCCTCCGAGCGCGTTTTTCACCCGACAACCGCTGGGTTAGTTTTATGGGAAGCCGCGGCGGCTTTTTTCATCTCTTCATTGCGCCGTTTCGCGGACGGGCAGCGCCGGGCCCGAACGAATGGGTCGCTGTGACGGAAAAAGTCAATGCTTGGGATAATGTTCCGCGCTGGTCTCCGGATGGCAACCTCCTTTACTTCACTTCAGATCGGGACGGCTTCCGTTGCATCTGGGCGCAACGGCTGGATCGGCAGAAGAAGCCGGCGGGCCCTGCTTTCGAGGTGTACCCCTTGCACAGTGCGGTGCGCTCGATGATGGATGTCCCTGTCCAGATGCTCGAGATTTCTATCGCACCTAACAGGTTGGTATTTCCACTGAACGAGCGCACAGGTAACATCTGGCTCGCGGAGCCGTAGGCAGGAAATGCGCTTAGGCCGAAACGCATGGGCTCTCGGGTTGTTCTGGGCGCTCTCGCTGCCGGCATTCGCGCAGAGCATCACGGGCGCTATCGTCGGCGTCGTCTACGATCCCACGCAAGCTGTGGTTTCAAAGGCCGCGGTCCGTGCGAGAAATGTCACCACGGAAGCAGAGCATTCCACGGAGACGGATGAAAACGGGTATTACCGCTTGGCGAACCTCTTGCCAGGAGAATACTCGGTAGAGATCGCGGCCACGGGTTTTCGCATGGCTGTACTATCGGCGCAGCGGGTCAGCGTGGGGGAGAGCCTCCGGCTTGACGTCACCCTCCAGCTCGGTCCAGTCACTGAATCCGTGCAGGTAACGGCGTCCGTCACTGGAATCAATACAGAAGACGCCCAGTTGGGAAAGGTCATGCGAGAGATTCCCCAGCTTCCGGTACTCTCTGGTAACGGCGGACGCAATGCTCTCAATCTTGTGCTGACCCAGCCGGGCGTCGTCTCGACGGGTGGGCTCACGCCTTTTGCCGTAAATGGGCAGCGCGGCCGAATGAACAACTACATGTTCGACGGCGCCGATTCCAATGACGCTGCCGGCAACTTCATCGAAAGCGTAGACGTGATTTCACCGAATGCGCTGGCAGAGTTTCGTCTTGTGACCGGCCCCATGAAGGCTGAGTTCGGGCGCAATGCGGGCGCCGTTTTCATCGTGATACCGAAGTCGGGGGGCAATCGTTTCAATGGAATCGCCTCCGAAACATTCCGCAACACAAAACTGAATGCCGTTCCCTTTTTTCAAAAGTCCATCGCAGGCGGGACAGTGGAGAATCTCCCGAATGGAACTGCTCGCAAGCCGGTGTTCCACGTCAATGATTTCGATGCAAATCTCGGAGGCCCGATACGCAAGGATCGGACTTTCTTTTTTGTGTCGTATCTCGGTTTCCGGCGACGGCAAGGCGTGACGGGTTCGGCGGTCGTTCCGAGCAATGAGGAGATAGCAGCGATACAAGCAGCCGGAAGACCGGAAGCCCGAGCGCTAATTGCACTCGTTCCACCGGCAACAGTCGGAAACACGCTTTTCACTTCGCCAAAGAACTCTCTGAACCGCGACCAGGGACTGGTCAAGGTGGACCACTATTTCAGCGAGGCAAACCGGCTTTCGACGTCGTACTTCATCGAGGACCGATCCGAGTTTTCTCCGTTCGGCGCAGGCAGTGCCTTCGGTGCAGGCACAACCATTCCGGGGTTCGGCTTCAGTGCCACGCAAAGGAACCAGAACCTGGTGTTGCAAGACACGCATGTCTTCTCACCTGTCCTGTTTCACGATTTCCGCGCTGCCTTTCACAGGTTGGCGAATTCCGATCGGGTACCCGAAAATCGAACCAGGCTCAGCGCCCTAGGCTTGGCTAACATCGTGCCAGACGATCCCGGCGCCGAAGGTCCTCCGTTCGTATCGATCAGCGGATTTACTCCTTTCGGTAACGTGACCCTAGGGCCGCTCGGTCGTGCGGACAGTACGTTCCAAGTGCTCGACAATGTGAGTTGGACGCGAAACCGTCATTCCGTTAAGTTCGGTGGTGATGTCAGGGTTTTTCGTTTGAACGCAGTGACCGACACCCTCAACACTGGAAGAATCGTTGTGGACGGCAGTGGCACAACGAATAACCTGGTCCCACGGATCGCGGGGCTTTCGGCGCTGTTGAACGATTTCGCCCAGGGTTTTGCGACCTCATTTCTGCAGGGCGCGGCTGGAGACGGCGGAGTTCGAATGCGATCCGTAAACCTTTTCTTCCAAGACGACTGGAAGCTGGCGCGCAATCTCAGTTTGAATCTGGGGCTTCGATGGGAATACAACACCGGTCTGACGGACGTGCGGGACCGCATTGCGGCGTTGCGCGTAGGACAGCAGTCGGTGGTTTTTCCTGACGCGCCCATTGGGCTGGTATACGCCGGTGACGTAGGTGTCTCCCGCTCGACTTATGGAGAGGACTATAACAACTTCGCACCGCGCTTTGGATTCGCCTGGGACCTGCTCAAGAACGGAAAGGTCACTCTCCGTGGCGGCTATGGTCTGCTATACGATTCTCCCAATGGCGTTCTCGGGAGGGAGCTTGCAAACGCGCCGCCCTTTCGGATACTTCCCGAAACTCGCTTCACCGACTACGCTAATCCGTGGCAGGGATCTCGCCTCAATCCGATTTCTCAACCGTTTCCGCACACGCCGGCAAACCGCGGTGACCGGTTCGATTTCGCTGGAGTTGCGCCGATCGGGGGCTTCATTGCGATCGATGGCGGCTTGGTGACCCCATACGCACAGCAGTGGACGATCCAGCTCCAGCACCAGCTCGGCGCCGATTGGCTCCTCGAGACCGGTTATGTCGGCTCTCATGGCGTAAAGCTGTACCAACAGAAGCAACTCAACCCCGCTATTCCGGGTGCTGGAGCCAATGTCGGAAATACAAATCCACGAAGGCTCTTGAATCAGAACAACCCACAGAATGCCCTATTTGGGGGGGGTGTTTTCGGGAGTCTTCTTCAGTATCACAGCGATGCCGCGTCCAGTTACAACGGTCTGCAGGTGAATGCCACCAAGCGGTTCTCCAGCGGGTTCCAAAGTACGGTCGCCTATACCTGGGCCCATGCCATCGACAACGCTTCCGACATGGATCAGGTCGCGCGCATTGATGGATCTCTTGCCAACCGTGGAGACTCTGCCTACGACGTCCGCCATACATTCGTTTTCACATACATCTATGAATTTCCCTCGCCACGAAGTGATCGGAGCCTCATCAAAGGACTTCTCATGGGCTGGGGTCTCGCCGGTGTCACCACGTTTGCTTCAGGTCTTCCGATTAACATCGTGGAACCCACCGATCGATGCCTTTGCGACAGCGGCGGTCAGCGCCCCGACGCTCTCGGAAGAGAGCTGGAATTCTACGATCCACGCCTGACTGCCGCGGTGCCAGGGAGGCCGAATTCCTGGTTTGACGGCTCTGGCGGCGGATCGCCCACCGGTGCTCCAAATCCTTTCTTCCGTCGCGTCGGTTCGGATGTAAGTTTCGCGGCGGGTGCAGGGCGATTCGGAAATCTGGGCCGCAACGTTTTCCACGGCCCTGGACGGAACAATTGGGATCTCGCCATTTTCAAGCGAACCCGAATTATAGAGGGCCATACGCTTGAGTTCCGAGCCGAGTTCTTCAATCTTCTAAACCACACGCAGTTTCTCAACCCTGACGGAAACATCGCCTCGCCAAATTTCGGGCGCATCCAGACTACGCAAAGTCCGCGCGTCGTGCAGCTAAGCTTGCGGTACAGCTTTTGATGGACGTTCCCACATCCCTAGCGTCGCCACTGTAGAAATTGCTTTGCACGGCGACTGCGATAGGTCCTGCGGGCGTGCCTTTCGCCTGCGGGAGACCTGATCGTTACAGAGAGCGCATGACGCGCAACCCGCGAGCAGCGGATTCCGTCCGGGTCGTTGGCGATTCGGAGGTTGGGAACGTTTAGACGGCGGTAGCGGAATGTGGCGCAGTCGCGGGCGGTGAACTCCTGCGGGAACGAATAGTGCAGATCAGATGTTGACGTCCGGGCGACGACCACAGGCGGCTAATCGTCACGCGCTGGAGGCACATCTACGAGTTCCCGACTATCCGGGTGCTTTAGTAGGGCGTACATTGTCTGCGGAGCACACGTGTTTGGCATCGGTCAGTAGACACTCGATAGGATGGATCGGGAGCGGCATTCTCACGGGCTAAATTACTTTACGAGGGGGATTCGAAACAGGTTCCGGTGCACCGTTGTTTTCACATACGCGTAGATGGAAGGGTCTTGTCCGGGGGAGATGTCCCAAGCTTCAATGATTCGGACGCCGGGAAGTTCGCGGCCATCGTCGAGCCCGCGGATTCCTGAATCTGGCAACCTCGGGAGCGTCTCGCCAGCCGGTATTGGGATAACCAGCGTTTTGCCAGGTCCGGTGCGTGAACTCCGCTCGACGCCTACATATAAGAACCTGCCATCGGGAGCCCATGCGACAGGACAGTAGTCCTCGCAGATCCGGCGGGGAGCACCTCCCGAAGCCGGAATGGCCATCGTGGCCGCTGTGCTTCCATCCAATAAGGGCATGACAGCCACGATCCAGCGCCCGTCCGGGGAGGTGTTTTGAATGCCGGCGATAGGATAGACTGCTACCCTCGATCGACCGGATCCATCCTTATTCATCCGGCCGACATAGTGACTCTTTCCCTCCGGGAATTGGAACAACACCCGCCCATCAGGGCTGAAATGCGGCAGCGACTCTCCGGACGCGGCGATGAGTCTCGGGGGCGATGTCTTGTCCAAAGGCGCCAGCCAGAGCTGCGAGGTTTTTCCGGGAGGTCGCGTAGAGAAGACGACTTCGTTGCCATCGGCGGAAACATCGTACTCGACTATTGATTGGCCAGGCAGCGCTCGCTCGCTTTTTCCGGATTCGAGATCTGCTCGCCACAGCTCGCTCGCGGATGCCGGTGAATCACGCCGCAATAGATAAAACAAAGATTTACCATTCGAAGAGAATTTTGGGAAGATTCCGTGAACTACGCTAAATACGACATGACCTTGGGATGACAACGCGCGCTCGGATTTCGCATCGCGAATCCAGACTGCACCCTGCCGGATGCCGATCGAAGTGATTAGCGAGCGGCCGTCCGGCGCGACTGCGATGCCCTCCTCCTCCGCCGTGGGGCCGAACGTGATCTGCTCGGGATCTCCACTTGGAAAGCGCTGGCGCCACAGGTGCTGGCTTCCCCCAACCTCGGCGCCGAAATACATCCATTTCCCATCCGGGGACCATGCTGCCGCGGTGCATGGTCCTCGCGGGCCGACCTGGCGACCTTCGGAGCTTCCATCGAGTGGAATCAGCCGGCATGGTTTCCAATCCGGATCCATTTCGATTACCAATGCCCACTTGCGATCCGGCGAGGCATAGGAGAAGTGAGCCATCGCGCGTTCGTGCTTTGGGAAATAAATCCGGCGATATTCCGAGCGGTCTTCTCGTCGCCGTAACAATGCCCATGTGCAAACCGATTGCGACTTCCGAAAACAGCAGGCGGTGCGCATCAAGCCAAGTGAGTCCGGTGGCATTCGCGAGAAGCAGGCTCGGCTCTCCACCGAGCGCCGATACTGTGAACGTTCTCCAGCGTGCGGTCCCGGACTCGAGGGCGGTATAGGCGAGGCGTGATCCGTCCGGTGAGAAGGTGAGGCAGCATTTCTGACGGGTGTCATGGATCTGCACGGGTTCACCGTGTGGAAGCATCTTGACGTAGATAGGGTCCGGAGTCAGCCACCAGTCGTCGCTTCTAAAAAACGCGATCATTTTCCCGTCCGGCGACAGTACCGGCGCCACAGCCGAATCCGTAAGGTCGGTTATATGTGTATATTTCGGAGCGTCCGGAGCGAGGAGGGGTCTGCCGGATCAGAAGCTGTCCGACGGCGAGCGCCACGAACAGGCACACAGCTCCCGTGAGGAGCCATTTCCACGACTTCGAAGATGAACGATTCGGTGACGCCGGTAAAGGTCCCGGCTGGCGCGGCAATTCCAGGACAGGGGTCTTCACCGGAGCCGTGAAAACGTAGCCGCGACCCTTGACCGTTCGAAGAACCTCTTGCGTCTCGTCTGCCAGAGCGCGCCTGATTTCGGACACACATTGGGCCAACGAATTGTCCGTGATTGCTGCGTCGGGCCATACGGCATCGATCAGCGCAGACTTGCTCACGACCTGACCGCGGTGTTCCACCAGGAACGTGAGGACCTCGAAGGTCTTGGGTCGGAGTGTGACCTCTTCACCACAACGGCGAAGAAATCCGGCTTGCAAGTCCAAAGTGAATTCGCCGAAGCAGTACTCGCGACGCGGCAGTTCTCGCGGGTCGTTCTCCTTCATAACCGCATCCGCTGGCGCTCTGCTTGTGCGCGCAGAGGTCTACACCGGCCTTTAAGGATAGTTTCAGGATTTTATCATGGTGGCTTCACGATCCGTGCCGCCTCATAGCGGTAGTCTCGACTGGGCGCATCCCGAGAAAGCTCGGGCCCGCTGCCTGACAGATACACAAGGAGGAAGTATGAACCGTACAGTACTCGTGCGCTCGGCTGCCGGCGTCGTGGTTTTTGGTCTCGCAGGTTTGATATCAACTTTTCCGAGCGTCGTGCAAGCCGGTCACCAGGAGAGCCTTACTCTCGATGTAGCGATCGATTGCCGTACCTGGCGATTCAATCAGGGAATTCCCGACTCGGCCGTTGGCCGCGGCGACACTTTCATCGCGAACGGCAAGATATTTCGTGGCGGTACCCTTCCTGCTGGCATGACAGGCGACCCGAATGCCCCCGGCAGTATCGGGACCTTCATCGAACACGGGACGATGGCCGCTACCATTGCCGAGATCATTGCCGGTAAGCGACCCGCGTTTATCGGTACGTGGCTTCACATGCTAAATGATGGCCGGACGATAGTGGCGATAGGTCCACATCCGGATAGCGGACCGATGGCCGTGGTTGGGGGCATGGGTAGCTTAGCGGGCGCCAGCGGCCAAATGGACGTGAACATCATCGGTGCGAACAGCACCGGATGTCCGAATGTGCGCGTGACAATCGTGCTCCAGAAGCATGGCCCGAAGTAGGGCGGCGCTCTCCGGCTCGGCCCCCGGACTCTAGCGAAGCCGAGGTCGCCACTCTGACGTAAAACGGCGGATCCGCAGATGTGCAGCAATCGAAACTGCCGGCACCCCTTTGCGAGCAGTTTGCCGACGCGAATCGCGGCACCGTCTCAGTTAACGCAATCGCCGAGGAGTTTGCTCGGCCACTCGACAGTTCGCCGGGATGGACGTTCGTGCAACTGGTTTCCGGCCAGCGGTGCGGGTTCCGCGTTTGTTCGCGTATCAAAGGCGGGATGACATTCGTGATCCTCAATGCGTTCTCTGCTGTTCACGTTGGGCCGACCTATTTGGTACTTCCTTCCCCGTCCTAACCCGTGTGCCGAAACCCCCGGTCATCAAGGTGGGAACGGGTGTTGCAACGACTTCGTCGACGAGCACACTCCAATATCCTGCCGCAAACAGTAGGTTTCGGCAGGCAATAAATAGGCAAGTCCGTGGAACTCCGATGCGTCCTCGGTCCTGCTGGATTGATCAACCGGAATTCACGGAACCTAGCGGCGTTTCACAGTAGTAATCGGGCGGAAGGGTCCGAAGCGTGGCATCGTGCGCCGGATTTGTACCCTGCAGATTCCATGTTCTCCTGAACGTGCACAATGCACAATTGCTACGAACGCTTTACCACTGGCCGCCACGCACCACCATGAAAAATTGAGGAACCCGGCGCGCAGCGTTCCTCATAGTCACCTGGCTGCCCACGGCCTCGGGAGGGTTGGTCATCCCCGAACTGCGTCAAGTCGGTCGTTTCGCGCAGAGCTCATTTACGCCGAGCTCGGTCTGCCACCTCTGCCGCTACGGTGAGCGTGAATTCTTGTGGTGTGGGGATGTTGTCCGCGAAGACGTGGCCCGTGATCGGGTACTCGCCGGTCTGTCCGGCACCGATGTAGAACGTGTCCGACCACACGCGCCGTCCTGGCTGTAGGTCCCTGCAGTCGATCTCGATGCGGAATCTGTCGTCGTTCTTGTCGATGTCCACTTCTCCCGGACTGCGCCGGTGCACCGGGCGAATGCCGCGCATCGCTCTCGCGCCAACTGGCTCCTTTTTCGCTGGTTTCGGGGGAAGCTCATCGACCGCTAGCAAGCCGGAACCCGTCGGGATTACCAGTTCGAGCCGTACATTGTTCGCCGATACCTCACCAATGTTCTTAACCAGGAGACGAACCGGGCGACATAGTCGGGTCAGGAGCTCGTATTCGGCGAGCTCATGATAGTAGTTCGCGTTGTGCTGGTGCATGAAGTCGGTATCTGATTCCGTAAGGGCCTTGGTACGGCGAGGGCAGCTTCGGAATATCCTTCATTTCAGGAACATCGCAGAACTCGCACGTCATCTGGACGCGCGCGCCGACGGCATCGTCCCGATCGATGCGTGCGAACTCCACGAGCAGTTCGGCCCTGTCGCGTGGCTTGCCCGCGCCCATAAGCGCGATCTCATCAAGCGTCGCGGGCTTGCTCGGCGTCGTCGAGCTGCCGCGACGCACGTACACTTTCTCCTTCTCCGGAACAGCCGTAATTCCGCTTGAGGTGGACGGGCGCTTCTGGCCGTCATCGAACACGAAAATCCCGACGGGCATTCCGTCGATAGGAAAACGCGCGGTACTGGAAGTGGACGGGCGTGTTAACGATGGAGGTTGACGAACTGCTGCAGGGAATGGTCTTCCAACTGGTCCGACTCAGCGATGCCGACCACGTTGCTTTTGTCACCGCGCACGTCTTCGACGCCGATCAGGATGTACGCCTTCTCGCGACGCCACGCGTTCGCGAATCCGAGAACGTCCTTGAGGAGCTCCGCTTTCTCGTCCTCGGTCGCATTGACGAACGGGTACTGCTCTTTCTTGAAGTCGATGGTCGTGCCTTCTTCCTCGAACAGCAGGCGCTCGATCAATTCAGGAGTCATGCCGTACCTCCCGCCTCGCGCAATTCCGGTACTCCTTCCACGTCTGGTTGAGCTCGTCTTTGCGCATGATCTGATCTTAGTTCCTCAACTTGGCCACCCGGCACCAAAAGGCAAAAAGTGTACGTTAAGGATGGCAAGGCGCTCCGGGCTGCGTAGGCAACGATCTCAAAACTCAACGACATGCAGCCAGTTCTGACACGTTGATTTCGAGACGGCTTTCGATACACACTTCAGGGTGCCCGGCGTAACCACGTGCGGCCCGACCGTGCCAGTCGCAAAAACGACCGTTTTCGGGACAGGTCGGGCGGGACGTGGGGGAGGCTCTTTACTCTGATGCTACAAACGTTCACGCTGCTAAGCGGCAGCTGTCTTTGGGTTGCAATTCACGGCGGTAGTGTGTCCGTCACTTTCCACCGAGTTTCTGACTGAGGAACGCGTCGATCCGCTGCAATTCGTCTCTACGTTGGTCCGGATCTGCAAAGAGGTTGTTGTGTTTTCCCGACTCGTAATATTTCGCCTCAACTGTCTTTCCGGCTGTCCGTAAAGCTGTTTCAAATCTTTTGGCCAAATTCACATCAGTCATCGCAGATCCCCCTTCAGCAGGACTGTCTGCTGTGCCGTGCAGCATCAGAACAGGGATCCCTAGATACCCCGCACGCTCGATGAACTCTGGTGTATACGGTGCGGAGTTCAGGACAAGTGACTGTACATCTCCTCCGGAAAGAGCATAATCAAGACTCGCGCCGCCTCCCCGGGAGTGTCCCATTAAGGCGATACGGTCTGCTCGCACTGCAGGCAGGTTGCGGACACTTCGTACGAGCGCCGCTACAACGTTGCGTGCTTCATACCCGCTGGCATGGAAGGTGCATCCGGACAGGCTATAGGAGTTATGAATCGTACCCCGGCCCCGCTGCTACCAGCAAACCAGCAGACCGCGATCGCAATCCGTCCGCCGCGCGCGAGATCGCGAGCGAGTTGTACATATTCGCGGGCAAATCCATGGGTGCCATGGAGCAATATAACGGCCGGGAAAGGTCCCCGACCCTCCGGTCGTGCGACAGCGGCCAACATCGTGTGCTGACGGTCCTTTTAGAGTGAACCACTGCACATCAAGATCTTCGGTCCCGTTGGCGCCTTCGTCGGAAGTGCAGTCGCTTGGATGTCCTGCGGCTCCGTGAGAGCGACAGGTGCGTCTATGCAGAGAGACACTGCTATAGCGATCACCCAATGTAAGTTCCAGTCCTTACTCCGGAGCGTGGGCGGCGACGACATGTGAGCGAGTATCTCACGCAACTTGGCGGCTCGTCTTCCTGAGGGGCGTCATTTGTCGTGGGCCTCAGAAGCGAGAGGCAGAAACGACTACTCGGCCCGAGAACCCAGCGCAGCGCTCCGCACGTCAAAGAGCAGTACTCTAGCGGCAGTCCCGAAAACGAACGTTTTCGGGACAACATTTCCGCCGGAGGAGATCGCGGCCAGTGTAGCCCATGTCGTTAGCGTACACTTTTCTCCTTTTGGTGCCGCGTGGCCAACTTGCCTAAAGCGGCCTGCTTTGATGAGGTCGCGGTGCTCACGCTAGCATTTCTCGCAGCAGACGCTCGACTGCCGTCTTCGATCTAGTTATGGTTCCTTGGCACCGTTCGCAGTCGAGTACAAACGCGGATTACTCGCGATAAGTCGGGCAGCCTTCCGGCACCTTCGGGATAGGCCGTACTCGGATACATCTGGAGCCCGGATTGAACGTTGATATACATCAAGGGTGCTGAATCAAGTGCAAACCGGATAATGCAGAAGTCGGAGCGTGCAGTCGACACCCATGAGTGATACATGCAAGCTGTTAGCCAGACCGGAGATAACGCTTGGCGGCATAGATTTTAGCGGTGGACAGGAAGATGCGAGGCGCGGCAACAAAAAGATCTGCGTCGCACAGTGGCTTCCCAACAACGGCGTATCACTCCGCTGCGGTCGTGATTGGAATGCTCTGGGTCCGCAGCGCCGACGAGATCTCCCTGCCGTGATCAAGTTGGGCGGATGGTGGTCGCTCGATTTTCCCTTCGGTGTTGCGCAACCGACTGCACGGATTCTAGGCGTCAGCACATGGCCGGATTGGCTGAGTCATTGTGACCAGAACCTCGACGCCACTGCGATCCGCAATGACGCCAAGGCACTCACGGAACGATCTGGTGTGAGTTGGGCGATGCGACGTCAGGTGGACGAGCGTCAGAAGACGACGTGGTTTCCGCTGTTCGAGCAATTGTATCGACAGACCATTTACGGTGCTCGTGAAGTGCTTCTGCCGCTGTACGCTGATGATGTTTGCATCCTCCCCTGGAAGGCATCGGCCCTTCCGGCCTCGGTAGTGGTCGTTGAGGGTTTTCCGGGTGCGACGATCCGGGATGTTCTCAAGCTGCCCGAGTCCTATAAGGGACGCGGTGCCGGAGGAAGGAAGCGCGGCGAGCTATTGTTTCCGCGCTGCGAGCCGCTCCGTTCGCTATACCGATCTCACATCAGATCGCAGACATTGCGGTTGATGATCGCGAGGGAGATGCGGTTGACGCGCTCGTCCTTCTTCTTTCCAGCTGGATGGCTTATCTACTTCCCCACAAGCAGTCGACGGAGGAGCTTCGGCGTCTACAGGAGTCGGAAGCAACGTTAGAAGGATGGTTCCCAATTAAGGCATGAACCACTGTCGGTTGCCCAGCACTTTTGAAAGCTAGACACTGCTGCTGAAGTATGCAGGCTCCTACGGTTTTCGAATCAGCAACTGGCCGGATGAGGAGCGAGAAGTCGGCCTGGAGCCGATCAACTTCCGGTTTGGCGATGATATACGACCGGTCCGCTGAACGTCAGCGTTGCTCTTTGTGGCACCTCAGCCGCCTGACGGGTGCGGGGGAATCGGCGGCTCAGAAATGGCGATGGTACCGTACATATTCCGCAAGTTCGGAGGAAGCCACCAATCCACCCAATCATAAATAGCAACGAAGAGCTCAAAAGCCCTGAGCACCGAGTCAAGAGTATCGGCGTGTCTGTGACCGTCGGTATAGAGTTCAGAGCCATGGAAGAGCGGGTTGCGAACTTGCTCGTAAAATTTATTTACATTTTTCCAAACAGCGTTCCTTGCTCGTTTCAGGGGGAATGTGTCATCCACAAGACGCGGCAACGCATTGTAGTACGTGTTGACTGTACTCCCAGCCCTCAGGCTAAAGGGATCCTGTTGTGCCCGTACGATATCGGCGTTCATCCGACCATAGTGAACCGCAGCCAAGAACGTCGCTGTCGGGATGTAAGCCTCGAGTCCGATGATCGCTCTCTGTAGGAACCACGTCATGAGACGGCTGGGAGGCCCGCCCCAGACTACATAATCCCGCGTGGACCGGCGTACTTGGCATCCACTGCGACACCTGATTCCGGAAATCGCTCGAAGTCAGCAGGCGATGGTTTCGACGAAATTCACTGCGAACGTTTAAGATCGGGACAGTCGAAACTCTGATCCCAAAGATTGCCTGAGAAGTCATGCGTCGTTTGGACTCTGGCGGACTTCGCCGAATTCACCTTCCATCTTAGTCCTGCCCCCGATAACATCCTTGGGCAGTATGCCGCAGCGAACATAGATTCCGACGGTGACGTGTTTGCTCCACCTTCCAGGCACAAGAAACGCAAACTTTCCAAAGTGAAGCGGCGCTACTCGGAACCGGAGATCGGCGGGCTCGGCCAGCGAAGCTGCGCGACGACTGAACTGCAGCGCCCCGTGGTTCGTTTCTGGTCGGTCGGCATCCTGGGAGGTGACACCATTAAGAACGAGTCAGGCAACGTTCGTCAACACATGAAATCTCATGGAACCAGACAATATATGCGGACAGTGCCCCGAACCATCATTACAGTATCGTATGGTGCCGCTGCCTACTGGTGGCACTTCTTGTTCGCTTCAGCGATCAATACCGCCAGGCGGCGCTTGAGCCTTGATCCGAGACGGGATGGCACTTAACGCCAACTTTAGTGCTGCTTCGAATCAGGGCTGCACTCTGCATCAACAGGGACGTCCATGGCTCGATCGAGCTTAAGTTATAAAATTGTGCGTTCATGATCCCTTCCGTAAATCGTGACGAATTGTCGAGGCCTTAGCGAAGTTCGACACCGAACTGCGGATTACTGCCGGCTGGTCAAACTGGCAAACCAACAAGCATATAAACACGCACTTCGCCACGCGGACCTCCTCTATCCCCCGAAGAAAATCGTTTCTCTTGCAACCCGAGTCCCAGTTTCTTCCTTCAGCGGCGGACAAGAAACAAACGATTATTTGCGCGCGCTCGGTTTTGAGATCACGCCCATCACACTGGCAATCGAGCCAGCCAGCTCTGGCCATAGCGTTGCAGACGGCCTTCGCCCAAGTGTTATCCACATATCTGCAATCTCGACAATCCGAGCCATTCGGTCGTCAAAGCACGTGTCTGGCCCCATTTGAAGCAGCTCGAGACTACAATCGACGAGAATCTGTCGCGGTTGGACTCTAAGAATTTGTTTTGTTACTGGAGCGCCGGCATCGGAAAATATACCGCCACACCTTGGATCGGGATCTTCGACGAGCGCGAGACTGATACGAGTCAGAAGGGGTTCTACTGTGTATATCTGTTCGCAGCTGACATGTCTGGCGTTTACTGGGCACTTAATCAGGGCGCCACGAATGTTGTACGTGAACTCGGTCGCACCCAAGGTAGAGAGGCACTTCGGCAGCGAGCCTTGGAGTTCCGACCTCGTGTTTTAGAGCTCGAGGAATATGGATTTCGACTGGACAATCCGATCAATTTGCACGCCGATACGGCCCTCGCATTGGATTATCAGCACGGGACTATCGCACACAAATGGTATGCCACTGATCAGCTGCCGTCAGACCAGATCCTTGTGGATGACTTTCTTGCCCTTGACCGGATTATATCAGCGGTTAGTAAGTGAGAAGTCGCATGGCCAGGGAGAGGTGAAGCGTTATTGGATCTTCCAAGCGAATCCCGAGAAGTACGATGTCGACGGAGCACTTGGCCAATTTCGGAAATGACCTGGCTAGTCAATCGATATGACGACCAGATACACGCAGGTGATCAGGTTTTTCTCTGGCGCAGTGGAGAGGAAGGGGGTATCGTTGCTCTTGCCACGATCACTGGGGACCCTGAAACAGGCAGTCTCCTTCCTGCCGAGCAATCTTTCGTTCGCGAGCCAGGGCTATTCGGAGTGCCTCGCCGACAAGTGCCGATCGAGTGGAACATCTTTTCCGCGAGTGTTAACGCGCGACTCTCTGAAGCAGGAACTCCGCCTGAGCGATTTAGCGATTCTCGAATTCGGCAAGGAACAAACTTTCCAGTCTCACCGTCGGAAGCCGCGGTCCTTTTAGAGCTTATTGCGTCCATTGATCCGGCCGGGTTCGAGAAGCCTCAGGACCTGTCGCGAACCACAGGACAGCGATCTGGATTATAGCGCCAGGCCGGAATGCCGAATATTGGGAAGAGTTCTACCGTGAGGGCCTGATCGGAATCGGCTGGGATGATATGGGCGACTTAGGGCAGTATGTCGATCTTGCGGCCCTTACGATGCGGATGAAAGATGTATACGAATCCGAACAAGAGCCGATCAACAATGTTCGGGCTTGCTACGATTTCAGCCGTACGATGCAGCCGGGAGATTTTGTGTTTGCGAAAAAGGGAAGAAGCACGATCGTCGGGCTACGGGGCCATAGATGGGCCCTATATGCATGATCCAAATCGAATCGGTTACCGCAATGTTCGAAGAGTCCGTTGGGAAGCTCGTGGGCTCTGGAATTATGACGGTAATTTGCCGACAAAGACCCTCACTGAGCTCACACCCTATCGGGATCTCGTGCATTCTCTGCAGCAACTGGTAAAAGGAGCAGGGCCCGCACCAGAGCCGGTCCTCGTGCAAAGGGCGCTAGCACGCTACGGCGTTGAGCAGGCGATGGAGAAGTTTTTCTGGAGCGGAGCGAATTGGAGCGCCTCCTGGCGCTTTGGAAGCGGAAGAAGAACTTGATTCTTCAAGGTCCCCCAGGCGTAGGAAAAACGTTTGTCGCTAAACGATTGGCATACACACTTATTGGCTATAAGGACCAAAGTCGCGTAGACATGGTTCAGTTTCACCCGTCATATGCTTACGAGGATTTTATACAAGGCTATAGGCCCGGCCACAACGGTTTCTCACTAAAAAATGGGCTTTTTTATAACTTTTGCAAGAAGGCTTCTGCGGACCACGCTTCGACGTATGTCTTTATTATCGATGAAGTTAATCGGGGTAATCTAGGCAAAATCTTCGGCGAGCTTATGATGTTGCTGGAATCGGATAAGCGCGGGAGCGAATGGTCAGTTCCTCTGACGTACTCTCAATCTTCAGAAGACCAGTTTTATGTGCCAGAAAACCTGTACCTATTAGGCTTGATGAATACAGCGGATCGATCGCTGTCCATCGTTGATTATGCATTACGTAGGCGTTTCGCTTTTGAGACTTTAAACCCCCAGCTCGATACGGAGGCCTTCCGGTCCCACTTGCGGGAGCATGGCGCGTCATCGGATCTCACAGAATTCATCGCGCAGCAGTTACGCGATCTCAATCGGGAGATTTGCGAAGATCAGGATTTAGGCAAGGGATTTCAGATTGGTCATAGCTATTTCTGTTGTGACCGCGAGAAGGCAGACTCGGGGTGGTACCGAAGCATAATCGAGAGTGAAATTATCCCTCTGTTGCAAGAGTATTGGTTTGAAGATCAGGTGCGCGTCCAGCAGTGGCATGCAAGGCTGTTGGCCGGGATCTGAACTATCCCCGTGCTAATACCAATCCGCAATATCTATTACCTACTGTGTTACGCCTGGGGAAGATTCAAAGAGGGACAGATTCTCCGTCCCGACGTGGAGGACAGCCCCGACTTACCGAACCTGATAGCCAAAACACTTGCTCGCGGCGTACAACGCCTCCGCCATCGCGGGCTCGAGCGAGGATATATCGCAAACGAGAGCTGACAAGTCGGCTGCGAGGCCGGATTCTAATCACCGAATCCCTAAAGGATGCCTCGCTCTTACGGGGTCAATTGCACTGCAACTTCGATGAGCTCGAGGTCGACATCCTTCCTAACCAGATCCTGAAGTCAACGGTTCTTCGCGTTCTGAATACAGATGGCATCGACACCTCGTTGAGGACTGACCTGCGAGAGATCGCAAGTTGGCTTGCTCCGGTCTCGACTGTTACGCTCCATGCATCACTGTTCCACACCGTCAAGTACCACCGAAACAATCGGCTCTATGGCTTTCTGATTCGCGTGTGTCAGATGATTCACGAGGAGCTCCTGCCAAAAGAAACGATGGGACGTTTCCAGTTCAGAGCATTTCTCGATAACGAGGAGCGCATGGGCGCCCTCTTTGAAGAGTTCGTACGCAATTTTTATATCTATGAGCAGACTCAGTTCACCGTCTTACGAGACAGAATACGGTGGGTCGCGGACTCCGACTTGCCTAATGACTTGGCGTACCTGCCCTTCATGCACACGGATATTTCGTTGCGATCATCGAAAAGAGCTATGATCATCGACTGCAAATACTACCTGAAAACACTTCAAACCTGGCATGGAACATCTTCAATTCATTCGGCGCACCTTTATCAGCTGTTCTCGTATATGGTTAACTTGCGACCTAGGTTACCAGCTCATCTTCCGATCGAAGGTGTCCTGCTTTACCCCCGCCTAGACCAATCGCTCAACCTCCGGCTCATTTTGCACAGTTATCGGGTTCGCGTGTATACAATCGACTTGGCGCAGGACTGGCAAAAGATCCGACGAGATCTACTTCACTTGCTGCAAGATGACGACGATGTTGCCGAACCTGCCACTTAGTCTCGTCCATACGACTCGCCTTCATCGTGGTTCGGCAGCGACTTCGTGACGTGGCTCGTGTGATCTTCTGCATCGTATGCGCCGCTGCCAGAAAAGTAACACTTTCCCAATTCGCACAGTCGGGTAGAGCAGGAAGCTCTAATCTTAACGGAGCAGACTAATTATGATTAACCAGTCAGATTGCAGGATGGACCATTTCCGGTGATCATTACACAGCAGCGTCCACGATGTTCGCGGGTTTGAAACTATATCTGCAAGAGTTTACTGCGCACCGTGGTTAGCCGTCCCCACTGTTGCAAGTAGCATCTTAAGCCGCCTCGGTGAGCATCGCGCTTCCATGAAACGTCCGTCCAAATTGAGCAACACAAACGTCAGCCCTGTCTCGGTATAACACGAACTGCACAACGAATCGTTCTATGGCTAAATTCAACGTTCCTGCGTTATCCGTTACTTGCCTGCGAGTAGGGCCTCGACAACATCTTCAGAAGCCCCTAAAGCCGCGGCAATGGCTTGCGAGCTCAGTCCAGCCTCGTGGGCTGTGCGAACGAATCTAACAACGTCCAGCGACTTGGTACCGACCTTCGCATCTACGACTAGCTCGTAGATTCTAAGCATTGCAGTAAGCTCGCGTGGTGTCGTCCCGAACTCGGCTGCAATTTTGTCCAGCGATTCGCCACCAGCAAGCCTTCGTCGTATCGCGATGCACCGGTCTACTGCTATTCGGGTAGCTTCCAGTTGTTGCCTAATTCTCGTTGCGACTGGTTTCAGCATTGCATTGATGGCTTTCCTTTGCTTTACAAATTCACGCTCGCGTAAAACGGCAAGCAGCGCAGCAACTGCAACCTGCTCAGCCTCCGTGTTGGTACGCAAATCCATCGCTACATTGGATAGAGTGAAGCGGTTATCGGCCGGGTAAGTGTCAGTAACACCGAGCTCTTCCTGCAAAGCAGCATTGAAGATGGCGGCATATTCGATAAAACCACTATCACGGGCGATTGCTATTAGCTGCGCGAGAGTTTTGCCACTCGGTGGGCGGGTCGTCTCATATCGAGCGACGGTTCGCAGTGCAGTCCTCAACCGCAAGGCAAACTGTTGTTGAGTATCGCCGAGGCCCTTGCGAAGCATTCGGACGGCGTCGGTCACTACCGAAGATTTCATTCTCACTGGTTAAGCCAAGAATAGACCGATCGGACATGATACCAAAATGTCTTGACATGACCGATCGGTCCGGTTAATCTGATCATACCACTTAGCATTATGCAGCAGTGGCAGGCAGAAAGGAAACAATTCGATGAGAACACGTGAGCGCGGCCAGACTCCACGCCCCCTTGCCAGATTTTCGGTAGAAGAACTCGCAGCCGAACTTGGGCTTGGTCGTCAGACTGTATACGCCGGCTTAAGAAACGGCAGTATTCCGAGCGTTCGGGTGGGTAAGCGCTTCATAATCCCGCGCGCCGTGATCGCGAGGTGGTTGCGAACATAGGGACCATCGTGAACGATTGCTAGGCGACGGTTGCTCGAAAGCCAACAGTAACCCGGTAAGCGGGAACGCCCTCGCTATGGCCTGTAAAACCATCTGTGTGGCACACCGACAACATAAGCTTAACAATTTGTTACGGGTGAAGGGTGAAGGCGTCGGCTTGCCGGCCGGCGCCACATACGCCAAGACATCTACCGGAGCATGCCGGGAGTTGCCTATGTACTACAAAAGTTTAACAGACTTCAGAGTTACTGCAAATCCATTCTACCTGCTTGTCCAGAGCGTCGCGGCATGGAGACCGTTCTGATGCGGTCGCGGAACATCAAGCCGGGCTTCTTCGAGAATGAAGCCCTCGGGATGTTAAAACCTTTGGCGCGTCTCCTGTTCGCAGGTCTCTGGTGTGTGGCCGATCGGCAGGGACGACTTGAGGATCGTCCGGAGCGGATAAGAGCGATGCTTTTGCCGTATGACCGTTGCGACGTCAACAAGTTGCTCGATGACCTTGATGGTGCTGGTTTTATTCGTCGGTACGAAGTCGACGGCAACAAGTACATATGGGTCGTAAAGTTTCTAAAACATCAGAACCCACATCGAAATGAGAAGGGCGCCGGCATCCCACCGCCTGACGAAGTCGGACCTTGTCGTGTCCAAGAACAAGAAAAGCACACGACAACTCGCGTAAAGGTCAGTAGCGCTCCGGCTGATTCCCTCATCTCTGATTCCCTCATCTCTGATTCCCTCATCTCTGATTCCCTCATCTCTGATTCTCTGATTCCTGATACCCTCACACCTCATCACGGCGGGGCCGCGCCGGTGGAGCACCTTAACGGGCAGGCAAATAGTTGTGTGTGCGTTGACAGGACGAAAAATCACGATGACGGCTTCGAACATTTCATCTCGGACTGGCCACATCAAGTGAACGTAAGCCACGCGCATCGCGTTTGGGTGGAACTCTTCAGAGCAACCCCCGATGCCGCGGCGCTCGAGCGTGAAATCGTCGCCGGCAAAGCCAGGTATCAAGCCTCTGACCAGTGGTCCAGGGGAGTTTACGATGCGCCGGACAGGTGGCTACTGAATGAGAAATGGAAGGATCATCCGGCGGCCAAGAAAACCACCGATACCGTTTGGACCAAGGTTGCACAGGAGGAAGAATGATGAACCGACCGACACGAGAGTTCTGTACAGCACAGTTGAAGCTTTTGCGCCGCCTCCCCGGCTTTGTAGAAGAGCGCGACGCCATCGAGGAGCTGGTCTTGGTGCTCATGGACGTAGGGTTTTCGAACGATCACGTTAGCCGGATGATCACCCACTGGTTGCGCAATGAACGATTTGCGCCGAGGGTCGTCGACCTGTACGACCTTGCTGAAAGTGTCGAGCTCGTGGAGGATGATCAGAAACCTGCACGATGTGAGAGGTGTGCCGAACTCAATGGGATCATCTCATACCACAACCAGCGACGCGTCTTCGAGCGTTGTGACTGTCCGCGAGCGCGGCTTGTTGAGCGGATATCCATCCATTACTTGAAACTGAAGAAGCTGCGCGGGTCACCAACATCAATGAGGTCGACCCGGGTACATCCTGACTGACTGTTGTAGAGAAGTCGTTGGAGATTCGATGCGGAATAGGCTAACTCTCGATCAGAAAGGACTGTACCTCCAGGAGGACAATCACGTCGTCGAGCAATACGCTTCATCTCCTATGACGGAGCGTCATCTCACGGTACGCCAAGTCGCAGCCATCTTGAATCTGAGTGACGACAAGGTTCGACGGATGTTTCAGGACGAGCCCGGCGTGTTGGTGATTGGTGACCAGACAACAAAGAGCAAGCGGCGGTACACAACCCTGAGAATTCCCGAATCAGTACTACAACGTGTTCTAAAGCGCCTCAGCAACGTGTAGAATACCGCGATGCTCACAATCTATCGAAGGCACGTCAAAACATGTGCTCACAAACCGGAAGGAAGGAAGTACCGTCGATGCCGATGTCCGATCTGGGTAGACGGCACGTTGCGCGGCGAAGAAATCCGCGAGTCGCTGCAAACGCGCAATTGGGAAAAAGCCGTTAAGTTGGTACGAGAGCGGGAAACAGAGGTGCCTGGAACCTCTGCTCAACAACAAGAGCCTTTCAAGTTCGACACCGCCAGCGCAGATTTTCTGTGGGACCTCGATCGCCGCGGCTTGGTGCCGGCCACCATCAGCAAATACAAGTTGCTCTTCCGCCAGATGCAAGAATTTGCGAAGGCGAAAGGGATCCGCTATCTGTGCGAATTCGATCTGCCGACGGTGCGAGAATTCTGCACCGCTTGGACACAAGGAAACAACACAGCACTTAAGAAGCTGGAACGGCTGCGCGCCTTCTTCCGTTATCGCCGTCGAGTCGAAGTGGGTGGACGAAAATCCCGCGACCAAGATCAAAAATCCCAAGGTGAAGCTCCGTCCGACGATGCCATTCACGCCTGACGAGATGGTTTCATCCTTGCGGCCTGCGACCGATACCCGGATTGCTACGGCAGGACTGGGCAGTGGAATGGCAAAAGGCTGCGTGCTTTTGTTCTGCTGCTTGCGGTACAGCGGACTGCGGATCGGCGACGCGGTGGCGCTATCAGCGTGACCGACTGATCGGTAACAAGCTCTTCCTCTACACTGCAAAAACCGGGACCCACGTTTACTGCCCGCTGCCGGATTTCGTCGTGAACGCCTTGGAAGCGGTGCGTTCGGATAACGCACAGTACTTTTTCTGGACGGGAGAATCGGCGAAAGACGGCGCCGCGAGCACTACAGGCGATACCTCATAGGCTGTTTCGTATGCTGGAGTGAAGGCGGCCACGCCCATCGATTCCGTGACACTTTCGCGGTGGAATTGCTTCTGAGCGGCGTCCCCTTGGAACGCGTTTCCGTTCTGCTGGGCCACAGTTCGACCCGGGTAACGGAGAAGCATTATGCGCCCTGGGTGAAGGCGAGGCAGGAACAACTGGAGCTTGACGTGATGCGGAGCTGGAGCCTCGATTCGCTGGCGCTCGCTTCCACAAAGGGTACGCCAGAGGTACACGAGAAAACGGAGGTCGTTAACTGATGGATTTCAAAAGACTTGGGTTGGTGGCGAAGGTGGGGGTCGAACCCACACGTTGAGTGAACAACGCCAGATTTTGAGTCTCTACGGCAGCTTTTCCTAGGGTTTCATGACATTGCATGTTGTTGATTCCCATAGAATCCGTCTTCCCTGCCTTGCGCCGCTTTGCGGCCTGACCGTCACGATGCATTGCACATTGGCGAATGTCGTAGATCGTCTACTCCGTTTACTCCCGACTGCTTAGGCCCTAGGGTCCCACGGGACTAACGCTGATTGTAATACACATCACGGCGATGCACGAGCCCAGAGACACAACGCCCCATTCTTGGGGAGCAGTTGAACCTTTAACCTTTTGCTTATGAGCTGGGCCTCGTCAGTGTTTAACCCTGCCCACCAGCGTGAGTTTCGCGAAGCCCCTCGATGGCGCCATTCTCACCGACTAATGGTCGACACACTACCCACGTCCGAAGAAGAGACCATCGAGGAGCAGCTGTTGACCTTACTGCAATCGGACCAGTCGCTACTAGTGACTAACTCAAGCTAAAACTCCAGCGTGGTCTTCGCGGATTGCGGTCAAAGTCGCCTACCGCCCCGCTGACGATTCGTTCTCCATGACATAAATGTTGCCTGTTCGCTCGGGAAGCGACCAGATTATCCGATCCTTGATAACTGCATAACCAAGGGCAGAAAACACGGCTTGGCGCGCGGTGTGGAAGGCTTGAACAAGGAAAGGCTCGCCTTCGGGATGCTTCGTTGCCGGATTGAGGCGTACCGCCCATTGATCGATAAACCCCAGCCTCTGTGAATGGAAATATAATATGTTTCCATCCGGTGACCATTCCGGCTGTCCATCTATTCCGTGGCCATCGGTGACAGGAATCCACTCGCTCTGTGCTGCGCTCACTCCGTTTCGATACGGAACGATGTAGAGAGCCGATTGCCGCTCTCCCATCTTCGGATTCACCGCGAGCCACTGGCCGTCGGGCGAGAACCGCGGACGATGTAGATCCCACTGGGGATGGCTGAGGACTGGCGTGAGCTTCCCGTCGGAGATGTCCAGCAGGAAATCTGCAATAGGCTTGCCTTTCCACGTGAGGATTTTGCGGCTATCCGCGGACCAGCCAAGGATTGAGTTGCAACCTTCCGGACATAGAACATCCGGTACGCCGCCTTGAATTGGCACGACTGTAATCTTTCCCGGTCCGCCGATGCCGACCGCGATCTTTGTGCCGTCGGGACTGATCTGGGCACGGGAATACACTATGTTGTTGGCTCCGGAAGACGAGATAACGACTCGTTCTCGTCCGCTATCCAACTCCCGAACGTAGGCGTCCCAGGTTCCGGAGCGGTTCGATGTATATGCCAATAGGCGGCCGTCGGCCGTGGTGGTCGGATACTGATTCGACGAAGGTCCGTCGGTCCATCGACGCATATCCCCGCTCGCCTGGCCCGTACGCCTGTCGAGAGGCATCGCCCAAAGATGACGGGACAGTTGCCCGCAGCGAAGACGATTCGCCCGCCGCTCGCGTCGCTTGCTGGAGAATGCTCTTGGCCTACTCCAACGGTGAGAGCTTGTAAAGCGCCAAAACGCCGGCTCTTCGAATCGAGCGGCACTTTCCGCAAGCCCCCATTAAAACCAACAGAGAGAATCGTCCCGTCCGCGAGCCACCGTGTCGGCAATATGAATTCCCCGCGAGGCCCCTCAACGCTGACGCAAGCGCCTCCTTCAAGGGGAACAAGAAACCACTCCCTGTTCCTTTGCGCTGTCTTAAACCCCTCGATCAACAGAAACTTGCCGTCTGGTGACCATAGCGGATTTCTAGACCACAGAAGCCCCGTTTCCAGCTTCCGCGGCTTTCCTCCTTCGACCGATACCAGGTAGATATTGCTCTCCCACAACGCGAGTGTGCCTGAAGTACCGCCACTGTTATAAGCAATGGTTTTTCCATCCGGTGAATACCGTGGACCGATGGCGTTTCGCGCAATAAGTCGAGCTTCGCCGCCGAAGGCAGGAACGATGTAAATGCCGCCTCCATCTCGAGCTGAATAGAACGCGACATGGCTCCCATCGGGGGAAAACTGCGGATCATTATCGTCGGAATCGTTGTCCGTGAGGCGCAGAGGACGACCTCCCGAAAGCTGCTGTACGTAGATGTCGAGATTGGCATTTGCCGACCGATCCGAAGCGTAAGCCAGCAGCTTGCCGTCGCGCGATAACGTCGGTGAGGTAGTCAGTCCGGAATCGAAGGTTAATTGCCGGAACGTCCAGTTGGGGGTGGCTTCGGGCTCCTGACGAAACTCCCACCATACAGAACCGCCCGCGATCAGCGCGCTCGCAACGACAGCTGCCATCCAAGGCAATCTCGCGAATTGTGAGGGTTTCCGGCGAGCAAAATCCAGGTCTATCTTTCCGGACTCCGTTTCGTCTTTGACTTCCTCCAGCGCCACTTTGAGATCGGCCATCGTCTGAAAACGGCGTGCGGGATCCTTCCTAAGACACCGCATGACGATCCTCTCAAGCTCACGTGGTATCGCGCCGTCGGAATCGGTGACCAGTTGCGGCTCATCGCGGAGAATGGCCGCCATCGTCGAGACCCTCGTCTCTCCCCGGAAGGGCCGCTTCCTGGTGAGCATTTCGTACAACACTGCACCCAGCGAAAAGATATCCGAGCGCACGTCGAGTTTGCCGCCTTCCGCCTGCTCGGGCGACATGTAGGCGACGGTGCCTAAGACAGTTCCATCCTCGGTGTCGAGCGCCTGCGTGCGCGTGACTTCCTCAGTGCCGATCGGTTCGGTAGTCTTGGCGAGTCCGAAGTCGAGCACCTTAGCACGGCCCTGCTCAGTAACCATGATGTTCGACGGCTTGATGTCTCGATGCAGCGTCCCTGCCGCGTGCGCGGCCGCGGCGGCGTCTGCGACTTGTGCCGCAATGGACAGTGTGTCGCGCGTCTTCAGCGGGTGCTTTGCGATCAAGGTGTCGAGCGTTGAGCCATTAATGTACTCCATGACCAGGTAGTTTTCACCCACGTCATACAACTGACAGATGTTTGGATGATTCAACGCAGCGATCGCGTGGGCTTCGCGCTGGAAACGGTCACTGAATCGCGCCTGAGAAACCTTGATGGCTATGATGCGATCGAGCCGGGTGTCGCGTGCCTTGTAGACGTCCCCCATGCCACCCGAGCCGATAAGGGACAGGATCTCGTAGGGCCCCAGTAGGGTCCCATTCCTGAGCGTCATAGCGTTGCATGATTGTACTCTAAAACTCCGCTCAGCCAAGTGCTAAAGTCGCGGACTTTCGCAGCCGAGACAGCTTCGTTATAGGGTTTCGGCAGCACTTCGATATGGTCGGCTTGATCGATCTGCGGATCGGAACCGGAAATAACGAGAACCATCAGGCGTTCGTGCTTGGCCTTTAGTCTCCGTGCTAGTTCCACGCCGTTCAAGCGAGGCATATCGTAATTTGTAACCAGCAGATGAACAGCGTCCTCGCACCTCTCGACAATCTCTAAAGCCTCTATCCCATCAGACGCCTCTATGACCTTGTAACCGTGCTGCCGGATGAGCTTAGCCGTGCAATATCGAAGGATCTCATCATCTTCCGCCACCACGATAGGGAGTCGCCAGCGTGCATACACCGTGGACACTGCAATTCTGAGTTCGTGACATTCAAGGAGGAATGTATCGGTAAGCTCCCCTGTAGAAACGGGCGCGTATCCTCTTATTGGGTCTGCTGCCGCTTGGGTCTGCTGCCGCGTGATCATCCAGAACGTTCCAACTGGCCCGATAAATTCGTGGTATGAATCGCCCGTCTGCGCCAACTTATCCTACGAGCGTGCAACCGTTTCGTGTAGTGTGGCGTTCGACTTCCCGCAATTCGCACTCCGGCGGTGCGAGCAAACGGGTTGAGCCGAACTCCGGGGTGTGACTGCGTACTTATAGACTGCTTAGAGCGAAAATGATTGCAAAACGGTCAAGCGGTTCGCTCTGGGAGTTCTGGTAAGTTCCAGTACCACCGCTCTAGTGACTTCAGGCATGGTTCGAAGGTTAATGGATTCGGGGCGGCATGCTGCAAATCCAGGCGTAGCAATCGGAGGAGCGCCGGATCATGCCTTGCATGTAGCCCCGCTAAGCTGCCGAACTCGGTTCACATCGCGGATGAACTTCAAATACAGACGGCGAACAGGAATATGCGAATGCGCTTAAGTTTCAATAAAACGCGCCGAATCACAAGCGGTGTGGTGTCTGCCGCCAAACGCATCTTATACATCGCGCAGTTCTACCAAGCCATGAAAATGCAGTTACGCCGACCCGCACGTGACGAAAGTGATCATTCGACGACTGAGATAATCGGCATTCCTCCGTTTGTAAGTATCTCTTCCTAAAAGACTTATATAGATATAATGGGCTAAGTGACCCTCGTGACTAAACGAAAGGGTATGCCGCGTATGGGAACTGGCCTACCCGGCACTCTCTGGGGATCGTCACCTCGGTCACTTCGGTCACCCGTACCCACAAAAAGGCCACGCGCTTTAAGGTGTTTCGCTGAGATGGATAACCGAGGGAGAGGAGTACATTTGAACCTAGGACTTTCTCTTAAGCACTAGCTATGGAAAACCTCATATTCGTCGTCGCCCCCGCAAGTCTCTACCTAGTCGCAGCCATGGTGCGTTGGCACACTGTAGCCCAGCGGTCGCGAAAATAGAAAAACGACACCGGTGGCGATGGCTGCTGGAATCGCTCGCCTACGCGCCGCAGGCGCTCTACTTCGGGAGGAAACTTTGCCGGAGAGAACATCCCTGGAGCAAAGGGTACTCCTTTCGTAACTCATCCATTCGTCCCGATACTCAGCGGAAGTCAGTTGCTGCGTAAACAAGTACGAAAAGTGTTAGCATCGGGCGATCATGGCGAGAATTTACGTTGACATGGTTGGCGATGCCTACGAGGTGAAGATCACTGGTCGAGAAGACAGCGGCTCGGCGGAAACCAAAACCGCTCGGTCTGACGAACTGGAGGGGTATTTGCGCCGCAAAGGATGCACCGACGCTGAAGTTTCGAGTGTCCGGGATCAACTAAAAACATCTACTCACGCAGAGATTGACCTGTAGATTCTGCGTTACCGGCAGAACGAAGCGGACCATCCGTAAACCAAGTTCACATTCAACCTTGCAGCACAATCATAGCCAACAGAATAAGAATTATCACGAGTAGAACCATTGCGACGATTCCCAGAAAGCCTGAGTTTGTGATGGGAGAATAGCGTTTGTATGGGGCACACTTCTTGGGGGTATCCACTGATAAGACCCGGTGGAAGATGGAGGGAGTTATGGCTTGATTTCCCTGCTGCTTCTCAGTTCGGCTTCGACGGCCTTTACGTATGTGCCCGCGCGCCTTACAGCCGCTCGAAGCTCATCCGAAGTCACACCAAACTTCTTTGTCCAGTACGCGAGTCCATTATCCTCATGGATGTCAAGCCGAGATGCGTCCGGCGACCCTCTTTTGGGCTTGTCATACGACAACATCTTGAGTATCTCCGAAGGTGAGACTCCTGGCAAAGGGAAGTCTTGTCTCATACGAGATGAGCCTGGGCGAGGGTTTGTTTCTAACACAAGATGAGCCTGGAGGGGCGGATCCGCATGCTGGGAATTGATCGTCAGCGTGGAAACGGCACAAAAAGTGAGCCTGGAGCAGATCCGGGCGTTTCTGGAAGCAAGCGATGAGGTTCAGTTCGAAGCCCAGGATAAGGAACAGGTCTATGAGTGGGTGGAGCGAACGTTGCGCGAGCAAGGCTGGAATGGGTTGAGACGAGCCAGCGGGCTGGTGCGCCTGTATCTGGAAAGATGACGGGACTGAGCCGGGCGCAGATGACGCGGCTGATCCAGTTCTACAGCAGGGGCGAAGCAGTGAAGCCAAAGCCGTACCGGCGGAATCGGTTCGCCAGCCGGTACAACCAAGCCGACATCGAACTGCTGGCAAGCGTGGATGAAGCGCACGAGACACTGAGCGGGCCGGCGACGCAGAAGATCCTGCACCGGGAATTCCACGACTTCGGGGATAAGCAGTATGAGCGGCTGGCGCCGATCTCGGTGGCGCATCTGTACAACTGCGGCAGAGCCGGACGTACCGCGAAGTCGAATTGTGTACCAGACGACCCGGCCGGCAACGGTGGCGATTGGCGAGCGGCGAGCGCCGCAGCCGGAAGGGCGACCGGGCTATCTGCGCGTGGACACGGTGCATCAAGGCGATCTGGAGGGAGTCAAAGGGGTGTACCACATCAACGCTGTCGATGAAGTGACGCAATGGCAGGTGGTCGGGGCGACGGCACAGATCAGCGAAGCGTGGCTGATTCCGGTGCTGGAGGCGATGCTGGAGCAGTTTCCGTTTCGAATTCGGGGCTTTCACTCCGACAACGGCAGCGAGTTCATCAATCACACGGTGGCCAGACTGCTGAACAAACTGCTGATCGAGCAGACCAAATCGCGGCCGCGGCAGTCCAACGACAACGGACTGGCCGAGTCGAAGAATGGAGCGGTGATCCGCAAGCACATGGGCTACGGCCACATTGCGTCGCCGCACGCCGAAGCCATCGAACGGTTCTACGAAGAGCATTTTAATCCGTACCTGAATTTTCATCGGCCGTGCGGGGTGCCCGAGCTGGTGTCAAACGCCAAGGGCAAAGAGAAGCGAGTGTACCGGTGGTACGCCACGCCGTGGGAGATCCTGCGTCAGCTGCCGGATCTGGCGCGACATCTCAAGCCCGACATCACGATCGAGAACTGGAGCGACAGGCGCGAGCCAGAGCGACACGGAAGCGGCGCAGAGGATGCAGCAAGCCAAGCGAAGCTGTTTGCGGACATTCGGCAGAAGAGAACCGCATGACGACGAGGGCTGTGGAAATGACGGGCCATGGACGCGGTGGAAAACCAAAAGCAGGTTTCCCACCGCGCCCACAGCCCTTGGAAATCGCCAACGACGCGATTCCCACATTCCCACAGCCGCGACGAGGCGCGGAAAAGTGGAAAAACGAAAAGCACGTTTCCCACTTTCCCGCTTGCGGTTTCATGGGTGTTTCCAAGAAAGAAAGGAGGCCTGGCGGCGGGTCGCTATGCTCCCGCCTTCAGGCTCATTCTTCGATGAGAAAATGCTAGGGACAATGATACATTGAGGCTCTGCGCTATAGGTTGGAGAAGTTGTTAGCGAAGTGAATAGCCTCGTGTGCGTATAGCCTCTCCTTTGTCGTTGCTCTGTGGTCGTTGGCCAACTGAGGGGTCGCTGTGAACGCTCTTGGTGATAGACTCCCACAATGATTGACATTGCCCAAATCAGCGATAAATATCATGTTGGCAGAGAGAAGCCCGGTGGAAAAGTCTACGTCATGGGTTCGAACGATGCTCAAATAGCATCATACAGCGCCCTCACAGAAACGCTGGAATGGTATCAGACTGTGAGCGCAGAAGATAAGACACTCATCGAGACCTTCTTAAAAGAGAACTCTTGACATACTTCAGGTCCACGCCATACCATCGCAGCTAACTTACGCCGTCTACTACGACACAGTGAGCGCGCATCCCAGTTGGCCATGAGTGCTGCTCGCATCGTATTCACGTACTCTTCGATATTCAATGAACGGTCCATGCATCCTTGACACCACAACAGTGCTCTTCGATACGCGCCAGCTCCGCGCCTTCGGGGATCGCACCCAGGACATGCTGCTCTAGTTCGTCATCGGTGAGGTGCTGCTCCACGATTCCATGAAAGCACAACCTCAGCGGTCTAAAGTCAGGTCATCTACACGCCGATACATATTTGATTACACCTCCTACGAGTACCCGGCACGGGCTTGACACACCCGTGCCTTTTTTGGGTCTCCGCATCGTATCGCAGTCGCGCTATTCACCGTTTCATACCGCGCTTAGGTATGGCTCTAAGTAATTGACAATCCCCGCGTACCCGCCGCAGGCGCTTTACGGCGGGATAGGTTCACGGCGAGCAGTCCTCCAGTTCCAGTGACAGCAATGACGGCTATGACGGGCTTCTCTTGCCTTCTCTCTCTCTTCTCTTATCTATTTGAAAAGGAATAAGGCCGTCACACCCGTCATCCGTCATTAGTAGTAGCCGCGTTCAATCACAGCGAAATGGAACCAAAATCCGTTGAGTAGGTATTTCGTCTTAGCCGATAGCAGCCCCCCTATGTCGATGAGAGATTATGAAGAACGTGGTCAGATTCTCGAAGGTATCAGTTTGGTTTGGTGGCCGACGATCTTGCGATCGATGTCAGAAGTGGAATATCAGCCCCGTGTTGCTGCTTCGTCCCATGAGGCTCCTCCCTGTTCTAATCACGGCTTGGGCGATGGCAGGCCAATATAGGCATTGCTATCAAAAGCAGTGGGTGTTAGCCAAGAGAAGCGCGCACACGACAAGAGTGGGAACACTCGGTATGGGTACAATCCCTTCAAGAATCTGAGAAGCTTTTGGGAACAGCGACAGCTTTAATACGACCTGTAATGGTGAGAGTCAAGAGAGCAGAAGGTACCGTAGTACCGTAGCGAGGAACAAGCGGACCGTGGGCCGCAGATGTTTCAGCAGCGGTGCTTAATCTTAGACAACGAGAATCCCATCGTTGCGGAAGTAGTGGAGCAACTGGCTGCGGATGCAGAATGACGCTGCCGATCGGCTTTACGTCCGGACGCCTTCATCGACATGCTGGCTGAACGAGTCGTCGCGAAGATGGAGAGGCGGCAGTTCGGCGTTGGCACCTCGAAGAAAAGGCGATTGACGACCAGGCGGCAGAGTTTCTGGGCAGAAACAAAGAAGCTATGCAGGATCTCGCCCCCACTGGGAGAATTTCAACTCCGCATTCAGACGGCCTCAAATACAGGGACGCTTCGGGGCGGGCCAGCAGCGCCTCGACTTCGCGGGGCAGCTCTTCGTCGCCGCGACAAGCTTCAACCAGGAAGGCGTTTCTTTCGACTGGTTCGCGCTGCCCGGCGGAACGGAACAACTTCTCGATACTCCGCCGGCGGTGGGCGTTCATAGGGTATCGAGCGATTAACTGCTTGTAGTAGACGGCCACGTTCTTAAACGTTCGTCCTTTTGGGTTGGTTCCGGCACCAGTGATCGTGAGCGTCTTGCCGTCTTGAGACAGACAGCGCAGTGCGATTAGGACCGTCGCACCAGATTTCTTGAGCGTGGCCTGGGCCGTGCGGGCGTTCACGCGTTTCAGCGAGATCGTATCGAAAGCGCCGTTCCATCCCTTCACCGGGTAGTCAGTGCCGTCATACTTCGCAACATACTCGAATGGGATTCGGGTACCATCATCATTGATGGTTTCGCCCGTCCCGCGAACGCCGTTGTTCGTCGCCTCGTAGATGACCATGCACTCCTAGGCGCTGGCCCGGGACTTGTACTGGGATTTGGACAAGTTCAGCTTCCAGGAGCCGGCAACGGGTGCGGCGACCGAAGCCGCAAACGCCAGAGGAAGCACACTACATACGAGCGTTGCGATGCGCATGTAACCTCCTTATTCGTGATGCAAGTATACACGCCTTCCGGTACGCGTCGACGAATCCGAAGTTCGCGCTGCGAGGACGTCCGCGCCCAAATGCAGATGCTACTGTCGTCGCGTGCCCGAGGATCGGACTATGAGACATCCGCACGCCTTGCCCGAGAACGTCATTTGGGAGAAAGCACTTCCGTGACTTGTTGGCGCCGGTCATCATAGCGTCCAGGTTTCACATCTTCTTGTTCCGCGGTCCCGGCGCGCGAGCGATAAGGCCACTCACCGATCCGATACGATAACACGTTGACGATTGGGAAGATCTATGGTTCGCGAGCGACGAGGGTCTTTGTCCTTCTTGCCCTCGCTACGCTGACGTTCAGCTACTACAACTGGCTGGCAAGATCGACGGGTGATCATTATCGTTGGAAACGCGACTTGCGCGGATACTACAACTACCTTGGCCGCGCATTCGCCCAGGGGCAACTGCACCTGCCGATGGAGCCCGCGAAGGAACTGCTCGCGTTGAAGAATCCATGGGATCCGTCAGCGAATGTGGCGTGGCGACTCCACGATGGCGTGCTCTATAAAGGTCGATATTACCTGTATCACGGAGCCGGGCCTGCAATCGTGCTGTTTGCTCCGTGGCGCATACTGACCGGCTATGACTTGCCGGAGAACTTCGCTATAGTGCTGCTCTGTTTCGGGGCGTACGTGTTTCTTAGCGGTGCCCTGGTAATTCTGCTGAGGCAAGCAGAAGCGATGCCTGGACTCGGCCTGCTCTCTCTCATGCTGCTCGTACTCGCTGTGGGAACAGGCGTCCCGTATCTGCTTATCCGG
>CAWJQP010000084.1:0-56851 GCA_963844855.1 Bryobacteraceae bacterium
AGTTCGACATTTAAGCGATTTGGCCGTAAGATACGAGGAACTTGCACGGGCAAAAGCTCGTTGCAAAGGGGATCATGCGCCAGTTCGTGAACTGCCTGGGCGTTCTATCTTTCTCGTTTGTCGCCTGGGCGACGAATCTGTCTCGGTCGATTCAAAACGCGGTTCCGAGCTGTTTCAGTCCTTACCGTGCGTGCGTTGCCACAGCATAGATGGAGAGTGTGGCTCCAAAGGTCCGGACTTGGCGAAAAGGTTGCGCGGCGAATACTCGCCGGCTGGTATTGCTGCGCGAATGTGGAATCACGCGCACAACGTGGTCGGCGCTCGCAAACGACGGCCCGGACGTGGAACCACTCGGCAATCAGGCCGCGATGGACACATGGTCCGCAGATGCTGAGGCTTAAGGAAAACAATTCCCAATGGCCGACATTCACGACTACGCAAATGGCCGCTCGACTCGCTATGAAGCGAAGATCTCGCGCAATCGTCGGCCGACAATCTTATGTTCGTCGCCTCGCATCATCCAAACCGAGATCAGCAGTTGTCCCTTGCCCGGCCGCTGTACATGGATCGGAGGGTCTCCCGCGAGCAGTTTCTCGACGACTGCTTGGGACGTTAGGCCTTTTGACGATTCGTCCCATTGGACCGTCACGTGAGGCACTTCATTCGCAATAACAGGGATGTGTCGCTCGGACTGAATCCCGTCAAGGCCCTTTAGCGCTCCACGAATGGACACAACTCGACCTTCGAGTTCCTGAAACTCGGCTTGATGATCAACCTTGAGATATCGCTCAACGGCTGCAAGCAATCCGCATAGCTCTTCCTTGCCTACTTTCATGCCACGCCCTATTCCGCCGAACGGCGACATCGCGGGAAGGGAAGCGTTGATCAGGTCCTTTCTGCCCATCAGAATTCCACTCGACTGCGGACCACGGAGTGCCTTACCGCCCGAGAAAATCACGAGATCAAACCCTTGCTTCGTGTACTTCCAGAGGTTCTCCTTTGGCGTCGCATCTGACGCTGCGTCGTTCATTGTCGGAATGCCGCGTTCTTTACCGATCTTCACGAACTCGTCGGATCGAATCTGGCCGTCCAACTCTGCTTTATTGAGAAAGAACATCATGCCCGTGCGTTCGTTGATTGATGCTTCGAGCTCTTTCCGAGTTTCCACCGTGACGATCTTTGCGCCGCACAATTCCATCTGGTGCTCATAGCCGGAACGATGCGTCTTCTGCTGGATCACTTCGTAGCGGATGCCATCGCGATCTGGTAGCTGACTAAGTTTGGCAGGATCACCCTGAGACAGGCACGCGGCGGTTCCCACTGTGATCGCCGAGGCCGCTCCGCACGTGACCATCGCTGCCGGCGCTTTAAGCAGTTCTGCGATCCGGGCTCCGACTTTCTTCTCCAATTCCGGCAGTGGGATAAAAAAGCGTGACGCTTCCTCCATCGCCCGTATTACTTCGGGTGGCATAATCGATCCGCCGAGAACGGTGACTACTCCGACGCCGTTGATGACGGGCTTAACACCGAGACTCGCGTATAGCGAGGAGGGCGACGAGGCGGTGAGACTAGTCGGCGCTGCCGCTGCGACGGCGGGAGATAAGGCGGCTACTTGGAGAAGTCGTCGGCGTGTTGGCTTCATGATGTTTCATTATAGAGAGCGGAGTCGTCAAGCTGCCGGGAGGCTGAAACGAAATGTCGAGCCTTGACCGGGTTCAGATTCCACCCAGATTTCCTTGCCGTATCTCTCAATGATTCTCTGACAGATGGCGAGACCGATGCCTGTGCCTGGATACTTATGCCCGTGCAGTCGCTTGAAGATGCCAAAGATCTGCTTGGTGTACTGCCTCTCGATTCCAATGCCGTTGTCCTGAACTGAAAAGACCCAGTCGGCGTCCCTCTGCTCCGCCCAGATCTTGATGTGCGGATCTTGGCTTCCCCGATACTTCATCGCGTTGCCGATAAGATTCTGAAACAATTGCTGCACGTGTATTTCGTGCGCGCGAACAGGAGGTAGCGGCTCGACTGAGACAGTGCAATTGAGTGCGCGCATTTGTAGTTCGAAATTGCGCATTACGCGTTGCAAGATCAACTGGACATCGGCCGGTTTCTCAACTTCACCTCTGAACTGCGCGGTCTGGGTGTATGCGAGTAGGTCGGTGATGAGCTGTTCCATCTGGCGCGCAGCTCCATACAAATGATTTATGTATTCGTCTGCGCTGGCGTCGAGTTGGCCGGCATATTTTCGTTGTAGCAACTGACTATATAACGCGACAGTACGAAGCGGCTCTTTGAGATCGTGGCTGGAGGAATAGGCAAATTGCTCCAGGTCCGCATTGACCCGCGCCAGTTCTTGGGCGCGTTCCTGTAAGGCCGCTTGCGCCGCCTGCGCCGAGGCGCGCTCTCGCTGAACCTCCTCGAATAGTTGTGCAAGCTCGTCGGCGCTGTTGTTGAAGACGCGCGCCAGGTGCGCAAGTTCGTCATTACCCTCGGCTGGGATTCGATATTTGAAATCTCCTGCCGCAAGCGCGCGCGCTCCCCTTGCAAGTTTCGAGAGCGGATGCGTGATGCTTCGCGTAAGGAGCGTACCCAGAACCGTTGCGACAATCAGACTGATTAGTCCAGCGACAACTAGCGCGTTTGTAGCTCTCGTCTGCGCGTTCTCTAGCCCCTGCGTGAGGGATTCGCGTGCGAGATCTAAATCCTGATCCACCTGTTCGGTTAACGCCGCAACAACGTCGTCTGTTCGATCCGTCTGATTGAGCAAACGGGCGTGCAGCGCTACCCAGTCCTCACTACGCGCCAATGTGATCAGGGTCGAGATTCTCGAAGGCAAGCTGTTCAGCATTGTGCGGATGCCACCTACCAGGACGGCATGCCGGTCACTCTCTTTCGCGATCTCCTTGAGCACCGCGTCAGTGTGGGTAGTTCGTGTTCGAAACACTTGCAGCAAGCGGAACGCCTCCGTCTCAAATCGGTCGCTCTGTTCGGCTTCCGCCACCCGGTGCAACTGGCTCATGAAATTCAAGAGGTTGCTGTTCAACCGCAACAGTTCCGTGGCGCGTTGCTCAGCATGCGCGACTCGCGTCGCGTAGGCGCTCACACTGCGAAACTGCAGAAAACCCAAGATGGCCCCGAGCAGCATCAGGAGGAGAACGGTGGCAAAGAAAATTCGTAGCCGAACGCCTATGGATGTCCGGAGCGGGTTTAACTTACCGCGCATATTACTGCTGGAACTTACCCGCCGGATTGCTCGTGAGGAGGCTTAGCTTCTTGGCCATTTCTTCAAGCGCCTGCTTCGCCGGAATCGCGCCGGATAGTGTACGGTGGACGGCTTTGTAATAGATCTCGGAAACTTCCGGGTATTTGCGCCCTGTAATGGAAGCGGGACGGAAGACCCATGTGTCGGGGTCCGCGTCGGCGAAGACCTGAGCCTGCGGTAGCACGCGTAGCAACTCGGCGCTTCGATGCAACTCGGGGTACGTCGGTAAGTAACCGCGCCGGAGAGCGCGTCGTGTTTGGACTTCGATGCTGGTGAGATAGAGGACCAACTCGGCGGCCTCTCGTTTATGTGTTGAATATTCTGAGACAGAAAGTTGAAATCCACCGATCACATGGGCTCGTCCTGCTGGACCAGCGGGCATAAGAGTAACTGCTACAGTGCCGGGCTTCATTACGTCTTGAAGTCCCTGATAAGCGCTGCTCCAGTGCCGCATGAAGGCGGCGTTTCCAGACCGAAATACGCTAACCGAATCTCCTTCGGTGTAGGCGAGCACGCTCTTTGGTGTGATGGTGCCCACCCATTGAGTTGCCATTTTCAATGCTTGTTCTGCCTGCGCATTGTCTATCGAGATGACGCCGTCATTCTCAACCACGTTGCCGCCGTCAAAGGAGACTTGCCACTCAAGAGCGTTGCAGGTCAATCCCTCATACTCGCTTCCTTGCCACACAAAGCCCCAGAAGGAGGACTTGCCTGCGGCTCGCTCACCTCGCTGGATCCGCTGCGACATCTCCGTTAGCTCCTTCCACGTAGCGGGAGGAGCCGCATAACCGTACTTCTTAAGCAGATCGCTGCGGTAGAACAGCATTCCTCCATTCATGTATAGCGGTAAGGCGACGAGGCGATTTTGTATCGTGTTGTTTCTCAGGAGTGGCTTTGCGTGTCTTCGTGACTCATCGTTAAGGTAGGGAGTAAGATCCACCAGGTGCTCGTGAATCGAGCCAGGCCAACTGCCGTCGATGACAAACACATCGGGTGAAGTAGATTTCGTTCGGAACAGATCGAGGACTAAAGGTAATTGCTCCGCAGAACTTCCGGGCGTAGGCACCAGATCGAAATCAATACCGGTTTTGGCGCCGTATTCGGCTAGAGCGTCTTCTCGCAGCTGTTGACCCGCTTCGAGTCCCAGACCGAGGATGCTGAGCTTCAGAGGTGTACTGCTCTTGGGTGAGTCTCCGCACGCCGCACAGCTCAATACTGCGACCACGAGCCAAACTGAATGTGTCAAATTACGAGAGCACGAGCGAAATACCACCCGACACCCCGTAAGTTCTACATGGTTGAATACTCGTGCTCGTTTTAATAACACGTCCGGGACCGAATAGTCTCAACAGCATAAAATGAAAGGAAGATGAATTGCTCCAATTTCCCGGAAGACCGACAATATGGGCACTCTAACATATAGATCGTCTGTTCTGATCATTTGCGCTAGTTCGTTGGGTTTCAGTCAAAACGATCAAGTGCCGGAACCGCGTACCCCGCAGCCTCTGTATCAGGTCACTATCGTGTCCAGAACGACTAAGGCGCTGAATTACGGATACCTGACGGCTCCGACACGTATCGACTTCAAAGGAACTCCCGTACTGGCAGCCGCCAGCGGAGAGGCCACAGTCGAACCCAAGCGTGGTTCTACCGTGCTTAAGATGAAGTTCAAAGATGTGCCTCCGCCAACCCAATTTGGTACGCAATATCTAACCTACGTAGTGTGGGCGATTAGCCCGGAAGGCCGAGCGCAGAACCTCGGCGAGCTCGATCTCGATGGATCGAACAAAGGTAAATTGACGTCTAGTACGCCTCTGCAGACCTTTGCGATGATCGTGACCGCCGAGCCGTATTATTCCGTGACACAACCGAGCGACATTGTTGTCATGGAGAACTTCGTGGGGCCGGGAACGGTCGGCAAGGTGCAAGAGGTCAACGCCACATATGAGCTTCTGCCTCGCAAGCCTTATACCTTCGATATGACTGCGCAGCCCAAATCAGGTGAGCGCGCAGTTGGTAAAGAGGAATACGAGGCGACAGTAGCCCTTTACCAGGCGCTGAATGCGATCCAGATAGCAGTGGCCCAGCAGGCCGATAAATATGCGCCGGAGCAGATGGCCCGAGCACGCGCCACGTACGACAGAGCTCGCCGCACGCCCATTAGCCTGAGCAAAGAGATCGTGTCTCTCGCAAGAGAGGCGACACAGATTGCCGAAGACGGCAGATCCATTGCTGTCAGGCGCGCTCAGATGGAAAAGGCCGAAGAAGCCAGAGCGCGATCCAACTAGCGAGACGCCTGCTGCTTTTCCGGGCGTACTGCCACACCGGCGGGAATCCATGAGCATTGGCTCTGTGGGCGCGTGACGCAACCTGTATTTGCATTCGCCAGCACTGCTTTCGTCGAGGCTTCGAGATCCACTTGTTTGTTGGCGGCAACTACAGCCATGTCGTGGTCCGAATCACTGATGCGGGTCAAATAGACCAACCTCACTAAACGGAACTTCCGTGTGGTCTCAAACTGCGGTCGAACGCTCTCAGAGAGGGTTGCAGACTTACCATCTTGTGAGAGTTCGGCGGAGACAAACCTGATCTGAACTCCTCCGCCCTTCCGGGCTTCGACCCAATAGTAGGCGGTCTCATAGCCCCTGAACTCATCCGTTTTGAGCGTGATCGATCCATCCGCTTGCTTCTCATCCTTGTAGTTCAACCGGTAGTTTCCTTGCTTGCTGATCGGCGTCACCACGCGCAACCGCCATCCCGCTTCTAAATCGATGTACTCCGGATGACTCGCGGATACAGGTGCGGGAACGGGAGCGCGTCGTGTGGAGCAACTCGTGAACACTGCAAATATGGCGATCACTATGCGTAGAAGCACTATTTGAAATCCTGACACATCATCCGCTGACAATAGGGCTAATGACCGGTTGGGATTTACTGCTTCGTATCGTTGTTCTTCTGGCGGTGGCGGCCGTCACGGGTCTGGTTCTTCGACGTCTCGGCCAGAACGTAGTAGTCGGATATCTCCTGGCAGGTTTGCTGCTCGGTCCAACCGGCATCGGTTTCGTGCGCGCCGGAGAGGACGTCAGGATCCTCAGCGAGTTGGGAGTGGCCCTCTTGCTTTTCTCGATCGGGCTCGAGTTTTCCTTCGTGCGATTGAGGCGGCTCGGTCGAGTTGCCGTTGTCGGAGGGACGTTCCAGATCGCCCTGACAGCGATCTGTGTGTTCAGCGTCTGCATTGTGATCGGAGTGCCGAGACCGGCCGCGATCGCTCTAGGCCTGGCATTCGCCATGAGCAGCACGGCAGTTGTGCTGCGTGAACTAACCGATCGTGCCCAACTCGATAGCGCCCACGGAAGAAATGCGGTTGGCATTCTGCTTTTCCAGGATGTGGCAGTGATTCCGATTCTCATCCTCACGGACGCGCTGGCGCAAAAGGTCGAAACAGAAGCACTACTCATCGAAATAGCATTACGCGCAACGCTCGTGATCGGCTTCGTCGTAGGAGCGTGGGTGATTGCGCGTTTTGCGTTGCCGCGCATCTTTGCCGACGCTGCGCTGTCGGGTAGCCGTGAACTGCCCGTGGTTATCGCGGTGTGCACCAGTTTTGGGGCTGCCTGGGCAGCGCATTCGCTTGGATTCTCGCCGTCGCTTGGCGCGTTTGGCGCAGGGATTGTGCTTGCCGAGTCTCCGTTCGCAACCCAGATTCGCGCCGATGTTACACCCCTGAGCGCAGTGTTCGTAACGCTCTTCTTTGCCTCCGTCGGCACGGCTGCGCGACTCCCGTTGAACGCGACCTACATTGCCACGATCCTGCTCTGCGCGGCAGCGGTGGTCATTGGCAAGGCGCTGATCACGTCCTTTGGTGTGTGGTCAATTCAACGCTCGCTTCGCGTCGCTCTCGTTACAGGCGTGGTCGTCTCGCAGGTCGGAGAGTTTACCTTCGTTGTCAGTGAGACCGCGTATCGCAGCGGGATCATGTCGGAGGAGCTATTTCAAGCGGCAATGGCGATCTCGTTGATCACCCTGATGGCCACTCCGTTTCTGATCGGCTTCGCGCCTGCAATGTCTACGCGGCTCATGCGTCGGGTTCCGCACAAAGCTCGCACAGCGATGGAAGGGGATCACCGTTCGAAGAAATGGGAGCGCGTCGTCGTGATCGGCTTCGGACCAGCGGGCCAAGCCGTAGTCCACGGCCTCGTAGCTAAGGACATTCCATTGATCATCCTCGAAATGAACCCCAGCACGGTTGCGCAGAATCGAGTCGAGTTCCCGATTGAACTCGGTGATGCCACCCAGACCGAAGTCCTTCAACACGTAGGTGTCGGCGCCAGCTTCAGTGTAGTCGTCACTGTGCCAGACCCGAACGCGTGCCGACTTATCGTGGAAGCAGTACAGCGGTTAGCGCCGGGTGTGCCGATTCTCGCGCGGGCGCGATATCACCAATACTCCGGCCAGATCAGGCAGGCAGGCGCGGATCACGTCATTGATGAGGAGGAGATTGTGGGCTTGCACCTGGCAGGCGAGGCAATCGAGATTGCGCTAGCTCGCCAAGCCAAAAGGGTGAGTTAAACTGGGCGCCTATGAGGATGCTTGCGGGACTTCTACTCGTTCTTACGATTCCGGGAGCAGCCCAGCAGGTATTTCCGCCGTGGACTCCGGGAACTCTCGATATTCATCAGATCAACACCGGCCGAGGCAACTCTGCGCTGTTGATCTTTCCTGACGGCACAAGCATGTTGGTGGATGCTGGCGATGGCGGCGTGTTACCGCCACGCGGTACCGCTCCAAGGCCGTCGCCTGAGCGCAAGCCCGGTGAATGGATCGCGCGGTATGCCCGCCACATGCTTGCTCACGATACCAAGCCTGTGATCGACTATGGTTACCTCACACACTTTCACGACGACCATATGGGCGGCATTCCTGACGTCGGAAAGTACATCCCAATCCGAATGATGATCGACCGCGGCTGGCCGACATACGACTACCCCGACAAGCTCGAAGGCCCGATGATGGTCAAATACCGGCAGTTCCTGGAAGGGTTGCAGGTGGAGCGACTCAAGCCTGGACGTAACGATCAGATAGTGCTGCGCAGGGACGCCAAGAAATACCCGAACTTCGAGGTTCGCAACATCGCCGCCAATGGCGAGATCTGGACCGGCGTCACTACGACAACTCGTGAGCATTTCCCACCATTGAAGAATCTGCCGCCCAACGAACGGCCAACGGAGAACATGTGCTCCATGGCAATTCGTATCAGCTATGGCAAGTTCGACTACTTCACCGGCGGTGACATGCCCGGCGTTCGCCGCGAGTATGCGCCTGTTTGGAATGATGTCGAGACGCCGGTCGCGCAGAGTGTCGGACCTGTCGAGGTTAGCGTCTTGAATCATCACGGCAATCGCGATTCACAAAACGCTTTCTTTCTGTCGGCGCTGCGGCCTCAGGTCTTCATCGTCCCCGTCTGGTCCTCGAATCACCCTGGCGAGGACGTTCTCCATCGGATGTACTCGACTCAGGTTTATCCAGGCCCGAGGGACGTCTTCGCGACGGGTATGCTCGAGGCGAACCGGCTTGTGATCGGGGCCTTGATGGACCGGCTCAAGAGCTCGCAAGGGCATATTGTGGTCCGAGTCGAGCCGGGCGGCGACTCGTTCCGGGTCTTCATTCTGGATGATTCGGCGGAGACGTTCCAGGTGAAAGCCGTGCATGGCCCCTACCGGTCGCGCTGATATGGTACTCTAAATATGGAAGTTTAATCCGCAATCCCTTCCTTCGTTTTGTTGGCGCGCTGGTTTCTTCCCATAAACAAAACTTAATGAATCAATTTTCTGAACTGCCGCTCTCTTCGTGTTTGAAGAGTGCGCTTGCCTACCATGGCTTTGAAAAACCGACCCCTGTGCAGGCTGAAGCAATTCCGCCGGCCTTGGCGGGTCGAGACCTGATCGCTACCGCGCAAACCGGTACCGGTAAGACGCTTGCGTTCGTACTTCCGCTTTTAGAGAAGTTGTTGCAACAGCCGGACGGTTCCGGCGTGCAAGCTGTCATCCTCACTCCCACACGGGAACTGGCAATCCAAATCCACGAGACCTTTGCCAAACTCGCCTCAGGGACCACAATTCGCGCCGCCGTTGTTGTTGGCGGGCTTAGTGAACAAACCCAGCTCCGTCAGATCCGGGCAGGCGCTCGCGTATTGATCGCGACCCCCGGCCGGTTGGTCGATTACCTCGACCGCCGCCTGGTAAAGCTGGCCAAAGTTAACCTGGTCGTGCTCGATGAAGCCGACCGGATGCTGGACATGGGCTTTTTGCCCGTTATCCGGCGCATTCTCGGCGAAACGCCCTCGACCCGGCAAACCCTGTTCTTCTCGGCTACGATCGAGACCTCGGTGGCCAAGCTGATCGATGGCTATCTCGTCAACCCTGTTCGCATCGCCATCGGTTCGACTACCCGGGTAGCTGACAACGTCAGCCTCCGGCTGTACGAGATCGACCAGGAGCGCAAGCTCAATCTGCTCTGCGACATGATCGGGGCAGAGAAAGGCGCTTACCTGGTTTTCGTGCGGACGAAGCACGGGGCCGATAAGCTCGCCAAAAACCTCGGTCGCATGGGCGTTAAAGCCGCCCGTATTCACGGCGATCGCACACAAAGTCAACGCAATGAAGCGCTTCGAGGCTTCCAGCAGGGTTCTTACCGAGTCCTGGTGGCCACCGACGTTGCGGCTCGCGGAATCCACGTCGACGGCATCTCGCATGTCGTGAACTACGATCTGCCGCAGGTTCCGGAAGACTTCATCCACCGTGTCGGCCGTACGGCCCGCGCGGGTGGCAGCGGAATCGCATCGACGTTTGCGACACGCGCGCAGCGCAGCGATATCCGAAAGATCGAGAAATCGCTCAGTCTGACGTTGACCAAGACCAATGTCCCGCAGGCTGTCCTCGACAGCGCTGCCATCGTGATGCCGAAAGTTATCGTCCTGCCGCAGCAACAGCAGCAGCGACCGGCTTCGGCGAACCGCGGTCCGTGGCGTAAGCAACGGTACGGCCGGTAAATATCAAGTGAATCCAATAAAAAAGGGCGGCTCGCAGAGCCGCCCTTTTTTATTTTCGACGCCGAAAGAATTAGCGTTCGATCGGCCCGCCGACCAGTCTGGCAACGACTTCGTCTACGGACAATTCGTCGACATCGCTTTCTTCGATGGTGTCGTCGATTTCCTCGACGGCCAGCGGATTGTCCTTATCGACCTTGCGCTGCACGCGTCTGGCGGCCTTTTCCTGCTGTTTTTCTTTTCTCGCTTGTTCTTTCTGACGTTTTTTAAACGATTGTGGTCCGCGACCGGCCATGGCTGCTCCTTTTGCGACTGCTGCGCAGATGTTTGGTGCTCCGACAATGTCTCGAAGCGCCACTTAAAATGCTGCGCCGCCACTCAAGCTACAACTGGATAATTCGGCGCAACACCAAATGAATACCTTCGAAAATAACGCTGCCTTTGTCAGACCGCGCTGACGACCTGAAGCTCAGGGGTGCGGCGCGATCGAAAGCGCTCGCGGTGAGACGGATACGCGCAAAGACAACTCCATGATAGCACTTTGCACGCCATTCTACCGCATATGCGGGTAACTTAGCGCTGAATCCGGGCGGAGCCGCCTTTGGCGAATGCCCGAACCTGGTCAAGGGAGGCCATGGTCGTGTCGCCCGGGAAGGTCGTCAGCAGCGCTCCGTGAGCCCAGCCGAGCTTAATCGATTCTTCCGGCGATTCCCCGTTCAACAACCCGTAGAAAAAGCCCGACGCGAAGCCATCTCCACCGCCCACCCGGTCGAGAACATCGAGTTCGGCGGTCGGAGCGACGTAGGTCTTGCCGTCGATCCAGGCCACGGCGCCCCAGCTATGCCGGTTGGTGGTGTGGACCTCACGAAGTGTCGTCGCGACTACTTTTACCTTCGGGAACTTCTTGACGACGCTGTCCATCATGCCGAAGAAGGTGCTGGGGTCGAGCTTCGAGGCCGCGGCCATTTCCGGACCCTCGACGCCGAGCCCTTTTTGAAGATCTTCTTCGTTGCCGACCAGCACGTCGACATTTTCGACAATGCGTCCGATTACCGATAAGGCGCGATCATGGCCGCCCCAGATATTCCAGAGCTTTTCCCGGTAATTGAGGTCGAAAGAGGTCACGGCGCCAGCCGCCTTGGCCGCTTTCATGCCGTCGATGATGACTTCGCCGGTGGTTTCTGAGAGCGCCGCGAAGATGCCGCCGCTGTGGAACCAACGAACGCCATTGCCGAAAATCGTCTTCCAATCGAAGTCGCCGGGCTTGAGCTGCGCGGCCGCTTCGTTTGAGCGGTTGTAGAAGACGATGGGGGCACGGACGCCCTGACCGCGGTCACTGTAAACGGCGGCCATGTTCGGGCCATTGACGCCGTTGTGCTTGAACCGCTTGTAAAAGGGCTTGACGCCCATCGCCTTGACACGCTCGGCGATGAGATCGCCGATGGGGTAATCGACGATGGCGCTGGCGACGCCGGTGTTGAGGCCAAAGCAGTCGGCGAGGTTCGCCGCGCAGTTAAACTCGCCGCCACTGACGTGAATGTGGCATTCATGCGCTTTGCGAAACGGAATCATGCCAGGATCGAGGCGATGAACCAGTGCGCCCAACGATAGAAAGTCTAGTGCGCCGTCTTTCGGTATGTTCAGAGTCGTCGACATGGAATCTCCTGATGCGTTGCCCTATGCGTTGTAAGTCCCGGAAGAGACGCGACCACCCCGTCCTGTCCAGTTGGTATGGAAAAACTCGCCGCGGGCTTTGTCAATGCGCTCGTAGGTGTGCGCGCCGAAGTAATCGCGCTGGGCTTGCAGGAGATTCGCGGGCAGGCGTTCGGTCCGGTAGCCATCGTAGAACGCGAGCGCGGTTGAGAAGGCCGGTGTGGGAACGCCGCCTTCGATCGCGGCGCTGAGAGCCTTACGCCACGACGGCTGATACTCGATCAGAGTCTTACTGAAGAAGTCGTCGACGAGCAGGTTTGAAAGATGGGGGTTCTTATCGTAGGCTTCCTTGATCTTGCCGAGGAAGCGGCTACGGATGATGCATCCGCCACGCCACATCAGAGCAATGCCGCCGAAGTTCAGATTCCACTTCTCTTCCTTCGCGGCTTCGCGCAGCAGCATGTAGCCCTGCGCGTAGGAGATCATTTTCGAGCAATAGAGGGCGCGGCGCACGTTTTCGATGAAAGCGGCCCGATCGGAGACGGGGGCGGACTTGGGTCCGGTGAGAATCTTGGCGGCAGCGGCACGCTCGTCCTTCAACGCGGAAAGACAGCGCGCATAGACGGCTTCGCCAATCAATGTGACGGGAACACCGAGTTCGAGCGAGCTGATGCCCGTCCATTTCCCGGTGCCTTTCTGGCCGGCGGTGTCGAGGATCTTGTCGACCATCGGGACGCCATCTTCATCTTTGAAGGCAAGGATCTCAGCGGTGATTTCGATAAGGTAGCTGTCGAGTTCGCCTTTGTTCCATTCGGCGAAGATTCCGGCCAACTCATCGGCATTCAATCCGGCAGCGTCCTTCAACAACTGGTAGGCTTCGCAGATCAACTGCATGTCGCCATACTCGATGCCGTTGTGGACCATCTTGACGTAGTGACCGGCGCCGTTCTCGCCGACCCAATCGCAGCAGGGAGTGCCGTCTTCGACTTTTGCGGCGATGGACTGGAAGATTTCCTTCACATGCGGCCAGGCGGCAGGGTTGCCTCCGGGCATGATGGAAGGACCGCGCCGAGCGCCCTCTTCGCCGCCCGACACACCGGTACCGACGAACAGGATTCCTTTTTCCGCCAGAGCGACTGTACGGCGATTGGTATCCGTAAAGAGGGAGTTGCCGCCATCGATGATGATGTCGCCTTTTTCCAGGTGAGGCAGAATCGAGTCGATCATCTGATCGACGGTATCGCCGGCCTTTACCATCAGCATCACGCGCCGGGGCCGCTTCAGCATCCCAACGAGTTCCTCGATGGAGTGAGCGCCTTCGACTTTCGTGCCCTTGGCCTCGTGCGCGATGAACTCATCTACCTTCGAAACGGTTCGATTGAACACAGCCACCTTGTAGCCGTGATCGTCCATGTTGAGAACGAGATTCTGGCCCATTACCGCAAGGCCGATCAGCGCAATGTCGCAATTTTCTTTTGGCACAGATGCTCCCTGAAGAATTCAATTGAGGCCCAGACGGGCATGGGTCCAGCCGAACGCAAGGTTTGGCGCTTCCATTATTGCCGGAACCGCTTGCCGGGTCCGTTCGGCGACGCGCATTCCACGCGAGCCGCATAGTTCCCTCTTGGCTGGTGTATTTATTCTACATCCACCATGCCGGGTCCATAATGGTTCCCCGGCGGTACGCTACGTTACACGCCCGGCGGCAGAAGTCCAAGCGACGCGTTTTCGCATCCACCACCACGCAAGCGCGAGCGCCATGGTGAGATCGTCTCGAACGCCAGAGTATTTGAGTCCACCGGCGGCGCCGCGTCTTGCCGTGAAATCCGCCAACTCCTGTACGAGCGCATCGACTGCCGGGGTTCGGGACACCATCTGAAAGGGCCAGCGATCGAACAGGACTTGCAGCCCAACGACGAGGTCGCGTTTCGGCACGCGGTGGTAATGCCCATCGGAGCCTTCGTCCGCGCCGCCCGTGATCTGCGCGGCAATCAACCGGCATGGCAGGTTGGCAGAGCGCAGCATCTCGACGACAGGGGCTCCGACTCCGGTCGCATCGGCAACCAGAGTGCAGCCTTGGAGCCTGGGGTCCGAGACGATCTGGGTGACCCGATCGACGACACCGGAGAATGGCGTTCCGATCCGGATGCGCTCGGCATGGCGGAGGTGGATGGCCCGGCGGCGACGAAACTGGAAGGTAACGGGATCGCGTGTTCCATCCATTTCGTCGATGGCTTCGAGGACGGTGACGGCGGAGAAATCGCGCCGTTGTCCGATGTCGAGACCGACCACCAACTCGCTTGGAGGAAGGGCGGGAGCAGGGGGCATCACCATTTTGGGCTCACCATAGAGGAATCACGCTGTCACAGATGCGCGCGCGAATCTCGGCTTCGTCGAAGAGCGCTCCTTCTCCGGGAAGGAATTCGCAGTTGTATTCGCGGCGAAAGTCTTCCTCGGACAGAGTTGCGCGCTCTTCCTCTAGAAATTCTTTGGGAATGCGCGGGCAATCTTCGGCGGTGGCCTGGACGCGCTCCCAGTGTTTTGTTCCGGACCACTCGCGATAGAAGAATCCGGATTTGCCGTTCGGAGTGCTGAGCAGCCAGAGGGCTCCGCCGCCTACTGCGAGCATGGGCCGGAGGGCATGATACATCTCGTCGGAAACACGCGACGCTTCATCGATCATCATGAGACCGACGGCAGAGAAGCCGCGGATCGTGCCTTCGCTTTCGGGCAGACCGACGATGCGAGAGCCATTGGGGAGCATCAGCGAGCATTCGTTGGTTCCATCGCCGCGGACGCCATAGCCGAGCTGCGCGGCGGCTTTTTGGGCCTTCCGTAGAAACTCGCCGCTTTGCCGCAAGCTGGGACTAGCGACGACGACGAGGCTTTCGGGATGGAACTCGGCGTAATGAACTGCTTTGATGGCGCAGGTGGTGGATTTTCCCCACTGTCGCGAGCAGTTCAAGATCCCGCGCGGAACATTGGCGGAGAGGACTATGGCTTGCGTCGAATCGGCGACAAATCCGAGCTTCTGACGCGCCCATACGACTGCGTCCTGCGGATTTGCGCGGGCAGCGCGCGTAATTTTTCGATGACCCGGCGGGCGGCGTTCGCCGCTGGACCGGGCAAGATTCCAAGCCACGGCAAAACTCCTCCTATTTCCAGGAATACCAGATGAGTTTGCGGGTGAATTGTATTATGACCCGCAAGTATTTGGATTTATTCGAAAGAAAAACTTGCAAAAGCCGTGAACGAGCTTACGCGCACATGGCTTGTTCCGGGTATATTTTCGATGAATCTACGTTTGTGGCGGCGGGTTCGGGTTCGAATTGTAATTTTCTGTTTTCGAGGGTATGGCGCTTGAAAATAATGACTTTGGGGGCGTAGGCAGTTTCTGTTGCGGGATCCCCGATGGTGGGTTCGAGCTCGTGTTGGTTGGTATCTTCCTGTTCCTGCTCTTGCTGGGCGGTTTCGGCGTCGTCGGCCTCCTGGGTGGGAGCGACGGGCGGAGCCAGAGGCAGGCGGCCGAAGCGATTGCCTTGGAGTTCCTTGAGCATCCGGAAAGCTCGGGCGTAGGCGCGGCTGGCTGCGGCCTGGTAGCGCTGGAGCATGCGGCAGGTGGCTTCCTTGTCGGGATTGGCGAAGAGGGAGACGGTTTGCCGGGCGTGGGCATCGAGGTATTCGAATACTTTTGCGTGGGTTTCGGTCTGCAGATCCATTTCGATTTCGGTGAGGGAGCATTCGATGGCGCTGATGCGGGCCAGGCGCCAGGAGGCGGCGATCATCTGGTCGACGAGGTCGCGCTCGACGTGGTCGGCCGGGGCGAAGCGGTCGAGGTAGCCGAAGGAGTGCTGGATGAAGACTTTGGGGTCTTCGTTGGATAGGAGGACGATATGGCCAGTGGTGAGGTTGTGGCGCATGCGGTTTTTGGAGGACTTGGCTTTGCCCTCCGGGGTGGCGGGTCCTTTGGATTTAGCGCCGTTCGTTTTTGAAGCTTCTTTTTGTTTATCAGTTCGCATAAGACTACTCTCGGTGAAGAGAGTAGCATGCGAGTTTGGGGCTAGAGATGGAAGTTGTTGATTCGATTGGGCTGGAGAGCTGTTTTGGGGAGGGGCTGAAGACGTGGCTTCCGGTTTGCCGAACACTGTGGCGTTCATCGTTCTTAATCTTGGCCAATCCGCAGAACCTAAGTCACTTCAGCGGGTTGGTAAAAATAACCAGTCAATCTGCTTGCACCTTGACTTTGGCGTAAGCGGTTAATAATAAAGTGGATTGGCCGGTTATTGTCGGCTTATCTGGTCCAATCTGTGCACGCGCCACATTCCATGTAAGTTAACGCCGCGCGGGTATCATGATTGGCCAGATAAGGGCGTTATTCGTCCGAGTGGAATGGCTTGGGCACCTTTTCATCTCCGCGCCGAGTCTCCTATGCGCGCGCGAACGGCCAGCCGTCGGTCCGCTCTGCTCAGGGGCCGAGAAGTTTGGTGAAAATTGACAAATGGCCTCTGAGGAACTCAGCGCTGAAGCATGGCGGGCTCGTGGCATCGAAGCGTATCAGGAACAGCGTTTCGACAAAGCTGCCGAGTATTTCGGGAAGCCGTTGCAATTGATCCCGGGTCTGCAGACGCACACTTGGCGGTGGGTGCTACCTACCTGACCCTGTATAACAGAGGACGCTGGACGCCCACACCCGACTCTTTTTCTAACGTAGATAGCGATCCTGAGATAGCGGACGCTGAGTGGAGAGCGTATGAAGAGCAGAAAAGGGCATTAATTATTCAACAGAATTCGACAAATTGGCCGCTCGCCGAGGAGAGCCTGAAACGAGCAAGTCAGCTCGACCCGCAAAACAAATTAATAATTGAGTATCTTTGCGAGCTGTATTCGATGTGGAAGGATCCGTTAACGAGGAGAACGATCGTGTAGAGGAGGCAAAGCATTGGCTAAAGCGACTTGTAGATCTGGACCCAACTAACAAGTACGCGGATCTTCATTGGGGCATCTTGCTAAGCATGAAAGCACGGAAGCTATTGCCGAATTATGGGTGGTCGACTTCGTTGCCCGACCATGACCGTGCGTCTCTTCGCACGAAAGTCGGTCCGCTGCTTGAGGAAGCAAGCCACCATTTGACGCGTGGCTTGGCGAGGCTGGCTTTGGATCAGGAGCACTCCGGGGTATCGCACTTTATGGATGACATTACGTCCATGCAAACCTCTTTAATCGATCCTGAGCGGGCACAGCGCGAGATGAGCGACAAAGCGATGGAGATATTCCGCAAGCATTCGCAGTGGAGGGTGGACGAAACGGAAGCTGGCGGACACCCTAGTCCGTCGGGTACAGCTGGCACGATCATGTTTACTCCTTCCCGCGAGGCGATTGCCGAAGACCTGGCAAGGCCGTTTCCGCCCAGCCCATCGAGAATTCCAGTCAGATAGCGGCACCCTTTTTGTCTCCGTGTGGCCTCGACGCTCTTCCTATACGCCCCCAAGGACCGCACGAACTTATGAAAAGATTGAGAGGTACATGCGTCACAGCTACGCATTCTCCGGTAGCGTGCTTACTGGCGAAACGGTAGGAATGACTGTGTCAGATCTCAGCGGCCGTTTTACGTCAAGCTGCCTTTGGCTTACCACAAGCGGAACGCAGCGTCAGTCTTTCTCGCGCTCCCACACTAGGAGGATGGCACCATCTGGATAAGCGACAGAGAGCGTCAGCCGATCTCCTGAACATTTGTAGCTCCGTTTGAGATCTGTGCCTGGCCATGCCGGGTTGATTGCCACCTCGACATGATGGACCACAATCTGGGTCGATTCGTCGACATCGTAAGTGCCGAAGTAACTCGCGATGCCCATGAGCACCTTGCGCAGATTCTCCGCTCTGCTGTTCTTACCCACTCACGTTCTATGGTCGGGACGGATGGCCTGGGACGGGCGGGGTCTGCGAAGTGCCTCCGGCCGGAGACTGCGTAAGCACGCGCTTGGGTTCCACATCAATTGGGACGGCGACATCAACATAATTCAGCATCATTTCCTCCCAGCTTTGATCGCCCCAGCGAACCTCAACGGTTGCGTCCGGATTAAAGGGATTGTTCTTGGAGTTGTCGTACCACGCCGTGCACTCGATCTTCTGCCCTTCTTTCAGGAAGACCGGTTGAGCGAGTGAATAGGCGTTCTGCCACCGGAAGTCGTACTTAGGCACGCGCAACAACTGCGTTTTATTATCGCCGTCAATTAGCCGCACGTCGAAGGCCTTACCTCGGAGGTGCATATGGGGGATCAGCCGCAGCAATCTCGCGGGTTGCGTCACTATCGCCGCTGCATCCACACGGTGGTCGGGCGCGCCGGGAGGAATTACAAACGTTCTGTTTGCGATCGGCAGAGTCGCAACGCGCTCCTTCGGAGCGCTCCGAGCAAAAATAAGCCCGACTTTCGATTGGTCCGTAGTCTCCTTCCCGTTCGGCGTGTAATGCAGTTGGAAGACGATGTCCGATCCAGCTTTGATGAGTCTCGCCTGCCCTTCCGGCAGCCCTGTAGGCGGGCGCCCAGGTGTGTAGCTGAGCAGATATTCCGGCATCTCTTCCACAGGAAGACTCGAGGCCCGAACGGAATTCGTCACCGGAATCCCAGGTTGCGCATCGCGAAGCCACTTTGACCCCGGAGGACGAACGAACGCGATCGCGTGATGCACGATCGCGCGGTTCCCCGGCCGAATCTCGACGGCCTTCACCCACTTGTCCTCACGAAATCCGGTCGGTATGACGATGTGTTGATATTCGACTACACCCGCCGCGGGGATGACATACGGCTCCGGCATGGTGATCACTACCTCCGGAGTGCCGATATTCCAGCCATCGGTAAACCGCACCGGCACTGGGGCCGTTTTTGGATCGCCTTCCGCGGCGCCGCTATCGGCCCATCTCACGAGCGTGTCGATTTCATCAGCGGACAACGAGGGATCGTTGGCAAACGCGCGATGAGGCGTGTCGGCGAACCACGGCGGCATTCGCTTCGTCCGGACTGCTTCACGGATCGCTTTGGCCCACGGCCGCGTCGACGTGTAGGTGAGAAACGACATCGGTCCCACCTCGCCGGGACGATGGCAACCGACGCACCGCTTCTGCAGAACTGGCACGACATCACGGTGGAACGTGACTTCCGTTGGTGCAGCCGCCGCTAGAGAAGCGAGAAGCATGGTCGAGATCTTCATCATTTGCCGAGCCCTCCTCCGGGCGTAAACGCCAGCAGAACATTCCCCAGCATCCCTCGACACGGGAATCGCTGGAGTCTACCTAGATGATGCCTTTGTCAACGACGGCGCCGGGTCCGTCTAGCGACCCACCGCGGCCTCTGACGCCATTCACCCCGTCTTACTCGCCGACAGTGTCGTAATTCTGCCTCTCATGCGGGAATTCTCCGAGCGCCTGAATGCACAGTGTCTGCCAGTGTAGCCGAAAATTGTCGTTCTGTGTCACGCCACGTAATCAGCGGATGCGTCGTTCCGCGCGGATTAGTGCCTATAACACCAGGAGTCACGCATTCACTTGTCCGTCAAGTCTCGTCGAAGTGGCCGGCCAGATAGGGAACGAAAAGTCGGTCAGTGTCCCTTTAGTTTCATAGAGTGCGTGACTCCGGGATCGAGTCACTAGGGCATTTCATCCGAAGCACAGCGAAAACCGATGCCATGATCCGGATTTTCAGGCCGTACGGGATAGCGATCCGAGACTCGGACTTCGCTGGCTGTTCGCAGCCAGGATCCACCTCGCAGCACACGGAAGTTGCCAGTGCCAGGACCTCGCGGATCGGTCTGCGCTACCGCGGAAGAGAAGTAGTCTCTGGCGTACCGATCGGCTGTCCACTCCCAGACATTACCAAGCACATCAACCAGGCCGAACGCGTTCGGCCGCTTTTGGGCGATAACCCGTGGCGAGCCACCGCTATTGTCTTTATGCCACGCCACCTCGTCTAGTGCTCCATAGCGAGCTTGTGCACTGCCGGAACGGGCCGCCATCTCCCATTCTGCTTCGGTCGGCAACCTCGCTTCCGCCCAACGGCAGTACGTTACTGCCTGATCCCAACTAACGTTCGAAATCGGTGCTGCCTCGTTCAACCAATTCCCGTTGGAGACATGAGCAGCGGGTAGCGGATTGCTTGTTGCCGCAGCGAACCTCTTAAAGGCCGCAACAGTTATCTCAGTTCGAGTTATCCAGTAGCCTCTGGTCAGTGTTACCAGGTGGGCCTGTTCGTCACCCTCGCAGTCCGTATCTCCATCTGAACAACCCATTTGAAAACGGCCTGGCCCAATCCAAACGTAGGACAAACCGTCACGACGGCTCAAACGCACCTCACCGGTTCGCAATCCGAGCGTGCTTTGTTGGGCGACTTCTTCGGTTTTCGCTTCGCGCTTGAAGGTGCTTGCTTCGCTCTTGAAGTACGTTGCGGCAACGAGGCTGGCGGTTGCGATTGTCAAAATTGTAATTGCTGCCAGCGATGCTTGTCGGACGCGACGACGCGATGGAATCCTTGAAGGAACGGCAGGCGGTCGCTCCTGGCGGAAACAGGCCCCGAGTGCGCCAATGAAAGCAGTGCAGCTTTCAAATCTGTGACCGGGGACTTTGCTCAGCGCCTTCGAAAACACCAACTGCGCATTCGGCGGAATATTAGGCGCAAACTCGGTTGGATCGGGCAGCCGCGCCGACAAAATCTGCTGGAAAAGGGATGCGACCGATTCCGATTGGAACGGCCTTCGACCCGAAAGGAGCTCATAGGCGGTGACTGCAAGCGCCCACTGATCAGTACGCGAGGATACCGGCTGCGCTTCAATCTGCTCGGGCGCCATATAATGCGGGCTGCCGATCATTACCGCGGTCGCCGTAACCCCCGGAGACAGGGTAGATTTAGCGATGCCGAAGTCCGCTACCTTGGCAACGTTCCCGTACTGCAGAAGGATATTCGCCGGCTTGATATCGCGGTGCACAACTCCACGAGTGTGCGCGTAATCGAGAGCAGCCGCGATCTGACCCAACCAAGGGAGGCACTGTTCCGCATTGGGACGCTGTTCCTGAGACATCAAGTGGTGGAGTGTGGGACCTTCCACCAACTCCATTACTATGTATCGATGGCTGTCGATTTCACCGCGTTCGTAATGGGCGACGATATTCGGATGATTTAACGCGCCCGCAGCTCGCGCCTCGCCCTCAAAGCGGCGCGAGATTTCTTCCCTTTCCACTTGAGTGAGCGTCGAGTCTAACCGGAGGACTTTGATCGCGACATCGCGACCCATGCCGGGGTCGTGCGCCTGGAAGACCACGCCCATGCCGCCGCGGCCGAGTTCCTTCAGGATTTGGAATCGCCCAAAAGTCGACACCTCTTACTTATCGTCGGTTTTGGGGAGCTACTATAGGTTTTTATGCAAAAGGCCCAGACGACGATTCCGTGGACGTGAGTCCGGCGAGCATCTCGGTCGGCGCAGCGCCAGGCAGGCATCTATGTCCCCACTGAGCAGATACTTCACATATCTCAGCTAAGATCCGCATGCGGACTGCTCTGTGGATATCTACTTCAGCCCCAAAATGCCGGCCGGTCAAAAGAAGAACTGGATCGAGACAGTACCGGGCAAAGCATGGTTTCCGATCTTCCGTTTCTATGGTCCTCGCGAGCCCTTTTGTGATCAAACCTGGAAGTAGAACGATATCAAAAAGACACGCCATAAGCTGGCGCGCCATATAGCAGAAGTCGTTAGTCATAACTCGAATACCAGTTTTTGACGCCGCGAACTGCTTTCCACAAACCACTTTGACGGTATGTCGCCTATACCCGAATTGCCTGTCCCGATTACTCCTGGGAAGTCGGCATCACGACGGTCAACTTCCGGGTAAGCCCGTGATCCAATCAGAGTGGAGTCTCTACTCCCGGGAAGACGATTTCGCGACAGCTGTCGTCGGGCGGTACCAGCTAGCCTTCAACGGCTGCCCAAACCGCAGCATAAGGAGCTTTCGCATGACTGAGAATCACCCTATGAAGTCGAACCCACTCGTCACCCGGCGTGAAATGCTGGGAACAACCGGTATGGCCGCCTTGACGGGTTTGACCGGCAGCGTCGCCGGCGCGGTTCCACAGACTCCGCAAACACGGCCTCGTATCGCTTGTTGCGTCAGCTTTTGGGGTGCTCCGGGATCACATGCGGACTGGATCATCTGCAAGCTGATGGACGGCTATTGGTGGCAGGGCGCCCACACTCCGTCAAGGGTGGATATTGTATCCGCTTACATTCATCAGTTTGACACCAGCGGACTGGGTCAGAAAGTGTGCAAAGCGAAAAACATTCCCATCTACAAGACAGTCGGAGAGGCTGTCACGCTTGGTGGGAAGGAACTTGCGGTGGATGGTGTTGTCATCGTCGGAGAACACGGGAATTATCCAACCGATCTCAAGGGCCACTGGCTCTTGCCGCGCTGGTGGATATATCAGCAGGTTATCCGGGTCTTCGAGCAGAGCAAGCGCTCGGCGCCGGTCTTTAACGACAAGCACCTCTCCTACAATTGGGACGACGCCAAGTGGATGTTTGACAAATCTCGTGAGCTGAACTTTCCTTTGACCGGCGGTTCCTCCATACCGGTCTACTTCCGCAAGCCCGAGATAGAGATCGCTATCGATACGCCAATAAAGAACTCGATCGTGCTTGGCGGCGCCTCAGATGAGGGAGCCATCTTCCATTGCATTGACGTGCTCCAGGCCTTCGTGGAACGCCGCAAGGGCGGTGAGACAGGCGTCAAGGCAGTGCAGTCCATCAGAGGACCTGAAACATGGAAGTGGGCCGAACGCAATCGCTGGGCCGGCAAGCTGCTTGATTCAGTAGCGGCAAATTTCAACTTAAAGCAGGGAATCTTTCAGGAGAACGCCCACGCAAATGCGTGCATCATCGAGTACAACGATGGGACGAAAGCGGCAGTAATTGCGAGCCGCGGTGTGGGCTGGACCTACGCCGGCGAAATCGAGGGAAAAAAAGAGCCGACGATCATCTCGATGCTTGGCTGGCCCGGTCCCTACGCACAGTATCACGCCTCGAACGCCCAACCGCACTGGATTACCGAAATGATGGTGACCAAGAAGGAACCATTCAATGCTGAGCGCCTGCTCTTGTCAACTGGGATCACGAACCACTACATGGAATCAAACTGGGAGAATGGCCATTACTCCGCCGTCGGACGCCGCATCGCGACGGCAGTCATGAACATAAGCTACCGCTCGACACGGGGACCGCAATTTAGCACCGGGTCGCGGCCACCGGACGTCCCATACATACGCGGCTTTGAAAAATAAGCTCTCCGCAGCGTGTAGCCGCTGCCTTGGGCCTCGGGGGCCAGGTGGGGTTGGCGATTGGGTGTTTGGCCCGGAGCGCAGGACTTGGCAGTAAACGCCACTTTGCTGAAGAATGCCTAACTTTCGATCTGCGCGCCTACTGCCCTGAGCGGATCGTCGGCAAGCCGTCAGTTGAGCCGGATTGATACTGACGACGGAAGAACCCTAGTCCTGCGGACTCATGACATCCCTACAATAACTGCGTCACATCTGCGACCTGGGTGTTCTCGCGGTGAGTCGCGAATGTCCCGATCCCAGTGTTGAAGATGTTCTGCTCATCAGCGAATGCAGCCAATCAGGCAATGCCATCCGCCACGCTGAACACGAAGCCAGCTCAGGTACAATGTGAAAACGCTCGTGGAAGGGCAATTCACCCATCTCTTGATCGAATGGCGGCAAGGGAGCCAGGCTGCCCTCGATGCTCTGCTGCCGCTGGTGTACGACGAGTTGCGCCGCATCGCCGCCCGACAGATGGCGCAGGAGCGTCAGAATCACACGCTGCAGGCCACGGCGCTCGTGCACGAGGCATGGATGAAACTCGCCGGAGCGGCGAACATCCAGTTACAGGACCGAGCGCATTTCGTCGGCGTCGCCGCGCGGTTGATGCGGCAGATTCTCGTGCAATACGCCCGCGCGCACAATGCGGAGAAACGCGGGTCGGGCGCCTTTCGCCTGGAACTGAACGAAGCGCTTGGAAATCCGGTTTCCTCGCCGGAGTTCGATCTGCTGGGGCTTGACCATGCCCTGGATAAACTCACCGCCCAAGACGAGCGAAAGGGCCGCATCATCGAGATGGCGTACTTCGGCGGATTGACGAACGAGGAGATGGCGGCTGTTCTCGACGTCTCTGTGAGCACCGTCCGCCGCGACCTTCAGGTCGCACACGCCTTCCTGCACTGGCAGATGAGTGGAGGGACCACGGCAACCGACGCCGCTCCTTAAGGTGCTGGTGGTAGTCTGAACGGCGACGTCAACATGGATCGGTGGCAGGAGATAGAGCGCCTCTTCCTCGCTGCCTCGGAGCTCCCGGCCGAGGAACGTTCAAGCTTCCTGGAACGCGAGACTGGCGGCGATTCCGAACTGCGCGCGGCGGTGGAAGGCATGCTCCGCCACTCGGACGAGGGTGGAACGCGATTCCTGGCTGCTGTCGGGCAGGCTGCCGCCGCAGTCCAGGCAGCGCAGGAACCGACCCACATCGACAAATACAGGATCATCCGCGAACTCGGCCGGGGCGGCATGGGGACGGTCTATCTCGCCGAGCGCACGGGTGACGAGTTTCATCAACAGGTGGCGATCAAGGTGGTCAGCCACGGCATGGACCGTGCTCAGATTATCGAGCGCTTCCGGCACGAGCGCCGCATTCTGGCCTCTCTCGACCACCCCAACATCGCGCGCCTGCTGGATGGCGGAGCCACTGCTGAAGGCGCGCCGTACCTGGTGATGGAGTACATCGAGGGCCAGTCTCTGGTGGAGTACTGCCGCGAACGCGACCTTCCGATTCGCGCGCGGCTGTTGTTATTCGAGCAGATCTGCGCCGCTGTGCAGCACGCGCATCAGAAGCTGGTTGTGCACCGCGACATTAAGCCCGCGAACATCCTTGTCAACGCCTCCGGTCTTCCGAAGCTGCTCGATTTCGGCATCGCCAAGCTGCTCCTGCCGACGATGCCTGACGGCGCATCTCACACGCTGACACGGACAGGCGTGCGGCTGCTTACGCCGGACTATGCGAGCCCGGAACAGGTGCGGGGCGACCCGGTGACGGTGGCAACGGACATCTACTCCCTGGGGGCTGTGCTGTACGAGTTGCTGACCGGCAAAAGGCCCCACCAGTTGAGGAACTATACCGAAGCCGAGCTGGCGGTGGCGATCTGCGAGACGGAAGTGAAGCCGCCCAGCGAGACGTCGGAATCGCGGCGTGAGCGGCGCGAGTTATCGGGCGATCTGGATAACATTGTTTGTCTGGCGCTGCGCAAGAATCCGGAACGCCGCTATGTCTCGGTGGAGCAGTTTGCCGGAGACATTCGGCGCTATCTCGAGGGCCGGCCCGTCCTGGCAAGACCGGAAACTCTGCTGTACCGCGCGCGCAAATTCGTCGGTCGCAACCGCGTGGCCGCGGCGGCCGCTGTGGTCGTTCTGGTCAGTCTGACAGGCGGTATTGTCGCTACGACTCTGCAGGCTCGGCGTGCGGACGCCCAGGCCGGGCGCGCGGAGCGCCGGTTCCAGCAGGTGCGCAAACTCGCGAACACCTTTGTTTTCGAGATCTACGACGGAATGATCAACATTCCGGGCACAGCGAAGGTGCGCGCGACCGTGGTGTCGAGAGCGATCGAGTACCTCGACAGCCTGGCGCGCGAAGCCGAAGGCGACACGGCATTGCAACTGGAACTTGCCGCCGCTTACAAGCGCATTGGCGATGTGCTGGGAAATCCTGCGCTGAGCGGCCTGGGGCAGACTTCGGCCGCCCTCACGAGCTACGAGAAGGCAAGCGCCGTGCTCCATCGAATGGCAGCGCAACAGCGGACGGATCCCCAGGTGCTCGCGGACCTAGGCAATCTGGAGCGGACCATCGGGTTCATGCACCGTAGCACGGGAGATCCCACGCGAGCCATCGCACATCTCGGCAAGAGCGTTGCCGCCTTTGAGCAGCGCAACCCACGGCGGGGTGAGGACCTTCAGACCGACACGGGTATTGCGCAAGCGTGGGGGATCATGGGCCAGACTCTGGTCGAACAGGGAGAGTCGACGGCTGCTGTAGAGCGCCACTCGGCGGCCGTGGAACTGCTGCGCAGCTGGGTCCCGCGCAAGACAGCGCCAACGACCTTGGGCACGGTTTCGCTCCTGCTCTTCGACCTCGGCGAGGCCCGTCGGGACGCGGGCGACCTCGCCGGGGCTGTCGATGCGTATCAGGAAGCGGTGCGAATCCGTAAACAGATCCTCGAAGAGAACCCCAGACACATTGCGTGGCGAAGGCGTCTGTGGGTGCTGAATTTCGCCCTGGCCAACGCATTCGGGAATCCGTTCAACTTGAATCTCGGTGACCCGGTGAAGGCTCGGGGCTACGCGGCGGAGACGATGCGTGAAGCCGAAGCAATGGCAGAAGAGGATCGAGGAAGTGCCCGCTCGGTGCGCGACCGTTCACTGGGAAATTGGCTGATGGGCTCTGTCCTGCTCCGCTCCGAGCCCCGCCGCGCGCTTCCATATCTTGAAACCGCACTGCAACTCGCCGCCGAACAGGACCTGGCGAAGGCAAACGCTGAGGAAGCTCTCGCACTGGCGCTTCTGCAGACGGGGGACCGCGCTCGCGCGCTGGGCTTGCTCCGCCGCGCTGCCGCCATGCTTGAGCGCAGGTCGGGCGAGGCGCCTCAGATACTCGATTACCGTTCCGATCTGATTCGGGTCCTGAATGCGCTCGGGGATGCGCTGCCCGCCCACGAGGCCGCTGAGTTCTACCGCAAGGCGTACCTGGCCGCAGACTCCACTGCTTCGGGGGGGCGCAACGTTCGGGAACTCCTAAGCCGTGCCGAAACGGACCTGCGATGGGCACGGTGGAATGCAGGCGCACGAGCCGACGAGCAGCGACGCAAGCTGGAACGCGCACTGGATTGCTGGCAGAAGCTGGCGGCACAAGCACCCGGTAACGCAGCTGTCCAGGCGAGGGTGGCCGAGGTGCGGCTTTTACTGACACGCCTGTGAAAGATCACCACAGACTGAATCGACTTGACTGGCGTCGATCCAACGACTGATATGCGTTTATGCCGGGTAAGCGATTACGAAGCAATAAACTCAGCGCTCGAGACTGCTGTGGGCATCTATCGACGCATTGAGTTCTCCGGGCTGACCTTGAGTTCCATCAATGTGTGCGGAGGCGTGCGCCAGGAGGCGGATCATTGCGGCAGAAAAGGCGAGAGGAGCTGGGGAAAATTCGTTCGCATGATTCTCAGCCCAAGAGAACGGGCCAAGATTAACGTGGGCCGCGGTCGGCTAAACCGCGGCCCTGAACCCATCAAGGATTGACCAGGTTGGTATCCCAGGAGATTAACCGCAAATCACCGCCTGACATCCGCATGGTTGTGACAATGATGTCCCGCGCACCGTCTGTGTAAGAACGCCAGGTGCTATCCGCGCTTATCTTCGAAGCCGCGCCGGCCCGGGACGAACCAAGCCGCCGAAGATTGCTTCCGTCACCGTCAATCTTCCAGCCTATGAGATGGAGCTCGCCGTCGCTGCTGCGTAAAACTGACGTCAGGTTGGAGCCACCATGTGGTGAGGTGAGGAGCGTGATCTCCGATGCCGCACCGCCCCCACTAGTCCCGCGCAGACTTCCGATATCACCGTTGGAATTTGCGCTCCAGGTCTTGATCTCCAGATTGCCTTCTGAATTCTTGAGGGCAACCGCCACACCGGAGGCAAGCGGCGCCACATCAAGATCCGCAGCGATGACGCCGGCCGATCCGCTGGCGCCGCGGGTGAACGACTGCCCGTTTGGGGAAAGCTTCCAGGGGATGACCTTCAGTTCGTTGGCGTCGTCCCGTACAGCAGTGAAGACACCATTGAAAACCTTGGAACTGGAAATCGCCACGGCCGAGATCGCGCCGGCATCGGCCTGTCCAAGCCGCACGATGGAAACGGTGCCGTTCAACGCCACCTGAATGTCCCATGCGATCAGCTTCAGGTTGCCGTCCGCATCGCGGACCGCCGTAACCGACCGCCGGTCACCGGTGGTAGTTGTTGCCATATCGAGCGCGCTGATTTTGCCTGCGAGGTAGTCGGCGCGGCGAAGCAGGGTACCGCCGGGCGATACGTGGTACGCGACCATCTTCAGCGAGTCATCTTCCAGCCGGACAGCCGCCAGGACATAGTCGCTCGCCGGTTCGCCCAGATAAACTTCCTTCGCCAGCAGGCTGCCTTCATCAACGTCTGCCTGGAAGTTCAACGTTGAGATGCCGACAAGATCCCAACTCCTCAGCCTCAGGTTGCCGATGGGTTGCCTGATGGTTGCGGTGATCACTTGGTTGTTGCTCAGGAACAGAGTCGCGGTTGCCGCGACATTGTCGATACTGGACGCGGACGCCCGACGAAGGTACGGTGAGGCGTTCACAATCACCGGGTTGTTCCGTATGGCATCCGCCAGAAACGGTTTCCAAACTGAATCGTCTGTACGGTGCTTCAGCCAGCCGAAGTTCAGGTCTGTCGGAATGACGTTACCAACCTTGTGCAAAAGCCCGCCGCTCTCGTCCACAACAGTTGTGTCCATATGAAGATGCGGGCCCGAAGACGCGCCGCTATTTCCGGCCCGCGCCACGAGTTGGCCCCGCTTTACTTGCGGCCGGCTGGTTACGCAATTATTGGCGCCGGGTGTTTCGCCGGCCCCGCACAGGCGCAGATACGATTCCGCCGGAAAGTTGCCGGCCCTGACGCGGGAGTTGGACATGAAAGTGGCTCTGTTTGGACAAACCGATGGCGCGACCGACCCGGACTTCAGATGGGCCAGCAGCACCACGTTGCCGTCCGCTTTGCGAATGGCAAGGTGGTTTCCGGCGCGGGCTATGGTGCAAGAGTTGTTGGAGGGGCAGCTGCTATCGTCGCAGGACTTACTGCAATCGTTGCCGCAACAGCGGCCCTGATGCGGAGTTCCTGGACGAGGGTTTTCGGGATGATTCGCCCAGCAGCTGACCACTTCCCCGTCCGCCGGCGCATAGAGCGGCAGGTCAAAGATCAAGTGGTCCGAATTCGAGTCATTGCTGTTGCCCTTCAGGCTTGTCCAGCCGCTGCCCGACTTCCGTGCGACGTTCAAATCCCGGGCTTGGGAGCCGTCATGATCGCCGCTCATGTTCCACCAGGCGTCGTCGGGTAGATCAGAGGCGCGAGACGGGAACGAAATGGTTTGCGCCGTCCCAGAGGAGACGGCCAGCAGAAGGACCGATGCTAACAAGACTTGCTTCTGAAAGAATCGATGTGTGAATTGTGACAGAGACGTCGGTATAGACGTGGACATTTAATGTTCTCCTGGTTGCTCATGGACGCTGGCGCCGATTCCGGTGCTGCTTCCGACAAGTAATGTGCAATCGGTAGGAAAAAGTGGTCATCAACGGCGATAACTATTTGCAGAGCATCTTCAGCCCCACCAGCGCGGCGTCGGCCTTTGCAGCAGCCGGACAGGGATCACAAGGAACGTCGACGGAGCGATCATCGAAGCGCCGATCGAAAGGCAGCTACAGCCCGTGCCGACACTGGCGCTATCGCGTCTTGTCTTCCCACGGGACTTCTCGATTGACCCCGATCTGATCGAGCTGCTCAGATTGCCATGGCAAAAGTATTTGCATTCGGAAGGCTGCTGCGGTCCAGCTTTCGATCACACGGATTCATCTGCGCAATCGGGTCGCGCACTGCTGACCGTGCCCGTGACTCTCTCTGGGTCGCCAAACGCAGATGAGCTTCGCTATAACAAGAGCTTTGTGGTGTAGAGTATTAGTATGTCCAAAGGGTTCGCCTCCGTGTTAATCGCCGCGCTGATCATTGGCGGAGGGATTAGTATGCTTCTCAATCTGACGGGGACTCCAACCCTGGAACCCGCGGTCCCGTTGTCACCCGATCCAGCTCCAATACGCAAATACGATGTCGTCGCGGAATACCCCCACGATCCAGAGGCGCTGACACAAGGTCTGATTTATACGGGCGGCTTTTTCTACGAAAGTATCGGGCTCCCGGGTCAATCCTCGATCAGGAAAGTGGAACTCAAAACCGGTCGTGTCATCCAGCAGCACGCCGTCGACAGCCGCTTCCTCGGCGAAGGTCTGACGGAGTGGCGCGGTCAACTCATACAGCTAACCCCGATGCGAACGAGGCAAAACGTGATTCGCTCGTTGATTCTGGACAACCTGAAGGCCATGGGTGCTCCGTTTGCTGGACCGTGATAGCGGTGTCCGATATGACATCAATTCGCTCGAACCAAAGTCTACGTTCGGATACAACATTGCGGGATGGGGACTCACGCATGACGACCATCAGTTCATCAAGAGCGACGGCACATCGATTTTGCGGTTTCTGAATCCGGATACTATGAAGTGGCAAGCGCAGATAGCCGTTGTCGAGGCCGGAAAAGGAATTCGATGGCTGAACGAACTCGAATACATCAACGGCGAGGTGTATGCCAACATCTGGCAACAGGATCGGATTGCAATCATTCAGCTCAATTCGGGCCAGGTCACGGGCTGGATCGATCTTTCGCAACTCAGACCTCGAATGGTTCCTCCGCCCAAAGACGTCGAAGGTCTCGGCGCATACGGAAAAGCTGTGGCCAATGGCATCGCTTACGACGCTGCCGGCGGACGTTTGTTTGTGACCGGCAAGAACTGGCCTCGGCTGTTTGAAATTCGTCTGCGCAACTAAATTGTTGTTGATTACATTTATATGGATCAAGTAGAGCGCAGAGGCGGAATCAGGGCAATCAAGCTGTGGCGGCCGTCGATCGACATCTGATCAAGCGTGGTCGACGCCGGGTGTGTGGTCGGCAATCCGTGAGTTTGAGCCGGATTTGTACCGGAAAGTTGGATCGCGCCACGCAAGTTCCGGACTGCCTGTTATCCCCTCCGAACACCCAGGATCTCCTGCGGGGCGTGTTGCTTCCGATCCTTGAATCGCAGAGAATCAACTCCATGCATTTCAGGCCGGCTTCCGCGTTCGTTTTCCCGTTTGTCTTACTTAGCGCAGTTGCTACTGCGCAGAAATTGACGCCTGACATTCCATACGTGGAGAACGGGCACAAACGCCACGTTCTCGATATCTACACCCCGCAAGACCCGGCTGAGAAGAGTCTGCCCGTCATGTTTTGGATCCACGGAGGTGGATGGCAGACAGGCGACAAGAGCGACGTCGCACTGAAGCCCAGGGTGCTGACCGAACGAGGATTCGTTTTTGTCTCGACCAACCATCGACTGCTACCGGATGTGCGAATGGACGACTTGATTCACGACATCGCCAGATCCGTCGGCTGGGTGCATCGGAACATCGCCAAGTATGGCGGCGATCCGACACGAATCTTTCTGGGCGGACATTCCTCCGGAGCGCAATTGACGGCATTGACCTGCATCGATGATCGTTACCTGAAGAAGGAAGGTATGTCGTTTAACGTCCTTAAGGGCTGCATCGCGGTGGACGGCGACACGTACGACATTCCGAAGATCATCATGACGGCAGAGCACAGGCAGGCGCTCTACGGCGGAAAAATGTTTACCTTCGGTCATCGCCAGAAATTTGGAAACGACCCGGAGAAGCACGTTGATTTTTCGGCCGTGACGCATGTTGCCAAGGGCAAAGCAATACCGCCGTTCCTGATCCTGTATTTTTCCGGCAATCCGGACACACGAGCGCAGGCTGAGCGTCTTGAGAGCGTGCTGAAGGAGGCGGGGATAACGGCCAAGTCGTACGGCAAGGGTGACAGTAATCACAGCCGCCTGAATGACGATCTCGGCAAGCCCGACGATCCGGCGACGCAGGAATTCTACAGGTTTCTCGATCCGTTAGTCCGACCTGACCGAAGGCGCTGAGTTAATCGATAGTGATGCGCCGGTCGAGCGCTACGTCGTGGTAAACGGCGCAGCGTTTGCGAATTGTGCTCGGATGGTCGGCAGTCCGTCAATCAAGCCCCAGGAGTTGATGGCCTGAGATAATGTCATGGGTCGCTTCTACGGATTGACGGTACGTCCAATTGACTTGCTTTCATCCCAGTTCCTGCGCAGATAGATTTCAGATTTCCATCCCGGCACGATGGTGGGAGTACGTCTCCCGGCCGATTGCAAGTAGCCAATGACTGAGTGTGCCATGAGTATGCACCGTGGAAAGGTTTGATCGATGAATGCGGCCGACGGTGGTCTGATTGTCGGAATTGAATTGCCGCTAGGATGATGGCATGCGTGTATTCGTAGCAGGCGCAACGGGCGCTGTCGGGTTCGAATTCGTGCGTCTTGCCAAGGCGCAAGGTTACTTCCTCCACACGTTTTCCCGTTCGCCCGAAAATGCGTGCAAACTTGCGGGCGTTGCAGACAAAGTGGAGGTGCATGACATCTGCACCATCGTCCCCAGCTTGAAGGGGATCGACGTAGTAGTTTCTGCGCTGGGAGCTCCGGTCACCATGAATAGCGGCGAAAAGCGGCCTTACCGAGATGTTGACCTCGAAGGGAACAAGAATATTCTCGATGCCGCCAAGACTGCGGGTGTAAAGCGCTTCCTCTACGTCTCGGCGCACGTCGAGCCAGGTTATCGCCACACTGCCTACATTCGCGCACACGAAGAGTTTGTGGACGCCCTGCGCCTGTCTGGACTCAAATATTCCGTGATTCGTCCCACTGGCATTTTTGCCGCTTTCAACGATTTCGTCAGCCTGGCGCGAAAGGGTCTCACGACTGTGATAGGAGACGGTCAGGCTCGTACGAATCCCGTACATCAGGCGGATGTGGCCGGCAAGCTTCTTGAGTACCTCCACTCGGGCCCTGATGAGATGTCGATCGGCGGCCCCGAGACTTTTACGCGGCGAGAGATTGCTGAGCTGGCGTTCACGGTTCTTGGTAAACGTCCCCGCGTTCTCCGCGTTCCTGCGGTTGCCTTCCGCCTCGGCGCCAAGTTGGTGGGCCTTCAGAATCCCCGCCTGGGAGAGCTACTCGAATTTGTTGCGGCCGTTAGCATCACCGATGGCGTGGCCCCGTCCGTTGGCCGGATTCGCCTTGAAGACCATTTCCGAAAGGTCGCAAAAGCCAACTAGAAACGGCGTTCTGAGAAGAGAGTCTATCGCGCGGCCAGTTGAATTTGCGCATCTCGGGCAACTGACCTTCGTGCTGAATGTCTACAAGAAGTGATAGCGCCAGAAATGTAATATCTGCCTCAATTGAGAGGAGTAGACCGGATAGTTTCCGTGTGGTAGGCAATCCGTCAGTGGAGCCGGATCTGTACCGGAAAGTCGGCATCGAGCCAGCCAACTTCCTAGCGTGATTCAGAAGCGATCCGTTATCGCGACGCAGAGGCGGTCCAAACACACGTGGGCGCCACTGGGGCGACAACCGCGCAACGATGAATCATGTGGTCTTGTTGAGGAACTTTCTTGAGCTAACTTCTGACAACCGTTCGCACGCCAGAGGCACGCACCAAGCGTGTCCCTGATTTGTGATGGTCATTTTTCCTTCGTGAAAACCCTTTCCCCATTGGGTCGTTTGATCGTCAGTTGGCCTTTCGCGGCGTCGAATTCAAAGACGATCCCAGGATCGATCTTGAATTTGTCCTCTGCCGTTGCTTCGAGCGGGACACGCGATGGCTCGGCCCCGGCTTGAATGTAAAGCGTCGCTCCATCTCGGGTAACCGTCATTTTCGCTGGAGTTCCCGCGATCGTGTAAACGCCGACGTATCGGTCCAGAACTTCCGCGCTGACATCGAACGCGTCGAAGGTGGGGATTTGAAACGGTCGATTCCAGTAGATGTCGAGAACGCCGCTCACGATGTTGCGAACCGGGTAGATCTTTGCGTTCGTTGTGTAGGCGAGGGCGAGCTTCTCGTCCGGAAAGTAAGTCAGCCACGCTCCAGAGCTAAAGCTTCCGCCGGTGTGTCCGTAGCCGTTTTTGCCGGCAAACGTGTGGGGTTCCATTCCCATACCCTCGCCGTCCCTCATCGTGGTCATTTGTTTGAGGCTGTCGCGAGAGACCAGCTTCAGATCGAACAGCGCCTGGATAAATCTCGTCATGTCCGCCGGCGTCGAGAGAATCGCGCCCGCTCCGCCGGGAACGCTCAAATCCATTTCGGGTGCTTCTTTCCATCCTCCGATGTACCGGTAGGAAAGAGCTTCGTTCTTGCGGGGATCCGTGTTTCCGGCGCCGAGGTAGGTATCCTTGAGCCCGATCCTGGAAGTGATTCTTTCCTTCAGGGCCTCCTGATACGGTTTGCCACCCACTTTTTCGACAATGTAACCCAACAGGACATAGCCCGTGTTGCTGTATTTGTGCTGAGCGTCCGGCTCGAAATCAGGCTGGCCTTGAGCGATGCGGGCGAGCACTTCGGCCTGTGTTCTATGTTGCTTCGCCCATGAACCATCGGCCTCCAGGTTGTGGATGCCGCTGCGGTGCGCGAGTATATGCCCGATGGTGATTCTGGCGGCGTTCGGGATCTGCGGGAAGAATCTGTCAAGCGTGTCTGTGAGCCTCAACTTCTTTTCTTCGACGAGCTGGAAGATCATCACGGCGGTATACGTTTTTGTGATCGAGGCGATCCTGTATTTCGTCTCCGCAGTCAGAGAGTTTCTTTTCGGTCCCGTTGATCTGGCTGTAGCCGAAGGAGCGGCTGTAAAGAACGTTCCCGTCCTTGGCGAGAGTCAGGCTGCCCATCCCCTTGTTCTTTTCGAGGAGCCGGTCAAAAAGCTGGTCGAGTTTAGCTTTGTCCAGCGTTTGCGCGTAGCCCGCAGTAACCAAAAATAGCGGCAGTAAGATTGCGAGCAGCATGTTGCTTTTCATAAGTGGTTTGTTCCTTGACGGTACGGCGTCAAGACGAATCATAAAGCATGTTCTTCTTTTCGTCAAGTACTTTTCAATACAAAGTATGGTTTGTCATTCGGGTATCTAGACGTGACCACCATCTATCGCAACGACAGGTACGCATTGCCGCTGTTAGCATTGCGTTGATGACGCGTTTCAATCGTATGGTGCTCCTCCCCGCGGTATGGCTTGCGGCCCTCCCGCTCGCCGGCCAATCCGTTCCGGTCTTTCGCGATCTGTTCAACGGCAAAGACCTCACGGGCTGGGTAAACGTGAACACGGACGAAGACACCTGGACCGTGAAGGACGGAGTCCTGATCTGCAAAGGCCAACCGATCGGCGTAATGCGTTCGGACAAGCAATATGAAAACTTCATCCTGCATATCGAATGGAAGCACATCGAAGCGGGCGGGAATTCCGGGGTTTTCGTCTGGAGTGACGCGAAGCCCGGCGAGAAGAATCGTCTGCCGAATGGTGTCGAAGTGCAGATGCTGGAACTGGATGCCATAACCGGTCGTAAAGGGCGCGATGGCCAGCCTCTCTCGCCTGGATATGTTCATGGCGACCTGTTTGGTGTCGGAGGAGTCGAGATCGTACCGGACAATCCACGCGGCGTTCGCAGCAGTTCGCTGGAGAACCGCGCGAAGGGACGCGGCGAGTGGAATACATACGACGTCGTGGCGATCGACGGCGTCATCAAACTGGCTGTCAACGGTAAATTCGTCAACGGCATCAGCAAGTCGACGCAGAAGAAGGGCTATTTGTGCCTGGAATCAGAAGGCAAGGAGATTCACTTCCGCAACATCAGGATCATGGAACTGCTGCCGGGAGTCACCTCGCCTGAACAGTCGGCGCCGGTGCTTGACTGAACTTGCTACGGCGTCTAACACGACCGCTCTTGCGGCGCGCCGCTAAGATGACGCGCAGCAATTGGTCTATTTATGTGCGACGTCCTGCTGGATCGTTCGGCCGTTTTTTGTTCTTCGGCGTCAGAGTCTCCTCGACGGGCCGTAAACGGTAGATCTGCTCACTGACCTCGACCAGTTCACGACTCAGCTGTTGGTGGTTGCGGAACTCGGCGGCATCGCCTTTCCCACCGCTCACGAAACCGCATTCAAGGCCAGGGCGCTGATCGCAGTGTTTATGGACGTGCCCGCGTCTGCCCTATTGGGAGGGCTGTTCCACCGGTGGACGCCAGGACCGGATGTCTGCGCAGCGGTATCCGGAACACTTCGACGGCACCATCATCGGGGCTTGCCCGAATCCCCATCGACATGACTCGCCCCCTTTCCTATACCCGCAAAACAAGCTGTATAGAGGAACCGGCATTACCAAAGACGCCGCGAACTAAACTGCGAGTCAAGGGCTATTGCTCACGCCCATGGAATCGGCCGGTTTCAGGGAACATGAGAATTCCAATAACTCTTTTTCGGCTGCTGGCGGAAAAGTGAGCAGACCACGCCCGGGCACAATCAGGCTTTTGTGAATCAGTCCTTAGTTCCCGTTGTTGCGTTTGCTGGGCTGCATCTGCTGTTTCAGCCAAGTACGGGCCGCCGTCCAGTCCCGCTTCACAGTCATCGGCGAGGTTTGCATCACCTCGGCCGTTTCTTCGATGGAGAGGCCTCCAAAGTAACGGAGTTCCACCATCCGCGCGAGACGAGCATTGGCTTTTTCGAGCCGGTCCAACGACGAGTTCAGGTCCAGCAACTCCTCGGCTTCTTGACCCGTCATTCCGGCATGCCATTCCAACGATTCGGGCAGATGCCGCTTCTCGGCCCGCTTCTTTCTCGCATGGTCGATCAGCAGCCGGCGCATTACCGAAGCGGCCACACCAATAAACTGGGCACGATTCTGCCAGTCTCGCGCCTGATTGCCAATCAGTCGCAGGTACGCTTCATGTACGAGCGCCGTCGGCTGCAAAGTGTGGCTCGGTCCTTCGCGTCGGATATAGAGTTCCGCCAACTCGTGTAGTTCGCGAAACACGATAGGAATCAAACGATCTGCCGCCGCTGAATTTCCTTCCTGGAGTTCTTTCAGCAGCACCGTAACGTCGGTAGCATCCATTTCCGGCTGCATCAGTGGTGTAGGATAGCACACAGTATCGCTTTCGTCAGCCAGCAGTCGAGCCATGTCTGTGTTGTCGAGGCCACTCGCGGCCGCAGGTTCCTGGCGACATTCCCGGGCCGAGTTGGCGACCGCTCCGTTGAGCAGTTGGGTGTAGCTCTAATGCCCTTTACCCAGCAATCATGATCAGCCTTACTCGGCAATCATGATCAGTGTCAGAGCGCGGTCGTTCTGTGATCTCAAGAGCCAGCGTCCATCCGGCGAAAGGGAGAGCCCTCTGCCAAGGCGTATGTTTCCCAAAGGAAGGTCCCGGGTGCCGCCAGTTGCCAGATCCACGGCTCTGACTGACGGAAACCGAACCGCCGGATCTTCGACCGAGGGGTAATAAAACAGCTCATGCGCGCCCAGGGCCCAGGTAGCCCCGGCCTTGAATGGTACGTTGAGCGCGATTACTGTTTCCGGCTGCCTGGGACCTCGCGCCGGGAGCGCGATTCGCCAAAAGCCCGTCGATTCCCAAAGCTTCGAGTAATACAACCACTTCCCGTCGGCCGATTCGCGAGCCATATATCCGCCATTCCAGGTGATTCGTTCCGGCGCAGCGCCGCCGTCGGCCGGCATTCGCCAGACTTCATAGCCCCCGCTTCGGGAAGAGGAAAAGTAGATCCAGCGGCCGTCGGCCGACCAGGTAGGATTAGCGTCGGTTGCCGGCGTTCGCGTAAGCTGGCGCGCCTCGCCGCAAGCTTGGGAGTCCTGCTCGCATCGCATGAGGTATATGTCAGGGTTGCCGTCGGCGTGGCTCGTGAACGCGATGGCCTGGCCATCGGGGGACCAGTGAGGATCGCCCACGAACGGGCCCCGAAACCGCGTCGCCTGCCACGGGCGGGATGCGTCGGCGCCCGCTATCCAGAGTTCGTTAACACCCGAGCGGTCACTGCGAAAGACCATTCGTCCGTTGCTCGACCATTCGGGGTCGTTGTCAATTGCCGCCGAATTCGTCAAGGGCTCCAGCAGCCGCCGGGATCGATCCACCGGCATTCGCCCGATACTGTTCGCGCTCAGGTCGCGCACCCACGCGAGAGAGCCTTTTCCACGGGACAGGCTCGGCTCGGTCCCGCGCGTCACATCGAGTTCCCCCACGAGATACGGCTCGCTGCCATCAAGCGGAAACTGGAAGATCTGAGGCTTGTGGCTCAGGCGTGACGAGATCGCCACCAGGCGCTTTCCATCTTTGCTCCAGGCAAAGCCCTTCTGGTACCAGGGATTCCGGGTGACGCGCCGCGGCTTCCCGCCCGCCGCGGCAACGACATATAAATCCTCACTGCTCATCGAGACCTGCCTTGAATAGGCGACCAGTTTGCCGTCGGGCGAAAAGCGCGGCCTCGTCACGTACTCCTTGTCGGGCGTAATCAGCTCCCGCCGTACGCCGTTGACCAAATCGAGCAGATATAGCTCCGAACTGTTCCGCCTCCGATCGGCTACCGCCAGCGTGGTTCCGTCCGGTGCCCAGTCAAGCTCGCATCCGTTTTCGGTTCGCGGCCGGCATCCGGCGATTCGCCTGGGTACACCGCCAGTCCGGCTCACTCGATAAATCGCATGTTCGAGAGAGCCTTCCAGCGCCTGGAAAGCCAGCTCACTGGAATCGGGCGACCATGCGGCCGGTCCCTGCACGACCAGTCCGCCAGTCTCGATCTCCAGTGGTGGCCCACCTTGCAGCGAATGCACCTGTAACTTCGGGCGGTCAGCCGACCGGACTCGATACAGACACGATATCCAGAGTCCATCGGGTGAGATCGACGGGTTGTCTTCCAGGCCCGGCTGAGAAGCCAGTGGGCGGACCGTCATACCCGAAAGACCGATTTGGCTGCGGCGGTGACCAAACCAACTCGGACGCGCTTCCGGGTAGTTCCACAACCACGCGGCGGCAGCAACCGCTGCCGTCAGAGACACTGCTATCGCCACCTTCCAAACTCGACGGAGAGTGGAGGGACGCCCGATGCGCCGCAACTGTTCCGCCGCTTCGCGCATACTGATGCGGTTTGCCGGATCGGGTTCCAGCATGCGACCGATCAGACCATCCAGTTTTTCCGGCAATCCTGTTCGCACACGAGATGCTTTCGGAGGCTTGGCTCGCCTGGCGCCTATTTCCTCGAGTGATTGCCTCCCAAACGGGCGCTGGCCCGTACCCAATTCGAAGAGAATCAGACCCAACGAGTACACATCCGAGGAAGTGCCGACGGCCTCGCCTCGCGCTTGTTCGGGGGACATGTAGAGCGGTGTACCGGCCACTGCGGCCGAATCCGTGTTGTCGACTTTCCGCGCCAAGCCAAAATCCAAAATTTTGGCGAGGCGGTCGGCCCGCCAAATGATGTTGTCCGGTTTCAGATCTCCGTGAATGATTCCATCAGCATGGGTGGAGGCTAACGCGCTTGAGGCTTGTGCAGCTACGGACATCAATTGCTCAACCGGCATACCGTTACAGAACCGTGAAAGGGGTTCACCGGTTACCAGTTCCATCACAAGGATGGGCGTTCCCTCCCAGACGAGTACGTCGTGAATGGTCACGATCCCCGGATGATTCAGCGCCGAAGCCATCCGCGCTTCCCGTGTCAGATGCTCCACGGGAAAGCCCGACTGAATGAACTTTAAGGCAACAGCGCGGTCCAACTCCCCGTCGTGCGCCTTCCACACCTCACCCATGCCGCCACGTCCCACAAAGCCGGTGATGGTGTAGCGGCCGAAGTGCTGTCCTTCCGCGATACCGAAGGAGAAAGCCTGTGTGAGCAATCTCATCGGGCGGCTGAGGAATCCTTCTGCGCTCGCGTCCTCCCGGATGAGGTCCTCGACGCCGCGCTGGAGAGACAAATCGCCGTTGCACGCTTCGCGCAACCACACGCTCCGGGATGCGCCGTCCATTTCTCTACAAGCAAGAAATAGATCAAACAGCCGCTGTAATTGGAGCCGCGTTATCTCGGCGTTGTCGGCGTCGAGGTTTTCCAATGGTCCGAAATTCCTGTCCGCTGCGCTTTACGTTCGACGAGCGAGTTTTAGTGAAGCTACTGGCACACCGAACGCCAGTATATCCCCGTTGATCGCCCCAAGATAATCAATGGGGGCGCAAGCCTTGTCCTCCCAGATTTCAAACAAAGTCTATCAAAAAAAACGCCGCGATACTTCCCAATTCAGTGGCGCACTCACCCAATAGAATTTGTAGCCGGTGTACGAGGAAACGGGGCCGAATACACAGCGGGTATTGGGCTAGTAGGGGAGGAAATTGTGATGAAGTTATCACTGAATTTGTGCGGCGGTCCTGGCGTAGGCATTCAAGGCCTGAAAACTTAACTTTCGACATCAGCGAAGAACTATGCAAACACGTGCTCGAAGTGTGTACCAATTGCTTGGGGTCCTGGCCGCCGTCGGATGGCAAACGGCATCCGCTGTGGAGGTGTCCTGGTTCAGGCAGCCGGGCTTGGCAATATCCATTGCCACTAATGCCTCCGCTTCGCGCTGGATGATCGGGAGGGACTTCAGAGTAAACAAATGGGACCACAACGGTAAACAATTCGTTAACCAAAACTTCTCCGCGGCTCGGATCGCAGTCAATATCACGGACCAGCACTGGCTGGTGGAACGAATCGGCTGGCGCTCTCCTGCGACTCACTTACCGCAGAAGGCGCGAGAGGTTGCCGTAGGCGCCGCGTGGATGGGTTTTGCCATTTAACCAATGGAATTCCTCAACCCACGCAAGAAATAGATCAAACAGCCTCCGTAATTTGCGCCGCGGTATCTCAACATTGTCGGCAGTGGCGATTTTCCGATGGTCCGAAATTCCTGTCCGCTGCGCTTTATGTTCGACGAGCGAGTTAAGTGAATCTTACTGGCACACCGAACGCCAGTATATCCGCATTTATCGCCCCAAAGGCGATCAATGCGGGACGCGGAAACATTGATCGTCAGACGCGATGTCCGAGTTCTTGGAGGATCTGGAGAAGCTGCAGCGTGAGCAGTGACCGGTACTGTCCTCTGCCAGCTTCTGCAACCCACAAGCTAACAGAGTTTTCCCTGAGGCAATGAATGGCGCAATGTCCGTCTCTCGACGTTCTTACGCCAAGCAGGGCCTTTTAACCCACAAATCAGCATGAAATAAGGAGCAATTCTGTGAATTCTACTCATCGAAACGTCAGGGGCCGAGCCGGCAGGGTCTCAACCATCCTGCTCGCCGTCCTGTTCTGTCTTACAAGTGCTCGTTCCACTCCGGGGCAGAGCATGGTTCCGATTCGCACGATCATTCCGGTGGTCTTCGATGGATCGAATGGGAACATCACCATCGGTACCAAAACCTTAAACGGCGCAAACCCCGGTTTTCACCTCGTCGCGCTCAAACGGCAGCCGAACGCGGCCCATCTCGACGCGCCCGATGTCCTCTGGGATAAAAACTACACCAATGACCAAGACGTGCGTACCGCCATGGGCGCCATTGAAACCCAATACCCCGACGCCATGATCATGGTGAACACTGCTGGCTCCTACGGGTTTCCCGTATGGGCTGTCGGCTTTAAGCTCGTGGGAGATGCATCGAATCCGGGGTATGGAGGGACCACGGAGCTGGGCGCCGTCGGCTATAATCCTTTGGCGTTTGTCGGCGTCGTCGGGCTGGCGCCGGGGACGGCTCCCGTGTCGCGGTGGACCAGCACGCGCCCGGTCACCGGCTATATGACATCGGACTCCCAAGGTAACTACACATTCATTCAGACCGACTTTGTGCGCTACGATATCGGGCTGAACGGCGACATTACCGTGGGCAAGACAACCTATACGGTGGCAAATTCGTACCGCGTGAACTGCAATGGCCAGAACGCGTTCCGTATGGTCATTGTGGACCGCGAAGACCCGACTATTTCGTATGCAAACAACACGTACTGCACCGCCACTTCCGACAGCGAGATTGAGCGATTTAAAGCCGATATCAACACGCTGATGTCGAATGGCGCCCCCTCAGGGCAGACTATCACCGACGAGACGCGGCTCGTCTTTATCGGCAGCGTGGGCAAGCCGATCCCAGCCAACTGGAACTTTGGCACCGACGGCGATAGCCGCTTTTACCCGCTCGGGCAGCAGATTCGCAAACTCGGCGGTTATTGGGAGACGATCGTGTATCTCACTCCGAACGACACCTACTCGCTTGTGGGAGCGCCGCCACCGCCAGACGCCACGCCGGGCACCCGCCGGCGGGCCCGCGAGTCCAGCTCCGTCTATCCGGAAATAAGCGCGAATGTCCGGCCGAGCGGCGAGTTGCACGGCGTGCTGGCGCGCAGCGGCCGCGGCAACTGGTACGGTCCGCTAAACGCCGATCCAAGCGGGTACGCCAATTTGGGCTTCTACGACGTTCTCGCCGCGCCCTACCAGCCCTTTGTGGATCTGTCCGGAACGCTTGCCGATGGCAAAACCTCGGCATCCCAGTACATCAGCAACGCGATCTGCGGCGGCTGCAACATCCGGGACCTGTATACCAGCACAAGCACTGACCTCGACAACCGCAACACCAAGCTGCAGGGGCTGCTTGATGCCGCCGGCAAGAATTGCGACGTCCCCGGCTCGGGCGCCGATCCGACCTTCTGCACAACCCGCAGCCAGCTGCTGACGGAGTTCACGTACGTCAGCGACATCCTCAAATTCTACGGCAATCTGCAGGGCCTATTGCAAGGCTCCGGCACTGTCACTCTCGCCTCGCAGTTGAACGCCTACACCGAAATCAAGGCCCAGCTGAATCCGCCGCCGAACGCAACGTCGCAAAGCCTGACCTCACCGCTGGTGAACTTCTTTCTCGGTCTGGCCAGCTTCATTCCTGAGGTCGGTCCCGTGTTCGGCCTGGCCGACGTCGCCTTCAACTTCGGTACCAGTCTGGTAACGGATGATCAGGGCAACCGGCGAATCAATCTCACCTCAACCATAGCGGGTCTGCTGGACCAGGCCACTACCCAGTTCAGTGATCAGGCGACCTCAACTGGCACGTTGTTCGAGCTCCTGTTTGAGGACTGGGGCAAGCTCAGCATGCTGGGCCAGGCGCTGGGCAAGGTAGACAAAAGCTCGCCCTGGAACTGGAGTCCCACCGCGAGCGGCCAGATGCTGAGTGGGATGATGCCGGCCATTAGGCAGGCGTCCTACCAGAACATCATGGCGGCGGCCTATGCGATTGGCTCTTATATGCCGAACAGTGACTACGCCGATGGTTATGGTTGGGGCAAATTGCCGCTGTCGAGGCAGCCTCATGGCTATTTGGTCGAAGATTTCCACCCGTCTGGCTCAATACCTGTATCCCACCCGTTCGACATTCCCGCCTACATTCCCTTTACCTACCCCACGGACCTGAACAATCAATGGTATAACGATTCCCGCACCGCCACGATTCTGTCCGACTTCGCCTGGTTGGGCATCAGCCAACTCGACACCCCGTCGAACGGTACAACCGATACCTTCCAATACGAACCCCCGAGCCCAGATACTCTTACCCTCCTCTTCGATCCGGTATGGAAAAAAGGCATAGGCGTGTATCGTCCGGCCTTCTTCAATGGCTGGCCCTTCCCGCGCGTGCAGTGCACGCCGGTAGTCGGCACTCAGGTTGGTGATGGTACGTCGGTAGGCGGCTGCAACTGGAGCGCTGCCGCCGTCGCGCCAGAACACCTCGGAGCCGGGCGATCTATATCCAAAACCAGCGTAACGATCCGCGCCGTCCAGACTTCCGGAGACCGGCCGCGGCAGCCGCAGATCGATGTGATGCTTACGATTCACAACAACGGCACCATTACTGCACAGTCGATCACGATTGACTCAATCACGCTTCGGACGCTGGCCGGCGCCGGCCAAGCTACGTTGCTCAGCCCGGTGGCGCCGATACGGTTAACCAACCTGAAGCCTGGCGAATCGATCACCGTATCCCTGAAGCTCAACGTTCCTGCCAACACTCCGCGGCTCAGCATCACGGAGAACGGGACGATAACTTCGGGAAACTCGCGAGCGCCGGAGACGTTCAAGTTCAGCGAAGCGCAATCGCTTTTCGTGCGGTAAACGACCTGGAATGAAAGTTAGTTGATAGGAGACTCAATGAAACGCTTCTTGGTAGTTGTTCTTCTCTTCACGGCGGTCCCAGCCTGGACCGCCGAAACCTACACCTTCAGCGTGCTGCCCGTTGACGGGCACGTCGCCGGCGCCCCCGGCGAGACGGTCGGCTGGGGCTACTCGATCGATAACCAAAGCACGTCGCAGTGGCTGGTCACCACCGGTCTGGCCCCAGGCTCTTTCCAGTTCGGAACGCCGAATCTTCTTTTCGACTTTCCCATCCTCGCCCCGGACAGCAGCCTCACGTCGCCGTTTAACCCCGCGGGCTTGACCGGCCTATTCGCGTTGACCTGGGACGCTTCCGCGCCGCTTGGCGCCGTCGAGTCAGGAAGCTTCTTGCTGAGCGCGGAATGGTGGACCGGCGACCCACTCGCCGGCGGTCAGTTCGTGTCTTCGGCGTCTCCCCTGAGCCAGCCCTACAACGCCAACGTCGGGCTGGTTCCGGAACCCGGAACCAGCGCACTAATGACCCTTGCACTACTCGTGGCTGGCGTGAGCGGAGTACGGCGGCGCTGGAGGCAATCAACCAGCACTCTGAACTGAGGCCGGGCAGTCTCGGTGAGGTGAATGTTCCGGGCGCCAGGCATCTGGAGATTCACCTCAGCCGAAGCAATCTAGAAACACCGGGATCAGGTGGCCCGAGCAAGTGCAACACGCGGCACTGTCAGTTCGGGCGCTAAACTTGAAAAACTGGCGCCGTGAAAATGCGATGGTAATCTACCGGGGGCGTTAAGCCGAGGTTGCTTCCACTAAGGTGCTGATCTTCGATGTTTTGGTAGATTTGACTGCTTTTGTCGCTTTGGCGCTCGTTTTTGCTTTTATCGGTTTTGGATTGAGCCTTGCCGATGTGATCTGGTTGGTACGTATCAGATACCCACCTACCAGTCGCATCCTGATCTCAAGGCTGGCGGCATTTCGCACGCGCTGCTTGTCATCGTCCGGAGCATTGGAGTGCATGAACTTGTCGATATCGGAAGCTGTAATCGTCGCAACGATCCGGTCGAAGTTGGGGATCTGGGCCATCCCTTATTGTATCCTGTTTCGCGCTCATGTGACTAACCGCTTTGGCCTCGAGCCGATTCGCGCCAAATTCGGGCCATGGAAACAGTTCGGAGTTGATACGTTTGTTGAATGCGTCCTCAACCTTTAATCGCGGTTACCGATGTGGAAGCAAGCAGCCAATGGTATCAGCGTCTGCTGGGCTGCCGGAGCAATCATGGGGGCTCGGCCTACGAACAGTTGGTCTCGAATGGCCAACTGATTCTTCAGTTGCACAGCTTTGCCGTAGAACACCATCACGGCCCAATTGGCAATCGTGACGACAAGCCGTATGGCAACGGCGTATTGCTATGGTTCGAGGTCGATGATTTCGAAGCGGTGGTGAAGCGCTCGGCTGAGATGGGCGTCGAGATCGTGCTGCCCACACACCGCAATCCTCCCGATGGGAACGGAGGACCGAATCACTGGGAGTGTTGGATGCGGGATCCGGACGGCTATATCGTCGTCGTTGCCAGTCCCTACGGATCGGCCGACGGAGATTGGCATCCGAGCCAAAATCCGTTCGGCGCATTAGGATGTGAAAAAGCCGGCTGGCGCCAAATTGCAGAAATTTGTGTGCAGTCGGAGCAGGGCTAAAGCCCTGGGCAAGCTAGCTTACACCACATTGGACAGTACGCAGAATTACTCAACCTTCGTCCAGGTGCTGTCCGGGTTGAAATCTTTGACCGCACGGGCCAGACGGTCCGTGTCCTGGCCGAGATCCTTTTGATAGATCGTCCCCAGTTGATTGATGATGAACGTGTATGCTCCTGACACTCCGTAGTCGGCAGGCCACGCCACCAAGGCGAAACCGGTCAGCATGCGGCCGTCTACCAGATAGCTGCGCGCGCCTCCTGGCGCTGCATCGCCTTGCGCAGTGAGGACCTTGAGGACATATCCATGGAGCGGAACGGGTTTGTCTGAAGAACCTGCCTCGGCTTGGGCTGCGAAGGGTCCAACAGGGCTGGCCTCCTCACCATTGGCGTTACTCCAGTAGAGTCCGTCGAATTTGCCGGGCGTGCTGTTAATTTTTTGCGCGAATTGCAGGTAGCCGTCTCCCTTTCGATCCGACGAGAAGTACTCCATTTGCACATCGAGATAAACCTGGCAGATTAGCATTGCCGCTAATTCATTTCTTCCAATCTGCCGATCCCGAATCTCTTCCACACCCGCTTTGCCGTCGAACTTCCAACCGGCCGATGTCTTTACCAGAGGAGCAGGGAAGGGCCACTCCACTTTGCCCAGATAGGCGATCACCGTGTTCGGGTCGCCCCCCTGTTTCTCAAATTTCAAAACTCGCGAGCCGTCCAGAAAGATCTGCTTGTCGATCGATTCCTGCTTTTTGTCCCGCGTAGCATCCAATGCTTCGAGTTCCGGTCCGAGGATTGTAAAAACCTTACTCGTTGCGCCGGCTCGGACGGCGGAGATCAAGGCGGCCATAGCGGCATTCGGAGTGGGAAAGACCGGCTGATCCGCGGCTCTCGAAAGGAGTGCCGCCAACAGGAACAAGGTGGAGGCTTTATTGAACATTGTCGTCATCTCCTCCGACTGGCTTTGCCGCGCGACGCGGCTGCATGTTCCGATCTGCCATTCTGCGCGCCAGAGAACGTCCCGGAATGCGCCGACGTTTGCGGAGTATTCCCCCGAGCGCTGCTGGTGTTCAGATTGTTTTGACTCGCAGCGCGGTTGACGTTCTGATTTTGATTGGCGTTCCGGTTCACGTTCTGATTGACGTTCGCGGTGCGGTTGATATTGGCGTTCTGGTTCACATTCACGTTCCGGTTTACGTTCACGTTGCTATTGACATTCACGTTCCGGTTGACGTTTACGTTGGTTCGGTGATAGGCGTTGGTGTTGACATAGGCTGTCGGTCTTCCATAGAAGCCACGGTTGACACCGCCCCACGAGTGAACGTAGGTACTGTGGTTCCCCCAGGTTCGTCCCCACGCGCTGTTGTGGACGATGACCGTATGAGAACTCCAACCAAAGCCGCCGTGATGTCCCCAGTAACTGTTGCAATAGTTATTACTCAGCGCGACGCCGGCCATGAATCCAATGGCGGCCGCCGCTACGACGGCTCCAGTTGAAGGACCTGACGGAGGCGGTGGTGGGGCGGGAGCGTAGACGACTTGCGGGCTATAAGTGGGAACGTAAATGACCGTCGGACTCGCCGGCTGAATCTCGATTACCTGGGGAGAACTCTGGACCACCGTGGTCTGTTGGGTTGTTTTGAGGTTCCCGGCATCCTGGGCCTTCTTGCGCATGCGCTGGACCGCGTCCATCACGTCCCCGCGCTGAACCAGAGTTGCATCCCCGAGACTCTGTGTCCAAGCCAGGTCCTTAATCATGAGATCGAGGACAGGCGGAAAGGCAATCAGGGCCTGGACGCTGGGATCAAAGGGGAGCTGCGCGGAGTCCATTGCCTGCGCCAGGGCGTCGCCTTTCAAGGTTTTGTGCTCGGCGGCCCACTTGGCGGCGTCGGGAAGCTGCTCAGAAAAAGTGGCTGCCGCCATTACCTGCGCCAACAACGGATCGGGATACAGAGCGATGCGGGCTACTATATTGTCGAGCGCGGCGGGGTCGAGTTTCGGAGGTTGCTGTTCGGCCTGCTGCGCCGGCTGTTGCGCCGCAAGTTTTTGCGGCGCAACAACTGCGCAGGGACCGACCATCAGAATCGCGAGAATGTTCGCCGCCGCGAGGAGCCGGCGGTTGAGGGTGTCAATAAAGATACGCATGTATTACTCCCCGGCAACTGACTATTGCCGCGCCATCGCAATTCTAAAGCGTTCCTCCGGACTGATGAGGTGGTCGTGATCATCCTTCTCGAGGTCGATCTGGACCCAGTGGACCTCGCCACTGAAGGCATTGTTCTCCGGGCCGTAATCCGGAGAGACTGTCGAGCCGGTTTCTTTTCCCACATCGCAGGTCTCGTCTGCGGAGAACAACATCGGCACGGTCATGTCGACGCGGCCCTCGCCGTCTTTCTTACCGTCCACGAAGAGCGACACATTACCACCTTTGGCCAAGCCGCCGCCATCGTATTTGAACTCCATGCGCACCTGATGCTTGCCGGCGGGTATCGTCTGCGCGCTTTCGGTATAGAACCTCTGAATGCCGAAGAAGTTGTAGCAATGCTTCAGCTTTCCGTTGAGAGCATAGAGACTCCATCCGCCCACGCCGCCGCCAAGCGCGATGATGACGCCGTTGGCGCCGGATTTCGGCACTTCGATCTCCGCGGTCAATGAATACGACTTGTTGTGTGTGACCACGAGAGAGTTTTCACTCAGCCGTGCCATGCCGCCAAACAGGATCTGCGAGTTGCCTTTGATAAGCTGCGGGCGGCCCGCGATGTCCGAGTTAAAGCGCTCAAACGTCCGATCGTCGAGAGGGATAACGCTGTATTTTGTCGCCTCGATCAAAAAGAGCCGCTGCAACTCAGCGAGCTTTTTCGGATTCTCCTTGGCAAGGTCCTTCGATTGACTCCAATCGGTGTTCGTGTCGTATAGCTCCCAGACGTCGTCGTCGAAAGCGCGCTTGTAGGAACCCACCCACGGGACGCCATGACGGGTTACGGCCGTCCATCCCTTGTGATAGATACCGCGGTTGCAGAACATCTCGAAATACTGGGTCTCGCGGCGCTCGAGGGCCTTGGCATCATTGAACGCATACAGCATGCTCTTGCCCTCGAAGGGCGCCTGTTGCACGCTGTTGACAACCGTGGGATGCGGCAGTCCTGCGGCCTCAAGGATGGTCGGCGCGATATCGATCACGTGGCAGAACTGTGAGCGGATCTCGCCCTTCCCTTTGATGCCTTTGGGCCAGTGCACAATCGTGCCGTTGCGGGTGCCGCCGAAATGCGACGCAACCTGCTTGGTCCACTGGTAGGGCGTGTTCATCGCGTGCGCCCAGCCTACTGCGTAGTGGTTATAGGCGTCAGGGCCGCCGAAGTCGTCAATCTTGCTCTTCAGGAACTCAGGGGTTTCAATTGTGCCCATGCCGTTGAGCACGGCAACCTCATTGAAACAACCATTCAGCGTGCCTTCCGCCGAGGCGCCATTGTCACCGAAGATGTAGTAGATCAGGGTATCGTCGAGGATTTCCAGATCTTTCAGCGCGTCGAATAAGCGGCCGATGTGATAGTCGGTATGTTCGAGGAACGCGGCATACACTTCCATCTCACGCGCCAGTATCGGCTTCAGCGATTCGGGCATGTCGTCGTAGGCTGGAATTTCGTCGGGCCGTTTGGTCAGAACGGCATCCGCCGGAATCAAGCCCATCTTCTTTTGACGGGCAAAGGTTTCTTCTCGCACCTTGTCCCATCCGCCGTCGAACTTGCCCTTGTACTTGTCGATCCAGTCCTTCGGCACTTGATGCGGAGCATGGGTGGCGCCCGGGGCGAAATACATGAAGAATGGCTTCTCGCCCATCAACGCCTTTTGGCTACGCACCCACCCAATTGCCTTGTTGGTCATGTCCTCGGTGAAGTGGTAGCCCTCTTCCGGACTCTTGCCCTGTTCCATTGGCGTCGTGCCTTCGTAAATCGCGGGATACCACTGGTTGGTTTCGCCGCCGATGAAGCCGTAGAAGTACTCGAATCCACCGCCGCCGGTGGGCCACTGGTCGAACGGGCCTAACGGGCTGGTCTGCCAGACCGGTACTTCATGACATTTGCCGAACTGCGCGGTGGAGTAGCCATTGAGCTTGAGGGTCATGGCAAGCGGCGCTTTGTTTTTTGGAAGCACCGAGCTGTAGCCGGGGGCCGAAGTCGCGATCTCGCAGATGCCGCCCATGTTCACCGAGTGATGATTGCGTCCGGTGAGCAGCGCTTGTCGCGTAGGAGAGCAAAGGGCTGTCGTGTGAAAACGATTGAGCTTGAGTCCGCCTTTCGCCAGCTTCTCGGCGGCAGGCGTCGGGACCGGGCCTCCAAATGCGCTGGTGGCGCCAAATCCGCAGTCGTCGATCAGGATGATCAGTACGTTAGGCGCGGCCTTGGGCGGCAGCAGCGGCTCGATCGGCGGAAACTTCGTGTCCGGATCTTTGGCGTCGTAAGTGGTCAGTCCCACGTGCTGCGCATCGGGGATGGGAAGAATCGATCGTTGAATGTTATCTTGCGAACTCATGCGGTCCTTTCTCTGAACTCAATAGAGCACTCGAAACGTTTCAGAATCACTGGCTTAGAATTGGGACCACAGATCATGCGAGCGGGTAGCGAGCCACAATTTCACAGGTCCGAACGGTTCAGGGCACAGACGCGCCAGAGCAGGCTTCGCTTCTTTTTATTTTGGGATCACTTTCTTCTGAGTGAAAATAACAGTCACTCCTGCACGAGCCGGTATCCGACACCAGGCTCGGTGAGAAAGTGACGGGGACGAGCAGGGTCGATCTCAAGTTTGCGGCGGAGTTGCGCCATGTACACCCGCAAGTATTGAGCCTGTTCGCTGTGTTGAGGTCCCCAGACTTCAATAAGCAATTGTCGTTGCGTGATCACCTTGCCCGCATGCCGAATCAGGGTTTGCAGTAGCTTGTACTCGATCGGGGTCAGGTGAACTTCATTGCCGTGGACAGTCACGATGCGACGCGCAAGGTTTACCTCAATATCGCCGGCGCGGAACGAGGCTCCGTTTGCCGTAGCCGCGATTGTCGCCGAACGACGCAGCGCCGCCCGCACTCGCGCAAGAAGCTCTCCGACCGCGAACGGCTTGCCAATGAAGTCGTCGGCCCCCGAATCGAGCGCCGCAATCTTATCCTTTTCCTGTCCTCTGGCTGACAGCACAATGATGGGGGTCTGCGTCCACTCGCGGACTTTGTTGATGACTTCGAGGCCATCGCGGTCAGGGAGTCCAAGATCGAGTACAATCAAGTCCGGCTGACGGGCCGCGGCTTGCGCGATTCCTTCTGCCGCTGTAACTGCTTCGTGAAACCGGTACTGCTCCGCGGTGAATGTTGCCCGAAGGAAACGGCGGATCTGCGGATCATCTTCGACGATGAGGATCTCGGGCGCATTACTCATCGAGGTTCACTTTTGGAGCCTGGCCGCCGGTAGGGAGCACGATACGAATCAGCGCTCCGCCTCCGGAACGATTCTCCGCTTCGATCGTGCCGCCGTGCGCCATAACGATAGCACGACAGATCGCAAGGCCCAGGCCAACGCCTCTCACACCGCCATTTGTCTCTCCCCGATAGAATTTCTCCCACACCCGCTTTTCGTCACCCGGTGTGAACCCCGGTCCACGATCCGCAACTTCGAGAATGATCCTGTTCCCTCCGGCGACGGCAGACAACTGGATTTCTGAATCATCCGGAGTATACTTTGCCGCATTCTCAAGGAGGTTGATGAATAGCTGCTCAAGCAGCACGTCGTCAACCGACACGAGTGGCAAGTCCGCAGGTATGTCTATTCGGATGGGCCGGGCTCCGAGCATCGATCCCAACCGGTTCAAGGCGGCCCCGACGATCTCCTCAATGGAATGCCAATCGCGCCTGATCTCAACAGTGCCGGACTCGAGACGCGTCATCTCGAGAAGGTTGTTCACCAGGCGGCCTAGGCGCTGCGCCTCCTGCGCAATGCTTTCGAGCAATTCGTGTTGCGTTGTCGAATCCAATTGATTCTGGTGTGACAGGAGACTGCTTGCCGCCCCTGTAATGGAGGCCAGAGGCGTGCGGAGATCGTGGGATACGGCGCTCAACAAGGAATTCCGCATTTGCTCCGTTTCGACGCGCACCTTGGCGTCCCGCGCTTCGGCGGAGATCTGAGACCGCTCGATAGCAAGCGCGATCTGAGTGGCGAAGACTTCGAGCAGATGGATCTGCTCCGGCGATGTGTCCACGGCGTTCTCCTGTAGAATCGCCATGATCCCGGCGACACGACGGGAACCACGCAAGGGCAAGTAAAGCGCAGTGGAACCTGGCAGGGTATTGGTACCTTTTCCCGCGCGCTGCTTGTGGTCAAACGCCCACTGGGCGACACCCTCCTCTGACCGTGGGACTGGAAGGTCATCCGTTGTGCGCCGCCGAAAAGAGATCTTGCCAGGCGTCTCCGGGAGAAAGATCACAACACGGCAGCCGAATACTTCCCGGGTGATTTCAGTGGCGATGCGTGCTGCTTCGAAATCTCTGTGATCTCCAGTGAGTTCTTTGGTCAAGCGGTAAAGAGCCTGCGTGCGCGATTCGCGATCGACGGCATGAGCAGCCTGCGTACGAATGCGGATGGTGAGCGTGCTGATGGTAACAGCAACGATCAACATGACAATGAACGTGAGCACGTATTCGTAGTCGGAGACAGCAAAGGTCAGATAAGGCGGCACACAGAAGAAATCGAAGGCAGCCACGCTGATCAGGCAGGCGAGAAGAGTCAAACGCCGGCCCGAACGCATCGCAATCGCTACAATCCCGAGCAAGTAGAACATCACCAGATTGACGGGGTTCAATGACGACCGCAACGCGATGGATAAGATCGTGCAAGCGGCGATCACTCCGATGGCAAACGCGTACTCACTGGGATGAGTTCGGCCCGAAGACACGAAGTTCGCAGCGACGCTGAGGGGCGGTCCCGCCTCACCTGAAATGGCGTAGATCTCGATGTCGCCGCTCGCCTCGATCAGCTCGTCCAGGACGGATCCGCGGAGCAGGCGTTTCCATAGCGAAGCCTGCTGTTTGCCGATCACAATCTTTGATACGTTCCGTGACCGGGCGTAACGAAGGAGAGCTTCCGCCACGCGGTTCCCGTTTAGAGTAACCGTCTCGGCTCCCAATTGTTCCGCCAGTCGAAGAGAGGAGTGTACGCGGTCCCTTGCCTCCGGGGGCGCTGTAGCGAACGACGGCGTTTCGACAAAGGCAACGATCCACTCTGCATGCAGGCGCTCGGCCATCCGACTTGCCGCACGGATCAGCTTGGCCGAAAAGGGGCTGGGCCCAATGGAAACGATCAGCCTTTCTGCAACGGGCCATGTCGGCTGAATTGCGTTCTCGAGCCGGTACGTTCGCATTTGCGCGTCGACACGGTCCGCCGTTCGGCGGAGAGCCATCTCGCGAAGAGCAATGAGATTGCCCGGCCGGAAAAAGTTTGTCATCGCGAGCTGCGCCTGGTTCGGGATGTAGACCTTGCCCTCATCGAGGCGGCTCAACAGTTCGTTCACGGGCAGGTCCACTAACTCGATCTCGTCGGCGCGATCGAGAACGGAATCCGGGACGGTCTCGCGTACCGCTACGCCGGTCACCTGCGCGACGAGATCATTGAGACTATCAAGATGCTGAACATTGAGGGTTGTATAGACTGAGATGCCCGCTTCGACGAGTTCCATCACATCCTGCCAGCGCTTGACATGGCGGGAACCGGGCGCATTGGTGTGCGCGAGTTCGTCCACCAGTAGAAGGCTCGGTTTGCGGCGCAAGGCTCCGTCTACATCGAATTCTTCGAGGCTCACGCTCCGATGAAGAACACTGCGACGAGGGAGCGTCTCAAAGCCCTCGAGAAGGGCTTCCGTTTCTTTTCGTTTATGCGTCTCCACGACACCAATGACGACGTCTTCGCCGGCTACTCTTCGGCTGCGAGCCGCCTCGAGCATCGCGAACGTCTTCCCAACGCCAGGGGCCGCCCCGAAGAAAACTTTGAGACGGCCACGTATTTGTTTTCCTTCCGTCGCAGCGACGCGGGCGAGAAGTTCGTCCGGATTGGGCCGATGACGCTCGATCACGCTTTTCGCTTTCCACTGAACTTCGAGATACAGAACCACAAGATCCCGAGCGGCGTTAGACGGGGTTCACACACTTCATTGTCCGTCCAATGCCCGATTGAGACCTACTACGTTCACCACGGGTTCCCCGAGGAAACCCCACTGGCGCTTCTTGGTGTGTGAAGCAATGAGCGCGCGGACGGCCGAAATATCCAGTCCACGAAGGCGGGCGACCCTGCCGGCCTGATACTCTGCCGCCGCGGGGCTGATATGCGGATCAAGCCCGCTTCCTGAGGATGTCAGTAGATCGATCGGAATTTCCGCTTTGTTGTCCGGATCGGCTTTCTGCAGCGCTTCCCGCCGTTCCGCCTTCGCCTTGTGCAGCGATGGATTCAGCGCGCCGTAGTTGGAGCCGGACAGAGGACGCAGCGTTATAAGGAAATGGCGCGGTAGCAGACGGCCGGGACCAGAAGTACTTCGGGTCATCGAACTGACGGCCCAGAAGGCGCGAACCGATGACCTGGCCGCGATCGAACGATCAAGCTTCCCCCGGCCTGATCGGGGAACACAACTCTTGCGACGCCGGTCATCACGAGCGGGTAAATAAACCCTGTGATGGCTGTGAGCAAGAGCACCATGACAATCGAAGTCCTAATCATCACACCAACCTCAATCCCGTGAGAATCATGTCAATCAGTTTGATACCTGCAAACGGAAGCGCGATGCCACCAACACCGTAGATGAGAACGTGCCGCTGCAGAAGGTCAGACGCTCCGACGGGCCGGTATCGGATACCTCTTAGGGCAAGCGGGATCAGCGCAACGATGATCAGCGCGTTGAAGATGACGGCCGACAGGACGGCACTGTGCGGGGACGTCAAATGCATCACATTCAGGACGGCGAGTTCCGGGTAGGTGGTTGCGAAAGCCGCAGGAATGATCGCGAAGTATTTCGCTACATCGTTCGCGGTGGAGAAAGTTGTCAGCGCGCCGCGCGTCATGAGCATTTGCTTCCCGATCTGAACAATCTCGACCAGCTTCGTCGGGTTGGAATCAAGATCCACCATGTTGCCTGCTTCCTTTGCGGCTTGCGTACCCGTGTTCATGGCGACAGCCACATCCGCCTGAGCGAGGGCGGGGGCATCGTTGGTTCCATCACCGGTCATCGCGACGAGGCGGCCTTCCGCCTGCAATTCGCGAATCAGTTGCAGCTTACGTTCGGGGGTGGCTTGCGCGAGGTAATCATCGACTCCGGCCTCGGCTGCGATGGCGGCCGCAGTCAAAGGATTATCGCCAGTGATCATGATGGTCTTGATACCGCTCTGCCGCAATTCGGCAAAGCGATCCTTGATGCCGCCTTTGACGATATCCTTCAACTCGATGACTCCAAGTACGGTCGAGTTGTCAGCAACGACGAGTGGCGTTCCTCCCTGCCGAGAAATGCCTTCCACGACCTCCTGTATCGAAGCCGGGAACGCGCCTCCGAGGGTCGCGATGTGCTCACGGACCGCATCCGCGGCGCCCTTCCGGATCTGCCGTCCGTTCAGGTTCACTCCGCTCATGCGCGTGCGAGCAGTGAACGGGATGAAGTGAGCGCCCAGATGGTGGAGATCGCGTTCGCGGATCTGGTAACGATCTTTCGCCAGGATCACTATGCTGCGCCCTTCCGGTGTTTCATCCGCCAAGGAGGCTAGCTGTGCCGCGTCGGCAAGTTGAAGCGCGGAGCAATCGCCCGCCGGAATGAAGTTCGTCGCTTGGCGGTTGCCGAGCGTGATCGTTCCGGTCTTATCGAGTAAAAGCACGTCAACGTCGCCCGACGCTTCCACCGCCCGTCCTGACATGGCGAGTACGTTCGCTTGTAGCATCCGGTCCATGCCGGCGATTCCAATCGCGGAAAGGAGCGCTCCGATGGTGGTGGGGATGAGACAGACAAGCAGCGCGATCAAGACAGGGACTGACACTGGGGAACCCTTCCCAGCTTCGTTGACTGCAAAGATGGAGAACGGCAACAAAGTCACTGTGGCGAGGAGAAAAACAATCGTCAGGGCCGCAAGGAGGATATTGAGAGCAATCTCGTTCGGCGTCTTCTGGCGCTTGGCGCCTTCGACCATGGAAATCATGCGCTCGAGAAAGCTCTCACCGGCTTCGGCCGTGATGCGCACTACCAGCCAGTCGGAGAGTACTCTCGTGCCACCAGTGACGCTGGAACGATCGCCCCCGCTTTCGCGAATGATAGGAGCGCTTTCGCCGGTGATGGCGCTTTCGTCGACGGAAGCTGCGCCTTCGATGACCTCGCCGTCCATCGGAATGAAGTCGCCAGCCTCTACGAGAACGACGTCGCTAGTGCGGGGCCCCGGTTCCTAACGATCTCTGGTAGTATCCTCTGCCAGGAAGGAACTAAATGAAAAAACGCCTCTCGGTCGTTCTTGGGGCTCTTGTTCTCGCGACGGTTTTCGCCGTTGCGCAGACGGGACGTACTATTCAGGTGGACATCACATACACAGGATCGGGAACCGTAAACGCCAGCCACAAGATCTATGTAGCGTTATGGGATTCCGCGGATTTCAGCGGCGGTCCCCCGGTCGCAGTAAAGTCTCTGGATTCGAAAAGTGGGACCGTGACGTTCACAGATGTCCAAAAGGTTCCAGCCTATGTGAGCGCCGCCTACGACCCCACTGGAAAATGGGAGGCCCAGTCACCACCGCCTTCCGGCTCCTCCGTTGGAATGTACAGCACTAATCCTCCGACACCCACTTCAATTGAGGTCGAGCCAGGAAAGACCGCTAAGGTCAAGATTGCTTTCGACGATTCGAACAAAGTGCCTTAAGCCGGATCAAGTTCAGGCACCGAGTCGCAATGTCCAAGTCGGTTTAACGCATTCCGGTGTCGATTGCCAACTTCGTTCAAGCTCGAGAAGGAGAGACACTTCGATGACTGATGCCAAAATGCAGGCAGAAATCGCCAAACAACTCCGTGAGAAGCTGGCGCTTCTGGCAACCAAGCTTCGCGAAACGGCACAACAGCACGGTCCTGTGATCCGGAAAACACTGAAACTGATTGCGGACGACATGGACCAACTCGCATAACGCGAGCCCCGCTCCTTCCCTGCGCCGTCCTATGTCGGTAGCGTGGGCTGGC
>CAWJQP010000085.1:0-321276 GCA_963844855.1 Bryobacteraceae bacterium
AGGGGTTTACGGACGATCGTGGTCTTAGGACGGCTTACGGAAATCCTGCGGAGGATCCGGTTGCGAACGAGGTTTCGTGCGCGCGGAACGCAGGAATGTCTCAAACCGAGCGAGCATTTCCGGGTTGGCCGAAGCCTGGTCAGAGGCTTCCTGCGGATCGACTCGCAGGTTGTAGAGTTCGAGCTTCCCGTTCGCTTCGGGACGGACAGCTTTCCAGTCACCGATTCGCGCGGCTTGCATAGGCGTTTCGTCGATCGGCTCGCCGGCTTTGAAGCGCGGCTGCTCCCAGTAGAACGTGGGCGCAGGTTCCTGTTTCTTCCCCAGGATGACAGGCAATATGGAGCGGCCGTCGATGGCGCCGGCCGGCTTAACACCTGCCAGGTCGCAGAGTGTCGGGAGAACATCCCAGAATGCCCAAGGATGATCGCTGACTTTGTTCTTCGGGACACGACCGGGCCAGCGCGCGATCATCGGCACGCGAATCCCACCTTCATAGAGATTCTGTTTGTGGCCGCGCAATCCTCCCGTGCTGCGGAAGTAATCTTTCCCCCAAAGTGGAACTGCGGACCCGTTATCACTCGTAAAGAACACGATTGTGTTTTCGTCGAGATTCAACTCTTTGAGAAGCGAGAGTACACGGCCAACGTCGCGATCGAGGCGCGAGACCATTCCTGCGTAAGTTGCGCGCGCATCCGGCTGATCCGCGTAATGCTTGCGAGGATCGACATAAGGCTCTTCGTCAAGTTTTCCGCGATAAGGAGCAACCGAATCCTCTGGAGCGAGTAACTCCAGATGCGGCACAGTGAATGGCATGTAACAGAAGAACGGCACGTCTTTGTTACGCCGTATAAACTCAAGCCCTTTATCGGCGATCACGTCGTGCGAGTACGTTTTTCGATTGTTCTCGGAGTTGCCCGTGAGCGGAAGTCTCTGATCGTTGTGATAGATGAACTCGTGATAGAACCAGTGCGCATGCACCTGGTTGAGATATCCGACAAACTCGTCGAAGCCTTGCTTCCACGGCGCTCCTTCCGTCCCGTTGTCACCCAGGCCCCATTTGCCGAAAGCTCCCGTCTTGTAACCGGCCTGCTTGAGGTATTCAGCGACGGTCTTGTCGCCATCGAGGATCGGCACACCACCCGGGTTCGATCGGACAGACGTATGACCCATGTGGTACCCCGTCATCAGGACGCTTCGCGAAGGAGCGCACACTGTGCAGCCGGCGTATGCCTGCGTGAAGCGCGTCCCCTCGCTCGCCATACGATCAAGGTTGGGAGTCTTGATGATCTTCTGGCCGTAACAACCGAGATCTCCATAACCGAGATCATCGGCCATGATCCAAACGATGTTGGGCCGGCGGGACTGTCCGACGAGGGCGGAGGCTGCTAAAGAAGAAAGGAAAAACCGTCGGGAAAGTGACACGACGGATATTGTATCCGGGCTGTCAATCGATGCCGTGGATTCGGAGTTTTACGATCTTCTCAGCCGTCAGGTTCTGGAAGCCGGAGTCCTTCAATTTGCGAAGATACGGTTCGTTGACTCCGTGAATTTTGAGTTGAATGAGTTCTTTTCCCGGTGAAATTGAAGCCGAAGTTTTTGGTCGCGCTAATGAAGTCTGGTTTCACGCCGTGGATACGCATCTCCACAATCTCAGCCGCATCCGGCCGCAGGCCATAGTTATTCAACTCCTGAATGTACTCGGGGGTGACACCATGAATCTTCATCTCAACGACTTTTTTAGCGGGCACGTCGTAGCCTGCTTTCTTTAATTCGGCAACAAGCTCCGGCGTGACCCCGTGTATCTTCATCTCGACAAAATTCTTCGCGTCGAGGTCCTTATATCCGGCAGAATGCATGCGATGAATGTAATCAAGCGTTACCCCATGAATTCGCATGTCCAGTAACTGCTTTGTCGTGGATGGCACATTTGCCTGCTTCACACCGCGAGCAAATTCGAGGCTGACATCCGCCATCAACATGCCGAAGAGATGGTTTTCCTCCGGAGCTTCGTAACCGAGCCGCTGCAGTTCCGATGAATATTGCGGATTTGGAGAAAACTCGAAACTTCCAATTCCTCGACCTGTCGTGAACTGGCCTTCGCACACCAAACGCCCGGCATCGCGAACGAATTCGAACTTCGCCGGACCACCGTTCGAGAGAGCCTGCAGCGATAACCCTTTAAAGCTTTCGATGGGCATGTCGGAACTGTGGTTCCATCGGTTGCCCGGGCGGCTTCGCTCAATGGAGAAGTGCACCTTGCCGGCATCGGCAGACTTCCTCATGCGCCATTCCTGATCCCAATTCTGGGCAGAAGAGATCAGCGCAAAGGCTGCGCACAAAAATATCGCGATCGCATCGAATGAGCGTTTCATGGCGTCCCTTCGCTCGAGTCCTCCCTCGAGCTTGTTTGAGAATGTTAAATAACCCCGGCGGTCTTGAGCCGGATAATTTGGCGAAGTGTGAGATTCGAGCCGTACTGTTTGGCTTCGCGTAAGTCAGAGGGTTTCATTCCCTGGTTCACGGCGTCAAGTATGTCCTTAACGTCCGCTTGAGCGAAACCAGCTTCTTTCAGAGCGCGGAAAAGCTCCGGACGGGCGCCATGATTCGAGAAGTCGATGATCTGACGAACGTTGTAGGGACCGAAGCCAAGAGTGGTGATCTCTTTGACGATTTCGGGACGTACGCCGTGATTTGCCAGTTCGATCGTGTCCTGTAACGTCAGGTTCTTGAGGCCCACGTCCGACATGCCTTGCAGGTATTGGGGCGTTACGCCGTGGTTTCGAAGGTCAATCAGTTGCGCGGTCGTAAGTTTCCCCCACCCTGCCTTGTTCATTGCTGCGAGGTACGAAGCCGAGATCCCATGATTCCGGAGGTTGATGATCTCCTCGACCGACAGGTCTTTGTAACCTGCGTTTGCGAGAGCAGCGAGGAAAGATCCTCCCTCGTCGTTCACTTTGGCGGGCCGCGGCGCAGGCGCTGCTTGTGGGCTGGGAGGCAAGGGAGGATGCGGCGGCATCGCGAAAGCGAGGGTGTGTGAGGCTCGAACTGGAGCAGACGCTGGCTCCGGAGGCGCCGGCGGCACAGGATGAATGTCCAGTTCGGGATAAGCCGGCGGGACCGGGACGGCTAGCGGGGCATGAAAGATTCCTGCAGACGGCGGCGCAGGGGGGTGTGGTATCGTTGCCGACACGGGAATCACTGCACGTGGGGGCGTTGCAGCGTGTACCGGCGCCGCCGGGCCAGCAGGAGGCGTGGGAGGCTCCGGGCTCACTGGAATCGCTTCCTGAGCAAAGGCCACCCATCCCGGTGTCTGAGTGGCTGTGAACACCAGGACCATCAATACGAACAAACTGATTGCGATCTTCGTTACCGATGTTCGGGTATCGCAGTTCTCGCTTCCACGCAGCAGACGTTCAATGCGGTTTCCGAACTGAGATCGTCGTCCACCGATTCCGGTTGCCAACATTTCCCGGCGCCGCGCCAGGCGAAATTCGGCGAGCCTGGCAAGACTGACGGCGTAAGGCTTGGACGCTCCTGTCATCGCTACGACCCAGTCATCGCATGCTATTTCTCGTTCAGCATCGATACGGCGCAATACCCAAAATGCGAGCGGGTGCAGGGCTAACACTCCGGCAGCGAATCGGGCAATGAGATTCGTCCAATCATCGCGGCGCGCCAAGTGTGCAAGCTCATGCAGTACGACGTGGTCTAGATCCGGGTCGGCGAGTTGCTGTGTCATTCGTTGCGGCACAATCACTGCCGGATGGCGGAAGCCTGCGGCCATTGGCGATTCAACGGTATCGGATATCAAAAACTGTGTCTGGCGGCCGACACCACATCCCAGCATCCACTCATCAAATCCAATCCGAAGATGGCGCGGCGCGCGAATACTGGAGCGCTTGATTTGTCTCAAGTACAGATAGCTTGAGAGGACTCGCAAGGATTGGACGACAACGATGATCAGCCAGGCAGCCATCACAACCAGAGGCAGGTACCCCGCCTGAACCTCAAAGGGGAAGCTGATGGGGGCCGGCGAGGAGTTGTGTCCTGCAACGACTAACTGCGGCGTTTTGGAGAATACACGGGAGTGGATTTCTGAAGTTGGGCGCTGTGAGGGAGTCGGCGTCACGACAACGCGACTGAATCGGCGGCGTCCGAATCCGCGGCGGAAAAAGTGCGCATCGCGAAAGGCGTGACCACAAATGACGCAAGCACCGCCCACCAAATGACGTGCCTGGTCGCAGCATTGACGGTGGGAACGAACCGGCAAAAGGCCCAGGCAATCATCGTGATAGCCATTGCAAACACCAACGAATTCAGAGCTGCCGAGAGCAGGACACCCGCGATGTTGTTCAACATTTCAAGATTCATGGCCGCCATCCTTTGTAAGCAAGTGACGAATACCGTTTAGTTCGGTCTCGCTGAGCTCCTCATCCTTAAGTACGTTCAAGACCAGCAATTCGGGTGAGTTTTGAAAGAATTTACTGATTAAATGACGTACCGCGTTCCGGCTGGCCTGTTCCCGTCCAACCACCGCGCTATAGACAAACGCACGGCCCTCGTTGGACTTCGTATGTGTCAGGTATCCCTTGTCTTCGAGGATACGCATCGTGGTGAGGACGGTGTTATAGGCGAGACCAAGATCCTTCGGCAGCGCTTCGGCAACATCGGCCACTGTCGCCGATCCCTTGTCCCAGATGACATCCATAAGCCGCAACTCGGCTTCGGTGAGGTTAGCCGATCGCGTTCGCGGCATTGGCGGCTCCTTCAACTAAGGATTTAAGAGTCATCTCAAAACCTTTGTAACCCGAAGACGCCGCCGTGTCAACTAAAACTTTAAGAGTTGAGATAACGACTGCCTCGGCCAAAACTATGCATCGTTGATTGTGTAAATTTCGTCTTGGACACAGATGCCGCTTCGTTTTGTGTTTCTATTCGCTGTCGCGTTTGAAGCCTACGCGCAAAATTCCAGTCTACGGACGATCAGTCAAGCTGTTCGGCAGCTTTCGGAGCGCGTGCGGTCCAGTGTAGTGCAGGTCAGCACTCGTGGGTTTTCGCCAGTCGATGACGCGCTCGGCGCGCAATTGAAAGTCGTGAGCGGTGTCGGATCAGGGGTGATTGTCGATTCGGCAGGCTACATCGTGACGAACGCGCATGTAGTGGGCGGGGCACGTCGCGTCGAAGTGCAACTGCCCCGCCCCGCAAGCGAGCTTGCCGAATTTCAATCGGCGATCAAGCCACCTGGAAAGACGCTGCTTGCGGAAGTGGTCGGCTCCGATTTGGAAGCCGATATCGCGGTTCTGAAAGTTTCCCAAACTGGACTGCCGAGCCTGAAATTCGCCGACTACGAGCAGGTTAAACAAGGGGATTTCGTTTTGGCGTTGGGAAGTCCGCTCGGGCTTGAGAACTCGATGACGCTGGGGGTTGTGAGTTCGGTCGCGAGACAGTTGCGATCGGATCACCCGATGATCTATATCCAGACGGACGCGTCCATCAATCCAGGCAACAGCGGAGGACCACTGATCGATGCCGACGGGGCAATCGTGGGAATCAACACGATGATTGCGACGCAATCGGGGGGCAGCGAGGGCATTGGCTTTGCCGTGCCTAGCCATATCGTTCAGACGATCTACGAGCAGATTCGAAAACACGGACGAATGCGGCGCGGCTATATCGGCGTCATCATGCAGACGATCACTCCGACTATGAAGGAAGCCCTGCAACTCGACAAAGATTGGGGCGGCATCATCGCCGACGTCGCGCCGAATAGCGCTGCGGCGGCTGCCGGAATCGAAATCAAAGACATAGTGCTGACTCTCGATGGCAAACCGGTGGAGAACGCAAGACAGTTCGGTGTCAACATCTATCGCCGCGCGGGAGAGACTATAACGGTAGAGATATCGCGCGCAGGCCAGAAAATCACAAAGCAGATAGCGGTGCTCGAGCGACCAAGCGATCCACAGAGGCTTGCTTCGCTTTTGCAGGGCGAGTCGAATCGCGTTGCCAGACTGGGTTTGTTTGGAATCGATCTTGACGCCAAGGTTGCGCCGATGCTGCCGGGCACACGCAAATTGCATGGTGTTGTCGTGGTGACTGCAGGATCGGATGGCGGATCTCGTGACGCGTTCCTGCCGGGCGATGTGATTTATGAACTCAACGGCAAGAGAATCGACAATCTTAGCGGTCTGAAGGGAATTGTCGACGCGCTGACGCCGGGACAAGCCGTCGCGGTCCACCTTGAGCGTTTCGGCCAACTGCAGTTCGTGACCATGCGAGTTGATTGAATGAGGCGGCAACTTGGTAGTCGCCGCCTCATTTGTAGCTTCTGCTTAGAACGAGAACTTGACTCCAAAACGGCCGGTAAAGCCGGTGTTGAACAAGTCCGGTAATCCGTAACGCGGGTCGTAGGCTCCGCGGCCGGATAGCTGGTCTCCCGTGTTGTTCAACAAGGCTCGATAGTCGTAGCCGTTGAACAGATTAATCGAGTTGAGATTGATCGCTGACTGCTCCTCGTCCACTCCAGCGCCGCGATTCAGCGTGAAGTAGCGATTTCGCGCAGTCTTCTGGTTGAACACATTCAAGGCATTGAACTCAAAACGAAGGCTCTTCTGCTCACCCAACTTGAATTCGTGCCCGATCAGAAGGTCGGTCTGCGTAAGCCACGGCGTGCGGCCCATGTCGCCGCGGCCGTTTACGAAGACTCCGATGCTGTTTGAAGTAATGACATTGGTTGTCAGCGGAGTACCGCTACCGCCATAGAAGAAAAGTCCGATATCGCTCGCATTCAGGCTGTTCCAGCTGAAAGTCTTCGAACCATACAACTTGAAAACGTGCGGGCGATCGGTGGCAAGCCTCCCTTCCACGTTGAGATTGCCGCGCGAATCGAACATGTACTCGGCAAGATCCCATCCGCGCGTCGTATTGCCGCCAGGCCGGGCTATGCTTCCTCCTTGTTGTTGCGCAGTGGCCGATGTTACGCCGGTGGTCGGCGTATTGATCTCGTCCGAGTTCGCCAGACCGGCGTAGTTCCCATAGAGCCTGCTGAGAACATAGCTAAAACTTGCGAACGTGCCGCCTGAGAACCGGCGGCTGACGGTCACTTCGAGCGCGTCATAAATACGCTTTGGACGAGGCATCGCGAAATCGGGAGTGCAGTTGGGAGCCGGATGGTCCTCATTGCAGGTCCCGAGCATCGTCGTACCCAAGCCTTGGCCCGGATTCACCTGGGCGTAATGCTCATCACCGTCGATGAGAACGCCGACGTCTTCCATCGTCTGGCGGAGTTGGTTGTGGACGTAGTTGACGCGCAGTACCGATTTAGGACCGATCTGAATCTCCGTGCCGGCATTCGTCAGATCGGAACTCATGGGCTTCAGGTCCGGATCGACTGCTTCTGGTCCAAAGCTCGGGATGCGTCGGTTGCGGAAACCGCCCGGCTCATCATTCCAAAGATTTTGCCCAGGGAAGCCGCTCGGCGACAGGCTGGCCAAATCGAGGGTGTCGAGAGTTCGGTAATACGTGCGCCAGTAGTCACCGCCGAATGTTCCACGAGATAGTTCGTATTTCACCCAATCGAAGTAGCGGCCCCAACTGCCGTAGATTTTCACCCGGCCATTCCCGAAAAGATCGTAACTTGCGCCGAGCCGCGGCGCGATCTTGTCAGAAAAGCCGAACTTGAATGCGTATTCCTGGATGTCAGGACGAAAACTCGGGACTACTTCCGTTTCGGTGCGCAGACCCAACGTTAAACTCAGGCGCGGAAGAATACGCCATTGGTCCTGAATATAGAGGTTGTGCATCGTGCCGCCGGTGCTGCCTTCGACACCGATGTCTTGAACCGTGTAATAGCCGTACTGGCCACGGCCCGGCCCGATATTGGGGCTCGTATAGGTTTGATCCCAGTTGATCGAGATGTAGCCGCCGCCGGGGTAGAGTTCGCGAACTTTATTAACGGTCTTCGAGATACCCCAACCGCCCTTGATGTTGTGTTGGCCAAAGAAGTTCAGGAACTTGCTCGCGTCGATTTGGAGATACGTTCGAGTGGTGAGGTCGAAGTAGGTATTCTGGACGCGCGGGATCGTTGTGAAAAGCGCCGGCTGTTTCAACGGATCCGGAATCGCGAATGGCAGATTCTCTGATGAATTTGTCCACTGAATACTGCTTTCGTCGGGGATGCCGGTGGATTTGAAGTTATCCCAGAACCTGCCTGCGCGAACGGTCAGGAGCGAGGTTGCGGTCGGAGTGAAATCGATTTGTCCGGTATAGCTCGATTGCGGCGAGAAGTAGCCTTGCGTCTTGTTGGGAGCAGCCGACCCTAGCGTGTTCGCCGAACCGTTGCCGTAGTAATCGTAGTCGGGCAAACGGCCCAACGACTTCGTCGGTGTCCATAACCAAGTGAATGTCGTGCGCAGCCGCGACACCGGATCCCAGTTCACTTTGTTGAACATTTGATGATACGTGCGCTCTTGCTTCAGCACGTCCGTGCCGTCATCGAAGATGTACGTGTTCTCTCGACGCAGGAATCGTGGGCGAGAATGCGCTGTAGAAGAATAGCTTCTCCTTGATCAGCGGACCGCCGAGCGAGAAGCCTGGTTCGTGCCGGTGGTTAGGGTTGTTGTGATCCTGAACGTAGGACACCGTCTTCTCGTCGCCTGGATCAAGGAGCAGCCGCTTCACCGGACCAGCGCTGATGGAGCTACCGTCGTAATAGTAATGAACATCGCCATGAAACCGATTGCCGCCTGACTTCGTGATCGCGCTGATCACACCGCCAAGCGCCCCGCCATATTCGGCGTCGATGCCACCAGTCTTGACTTGTACTTCCTGAAGGATTTCCGTAAAGGCGTCCTGCCTCGACTTGCCGTTGATCAGACTGGTTGTGGAAACGCCGTCGATGATGAATTGATTTTCGGCGCCACTCGCGCCATTCACCTGGAAGCCGCCTTCGATGTCACCGGTATTGACAGAGGGCGCCAGAACCGCGAGTTGCTGAAAACTCCGCGCCTTCGGTAATAGATTGATCTCGGCTGCAGTAATATCGTGCGCAATCATTGTTCGGGTCGTATCAATGAGTGGAGCGTCTTCGGTCACTTGGACCGTCTGCTCCGCGCTGGAGATCGTCATAGGCGCATTGACCTTGAGGATTCTGCCGGCAAGGAGTTCGACGTCCGCAACCTGATAGCTGGTGAAACCGGTCAGGTCGAACTTGACCGAGTAGCGTCCTGGTTCAAGCTGCCGGAGAACATAGTTACCATCTGCACCTGTGCGGCTGGTGGTTGCGCGGTGGGTTGTGGTATTGGTTGCCGTCACGGCCACGCCAGGTAAGACGGCGCCGCTTGGGTCGGTTGCTGTTCCGCTGAGTTCACCGAAGCGCTCCTGGGCCGGCGCCGGAACAGAAAGGAGGACAAGGCCAGCGCAGAGTAGCGCGAGAGCCGTGCTCCTGAAAAATTGTATTGGATACATTGAACTCCCCTTTGAGCGAAAATCGGCTCGGAGAGCTTCCTGGCAATCGTGACTATGTAGGTCCCCAACTGGTCAGGTCCGCTCATAAACTGAGCCGTCGACCACCAGGCGCCGCAGAGGCGCGTGACCCTTCCCCGCTGTTGTGGCAATAATAGAAGTATTTCTAATTAAAGTCAACAACTTATCGCTTGCCACCTCATCCAGGTGGGTAAATATTTGCAGTCTAATACTGTGATTTCAAATGCGTTATTGGTGTTGTCGCAACCTTTTTGTCATGAGAGCGACGCCAAGGTACAATCAGCCGTGCGTCGGAATCGAATTGGCTGGCCGCTGATACTGATCATTGCTTTGATAGGCGGTTTCTGGTTTTACCGCAGCACATCGAAGACCCCGGAACTCGACACGCAGACAGTGGTCACACAGGTCCGGCAATTGAATCAGCTCGCCACGGTCCGCTACACCGTACAAAAGGTGATCGGCTTGAGGGAAGAGAAACAGCCGCTCGGGTCCGAGTCGATTTTGTTGGTGATGCAGGCGCGCGTCGAAGCAGGCATCGATCTTTCGAGTTTGAAAAACCAAGATATTTCCCGGCGTCCGGATGGCACACTTGTCGTGCGTATGCCTCCTGCCAAGATCCTGAACGTCGCGGTCGACGAGAAGGAGACGAAGGTTTGGGATCGATACAAAACGTGGTGGACGCCCTGGGTTCCTTACAGCCTCGATCTGGAGCAACGCGCAAGACGTGAGGGTCTCGAAGCTGTGAAGATCGGCGCTATGGAAATGGGCATCCTGAAAGACGCGGAGCGTAACGCAGACGCGTCGATTCGTGGACTACTCGGGCTTGCAGGCGTGAAGTCGGTGGTAATTATTCCTGCCGGTATTTCGTAGATTGTCGTTGACGCGCAAAGTCGATAGCGCGCCTTTCCGTTATACTAATTCGACAATCACGAACTATGACTAAGCTAAAAGGCACGCGTGTATATTGGAGACCCAGTGTCAGCGGAAGCAGTGCTCCGCGCCAGATTCTGAAGAACTCGGGCTATATCAGCATCGTTCTTCATGCTGTGCAATATAAGGCATCCGGGAACTTCTGGCAAGACATCTTCGGTGGTTCAGACAAGGTTACGATCTCGACACAAGTGACCTGGCAAAGCGGATCGGACCCGAAGATCGCCGCGGCTATACAGGATTTTCGCAAGGTTTCGTCGCCGAGCGTGAATCCTCTGGCAATCGGGCGGAACATCGTACTCAAGGTTCCAGCAGTTGCCGACGGAATTGAAACACAAGTCAGCGTTAGCGCGCTTCGTGACGACAACCTTGGGAAGACGCTTCAGATTCTAAACAGTGACGAATTCAAGCAGCCTCTGCAATTGTCTCCTGTAGCTCTTGGGCAGGCGCTGACGATCGCGAACATTGTGAAGAAAGTCTTTACCGATGCGGATCCTTCCGACGCCCTGAAAGCGACCTATCCGGGTATCATCAGCGAAAGTGAAGTTGCCGATCCTGTGGCGAATAACCGGCTCGTGGAAGGCTACATCATCCTCATCGTCAAGCAGGACGACGAGGATCAACTGGATTTCGATCCGAACAAGATGACAATCTCCGGCAATGGCCTGCTGGTGAACGGAGCTCCGGTACGCAACACCTACGTGATCTATAACGTAACGTTCGACAAATGGAAGGGTCGGGACCAGAACAGCGGGTGGTCGAAGAAATTCGACCAAGCTTCGAGTAAAGCAGACGAGCTGATATTCGCCACACCTCTACAACACGCCACCATCATCGCGGCAGCCTTCGATTTGCTGAAGGAAGCAAGCGCGCTCCTGGAAGAAGATGGCACCTATACGAAGGCGGAGCGGAACAACCTGAAAAGGGCCGCCCTGCAGGAAGTGAAGGACAAGATCGACGCAAACAAGGACACGAACGAGGTTCCCCAAGTAAGAAGCGTTGATTTCTCGGTGACGGGGGAAGTCATTCGCGTTCACCCCGAGCCGATTGAAGAGGACTTCCGATCGGAGGTTACGGTTTATGCGGAAGAGTTGGCTGCCAAGGGTCTGCCGTTTGGATTTAGTTTCCGTCCAAATGAATGACGTCGGAAGAATATCTGTATGGGTGACCTTGTCGTTGTCGCTGTTTTCGAGGATTTGCAGACAGCCAGGAACGCGATCGTTGATTTATGCGAGCACGGTGTTGCTGAAGCGAGCATATCGGTAGTTTCTTTTGTGGATTTCAACTCCGACTACATTGAGGCGCTGCAGAATCAGATGCCTCAAGTAGACGCTGAGTTGTTTGCTGAGTCCGTTCGTCGGGGTTTAACACTGATCATCATCTCCAGCCCGGAAAGCAGTATTTATAGGGTGCTTGAAAGGCTTGACAAAAATCCGCTCGTTGACCTTGGGGAGAAAGCGAAAGAATGGTGGGAGGACGGATGGCTTTCGCGATACAGTTTGCTTGATGCGCCTATCACACAGATCGAGCGATTGGATGGGGATACAACGGATCTTGCCGAATCTTTTACGCGCGGCAGGTCGTTGAGTCGCGTATATCGGGGAAGCCCCAACGTAAGCTATTGGATTAATAGCGAAGATGGTGATCTTCTCTCCCGGGACTTGTCCGAAAGCGAAGGCGGAGATGGGAAGGATAGCTCCGATGACGATGGGGAAGGAGACACTTGGCATTTTAGGGCATCCATGGACGCTGCTGTCCAGGTGAACCAGACAGTCACGATCGAAGTAATCATCTCGAGAGAACAAATCGAAGAAGCACTCCCCGGTAATAGTGCCGAAGGGCGAGGCGAGGTCGATCCGTCACGCAAGCTTATTGTTCAGATCATCCCGCGAAAGCACTTTATGATCAAACGTGGGGATGATAGCAGCGATCGTATTGAGATCGATCCACGGTCACCGAACCTCCGTTTCGAACGATACTTCGATGTAGTTGCTACGGCTCCCGGCGAAGGTGAGATTCTCGTTGTCGCTAGTCAGGCCCAGGATCCGATCGTCAGTTTGGTATTGAAAGCGACGATTTCGGCCGAACTTCCAGGCGTGACCGTACGAACGAATGCTGAGGCGAACGCCTTGTCCACTAGTAGCGATGCACAGCACTTTCAACTGCGCATACACGACGATGGCGACAAGGGACTCACTTACGAACTCGATATTCCCGGTGAGATCCCCGGATTGTATCCACCTCTTGCGCTTGAACGCGCCAAGGTAGAGTTCATTGAGAATCTGTTCGAGGAGATTGAAACCTACTGGAAGGAGAGCGTGGCTGCGCCGGAGGTCTTCAAGCATAAACTCCGAGCCCGTGGAAGCTCGCTTGCCCAACAGTTGCTTCCGCTGCAGTTGCGCAAGGATCTTTGGAAGCATCGCGACAAGATTGACGCGATTGTCGTGCTATCGACCGAACCCTTCATACCTTGGGAACTACTCCTGATAGACGATCCAGATCAGTCCGATCACCAAGACGCCCGCTTTCTCGCGGAGATGGGACTTATCCGGTGGCTGTACAACCAGAATTTGCCGACCGGCATCCGCGTAAGGCCAGGTTTTGTGAAGTACGTCATTCCAGACTATTGCCGAGTCAAGGGTTACTATTTACCGTCAACTGCCGCGGAAGGGTCGGTGCTCGACAGCCTGTTGGGAGCGGTACCGGTCAATCCGACTTACCTTCCTGTTCTGAATGAACTGAAAGTTCCCGGGTCGTTCGATGTGCTTCATTTCGCCGGACACGGAGAAGCGGAGTTTGGAAAAAGCAACGTTTCCAGAATTCTACTGCAGGGACGAGTTTTGAACAACGAGTACCATCGCGAGTCGATCGATGACGGAGCCGTGAAGCTCTCGGCCCAACTCCAGGCCCCGGATGGCAACCAACCTTTTATCTTTTTAAATGCGTGTCAGACCGGCCGGAACAGTTATCAACTGACGTCGATGGGTGGCTTTGCGGACGCGTTCCTGGCCAAGGGCGCAGGAGCCTTTGTCAGCAGTTTGTGGGTGACCGGCGATCGTCCATCGACCACTTTCGCCAAGGAGCTTTATTCGCAACTCGTGAAGGGAGCAACTCTTGCAAAGGCGACGGTGCAGGCACGAAATGCTGCTAAACATGGTGGCGATCCGACGTGGCTCGCATACACCGTCTACGGCCGTCCAGAGTGTCGATTCGTTTTAAAAACTGACCAAGCCGTTTCACAACCTGCTAATTACTAGTCAGCTTTGCTAAGCGCGCCTGCATCGCTGCACGCGGCGCTTGCGGGTCGCCTATTCTGTTGTCCATTTCATAGGGGTCGTTCATAAGATCGTATAACTCATCGGCATTCGAAAGATTCCGATAATGAATGTACTTCCACCGCTGCGTTCGCACTGCCTGGTAGCCCATATTTCGAATTCGTGGAAATACTTTATCTGAGTAGTACTCGATGAGAAAATCCTCGCGAGGCGGCGGCAATTGCTGACGCAAGCACAAGTTCGCCACGTCTATGCTGAGAAAAAACTTGTCTGGTCGTGACCCGGCCCGGAACATTCTGGGATACCGGATCAGCATTGGGATGCGGATGGTCTCTTCGTAGGCAAGCCGCCGCTCGTGAGCCAGGTAATGCTCTCCATAGAAATACCCATGGTCCGAAGTGAAAATCACCATCGTGTCGTCCAATTGTCTCAACTGTTCGATGGTCTGCAAGACCTGACCGAGGCTCTCGTCGACAGCCTTCGCCATTCGGAGACGGTTCAGGATTACCTCATCGTTGATAAGCGTTTTGCGTCCAAGCGGCTCCACGCCCGCGATCGACTGCTCCAGCGCCGGCTTGTTCCGCGGCGGCTGCGCATAGTTGGCTCGTCGAGGCGGTGTCATTCCGCTATACAGTGTCCGATGCCTCTCTGCGGGGATGAAGTCCTCCGCATCGCCACCACTCTTATTCACACTTCCATCGTTGAACTGAATCACATTCGGATGAATCGCTTTGTGTGACAGATACAAGCAGAACGGCCGTGATCTTGGTCTCTTCAGGAATTGGACTGCATGTTCCGTTAGCAAATCGGTAATATAGCCGCGCGCCTGTGCACTTTTTCCGTTCACATTCAGCACCGGATCAAGACACTCGCCTTGTCCTGGAAAGCTCACCCACTCATCAAATCCGGGTCGCGGCGAATCGTCATTCCCCATGTGCCACTTGCCAACGAAGCACGTCTCATAGCCCTGGTCGTGCAGAAGTCGCGGCCAGGTGCGCAATTCATGGCTGGCTTGGGACCGATCTGTGTTATCGATGATTCCATGCCGGTGCGGATACGCGCCGGTCAGAAAACTGGTGCGGGAGGGCGAGCAGAGTGGAGTGGTTGCGAAAGCATTCCGAAAGTTTGCGCCTTCACGCGACAACCTGTCTGCGTGTGGCGATTGCGCGAACGGATGCCCGGTGCATCGCAACTCGTCCCAGCGCATGTCGTCGACAAGAATAAAAACGATGTTCGGGCGACGAGCGTCAGCCGCGGACAAGGCCAAAGGTGTGGATAGCAGTTGCCGCCGCGTTAAGCCGCCATCTTGGTGGGACATGCCTACGAAGTCTAGCGCGCCGGAGTCAAACCAAAGGCGTAGCGCGCTGAAGCAGATGAAGAATGTTCCCCTCCGGATCAGTGAAAAAGACGGTCCGATTGCCCTTACTTTCCTGAGGCTCGCCCAAGAAGGCGACGTTTTTGCCCTGTAGCCGGTGATAGGCGGTGTCGAAATCCGTTACCGTCAATGCAAGGTGGCGAATGCCGGGAGTCTTAAGCGCCTGATGCGGGCGGTCCCCCTCGGCATGAATGAGCTCGATCATGGCGCCGTTCGCAGTTCGAATGAAGATTGCATTAGGCGACCGGTAGTTCACGACAAATCCCAAGACATCAACGTACCAGTCAGCGAGAGAAGCAATATCTTTTGACGCAATGGCGGTATGTTCTATTCCCTGAATCACATTCTTATTTCAACACCTTTCCAAACAAGGCAACGTGAATATGAAAGTCGAGCCGCCATCGGGGGCGGGTTCGACCCAGATTCGTCCTCCATGCCGCTCGACTATCCCATGGCAAATGGCAAGTCCCAACCCAGATCCAGCCGCCAGACTGCCGGGGGTTCGTTTGAACAAACCGAAAATGCGGTCGCGATCTCCGGGCTGCACACCAACTCCGTTATCCGTGACAGAAATGCGCCAGAAATCGCCATCCTGTCGGGCGTCAATGTGAATTACGGGTGGCTGCTTGCTTCTGTACTTGATCGAGTTCCCGATGAGGTTTTGAAGTAGCTGAACGATTCTATTGGCATTGGCCTTGACTACCGGTAATTCGCCGTACGTGAGTGTGGCTCCGCTTTTGCTGATGGATGTGCTGAGAATCTCAGCGACGACTTCGACAATCCGGGTCAGGGGCACTTCTTCAAACAGCGATTCGTCGTCATGAAGCACGCGGGAGTAGGCGAGCAGGTCTCTTATCAATTTGCTCATACGTACAGAACCTGACGTAACGTATTCGAGAAATTCCAACCCGTCGTCGTCGAGCCGTTCTGAGTAACGGTCTCGCAGCAGTTTTGCAAAGGAACTAATGGAGCGAAGAGGCTCCTGCAGATCATGCGATACGGTGTAGACGAACTCGCGCATACGATCGTTCGACGTGTTCAGTTCCTTGGTTCGATCGGCCACCCGTTTATCGAGTTCCGCATTGAGGCGGCGGAGTTCCTGCGACGCTCGGTGCTGCTCAGTCACATCGAGCAGGGTTGAACGTATTCCAAGAATCTCTCCGCTGCCGGATCGGATTAGATTCTCATGGATGTGCAGTATCAGCCGTTGGCCGTCATGCCGGACGTACTCTCTAAAAAATGGCTCAAGTGGCTGCTCGCCGGCGATCTTACGCAGTACACTTCGCCTGCTCTCCTCCACATGCTCCGGGGCCACGAGTTCCCAAACGTACCGGCCCAACACTTCCTTTTTTTCGTAGCCCAACAATTCGCACTCGGCCCGGTTTACATTAACGAGCACGCCGTGATTATCGATCTCGTGATATGCGACAGGAGCCTCGTCGAATAGACGCCGATAATTGTAGTTCGTCTCACGAAGACGCTGCTCCAACTCGATACGCCAGGTTACATCTTGCGCATGTCCGAGCACGATCGGAGCATTACCGTCATTCTGATGGAGCGTGTTGTGGTAAATCCACACAACTTCCCGACCGCTCCTGGTGGTCAAACACAGATAGCCCTGCGCGGTTCCGTTACGAACGATCTTTGTGATGTAGCTGTCAAAACGTCGGATGACGGACTGGGAGATGAACTCCCGGTAGTTATGCCCTACCATCTCCTCCGGCGCATAACCCAGAGCTTCTGCGGCAGCTTCATTGATCATCAAAAGATTGCCTTCGAGATCGTGGGAGCAGATTAAGCCAAGGCCTTTCTCGACTAAATCGCGATAAAGCTTGTCATAACGCAAACCCTGGTTGGCCCCTGAAGTGAAGCTCTCCTGGAGGCGGTCGGACCGACGCTCGTCCGAATAATCCGGCATACAGATAACGCTCCATTGTAGGCGATGTCAGGATTTGCTGGAACCCACTTCCATCGGGCGGTGTCTATCAGAAAATCGAGTCTTTGTATGCCGATTGAACTTCTCCTCGCGCAGCTGCTACTGTTTCCGGCCCAAGTAAGCGCCGTGGAACTGCCAAATCCATGGATGGTCGAAACGTCCGCAGGACGGCGCAACTTCGCCGAGGGTAAGTACGCTGATGCTGTCGCGTCTTATCGGGCAGCGCTCGCAAAAGCGGAAGAGAGTAAAGCAGAGACGGCAGCGATGGCGCCGCTGCTTCAACCATTGGCCGCAGCCCTGAAAGTGGGAGGCGACCCGGCGGAGGCGCAGCGCGTTCTCGAAAGGTTGCTGCCGTTAGTCGCTGAACTGCACGGAGCCCAGGGACATCCTTATGCGGATGTCCTGGTAGAAATCGCTAATGTGCAGCGAATGCAGGATCTCCGCAAGGAGGCGTCCGAGACGATCACCAAAGTGGTTCAGATCCGAAGCGCTCTGGGCCTTAGTGAAGCGTTGGCCAAAGATGCCACTCTGGCCGGCGCAATCTTTCAGGAGATGGGAGATTCGGAGGGCGCTAAAAACTATTACACGCAGGCATTAGCCTTCTGGGGAGCGCTTCCGACCAGCGGTCTGCAAGTGCTGACCGTACTCGATCCTTTGGTCGCCATTTACCGCGACGAGAGCGCTTACCGGGACACGGAAATCTATTGCCTGTGGGCCCTCCGTCTGCGCGAAGCTACTCTAGGACCGAAGCACTCGGAGTTGATCGCTACTCTCGACTCACTTGCCTATGCGTTATTTGGACAGAAGAAATACGAGGAAGCCGAGCCTGTCTACCTGCGCCTTCTGGCCATCTGGGAAGGGAGCGCCGGAGCAGAACATCCCATGGTAGCGTTGACGCTCGACAAGATGGTTGAGTTCTACTCTGCGCAGAAACTGTATGACAAGGCGGCTCCTTTGAGCCAGCGTTCCCAAGCAATGCGAACGAAGGCAGTCCTCGAAAGCTTCCACCGAACAGGTCGCGGGCTCATCGGAGAGCAGAAGTTACCGGAAGCGATCGATTTATATCAACGAGCGATCAAGATCGGCGAGAATGCCAAGGTCCCCGATGAATCGATGGAAGGGCTCCTGCGCACTTACGCGCTGGTCCTAGCGCACTCGGGCCGCAAAGAGGAGTCCGCAGCAGTAGAAAAGCGATTGAAGGACGCGATTATCGGTAAGGCCGATCGGGAGGGCACGCGCCGACCGCAACCTAAGCCGATCAGCCCCAAGTGACGAATTTGTCTTAGTCGTTTCAAACATTCCGACTGAAAATGTTCGATTGTCATCGAATGTTCATGTAAGAACAATATCGATGTAAGAAGCAGCGGGCACTCTGATCCTGACGAAGCCGTTAGAACGGCGCGCAGGAGAATGCTTGAAAGCTGATTCCATACACGTTCTCTGGAAGGATCTCTCCGTTCTCACGCAATACAAGACGGGTGTATCCTTGCACAGCCACACACAATATTCCAAGGAGTGGCTGGATTTCGTGCCCCGCCGCGCACATAGCGTTCCCGGATTATCCCATCTCCTACGAACGGAGGAACGCAGGTTTCATCTTGCCCATGGGGAAGCGTTGAACTATGCCAGCGCGTGGTGGACGCCCCCGCTAGGAGCGCGTCGCGCCTATGAACTGGAGCGGGAACAGATCGAGAATGATCTCGGGATGCGCGCGCTCGTCTCTCTCACCGATCATGACGACATCGACGCTTCGATAACACTGCACGTGCTGCCCGAGTTTCAGTCATTGCCCGTATCTCTTGAGTGGACCGTTCCGTTTCGCGCCACGTTCCTTCACGTCGGCGTTCATAACCTGCCTGTTCAATGGGCGAACGTCGTGACGGAAAGGCTCGCTTCGTACACCTGCGATCCACGGAAGGAGATCCTCACTGAACTATTTTCGATACTGCACGGTCTCCCCTCGGTTTTGACGGTGTTGAACCACCCGCTTTGGGATGAACATGGGATCGGCGCTGCACAACATGGCCTCCATCTTCTGGAGTTCCTCTCAAAGTACAAGGAATGGATACACGCGCTGGAGATAAATGGCCTACGATCCTGGGCAGAGAACCTGACCGTTTCACGTCTCGCCTGCGAGTGGGGAATCCCGGTAATAGCCGGGGGGGACCGTCATGGCCTGGAGCCGAACGCCATAGTGAATCTCACGAACGCCTGGAGCTTTGCCGAGTTTGTAGCGGAAGTCCGCAATGACCGACGGAGTGAGGTGCTCCTGATGCGGCAGTATCGCGAACCGGTCAAATACCGCATCCTACAAACGATATTTGATGTTCTCGGAGAACACAGCGAACTTGCTACCGATCGCCGACGCTGGACGGATCGTGTGTTTTTTCGACATTGTAACAGCGAAATCACTACCCTGTCGACACTCTGGAAGGCTGGCGAGCCGACCGCTGTAAAACTGTTTCTGGCCGGGTCGCGTTTACTGAAGCACCAAACAATAAGTAATGTTCTGCGAATAGCGCTCGCCTCAAGAAATCCTGAATTTGTCGAGTGACCTCTGCCAAGCAGTCTCCATCCGCGTTGCCAGTTAAGCGTTGCGCGCTACAATAACCGCTACAGTGACACCTACGGCTTCGACAGTCACACTCGTTCGCCAACTCGGAGTCGTGAGTGCAACGGCCCTTGTGGTTTCCAACATGATTGGAACCGGCATTTTCACCACGAGCGGCTATCTTGCGGGCGATCTTGGCGATCCCACTTTGTTTCTGCTGATCTGGGCGGTCGGCGCAGTTGCCGCTCTCACCGGTTCGTTTTGCTTCTCCGAGTTGGGAGTGAACTTCCCTGCCTCGGGCGGCGAGTATGTGTACTTGACGCGCGCCTATGGTCCTGCCTGGGGATTCATCACCGGCTGGGTCTCTTTCTTCGCCGGATTCTCTGCGCCTATCGCTGTCGCTGCTCTCGCGTTTTCGGACTATCTTGGTTACTTTTCGCCTGCCTTAAAGCAGGCGAATGCTCCGGCGCTCTTCGGCTCGGGCGAGTGGACTTTCAAGCTTGGTGGAGCGCAGATGGCGGCCTCGGCGCTTATCGTCGTTTTCACGATCCTGAATGTCTTCGGAATTCAACGTGTCGCAAAGATTCAGAATGTGCTTACGGCCATCAAAGTTGCGGTTGTTGTCGCGTTCGTTGCGCTTGGTTTTTTGATCGGTACGGGGGATTGGTCGCATTTCAGTCAGAAAGCTGTTCGCACTTCTACGACACCCCTCGTCCAGCAGTTTGCGATCAGCTTGTTCTGGATTTATGTCAGCTACAGCGGCTGGAATGCCGCTACCTACGTCGCAGAAGAGATCAAACAGCCGGGCAAGACGTTGCCGAAAGCACTAACGTTCGGGACCATCCTGGTTGCCGGTCTTTACATTTTGCTCAACATGGTGTTCCTGTACGCCGCTCCTCTCGAGGAGATGAAGGGCGTACTCGCAATCGGATCACTCGCGGCGTCAAAACTATTCGGGCCAGAGATCGCAGGAGCGTTCAGCCTTCTAATGGCGCTTTCGATCATGTCTTCTGTAAGCGCGATGGTAACGATCGGGCCGCGAGTGTATTATGCAATGGCAAAGAATGGCGCCTTCTTCGATTCCGCCGCGAAAGTGCATGAGAAGTACCGGACGCCTGTGATCGCGATTCTGGCTCAGGGAGTCTGCGCAAGCATCATGACACTGACGCCATTCCCACAGCTATTCTTCTACATCGGCATGACCCTGAACTTTACGGCTGCGATGGCGGTCGCATCGATCCTCGTCTTTCGGCGACGCCGCCCGGATTGGCAGAAGATCGGAGTTGTCAGCTTCGCCTACCCGCTTGTACCGATGACGTTCATTCTCATGGCGGCCTGGATGACGTTGTATGGAATCACACAGCAGACTCGCGTGTCTCTGTTGGCCATCGGTACCATCCTAGCCGGAGCGCTCGTTTATCATTTCAAGATCGCAAAGCAGGTGAAAGAGATTCAATGACCGGGCGGGTACTGCCTCGCCGGTTCTACTCGCGCCCCACAATCGATGTTGCCAAAGACTTGCTCGGCAAGGTTCTGCGCCATGGCAACACAGCAGGTATTATCGTCGAGACCGAAGCATATCTTGGAGGCGATGACTTAGCCTCGCATTCCGCACGCGGGATCACGAATCGAACACGCGTCATCTTCGGACCTCCCGGGCACGCGTACGTATACCTGATCTATGGCATGTATGATTGCCTGAATATCGTCGCTGAGCCCGACGGCGTTGCAGGTTGTGTGCTCATACGGGCCGCTGAGCCGGTTGAGGGTCTCGAAGTGATGCAGGAGCGCCGTCCAGCCGCTCGGAGGCAAGTCGACCTTGCATCTGGTCCGGGAAAGCTGACCTTGGCTTTTGGGATCACGCGCGCTCTGAATGGCGCTGATATGACGAAGGGATTGCTGACCGTCCATGACACCGGCGATGCCCCTCCGGCAATCATCACGACTTCAAGGATCGGCATCACGCAATGTGCTGACTGGCCGCTGCGCTTCCACATCGCAGGGAATCCGTACGTTAGCGGTAGGCTGATTTCGTGAAGAAGGAAGAGGTTGAAGTACTCTCGATCGACGACCGTGATGTTCGGATAACGCATCCGAGCAAACCGTATTTTACGAAGCAGACGAAGCTCTCGAAGATCGATATCGTTAGATATTACCTGTCAGTCGCGCCTGGAGCGCTTGCCGGAATCAAAGATCGCCCGATCGTTTTGAAGCGCTTCGTGAATGGAGCCGAGGATCAAGCGTTTTATCAGAAGCGTGCGCCTGCAGACCGGCCATCGTGGTTGCGCACCGTGACACTTTCGTTCCCGTCGGGGCGCACGGCTGAAGAAGTCGTAGTTGATGACACGGCAGGACTGGCATGGATCGTCAACCTAGGTTGCATCGAACTGCATCCGCATCCAGTCAGTTCCGGCGACCTCAATCATCCCGACGAGTTGCGTATCGATCTCGACCCAGGGCCGGGTGTCGGTTGGGCAGACGTGCGCAGCGTCGCGCTGGAAGTTAAGTCGCTCCTCGAAGAAATGGGACTTCGAGGCTGGCCAAAAACCAGTGGTTCACGTGGGATGCATGTGAATGTTCGTATTCACCCGCGATGGAGCTTTGTTGAAGTGCGCAGGGCTGCACTTGCGTTATCGCGGGCAGTTGAACGGCGTGTGCCCGCACTGGCCAGTTCGAAATGGTGGAAAGAAGAACGACACGGCGTATTCCTGGACTACAACCAGAACGCGAAGGATCGGACTACCTGCTCGGCTTATTCGGTGCGGCCGCTGCCCGATGCTCGTGTGTCGACTCCGCTCCGATGGGAAGAAGTTCCGGTTTGCGATCCGGCAGACTTCACCGTGCTCACGGTTCCGAAGCGTTTTGCTGAGATCGGCAACCCGCATGAGGACATGGACTCGTCCGCTGGATCGTTGGAAAAATTGCTCGAACTAGCGGAACAAGACGAGCGCGCCGGTCTTGGTGACGCGCCCTGGCCTCCACATTTCCGGAAGATGGACGGCGAGGCTCCACGCGTTGCGCCATCACGTAAGAAGATGCCACTTATCGTGATCGCAAACTCGCCTGACAAGGAAGCTGCTCTGGCGGGTTTTGAACGATGGAAAAACAAACATCCCGAGGTCTCGAAGCTACTCGCCATTGACGACTTACTGGTAGATTCCATGCGCGGCAGATCTTCGACATGGACGCGCATCCGAGTGAATTTGCGGCATGTGCCTGAAGCGCAGCGGCCATCGCAAGAGACGCCTGACCCAGACGACGATCCGACGCGAGAATGGAGGGAGATGTACTCGAAGAGACCTCGGAAGAAATCGGTATGACCTCAGCGACCTTCGGGGAAAATTGCTGCCAGTTCCTGGGGCGCTACTACTTCGAGCTGGGCATACGTACAATCGGCCGGCGTCTTGTCGGTACGCCACCTTCGAAAGTGCGCCAGGTGGCGGAACCGGTTGCCTTGCATGTGCTCGTACGCAACTTCGGCGACAAGTTCAGGTCTCAAAGGTTCCCACGATAAATCTTTGCCTTGGCTCCACCGACTCTGGCCGCCCGGCATGCGCTGCCCGTCTTCCCCGGCAGTCGCCCACTGCTTCCAGGGATGATCCTTGAGCGCGTCCTTGCGATAGGGCTCGAGGAATTTTGTCAGTTCGTGACGCTTCTCCTCGGCAAAGCTCGCGCAGACTCCAACGTGTTGAAGTGAACCGGAGCCGTCGAAAAGTCCGAGGAGCAACGATCCAACAGCCGTGCGTTCGCCCTTCTTATGCCAGCGGAAGCCAGCGACAACGCAATCGCAATCGCGCTCGTGCTTGACCTTGAGCATTACTCGCTTGTCCGGCTCGTACGTTCCCGACACGGGCTTGGCGATGACTCCGTCGAGACCGGCTCCTTCAAAGCGTCGGAACCAGTCGGACGCAACGCTCGAGTCTCGAGTCGCCGGTGTGATGTGGATCGGAGGCGACGCTTTGGAAAGAAGTGATTCCAACACGGCACGGCGGTTCTCGAAAGGTTCGCTGCATAGATCTCGTTCGCCGTCGCAGAGAAGGTCGAAGAATACGATCGATGCCGGGATCTGTTGCGAGAGCGTCTTGATTCGCGAGGCAGCCGGGTGAATGCGCAGTTGCAGCATCTCAAATTCAAGAGCGCCGTTGTGTACGATGACGATCTCTCCATCCAGCACACAACGAGGGGGCAGGTTTGCTCGCAACACCTCGACTAGTTCCGGGAAGTATCGGTTCAGCGATTTCTCGTCGCGGCTCTGAATCAGGATTTCATCCCCATCGCGGAATACCAGTGTGCGAAACCCGTCCCACTTCGGTTCGAAGATCCACGATCCTTCCATGGGCAAGCCGGCAACTCGCTTGGCGAGCATGGGCGGAATTGTCGGATTTACAGGTAGGTTCATTTAACTACCAAGCGTGGACGTAGCCACCGCGTTCGGCAAGGTCGATTTCAATCCCAAAGAGATTCTCGATCGGCCCCTTGGCAAGTAACTCCGACCGGGGCCCGTCCGCGATGATCTTGCCGGCCTTCATCATCACGATGCGATCGATTTCAGGAATGATGTCGCTCAAGTGATGCGTGACCAGCAGGATTGCAATTCCCGACTGCGCGAGACGACGCATCGCTTCGCGCAAATCGTGCTGCGCGTTCAAATCGAGGCTGGTCGTCGGCTCATCGAGTAGGAGAGCCTTCGGGGAATGGACCAGGGCTCGGGCGATCAGGATGCGGCGAGCTTCGCCGGAGGACAGTTCCTCGAAGTCGCGATCTGCAAGATGCGTCGCCTCGATCTGGGCCAGGGCGGCATCTGCGCGTTTTTCCATTTCTGGAGTTATGTGCTGATTGGGCCAAACGCCAACACTGCTGAAAAAGGACCCTATGACGAGTTCCCGTCCCGTCAGAGATCGCGAAGGCGTCGGAAAGTGGTTCGAAACAACACCGATGAGCGACCACAACTCGAAGACATTCCATACCTCGCGACCGAACAGGCGTATGTAGCTTCCATCCCGGCTCAGCGGATAAAATTCGCGAGCGAGCGTGCGGACCAGCGTCGACTTCCCGCAGCCGTTCGGTCCGAGGATTGCGACGTGTTCCCCGACTTCAATGCGCAGATTCATGTCGCGGATAACAACCTGCTCACCGCGCACTATCGACGCGTTGCAGAGTTCAATCAGCGGGGGCAGACCTTTATTCATTCGTTTCCACAAGTCGGGAGTCCAATGCGCCCGTCCCAACGGGAAATCCTTCCCATCGCGCAACCACAGCTGTCGCAAGACAATTTCCGAGCACATTTACCGATGTCCGAGCCATATCCATGATCGCGTCGATACCAAGCAACACGGCTGCGCCTTCGAGCGGAAGGTTAAACGTCGCGAGTGTTCCGGCGAGGATCACAAGCGCCGCTCTCGGAACGCCGGCGACACCTTTGCTGGTCAGCATGAGTGTGAGCATCATGATGATCTGCTGACCTAGACTCATCTCGATTCCTGCTGCCTGCGCGACGAAGACGCTGGCAAGAGACAGGTATAGAGTGGTGCCGTCGAGGTTGAAGCTGTAGCCCGTCGGCATCACGAATCCGACGATATGTTTCGGCACGCCGAAGCGCTCCATGTTTTGCATGGCGCGAGGCAGCGCTGCTTCACTCGACGCAGTAGAGAAGGCGATAAAGAACGGCTCGCGAGCGGCTTGCAAGAAAGACTTGATCGGGATCCGAAAGATTACAGCGACAGCACCGAAGACCACGACAACGAAGACAACAAGGGCGACATACATGGTCGCGATCAACTTGCCAAGACCGAAGAGAACGTCGATGCCTTTCGATCCAATCGTTACAGCCATCGCTGCTGCGACTCCAAGCGGCGCGAGGTACATGACGTACTTCGTGTAGCGGAACATCACCTCAGCCAGCGACTCGGCAAACTGCACGACGGGTTTCGCAGCCGCGCCGATGCTTGCGCAGGCAGCGCCGAACAGGAATGAGAAGACAACGATCTGCAGTACTTCGCCGCGCGCCATGGCATCGATGATGCTTGTGGGAAACGTGTGTTCAAGGATCGCTCCAAGGCTCTGCGCTGCTTTCGGCGTCGCAGCTTCAGCGGCAGTTCGCTCGAGTCGCATGCCATCGCCGGGCCGGACGATGTTGACAGCGGCAAGCCCGAGAAACAGGGCAATAGTCGTCGCGACTTCGAAATACACAATGGCTTTAACGCCGATGCGACCCATCGCGGCGACGCTGCCCGTGCTCGCGATGCCGGCGACAAGCGTGCCAAACAGCAGGGGCGCGATGATCGACTTGATCAGCCGCAGAAAAATTGCGGAGATGGGGGCGAGTTGCACGGCGAAGGCCGGCGCCAATATGCCGATGGCAACGCCGACAGCCATTCCGATAAAGATCCAGGCTGTGATCGAAATTCGCTTCACCGCTCGCCCCAACTTAGCTTCTCGCGAAGGACATCGAAGAACATCATTCGTGGCGGACGGATAAGGTTCACATACTTCTCGGAACGCCGGCACACCACTCGGTCGCCGCGTTCGATCGGCTCTCCGACTTGGCCGTCGATAGTGAGATAGGCGTTATCGGCGACCGAGCGTGAAATGATCTGGATCACGCTATCGTCCGGGACCAGCACCGGCCGGTTCGTCAACATGTGCGGGCAAATCGGCGTGATCAGCAAGGTGGCGACGCTTGGAAACACGATAGGTCCGCCGGCCGAAAGCGAGTAGGCAGTAGAACCAGTGGGGGTAGAAATGATCAGACCATCGGCTCGATAGGTACAAACGAAGTGCTGATCGACTCTCGCTTCCACTTCGATCATTCTGGCGAGTGAAGCTTTCGTCAGGACCACATCATTTAGCGCTTCGTATTCGGCTACAAGCTTGTCCTCGCGATGGAGTTCGCAGTGCAGCATGCGCCTGCCCGCGACGCGATATTCACCTTTGAGAGCGCGCTCGAGTTCGGGATAAAGTTCATCAATGGTGATAGCCGTCAGAAAACCAAGATGTCCCAAATTGACCGGAAAGAGCGGTGTAGGTTTTCCGGCCAAAGCGCGAGCGGCCGCCAGGAGAGTTCCATCCCCTCCCAGCACGATCACCAAGCCGCATGCTTCCGGAACTTCGGACCGATCCATCGCTCCGGCCATATTGAGATAGATGCCGGTCTGCTCGTCAAAGCGCACGGCGATCTGGCGTTTCTTCAGCCATTCGTACAAGCTTGGAACGATCTCGTGGGCACGAGGGATATTTGGCTTCGAGATGAGCCCTACCGTTTTAACGATGGGCATGCAGCAGAAATTCCCTGTTCCCTTCGGCTCCGGTGATCGGACTGTCCATCACTTGAGTAATGTAACCGAGCGATTCGAATGTGTTGCTGACTTTTTCGCAGGCCGCTGCATGCAGCGCGGGATCGCGCACAATACCGCCTTTGCCAACGTCATCACGACCTACCTCGAACTGCGGCTTCACGAGAACGATCAAATCGCCGAGAGGATGCAGCAGTGGAGGCAAGGCTGGAGCTATCAGAGTCACGGATATGAAACTAACATCGCATACCGCAATGTCGCATAGCTCGGGAAGATGCCCGGGCTGGAGATGACGGGCGTTGGTACGGTCGCGCACAACAACGCGAGGATCGGTCCGTAACTTCCAATCGAGTTGTGTGTCGCCGACATCGACAGCATACACGCGCGCTGCGCCTCGTTGCAGAAGACAGTCGGTAAAGCCCCCGGTCGACGCGCCGATGTCGATCGCGACTTTCCCAGTAACATCGACGGCAAAATGCGTCAGCGCCGCATCCAGTTTGTAGCCGCCACGACTCACAAAAGGTAGCGTGCCGATGATCTCAATGCCTACATCGACCGGAACGCTATGGCCAGGCTTATCGACCTTTTGGTTTGCAACCAGGACGCTACCGGCCAGGATCAGCGCTTGCGCTTTCTGCCGGGAGTCGGCAAGACCACGATCAACCAGCAGTTGATCGAGGCGTATCTTCCCGGCGGATTTCATGCGGTGCGATGAACAATCAGATCGGCGAGTTCATGGAGCCAATGCGCCCGCCCGGCAAAGGTACTGAGACATTCGTGCGCCGTGGCGAGCTCGGCATGCGCCATCTGCTTCGACGTCTCGAGTCCGTAAACCGCGGGAAACGTGATTTTGCCTTGTTGCGCGTCTTTGCCCGCAGTCTTACCGAGCGCTTCGGATGGCTGCTCGACATCGAGGATATCGTCGACAATCTGGAAGGCGAGTCCAACGTGCTCGCCATAACTGGACAGCGCGTCGTACTGCGCGGCGGTGGCTCCTGCGCAGATGGCGCCCATCCGAACGCTCGCTCGCAGTAGGGCTCCTGTTTTGGCGCGATGAATGGCATCGAGCAGTTCGGCGGTTGCCGGCTTGCCTTCGCCTTCGATGTCATGAACCTGACCACCGATCATTCCTCTTACGGTTCCCGACGAAGTCGATAACTCGGCAGCCAGCGCAACGCTTCGTTCGGCGGGAATTGGAACGCGCGCGAGGACTTGAAAGGCAAGCGTCAATAGTGAATCGCCGGCGAGTATCGCCATTGCTTCGCCGAAGACTTTGTGACAAGTAGGCCGGCCGCGACGAAGGTCATCGTTGTCAAGTGCTGGGAGGTCGTCGTGGATCAGCGAGTATGTGTGGATCAGTTCCAGGGTACAGGCCACATCTTCCACACGAGGAACGTTATCGTCGACGGCGTTGGCCGCCGCCATGCAGAGGATCGGCCGTACGCGTTTGCCTCCGGCGAAAAGGCTGTACCGCATCGCCTTATGAATATTCGCCGGGGGTTCGGTTTCCGCCGGTACCCACCGGTTGAGCGCGGCATCCACGAGCCGGCACTGTTCGGCCAGATATTGCTCTCTCGTCATGAGCACACGTTATGCCTTGGTAGGTTTGAAGGGCTCGACTTGAATTCCGGACGCGCGCCTGGTGAGAATCTCCACGCGGGTCTCGGCTTCTTCGAGTTGCTTGCGGCACTTCTCGCTGAGTTGAACGCCCTTCTCAAAAAGCTCGAGAGCCTTTTCAAGAGGCAATTCACCCGATTCGAGCTGCTTTACGACAGACTCCAGCTCCGCGAGTCCAGCTTCAAAGCTGGCCACGGGCTTCTCTTCTTCCGGCATTAACTCTATTGTACGTTTCGACTCTCGAAGAAAGCCTATTGAGGGTCCAGGCGCACAATGTCAGCGTTGCGTTTGTCGGGCGTCACTTTGAGGTTCTCCAGCTTACCTGCTTTGTTGGGCGCGCGCAGCCTTGAACTCTACATTCCAATTTTTTGGGCCACGCCGGTCCGACGAGTAACTTTTCGCCCTCCGACTGGACCAACATCGTTTGTAACGCCATTGAAGCAACGTTCTCACTTGTCTGATCGGGATCGAAACCCTGGAATGCTGGACAACGCTGCTCGCTTTTGGCGGTAAAGTCTGGGTGACGTATTGACGCGCGAGGTCGGCCAGTCCGAGGTAAGCCGCCTAAATTGCGTCCTGGCTCCAGCTTCCGGATGTCTTGAACTTTGCGAGCCTCGAACGTATTCACGGCGATTTCCACGTCAGGTTTACCGGCTCCGAGTATGCGGAACGGGAAGACGGCATAGAGAGTTCGGGGTTCTCTGTATTTTTGCTTTCGCAAAAGATCCGCTCGGCTGGAACAAGTACTTTTTTGCCGGCGATGTCAGAGAGCGGATTGACAACATCATGCCAGTTGCCAGGACTGCGATGGGTTCAGACGTATGGTTCCACCCACATGTCGCTCGAAATGCAGATCGTAGAACAGAGTGATGTTATCGGCGAGAGGACCGAGACGCATCCGGATGAAATTGCTTATCCTGCGGCCAATAAGCGGAATAATCAAGCCCAATCGCCAGCAATTCCAAGCTGCTAGTGAAATAATTTCGGATATTCATATCCTCGACATATCCCGGCTTCTTCCCATCCCAATTCCATCTGTAGTTCGAATTTCCGTAGGCGCCGCAGAAATACATCGACTCCGGAAAGAATGCTCCTCGTGATTGAAGTACAGTTTTGAGCGTCTCCTCGCCAGCAGGAATGAGTCACGTGTTGAGCGGAAACAGCCGCCGCCATGACGGCTAGCAGGAGAAACGACTTTCTCATTGTTTAGGGGCTAACGCTTCTTATCGGCAGAGTCCCTGAAAATCATTCGAGCGACCAATGCTATTCTCGTCGTTTACTATGAAAAACTTAGCGGTGATCAGTACCATGTTTGCATCAGTGGTATTTGCCCAGACAATCGAACCGCTTTGGCCAGGCGGCGCTCCCGGCGCGGTAGGTACGGAAGATCGCGATAAGCCGACCTTGACGCTCCGTTTAGCTGATCCGGCTAAGGCGAATGGTACGGCTGTGATCGTTTGCCCAGGCGGGGGATACGGTGGGCTGGCAATGGATCATGAAGGCAAGCAGATCGCCGACTGGCTGAATGGGCACGGAATCTCGGCTTTCATTCTGAAGTACCGCTTGGGACCGCGTTATAGGCATCCTGCGCCGCTGCAGGACGCCCAGCGAGCTATCCGCATGGTCCGCACTCGTTCGAAGGAATTTCGAATCGAACCCAATCGGATCGGAATCTGGGGATTTTCTGCGGGAGGTCACCTCGCCTCGACGACAGGAACGCATTTCGATGACGGTAAGCCGGATGCGGCCGAAGCGATCGATCGAGCAAGCTCGCGGCCCGATTTCATGATCTTGGCCTACCCGGTGATCAGTTTCGTGACCGAATATGTCCACGTCGGGTCGCGCCGGAATCTGCTCGGCGAACCGTTTGAACCGGCGCAGGCGGAACTGCTTTCGAACGAAACCCAGGTTACCGCTCGGACACCTCCTACGTTCCTGTTTCACACGGATGCCGATACAGGGGTGCCGCCCGAGAATAGCGTCCTGTTCTACCTGGCGCTTCGGAAGGCGAAAGTGCCCGCTGAGATGCATATCTACCAAAACGGCCGTCACGGAGTCGGTCTCGCGCCGACGGATCCGGTGCTGGCGACCTGGGCAGGACGATTGCAGGACTGGTTGAAGGTACGGGGATTGTTGCAATGAACAGGAACGCCCACCTTTAGGGTGGGCGTTCGCATCACCCTGATCGAGGGCGACGTATGGGAGAATCAGATCCGACGGATTCGCGGCCGTCAAAACCTGTGGTTGTTTGGATACTAAGGCGAAGGGGCAAAGAAGTCAAGACAAAAAGCTTATAACTCTTTGCAAGCTACTGATAATACTAAACTTATCGATCATCTATGTGCAACGACGTGAAATTCTGATCGATAGCTTGTACTCCGAACTTACTCCCGAAGATCATGATCCTGAAGCCGCTGAAGAACAATCCAAGGACGACCGAAGCGGCCATCAAGGCTCCAGCCAAGATGCAAATCGCGAGGATCATTTCTCCCGGGTTCTCGTTCTTCGGCACGTGCTCACTCCAGGTCACGTTCGGGTTGTAGGCAACGGAGCCGAGCAGTTTCTCCGCAGATTCGGCCGGTGCGTCAAAGACTACCGCGACCATCGGACCATGTCGCCGAGCCTTCAGGTCGGTCCGCGTTTCGAACGCCCGAAACCTGTCGCCGGCTATCTGCGGGGTCGGGTAAGAGAGCAATAACAGCGGTACTTCTCCCTGCTGCGTTTTGTACCGAGCCAGTTGCGCCTCGGCGCCTTTATCAAAACCAGCGAGAACGGGAGATACTCGCGGCTCGAATTTGGCCAACGAGGCGGGGCCCAGGATGTAGCGTTCCGAAGCCTTGAGGCGATCCTTGGCCGGCAGGAACTGCGGGAGGCTCGGATTCGCTGCCCGGTCGACGTTTGGGAGTTTCGATTTCAGCTGATTCAAGCCATCCGCCGGGAGGTTTCCATCCGTCCGGATGACATAGTTGCCGTGCTGCACAACTCCCGATTGAAGCCATTGGGCGGCTGCTAGGGCGCCTGTTGTGTCCTTCAACTGCCAGACACTGACCGAAACTCTGGCGCCTGCTGCCTCATAGTCTGCGCGCTCGGCCGTCTGAAATCCGTACTCGTTCCAGACTTGGCGGTCGGCAATGTCGACCACACCCTTGGCGACTTTCTTATACCCGCCGAAATGTTCGGGCAAGACGGCTGCAGACCAGCAACCGTCACGAGTAAAAGACTTAAGCTGCTACACCGCAGCACTTTTTGTATTTCTTCCCGCTTCCACATGGACATGGATCGTTCCGCCCAACCTTTGGACCTTTTAATACAGGCTGCTTTTCCGTCGTTCCATCACCGCCGACGAACTGCAATATCGGCCAATTCTTTCTCTTTTTTGCGCTGAATATGCCGCGTGAAATCCTCGAACGCAGACTGCGCCGCCTGATGGTCCCCTGTTCCATTAGACGCTCCGCGATTCAATTGCGGATCCATCCTCCTGCCATTCCTCGATTTCGTGGAAAGGCATGCCGTCCATCCGGCGATGTTCTTCATATGGTTGCATGAAGAAGAGGAACCGGATGGTCTCATCTTCGATGCGGTCCATCATGTCCTGGAACATCTTGAAGGATTCCTTCTTGTACTCGACAAGCGGATCCTTCTGTCCGTAGCCGCGGAGGCCGATGCCTTCCTTCAAATGGTCCATCGATAACAAGTGGTCTTTCCACTGGTTGTCGATGACGTTCAGCATCACCATGCGCTCGGTTTCGCGAAGGATGGCGGCGCCGTTCGGGCCCGAGCATGGATTCCTTCTCGCCATACTTTTTGACGGCCTGCTCGTAGACGGACTCTTCGATGTCGTCGCGCGTCGATTCGGCCAGAGCTGGCGACGTCGACCGTAACACCGAACTGGGTCAATACGTCCGCCGCCAGCCCGTCGAGATCCCAGGTGTGGGGCTGCGATCCTTCGGGAAGGCGGGCGTCGATGAACGATCCGACAATTCCCCGAACGATATCGGTGATGCGGTCCTTCTGTTCGTCGCCAGCGAGCAGCTTGCGCCGCATGCCGTAGACGGCTTGCCGCTGCTTGTTCATCACGTCGTCGTATTCGAGCAGGTGTTTACGAGCGGAGAAGTTTTGCGCTTCGACGGCTTTCTGCGCCGCAGCGATACGGCGCGTAATCAGCTTCGACTCGATCGGCACATCTTCTTCCATGCCGAGCCGGAGCATCAGTCCCTGAATTCGTTCGCCGCCGAAGATACGGAGCAGGTCGTCCTGGAGGGACAGGAAGAATCGTGATGCGCCGGGATCGCCTTGACGGCCGGCGCGTCCACGCAACTGATTGTCGATGCGGCGTGATTCGTGCCGTTCGGTCGCCGACGATGAAAAGGCCGCCGAGCGTCGACGACTTCAGCATGCTCGCTTTCGGTCTGGGCTTTCATTTCGCCCACCAGCGCCTGCCAGTCGGCCGGAGGCATCGATTCGGGATCGAGGCCCATGCGACGGGCTTTATCGCGAGCAAGCGACTTCCGCGTTACCGCCCAGAAGAATATCGGTACCGCGGCCCGCCATGTTCGTGGATACAGTAACGGCGGCTTTTCGACCTGCCTGCGCGACGATTGAGGCTTCGCGAGCATGGTTTTTCGCGTTCAGGACCTCGTGTTTAACCCCCATTTTGCTGAGGATTTTCGACAGTACTTCGGATTTTTCAACCGAGATTGTACCGACCAGTACCGGCTGTCCCTTGTCGTTCAGTTCCTTAATAAACTTCGCGGCATTGCGGAATTTCTCTTCTTCGGTGCGATAGACAATGTCCGGGAACTCTTTCCGGATCATCGGCTGATTCGTCGGGATGGCCGTAACGTCCAGCTTATAGATCTTGTAGAATTCGGCGGCTTCCGTCTCCGCCGTACCGGTCATACCGGCCAGCTTCTTGTACATACGGAAGTAATTCTGGAAGGTAATTGTCGCGAGGGTTTGATTCTCGCGTTCGATTTTGACGCCTTCCTTGGCTTCAATTGCCTGGTGGAGACCGTCGCTCCAGCGGCGGCCCGGCATGATGCGTCCGGTGAACTCGTCGACGATAACCACTTGGCCATCCTGGACAAGGTAGTCCTTGTCGCGATGGAAAGACACGTGAGCTTTGAGAGCCTGCTCGACGTGATGACGAGCCTTCATCCCATCCCAGTCGCCACTCTCATAGAGACCCGGCATGTTGAGAAGGCGTTCGACCTTCGACTGTCCCTCATCGGTGAGGGTGACAGTGCGATGCTTCTCATCCATCCAGAAATCCCCGGTATAAAACCGTTGCCCGGGTTCTTTTCCTTCGATGACTTCACCACGAATCAACTTGGGAATGATCTTGTCGACGCGGTAGTAAAGGTCGGTGGAATCTTCGCGAGGGACCGGAAATGATGAGAGGAGTTCGCGCTTCGTCGATCAAAATGGAATCGACTTCGTCGACGATCGCGAAGTTGTGCCCGCGCTGCTGGACACAATCCTCCAACCGGAATTTCATATTGTCGCGCAGGTAGTCGAACCCGAACTCGTTGTTCGTACCGTACGTAATATCAGAGAGATACGACTGCCGGCGCTCCTCGTCATCGAGGTCATGGACGATGATCCCTGTCGTCAAACCCAGGAATTTGTAGAGCCGTCCCATCCACTCGGCGTCGCGACGAGCAAGATAGTCGTTGACGGTGACAACGTGAACTCCCTTGCCCTCAAGCGCATTGAGATAGACAGGGAGCGTTGCAACGAGTGTTTTGCCTTCACCTGTTCGCATCTCGGCGATTTTGCCGTGATGAAGGACTACGCCACCAATGAGTTGGACATCGTAATGCCGCATGTTCAACACGCGGCGGCCAGCTTCGCGCACGGTTGCGAAAGCGTCTACGAGAATGTCATCGAGCGTCTCGCCGTTTGCGAGTCTTTGTTTAAATTCCTGCGTCCTGGCGGCCAATTGCTCATCGGTGAGCTGCTGCATCTGCGGCTCAAGCTCGTTGATGGCGGCGATCGTGGGACGCAACGTCTTCATTTCGCGCTCGTGCTTGGTGCCAAAGATCTTTGCAAGGATTGCGTCGACCATAAAAGTGGGGGTACCTGATCAGTTTAACAATCGCGATTTTAGTCGGATTGGATTTTAACCTTATATTGGATGCGGTCGTGCGAGTTGACGATACAATCCCGCCGCCGACTGGAATTCTGCCATCTAAGCGCCTAAAGTGGGCTTAGAGCGGGTTAAGTGACCGGGATGCGCTACTCGAATGGGACCGGGCCGAGGCGACGGCGACGAATGAAAGGTAATGTCGCCAGGCCGGTAATCGCCGGCAGGTACGTTCCCGGTTCTGGGATGGCGTTGAGTGCGCCGAACTGAAGGTGATCTACTTGCGAGTCTGTACTTCCGGCGCCTCGGATCTCAATCGCCGAGAAGCCGGCTGCGTTACTGACGCCGAAGAAGCGATCCTCAGCCGTGGCTCCGAAAGTAGATACGCCTTCAAGCGTGAGCGGGCCGGTCGTGCGCAGCGAGGCGCTCACCGAATCGAACGCTTCGAAAACGACAGGACCGATGCGTTGGATTGCCGACGTGATACCGATGTCCGTCCACACTATCTCGGCATGAGTCGACAAGACACCGCCGAGTGTGGCGGCATTAAAGGTGAGGCGGAAAAGGCTCAGACCGCTGCCGCTGTAGAGACTTTGTCCAAGAATGCCAGACCCATCGATGGAGCCGTCATCGCCATCGACGGAGTAGGTCTGTGCGCCTGGAGCAAGCACCAAGGTACCCGGATTCACGGTCACACTAAGTTTTGAAAAACCAGGCGCCGAGAGGGCTCCGCTTTCGAAATTGTCGAGATGGAAGTAAGAAAACGAGCCCCCATTGAAGGGGCTGTCGGAAAAACTCAAATAAGGAGTAGGGCCGAGAAAAACCGGTGCTGCGCCCGCTGCGCCGGTCATCATAAAGATGCCGACCGAGAGCGCGGCTGCGCGCACGGTTTTTACCTCTTTCGCCACTTCTTTAAATTATAGCGAATTCAGCGGAGTCCTTGTCCATTGCGCAACGCCTCGATCGCCTTAAGTGCCTGTTCGGAATGAGTGTGGCCTTTGCGCGTGAGGACAAGTACGACTTTCGCGGGGCCAGCGCCGGGCGCTACGGAAACTGGCTCGGCCGAAGTAGGTCCGTTCGTCTGCAGGGAAACGGCATGAATGCGATATGTTGTCCCGTCGAGGGCGGTCGTCTTGAAGCGTCCTGCGTCCTGCGTCGTCAGTCGACGGTGACGAAGGCGCCATTTGCCATGGCCAGCGTGGATCTTCAAGAATGATTTGCGCGTGCGCCGCCGGTCTTCCATCCGGCCAAACTACGGAGCCTTCCAGAATTCGAGAATTCTGAGGCGACGGCACGGTCATATCAAACTGCTGCTTTTCCGGCTTGTCGGAAACATGAACGAATACCGCTGCAGCCGCATCCTCCGTGCCGGGGTAAAACCATCGTGTATACGGCATCGCGATCGTGGGTGAATGCGCGAGTGACAGGCCCAAATAGTAATCACCCGCTGCGAGGTTGCGAAGTTCGTACCGGCCGTCCTTGTCGGTTGTCGCCGAATCAGCAGCAGATGGCAACTCATACTCGCGGCGAGGTTGTCTGCGAACAGCTTCCACAACCAATCCGGCTGCAGGCATGCCGTCCTTTGTAAGTAGGCGTCCCTTGACCACGCGATCGAGCCGAAGCGCTACGGGAACCTCGGCGCAGCCCTTCGCACGGAGTTTGACTACCGGAAGAGCCATCGACAAAGTGTATCCATCGAGTTTTGCCGAAACCCGGTACTCGCCTTGCGGCAGATTGCTAAATATGGAACGGCCGTTCCCGTCTGTTGAGGCGGTCTTCTTCAGACCCTGACCCTCGATCGCAACTTGCGCGTCGCCGAGACCTGCAATGCCTCCCGCAGGTTGGACATTGCCCCAGCTTTTGTGAGGATCGAAGACCGTGACGCGAATCTCGCCGACCGGATCGGCCTTCGCAAGTTGACGGAGATAGGTCAGATCGTCCGCTGCGTCGGATACGGGCCGCGTAGGCGAGCAGATACCGGTAGAGAGACGACCTGTGGGCTTCTTAAAGGCATAGATGATGTACTCGACGCCACGCTCGAAACGATAGCCGCAATCGCCTCCTCCAAGGCCCGTCTCGATGGTGATTTCTTTCGTGGAGGGATCGATGCCTGTGAAGGATTGGGTGATCTTGATGGTCACCTGCTTCTGAGGAAAGCGATCGGGCGGCGGTAGCGACTCCCCGGGGGAGAGCCTAAGCATTCCGGGGTCATCGATGGCCGTGACGACACCCGTGAATACTGCGCTAAGGCCCCAGACAGATTGGCACACCGGATTCCCGGTCGGTAGGGCCATGCAACTGCAGGCGTGGCACATTACTTCGGCGAGAAAAAACACGATTCCCAATCGCATACTGCTTTAGACACCGGTGATCGGGGAAATGACGGTTCAACGTGAAAATTTGGATATCATCGCCGCAACTTGTCGACCGTGAAGAGCCGGGTGAACGGCTTGGTCGCTGGTTCGTTGTATCCCCGCCACTTCTTCGGCAAACACACATTGTTGTAGTCCGCCAGGAATGCTCGCAGGTTTACAGCGGTGACGCGGTAGGAACCCGCATTGGAATCGAAGAATAGAAAGTCGCCGGATGGTTCGCGGAATAGGGCGACCGAATGGAGATCACCAAAGAAGACGATCAGGAACGCCTTAATCTCAGCGTGGTCTCGTAGATGATCGGCGCAGCGATCAAAACTAAGAGTGGTCCAGGGTAACTCGGATATCCTTAAGCCGAGCGCCTCAGCACTCGCGTGCATTTTCGTTCGGAACTCCACCATCGTCGCGGCTTTCTTGGCTGCCTCATAGCCTTTTTTGCCGGCGATTACGTTCTTGTCCGCAAGCCTTTCGAAGGAAGACGGAAGGATGGTATCGAACGATTCTTTCAGCCAGAGCATCGTGAGGTTTAAGCACAATCCAACGTCGGCATACTTGCGCTGATCGGCGGTGACCTTCGAGTCGGCATTCAGCATTGGCAACAGATAGCGTTGTTGGGACTTGGAGACTTTCGTTGAAAGCGCCTTCAACGTCTCGAACATGTGAGAGCCGTGACCTTGCAGTAGCTTCTGTAGGTATTTGATGGCGGCCGAAAATCGCTGCTGCTTCTCTATCGGAATGGTGGCAACCAGGCTCTTGATGTCGTCCCACGAAAGTTCTGTACCAACGGAACCCTTCAGGCGGAGGTAAACGGGCTGAATAGAACTCAGCTTCTGAAAGTAACCTGTAATTTCCAGTCGCGCGGCGCCGCCTTCGGCTCGCCTGATTTCCGCTTCAAAACTCGTGACAATCTCTCTTGTGATCAGCACAAATGGGTCCTCTCATCTGCGCTTTGAAGCGCCCGTATGGTACTGATCGGCTAAGGCTGCGCTCTGCGATAGAGATTCCAGACACTCTTAGGACCGCTTCGCGAAATAGCCTTGGACTTTGATAGCATGTCCCGACATGGAGCGAGGGACTGCATCCGGAAAATCGGTCGACATGGCTCTTAGCAAGTTCTGTGCGAATTTCGAGAGAGCGGGAACGCGCCGCATCGGCTCTATTCTTCTCCGCCTGAGCGGTGAAAAGGGCGGCGATTTTTACTTGCACTCCACTAGCTCAGGCTGTTCCGTGTCGCGCAAGGCGCCCGCAGGGCCGCCGATCATTGAGGTGATCGGTGATGCCGATCGCATCCGCAGAATTCTTGACGGGAGCAAAGACGGCAGGCTGCAATTCTTCGCGGGCGGCATTCGTGTCCGCGGCGACCTGAAGTATCTGAGCGAGCTTTCCCACGAAATGGGGTTCATTAAGGAACCCTTCTGGCCGGAGAGTAAATGACCACTACAGCGGGACTCGTTCACCAGTTCACCGTCTCGCAGTCTGGCTATACGTGTGTCTTCATCGGGCCGGCTCCCAATAACGTCGAGGCGTTCATGATATCGCCTGTCTCGGGGGAGACTATGAGCGGTCTTATCTGGAAGAACAGCATGGTGAGCGCCCTTGTCGCCGCAACAGCCAATCGCCAGAAAGTGTGGGTTACGCATGGCGATAACCATCCTGAGATCACCGCTGTCATGCTGGGCGGACCCTTTCCCTGGTAACGTCAGCCCCAGTAGTTCCGATCCAAACTTCGGTACTGAACTGCCTCCGCCACGTGCTTAGCACTCACCGCGACGGACTTACCGAGGTCGGCAATCGTTCGGGCGACCTTCAGGATGCGGTCATGGGCACGAGCAGAGAGGCTCATGCGACGGACTGCCATTTCGAGCGTGCGTTCGCCGGCTTCGTCGAGCGCGGTTAACTCACGAAGCATCCTATTCGGAATGTGAGCGTTGTAGAATCCCCGCTGTCGTTGCAATTCCCTGGCGGCGCGCACTCTTTCTCGCATTTCGGCCGAGGAGATTCCGACGGAATTCGAGCGCAATTCTTTGTAGGCGACGGCCGGGACTTCCATGTGGAGATCAATGCGATCGAGCAACGGACCACTGATTTTGCCGAGATATCGCTGGATCATCGCACCGGTGCAACGACATTCTTTCGTTGTATCGCCGAAAAACCCACACTGACAAGGGTTCATGGCGCCGACCAACATGAAGCGCGCGGGAAACGAAAGAGTCATGTTCGCGCGAGCCAGGGTTACCGTATGGTTTTCCAAGGGCTGCCGGAGCTGTTCGAGAACATTGCGTGGAAACTCCGGCATCTCGTCGAGGAATAGGACGCCATTGTGCGCCAGGCTCACCTCGCCTGGACGTGGTGTGCCCGAGCCCCCACCGATCAAGCCGGCATCCGACACAGAATGATGCGGGGAACGAAAGGGCCGCTCCCAAAGGAGACCGATGCCCTTCGGCAGCACGCCTGCGACGCTGTGAATCTTCGTGGTTTCGAGGGCCTCATCGAAGGTGAGAGCAGGCAGGATTCCAGCAAAGCGCTTGGCAAGCATCGTCTTGCCTGAGCCGGGCGGACCGATCATCAGGACGTTATGCGCGCCGGCCGCGGCCACCTCGAGCGCGCGTTTCGCGCTGGTTTGTCCTTTTACATCGGCGAAATCGATTCCGGAATCGTCGACCGCTGCGGCTCCATTCGCGCTCGCTTGCATTACCGGGAAACTTCGGGCTCCATTCACCAAACCGACGGCCTCGGAAAGATGAGATAGTCCGAAGACTTTGACACCTTCGACCACTGCCGCTTCTACAGCGTTCTCGGAAGGAACGATAAGGTTTTCGATTCCCATTTTGCGGGCGCAGGCTGCGACGGGAAGACAACCACGAACCGGTCGAATGCTTCCGTCGAGGGACAACTCGCCTGCAAAAAGGAATTGGTCAGCGGAACCGGCGATTCCCATGGCTCCCAGGATGCCGAGCGCCATCGGTAAATCGAACCCGGCACCCTCTTTTCGGACGTTCGCCGGGGCCAAGTTAATGGTCACGCCCTTGTTCGGATAGCCGAATCCGGAGTTGATCAGGGCGGATTTGATTCGTTCGCGACTCTCCCGAACGGCAGTATCCGGCATACCGACCATGACAAAATCTTTTGGCGACCCTGTCGAATACATGTCAACTTCGACGTCGATAGGGTGAGCGTCGATGCCGAAGATCGCCGCCGTTCGAGTTCGGTAGAGAGCCACTGACGGTAGTGTCGAAATCCGGCCATCCGTCTCAACCAGAAACTCGTAGGTTTTAGCAGGCAAGGCAGTTGCGTCCCGAAGCCCGGTTTACGCGTCTAACTAGAGAGCCTTATCACAAACCGATGATATGCTGAGAAATAGACCTACTTTGAACCCCATCGTAATAATACTTACGTTTTTTCTTCTTACTTCAACGTTCGGTTTCGCGGAAACCGACCAATACCAGGGTTCTTCGCTCATCGATAAGTATCAGGAAGCCCTTTCTCATCAAAAAGATGCGCTTCGTAATCTGTCGATGGAAGTTCACATGGAGGGCCGGATTCCGAAGCTGAAAAAGGAAGGAAAGATGAGCGCCTTGAAACGGATCTCAGCCCTTGGGAAGATTACATACAACGGCATCCGGTTTCTCGGCGACGATACGGTCAAAAAAGAAGTCATGGCCCGGTACATGACGGCCGAGGTAGAGGCGACGAATCACGAAGACGCAAAGGAGTCGAAGGACTCGAAGGAATCAAAGAGTATTACGATTTCGCCCGAGAACTACGAATTCAAATATAAAGGTCTTAACGATCGGGACAACCGGCGGGTACACATTTTCGAACTGAAGCCCCGACACAAGCGCGTGGGCTTATTCAAAGGTGAGTTGTGGCTTGACCCGGAGACGTGTCTGCCTGTAAGAGAAACCGGTCGTTTGGTGAAGAATCCTTCCGTGTTCATCAAGAAGATGGAGTTCACGCGCGATTATGAAATCATTGACGGCGTATCCTATCTTAAGCGAATGGAAACAAAGACAGATACTCGAATAGTCGGCCGTGCCGAACTGAACATCGAGTACGCCAACTTTTCTAAGCAAGCAGATCCGGAAGAGCCCATTGCGGCCCTGCGACAGGATTAGCTTACGGTTAGCGCGCTAGCCGAAACGTTTCCGCACTCGTTTGTTGTTATTAGTAGAGAAGCCGCTGTAAGCTCAAGGAGTCCCGATGAGAACGCTATTCCTGAATCCTCCGTCGTTTGAAGGTTTCGACGGCGGCGCCAGTTCACGCTGGCCCGCCTCGCGCGAGATCGAGTCGTACTGGTATCCCGTTTGGCTATGCTATCCGGCCGGGATGCTGCCCGACAGCAAGGTCGTCGACGCGCCGCCGCACGGGATCACGATCGAGCAGACGGTCGAGATGGCGAAGGACTTCGAGCTGCTGGTTCTCTTCACTTCCACCCCGGGGTTTCACGTCGACGTGAAGATCGCCGAGATGATGAAGGACAGCAATCCGAAGCTGAAGGTCGCCTTCGTCGGACCGCCGGTGACCGTCGAGCCGGAAAAGGCGCTCGCCGGAACCTGCAATCGACTTCATTGTCCGTCGCGAGTTCGACCATCAGATCGCCGCTTTCGCCAAGGGCACACCGCTCGTCCGAGATCCCGGGCGTCAGCTATCCGCAAGGACGGCAAGATCGTCCACAACCCGGAAGGCGGCTTCATCGAGAACCTCGACGAGCTGCCATGGGTCACGAAGATCTACAATCGCGATCTGGATTTCCGGCGCTACAACGTTCCGTTCCTGCTGAATCCGTTCATCTCGTTCTATACTTCGCGCGGCTGTCCGGCGATGTGTACGTTCTGCCTGTGGCCGCAGACACACTCCGGCCACCGCTGGAGACTGCGGTCGGCCGACGACGTCGCGGCGGAATGCAAATACGCGCTCGAGAATTTCCCCGGACTGAAGGAGATCTTCTTCGACGACGATACCTTCAACTACCAGAAGAAGCGGACGATCGAAGCTCTGCGCGAAGCTGAAGCCGCTCAACTTCACGTGGTCCTGCACGTCGCGCGTCACCACCGACTACGAGACGCTGAAGGCGATGAAGGAAGCCGGCTGCCGGCTTCTGATCGTCGGCTACGAGTCGGGCGATCCGCAGATCCTGAAGAACATCAAGAAGGGCGCGACGATCGATATGGCGCAGCGCTTCACTGAGAACTGCCACAAGCTCGGGCTTGGTGATTCACGCCGATTTCATCGTCGGACTCCCGGGCGAATCACGCGAGAGCATGCGCAATACGATCGACTTCGCCAAGCGGCTGGACACGGAAACGATCCAGGTTTCGATCGCGCATCCGTATCCGGGCACCGAGTTCTACGATTACGTCAAGACGAACAACCTGATCACCATCGATTCGATGACCGATGAGATCGGGCATCAGCTCCCGAACATCATCTATCCGGGTCTGAATCGCGGCGAACTGGTCGAATGGGTGGAGAAGTTCTACGGCGAATATTACTTCCGCCCGAAGGCTGCCTGGCGCGTCGTGAAAAAGGCGATCGTCAACAACGATGTTCCGCGGCTCTATAAGGAAGCTCGCGAGTACCTTGCGCTGCGTTCGAAACGTAAAAAGTTCGTGAAGGACCAAAAGGCGGCGACGGTCGGCGCGAGTCAATGAGCCCCAAAGCTCACCTGCTGACCGCTGTTGTCATTTTCAGCAATGTAGCCGGCAACCTGTTTCTGAGTCTCGGCATGAAAGCTGTGAGCGGTGGGCCGGCCGCCTATGCAAAGGCGTTTTTCTCTCCTCTCGTATTACTTGGCGTAACGCTACTCATCGTCTGGATGTTGTCGCGAATGACGCTGATGAGCTGGGCCGATCTCAGTTACATTCTCCCGATTACCGCCATGGGTTATGTCCTGTCTGCGGTGGCAGGAGCGGTGTTTCTCGCCGAGCATATCTCTCCAACGCGGTGGGCAGGCACTATATTTATCGTGCTTGGAATTGCGCTGGTTAGCCGAACAAGAGCGCGAACCTCGTGACAAACTGGTTACTCGTGGCGATCATCGTCGCCTCGACGGCCGCAGGCGACGTTCTTCAAAGTCTCGAAATGAAGCGGCATGCGGAAGCAACAGTCGGCACTACGGTTTCCATTCTCGGACGTCCGAGGATGATTCTTAGCGTTATCTGCATGGCGATCTCGTTTTTTGCTTTTATGGTTCTTCTCTCCGTTGCGGACTTGAGCTTCGCCGTGCCTGCAACCGCAGCCAGTTTCGTGATTGAGACAATGCTGGCGAAATATTTCCTCCGTGAGCACGTCGACGGGCGCAGGTGGGCAGGCGCTTTGCTTGTGGCTTTCGGGGTTGCTCTGTTAGCGGTGTGATCCTTCTCGCGCTGCTGAGTGTCGGTGCATATCAAGTCCTGGCGCTCGTTGCCTGTCTGCTTCATTTGCGACGCCGAGATCGCCTGAGTTCTACGCGACCGCCCGTCTCTATCCTCAAACCGATCTACGGAGCAGACGATCACTTCTATTCCGCGATTCGCAGCCACGCCTTGATTGCGTATCCGAATTTCGAAATCCTGTTCGGCGTTCGAGATTCCAACGATGCTGCGCTGCCATTTATCGAGCGCCTTCAAGCAGAGTTTCCGCGAGTCTCGATTCGCATCGTTCAATGCCGCACGTGGGCGCCGAATGCGAAAGTGGGGTCGCTGATCGACCTCGTAGGAGAAGCTCGGCATTCCATATGCGTTGTGAATGATAGCGACATCGTAGTGCAGCCCGATTATCTTGACAAGGTTACGTCTCCGCTCGAAGACGGTGGCATCGGTTTAGTAACTTGCCTGTACCGCGCAGGCGCCGATTCTTTTCCGTCGAAGTGGGAAGCTCTGGGAATCGCAACCGAGTTCGCCCCGAGCGCTTTAGTCGCGCCTCTGGTTGGGGTGAAGGAGTTCGGGATGGGATCGACACTGGCGTTTCGCAAGTCGGACTTGGCGGGCATCGGCGGGTTCGAAGCGATCGCCGATTACATTGCTGATGACTACCAGTTGGGAAAGCGAATTAGTCAGGCAGGCAAGAGCGTGCATCTGCTGCGCATGGCGGTCATGACCCACCTCGGGTCGGGCACTTGGAAAAGTATCTGGCAACATCAGGTTCGATGGGCGCGCACGATTCGTCTCTCGCGCGGCGCCTACTATGGGCTGCCGATTGCCAATGCCTCGTTGTGGGCCACTGGCGCAGCGCTCTTCGGATGGTGGGGTCCAGCGGCGATGCTGATCGCGCTGCGATTGCTGGTCGGGCTTGTGTCAGGGATTTTTGTTTTGCGCGATCCAATCACGATGCGCTTATGGTGGCTCATGCCGGCTCGGGACTTGTGGGGCTTCGCCGTGTGGGTCGCAGGGGCGTTGAATATTCCTGTGATGTGGCGCGGCAAGCGTCTGCAACTCGATGAGAAGGGCCGGATCGTTTTGTGACTGTCGAGTGAGGGGACACAAGTGTGACCAGGAGGCCCAAAATGCATACGATTATTCCGGTTTTTACTCGTGTGTGGCGTTCGGCAGCAGAGTTGCCTATCTCAATAAAAGGAGCTTGTCCTGAAATTTGTAACTATCGGATTGGCCGCATTCCTCAACTCGGAACTGCTTTTTTCTCAGCGCGTGTCCTTCGGATTCATGGGAGGAACGAATCTCACACGGGATTTTCCGATCTCACGCATTACCTACCTCGATCCCAGTATTCCTGGCGGACTCACGACGTTTGAGCGGTACTCAGACCGACACGGCTTCATCGCCGGTCTCTCGATTGAAGTACACCTCGGTAAGGGACTAGCGCTTGAGGGCAATGCGCTCCGCCGTCAACTCCAATTGAAAGCGCGGACCATCTTTCCGGACGGAAGAATGCAGCAGGAAGCCACCGCTGACGTCGGGACGTGGGAATGGCCAATTCTGATGAAATATCGTATGCCCGCGATTCAGGCGGTGCGACCGTTTATAGAAGCTGGTCCATCATTTCGCACGCGGCATAATCCTGTTCCTTCCGAGCCATCGCAAATTGGCGGCACGGCAGGAGCCGGCATGGAAATTCGCGTAGGCAACTTTCGCGTGTCGCCTACGTTCCGCTATACACGCTGGCAGTACGACGGCGACTATCCTCGCGTCGCCACCAAGCGTGATCAGATCGAGTTCTTGACCGGTGTCAGCTATGCGACGTCGCTACTGTCATGGAAGCTGGGCGACAGAAAACTGCGATTCGGATTCGTAGGAGGCACACCGTTGACGTCGGCATTCGAGCAGCCGTCTCCACCGGAACGGATAGAAGAGTTGACAGGCTACGTCGTCGGCTTGGCACTTGAAGTGGAATTGAACCAGCACTGGTCCGTAGAGGTCAATGGACTCTACCGACCATTTCGCGCCGAGAAAGTCAGCGTCGACCCCCGGTTCGGTGAATCGCGGTTCGAGTTCACTGTTTTGACATGGCAAATTCCCGTGCTTGGAAAATATCGGTTCCGACCTGAGTCGACCATTCGACCGTTTGTGGAGGCTGGTCCTTCGTTTCGGTTATCTGGCAACTTGAATGGCTATAATCCGTCGCACTATGGTTTCACGGCCGGCGGCGGGATTGATGCCGACTACAAAGCCCTTAGAATCGCTCCAGTGCTACGGTACACACGGTGGGGCAAGGACTCCCGAAATACTTTCATGAATGTGGATACTGTGCGGAACCAAGTGGAGTTTCTCGTATCGTTTACGTTCTGATGCCAAATCCCCACAGATCACGGTGGATCTGATGTAATCGTTTTGGATGCTTATTCAGATCGGTTTTGCCGCGCTGTTGTTCGCGGGCGGCGAGCATTTCGAGAAGAAAATCCGGCCGGTTCTGGCGGCGCAGTGCTATGGGTGTCATAGCTCTGCCGTGCCTGTCCCAAAAGCCGGCCTACTTCTCGACTCCGCTGTAGGGCTGCGGCGCGCTGTTCCGCTGCTACCGGCTGCTCTGCGTAAAATGCCGCCGGGTAAGCCGCTGGCTCCGGAGATCGTCGCGGACTTTGAACGTTGGATTGCCGACGGGGCGCCACTGCCAGAGAATAAGCAGGACCTTTGGTCCTTACAAAAGCCTCGAGCGACGACCGGAAGCATTGACCAATTCATCGCGGATCGACTAAAGGCCAAGGGTCTCACAATGTCGGCGGAAGCCGATAAGCGGACGCTCATCCGGCGCGCCGCATACGATCTGACAGGACTCCCGCCTAGCACCGAGGATCTCGAGAGCGCGAGCTATGAGAAATACGTCGACCGGCTACTCGAGTCCCCGAGATATGGCGAGCGATGGGGCCGGCACTGGTTGGATGTCGCGCGCTACTCGGATTCTGTGAACGATTCGGTCAATGCCGGACAACGATATCCGTGGTCCTATACTTATCGCGACTGGGTGATTCGGTCGCTGAACGAAGATCTTCCGTACGACAAGTTTCTTCTTTATCAGCTTGCGGCCGATCGTGTTCCTAATATTGACCGGCGGCATTTGGCGGCGCTTGGGTTTCTAAGCCTGGGGCGCGAGTTTCCAAACAGCTTCCCGGAGACGGTGGATGATCGCATTGACGCCGTTACTCGCGGCATGATGGGCTTCACGGTTGCGTGCGCTCGCTGTCATGACCACAAGTACGATCCGATTCCGACGAAAGACTACTACTCGCTGTACTCGATCTTTTCGAATGTCCGGCAGCCGAAAGAACTGCCGTTGCTTGCAAAGGATGGGGAAGTCTCGGCCACTCAGAGCAAGTATCAGGAGCGGCTCGAGCGAATCCGACAAGCGGACCGCGAATATAGGACACGCCGCCATGCAGAAATGGTGGCGTTCTTCAAGACGCAGACCGATGAGTATGTTCGCGCGACCAAGGATGCTCAGGGCAAGAGTAATCCCGAAATCGAAGAATTGGTGCGCGAGAGGCAGCTGAATTTGCACGTGCTGAATCGCTATCGAGCCGGGATCGCGTCGCCTGCCGATGTTCCGCTTGAAGAGTTCGAGAAGATCTTCACGGAAGGCGACAGTAACAACACTCGGTCGATTCGTGTTCGATACAACACGATGCTTGCGCGATCCGCCTATGATGGGGCTCCAGCGCGAGCGATGGCAGTGGAAGACGTGCCAAACCCGGCGCCGGGACACGTCTTTATTCGAGGCAATCCGAATAACCCAGGCGCATTGACACCTCCTCATTTCCTGTCGTGTCTGGGGGGCGGAGATGATAAGGTCTTTCGCGACGGTAGCGGGCGGTTGGATCTGGCGCAGGCCATCATCGATCCTCAGAATCCACTGACGGCGCGGACGATCGTGAATCGTGTCTGGATGCATCACTTCGGCTCGGGATTGGTTCGTACGCCGAGTGATTTCGGTCTTCGCGGCGATCCGCCGACACACCCCGAATTGCTTGACCATCTCGCCGTGAAGTTCGTGGAATCGGGATGGTCACTGAAGAAGCTTCATCGAATGATCATGAGGTCGGCTGCCTACCGGCAATCGAGTGCAGACAATGAAGCAGCGCGCAAGATCGATCCCGAGAATCAGTTGCTGTGGCGCATGAATCGCCGCAGGCTTGAGATTGAAAGCCTTCGTGATTCCATGCTTGCGGTTGCAGGACGGCTTGACCTGACCGCGGGCGGTGTTCCCTTCCCCCTGACAGCTCAGCCTTCCATACCGAGGCGGTCAGTGTATGGGTTCATCGAACGGGGACGCGTTCCGGCGATATTGAACGCTTTCGATTTCGCTTCTCCTGATCAGCATGCGCCGATGCGATTCGTTACGACGGTACCCCAGCAGGCGCTCTTCTTTCTGAATAGTCCGTTCATAGCCGAGCAGGCGCAGTATCTCGCCGAGCGATCAAAAGCAACCGACTCGGCCGAGCGTATTCGAAAAATGTATCAGTTTGTGTTCAGCCGCCCTCCCAAGGATTGGGAGCTTGCCGCCGCGTTAAAGTTCGTCTCGCAGAAGTCTGATTCGCAAGACAAGGAACCTGCAGTTTCGCCGTGGAAGTATGGGCAGAATGCTGAAACGTTCTCTCCGTTTGCGCTTTATGTTTCCGACCGTTGGCAAGCGTCGCAACATGCGACGTCGTTTTTGCGAGCGACCGGGGGCGAACCTGGGGAGCGGCCCGAGGAAGCTGTCGTTCGCCGTTGGACGAGTCCGGTGAGCGGCAAGCTGAACATCGAAGGCACACTTCGGCATGGTCAACCGGCGGTGCCTTATGGCGATGGTGTTCGCGGGCGCATCGTTTCAAGCCGGCATGGCGAAGTGGCGTCGTGGTCCGTCAACGGCTCCAGCGCAGAGACTAAGCTCAGCGGAATTGCGGTGGAAAAGGGTGACACCATCGATTTCATCGTGGATGCGCGGCAGGATCCCGAGAATGACGGATTCGGTTGGACTCCGGTAATAAAGGTCGGCTCTGAGACGTGGAGCGCCAAGGATGATTTCTCCGGCCCGGAACCGAGGCCGCTTTCCGTTTGGGCTCGCTATGCGCAGGTGTTGCTCGAGACGAACGAGTTCGCGTTTGTCGATTAGGAGACTTGTGATGAAGCAAAAAGATCTATTTGTCACACGACGAGAGATGCTCGCCCGCTGCGGTATGGGGATGGGATCGCTTGCTCTTACATCGATGCTTGGAGCGACGGAGGTGATGAATCCTCTGGCGCCCAAGCAACCGCCTCTTCCAGCGAAGGCGAAGCGGGTTCTTCACCTGTTCATGAATGGCGGTTGCTCGCACGTCGACACGTTCGATCCAAAGCCGTCGCTCACGAAGTATGCGGGCAAAGCAATTCCGATCACCTTGAAGACAGAGCGCCGTACGGGCGCCGCGTTTCCATCGCCATTTGCGTTTCAGAAACATGGCCAGAGCGGCGCCAAAGTGAGCGAGATCTTCGCCAACGTCGGGGGTTGTGTCGACGATCTCTGTATTGTGCGTTCGATGCACACCGATATTCCGAATCACGAGCCGTCGCTCATGATGATGAACTGTGGCGACGTGCGCCAAGTTCGGCCGAGTTTCGGCTCATGGGTGACCTATGGGCTCGGATCGGAGAATCAAAATTTACCCGGGTTCATCGTGTTGTGTCCCGATGGTCTGCCGACGCAGGGAAATCAAAACTGGCGATCGGCGTTTCTTCCCGGAGCGTTTCAGGCTACAAACATAGACACGCGAGAAACGCAGATCGACAAGCTCATCGAGAATATCCGTAACAGCTACACCACTCGGGGACAACAGCGCGAGCAACTCGATTTGCTGTCCGAATTGAATCGTGGTTTTCAAGAGCGCCGGCAGAACGATGCGTTGCTCGAGGCTCGGGTGCAGTCGTTTGAACTCGCTTATCGAATGCAGATGGAAGCGGATGACGCCTTCGATCTAACGAAAGAACCTGAGCATATCCACAAGATGTACGGCGAAGGACTGCAGGCGCGGCAAATGATGATCGCGCGCCGGCTGCTCGAGCGTGGTGTGCGATTCGTGCAAGTGTGGCATGGCGCGGGTCAACCGTGGGATAGTCACGACGACATTCGATCGAATCATGGAAGGCTCGCGCGTGAATGCGATCAACCGATCGCTGCGTTACTTAAAGATTTGAAGCAGAGGGGAATGCTCGACGACACGCTCGTGTTGTGGGGTGGTGAGTTTGGCCGTACACCTACGGTAGAGTTGCCGGATCTGGGGGCCAACTCAGGCATGGTGAATGGCCGCGATCATAATCCGTATGGATTCAGTATGTGGCTCGCAGGCGCGGGTTTGAAGAAGGGCCTTGTCTACGGCGCAACGGATGAGTTTGGATTTGCCGCAGCGGAGAACCGAGTCCACGTGCATGATCTACATGCGACCTTGCTTCATCTTTTGGGCTTCGATCATGAGAAGTTCACATACAAATATGCAGGTCGCGACTTCCGTTTGACGGATGTGCACGGACATGTTGTGAAGGATATACTCGCATAACTTTCAGGCGGCGCAGGCGGAGAGGGCGGCCGCGAAGCCGCCCTCTCTCAACAAGAAATCAAAAGAGGAACTTCAAAGCGAGTTGAATCTGCCGAGGCTGGTTGGACTGGCTGCTTATGACGCCGAAGTTGGAAGCGCCGTAACTCATTCCGGCGATGCCAAACTTCACACGATTTGCTGCGTTGAAGTACTCTGCGCGGAACTGCACGTTGTAACGGCCGTCAGAACCGAACCGGTTGTTCTTAAAAATGCCCAAGTCGATATTGTTAGTCCCGTGCCATCGCGCATCGGGCAGTGTCCGAGGAGCGGTGCCAAACGTGAATGGAGCAGATTGGCGGAATACGCTCGTGTTGAACCATTGGTTCAGACGGTCCTTGGCAGAGCCTTCCAGCAAAGCGCTCTGGCCGATGTTATCCGGCCGCGAGTTGCTACTGTACGAGCCATAGACATCCGTGACATCGTTGTAAGCGCCACTCAAATTCGTGGCAGTTCCCACCGCGATGGGTGTGCCGCTTTGCGCGGTGTATAGTCCCGATAACTGCCAACCATCTACCAAGCAGTTGGCCGGCCCCAAATTCCTCAAGAACTTGTTTGTCCTCCCGAACGGAAGGTCGATCGAATAGCTGACTACGAGACGCTGCGGGACGTCGGCGGCGGCCAGAGACTTGTCCAGTTTCCGGTTGTTGTTGTTGAGGAAGCCCATGCTCGTTCCCTGCGCGCCACCTTCGAGCCAATCGCTGCGGCTCTCCGTATTGCCAATCGCCTTGCTGAACGTATAAGCGGCACTCAGGACAGAACTTCCCATTCGGCGGTTGAACTGCAATTGGAACGAATGATACGTCGAGTGACCCAAAGGCATGCCTTCGGCATAGAGCGTCTGAAACTGCGGGTAAGGGCGCAGAAGTTGACCTCGCGCTATCGTGGGTTGAGATAACGGTCCAGTTTGGACTGTGCCGTAAAACGGATTTCTCACCTGCTCGCGAAGACCTTCCCTGAGCGCCAGGTATTTGTCCTCCAACTGATTCAACTGGCTCGCCCACTGTGCTGGCAACCCTACACCTGCGCTGCCGGCATAGAGAACTTCCAGGACTGCGCCGCGGCCGAATTCCTGCTGAATGTCGAAGTTCCACTGCTGCATGTAGCCGGTTCGGAAATTGCGCTGATTGGCGGCCGCGTTTTGTCCAATCAAAGTGTTCAGTCCTGCGGCATTTCCCGGTGGGTTGATGATTCCTTGCGGATAGGGATCATCTAGCGTGTTAAATGGAGTGATTCCACCATCCACGGAGGCGACTGCCAGGGTATTGATAGCCCATGCGGGCGCGCGGTTATCCCCGGTCACTTCTGTGATGGCGCCCGGTATCCAGAACAAGCCGTAGCCGCTGCGAAGCACCGTGCGAGGGAAGAGCTGGAACGCCAATCCAACGCGCGGCCCAAATTGTTTGGTGTACAGATCATATGGAGAACGAGTCTCGTCGTCCGCGAATCGGAAACCTCCCGTTAGGGGCATTCCTACCTGCTGACTGATTGGAAGTTGAGCCGTAGGATCGAACCACATCTTGCGGTTATAGCGTTCCGTGATTGGATACTCCAGGCTGTAGTCAGTTCCGATATTCAGCGTAAGGCGGCGCGTTATTTTCCAGTCGTCCTGGATGAACAAAGAGAGATACTTGCGCTGATTCGCCAGCCGTTCGCTCTTGGCAACGGACGCGCTCGCCATATTCCCCAGCAGGAATGATGCAAAGGGCGCGCCGCTATTCGTATCGAGCCGCAACGGGTTGATAGCCGTCATCTGATTGTTGAACTGAAACGCGGGCTCAAAGGAGTTCTGCTGGAACTGGTTCAGTTGCTGCACTCTATAGTCGACACCGAATTTCACGGTATGATCGCCCTTCACCCACGTCATCGAAGCGCGCTGTCCCCAACTGTTCAGATCGACCAAAGTCATACCAGCAGAAGCCGAGCTACCGACAGCAACCATGCCGACAACATTGAATGCCGGAAATGATTTGATCTGAGTAGCGTCCGCAAGCGCCTTTGGAAAGCCGAGACTTGTAATATCGAAACCGAGCGCGTAGGGAACGCTCGGGCTATCGTAGCGCGCAAATCCGGTATGGAACTCGCCGATGAGGCCCGGACTGAAGACAGCGCTCGCAGCCGCGGTGGCGTGAGTGCGTGCGTACGTCGCTTGCCGCGTGAGGTTGACCTTATATCCCAGCGGATCTCTGTTGAACTGATCTGCCCATATTCGCGAGAAAGTGCCGAACAACTTCCACCGGGAATTCAGGTTGTGGTCGAGTTTGTTCACAATCTGATGTTCGTTGGTACCGCCTCCCCCGACGGTGGAGTAATTGTTCACGTTAGTAATCGGATTGCCCTGTGAATTTGGAAGCGGATAAATCGAGGCGATGTTGGTTGCCACTTTGCTAAAGCGCGCGCTCGGGATGATGTTTCCGGGAAAAACCTCCCGAACGTAGCTGCCATCCGCCAATTGGCGAGTCGTCAGAGGATCGGCAATGGCGATCACACTGCCGGCTGCATTGCGTGTTTGCGAGAAATTGCCTTGGCGCTCCAACGTGGTCGGGACGGTTGTGATCGAGGGAGCGGCGTTCCTATTCCGGTATTCCTCCCAATTGACGAAGAAGAACGTTTTATCCCTCTTGATCGGTCCACCGATTGAAGCGCCGAATTGATTCTGTACCAGATCAGGCCGTTTGTTACCGGCGCGGTTTTGAAAGAAGTTATTCGCGTTCAGTACCTTGTTCCGTAGAAACTCATAGGCTGATCCATGAAACTGGTTCGTGCCGGACTTGATGCTCATACTCACCACCGCGCCCGAGGTACGGCCGAATTCAGCCGAGAAAGTATTTGTTTGAACTCGGAATTCCTGTGTTGCGTCCACGGGAGGCACAAAGGAAGGAGCGTTCATCTGGGCAAGATCCAAGGCGAGTCCCTCCACCATGACCGAGTTGGCGTTCGCCAATCCGCCATTCGATGAAAAGTTGTTCAGCGATCCGTTCTTCCCGCCGAACCCACCCTGAACGCGAATGCCGGACGAGAGTCCTACCAGATCGAGAGGATTCCTTCCGTTCAGTGGAATCTCAGTCACTTTCCGGTTATCCACTACAGTTCCGATCGTGCTGTTGGCCGCATCCAGAATGACGGCAGTGGATTCCACCGTGATGCTCTCTTTCGTTTCGCCCACTTCCATTCGAAAATCAAGGCGGGCCACCTGTTCTACTGCCAACGTCAATGATTCCCGTCTCATCTGCTTGAATCCCGGCGCTGATGCGGTCACCTGATAGGGTCCAGGGAACAATGCCGTAATCAAATAGTTGCCGGCCTCATTCGTAACCGAAGGGCGCGAGACCCCGGTTTCAGTATTCGTCGCGCTAATTTGGGCATTCGGCACAGCAGAGCCCGTGGCGTCTGTCACAGTGCCGGTGATTTGAGCCGTCTGACTCCATCCGCTCACGGCGAGAAGGCCGAATGCTGCGAAGAGCCTGAGGATTGCAATACCGGTTGTCATCATCGATCCCCTTCAACATGGTTGGGCATAGTACTAACACGGTCGACGTTTGGGATGGAGTATATAAGGGCATCCCGAAGATTGTCAACAGATTTTGCATAATGTATAGTGCATTGAGCTAAACGCGAGACAGTCGTCCTCACAACTGTGTGATAATTCGCGCATGGTTTCGCTTTTCAGGTGTCTGCTTTATGTGGTCCTTGTGCTCCCTTTGCTCGCCCAAAACCCCACCATTTCCGGTCGAATAACAGATTCGAGCGGAGCGGTGATCCCCAACGCAGAGGTGCAGATCAAAAACCTCAGCACTGCGGTTTTAAACACTACGACGACCAACGCGGAAGGTTACTTTGTGTTGCCGCCCGTCCCACCCGGCGCATACGATGTCATCGCTACCGGTACAGGATTTAAGGAGTCGCGTGTCGATGGAGTTCGACTCGAGATTGGGCAGTCGCGCACGATTAACTTCCAACTCCAACCGGGAGAAGTACGAGAGACGATAACGATCACCGATGTTGCGCCTTTGATCACGAGTAGTCGCGCAGACCGCGGTACTGTCGTTGAGAACAAGTTCATTACCTCGATTCCGCTCAACGTGCGCAATCCGTATCTGCTGCTCCAAACAGTTCCTGGCGTCAGCACCGGCCGGCTGGCGGGCGATAACACCGCGAGCCAATCCACAACTAACAACTTCCGAATCAATGGTGGCAGGGGCGCGACCAGCGAGATTCTGATTGACGGCGCGGCAAACACAGGTACCTACAACAATCAGGTTTCTGCGATGCCGCAGCTTGACGCTGTCCAGGAGTTTCGTGTGAATACGTCACCGTATGCGGCGGAATTCGGACGAACCGGCGGCGGTGTTGTCAGTTTCTCGATTAAGTCCGGAACCAACGATCTACACGGCACGTTTCATGAGTTTCTTCGTAATAGCGTTTTGGATGCGTCGGGCTTCAATTCCAATCGCGCCGGTCTGACCGAGAAGCCCAGCTTTAAGCGAAACCAGTTTGGTCTGACAAGCGGGGGACCTATCGTCATTCCGAAGCTATACAACGGCAAGAATCGTACGTTCTGGTTCTTCGCCTACGAGGGACTTAGGCAGCGCAGTCTCCGCGCATTCACCGGGACCGTTCCAACAGAGCTCGAGCGGATTGGGGATTTCTCGCAGTCCCGCGATACAAACGGTCAGCCGTTTCTGATCTATGATCCGCGAACTACGCGCCTCGACCCGGATCGTCCTGCCGGCACAACTCGCTACCTTCGCGACCCATTTGCGGGCAATCGTATTCCCAGGGACCTGCTCAACCCGACTGCGACAGCCGCGCTTGCATACTATCCGGCGCCGAATCAGCGCGGTCTTGGATCGAGCGATATCAACAACTACTTCGTCGCGGCGGCAGATGCTCTTGACGGAGATCGGGTGGATGCCAGAGTGGATCACCAGCTGTCGGCGGCGCATACGGTTTTCGCTCGCTACAACTGGTTTCGCAATGTAAATGCGCAGCCGCTTGTGTTTGGAAACTTCGCTTCTCCCGTCGAGACGCCGAACCGCATCCCCGGCATTAATTGGACAGGCAATCACACCTGGACTGTCGGGGCGGGCGCGATCTTCGAACATCATCTCTCGCTTGCTCAAAGCGAAACCAATCGAGTGCCCCTGAGTTTGGGCTTCGATCAGTCTACTCTCAACATTCCGGCGAATCTCATCGAAGGTCAGAGAGTCGATTACTTCCCGCGTTTCACCATCGGAGGGCTAACGCAACTCGGTGTGACCGGGACTGGCTACAATACCGTCAAGTCACGCACATGGCAGTATGCGGCATCGATGACGATACTGCGCGGCCGGCATACGTTGAAGACCGGCTTTGACTGGCGGCGTTTTCCGGTCACAATTGACCAGTCATCACCGCTCGGCTACAACGCTACTGGAGCATTTACAGGTGGACCGAACCCGCAGTCGGCAGCCGCGCGAACCGGTCGCGGTCTGGCCGATCTTTTGCTTGGCATCGCGCAGGTCAGCTATCAGGTCCGGCAACCGGAATCCCACGCGCATCCCTACTACGCGGGCTTTTTTCAGGATGAGTGGAAGGTGCTTCCAAAGCTGACGTTGACCCTTGGCTTGCGCTACAGCTTGGAATTGCCACGAACCGAAGCTCTCGATCAATACGTGTTCCTCGACCTGGAGTCCCCATCTCCGTTGCAGGCGCAAGTGCCGAGTTTGCCGAACCTACGCGGCGGCGTCGGCTTCGTCGGTGTTAACGGAGTAGGCAGACGAACCCAAGTCGCCGACAAAACGAACTGGGACCCCCGCATTGGACTTGCTTGGGAGATTGACCCAATGACGGTTGTACGATCCGGATTCGGCATCTTCACATCTTCCCTGGTTCCCAATACGGATTCTTCTCTTGGGTTCTCGCAGACCACTAACTCGCTGGTCTCGCAGCCAGACGGCGTCACACCTCTCTACAATCTTTCCAACCCTCTGCCGTCGGGATTTCTGCCGGTGACCGGGAATCAACTGGGGCTACTTACGAATGTCGGGCAGGGCATCTCCGGTCCGCTTCGCCAGCAGCGCTTGCCTTATCAAGTGCAATGGTCCTTCGACCTTCAACGGCAGCTTCCCTGGAGCACGGTTGTCGAAGTCGGCTATGCAGGATCGGCTGGAGTCGCACTCCCGAGTGCCGTCCAATATAACCAGCTCCCGAGCCAGTTTCTTTCGCTCGGAACACAGTTGAATGAAACTGTCCCGAATCCGTTCTTCGGTGTGATCACGGATCCGACATCGACATTGAGCCGGTCTACGGTTCAGCGTGGCCAACTGTTGCGTCCCTATCCGCAGTTCACCGGCGCCGCAGCCAATCAGGCGCCCGTAGGTCACTCGACGTATCACGCAATGCAGATGCGTGTCGAGCGGCGCTTCTCCGATGGCCTCGCCGTGTTGTTTGCCTGGACGCATTCGAAGCTAATGGATAACGTGGGCGATTTCGGCGGTTTCCTGGGCGCTGGTGGTTTCAACAACAACAACTGCTTCCCGTGCGACCGCTCGTTGAGCTATTACGACATCCCGGACATCGTGCGGCTCAGCCTGCGTTATGAGTTGCCGTTCGGCGTAGGGAAGCCGCGATTGAATCACGGAGCCCTTGCTCGTATTGCCGGTGGATGGTCCAGTGCAATGTTCTTTACCTGGGATAACGGAACGCCCGTTCAGGTAGTCAATCCCAACGACTCGAACTCATTCGGTGGGAGTCAGCGGCCCGACGCGACCGGAGAGCCGGCTCGACTCGAGGACCGCAAACTCGAAGACGGGGCGCTTTGGTTCAATCCGAACGCATTTCGGCGCGCGCCGCAGTTTACGTTCGGCAACGTTAGCCGCAACTTGCCCGATGTTCGCGTTCCTGGGTACAAAAACTTCGACATCCTGATTGAGAAGCGGATCAGTATCACCGAAAGGTACAGCCTGGACTTCCGGACGGAACTATACAACGCGTTCAACAACGTGATCTTCGCCGGCCCACAGACAACTATCACGTCTGCTGATTTCGGACGGATTCGTTTGAATCAGGTGAATACTCCCCGACAGATTCAGTTCGGGTTGCGCTTCATCTATTAATCACCAGGCTCCGGTCATCGAGCCAGCGCCAGCAGCACGCAACCTACAACCACCATTGCAACCCCTAGCTGTCTCTTCGGAGACAGCGCTTCGCCGAGTAGCTTCCAACCAAGGATCGCTCCAATGGCTATGCTTAGTTGACGAAGCGCGATGACGTAACTCGCCTGTCCGGTCCGCAACGCGATGAGCGTCAACATATAGGAGCCGATGTTCAGAAATGCGACCTGGATGATGACCCTGCGCTCGAGTTCCCACGCAGAACGAACTGCCTCCATCGGCCTTGTGCGCAACAGAATGAACAGATAGGCGATACCGACAAGCACCGTATACGCGCTGAAATACGTTAGCGGCGTAAGCACTTGAACTGCCTGCTTGTCCCAGATCGTGTAGCACGCTGCAGTGAAGGCGGCGACGAGCGCATAGAGCGTTGTAGACCCACGGATGGCTCCGGGAGTCTGGACCGATGCGATGCCCGTGATGATCGAGGCAATGGCCGCCCAGCCAAGCGCGCTGATTCTCTCCCCAATCGCCACGAATGCCAATGGCGGCAGAAACATCAGAATTCCACCACGCGAGATCGGATAGACCACCGACAACTCGCCACGTCGATACGCCGCCGTCAGAAAGACATAGTTGAGAAGCACGAGAGCCGCCCCCACCGTTGGAAGTCTCCACAACTCGATCAATCTAGTCGGATCGGTTGCAACTCCAGTCAACAAAAGCGGGCCGAGGATGATTGCTTCCGCGATCTTGCTCAAGCCAATCACTGCGGGAGAACCGCCACTCCGTTTGAGCAGAAAATTCCAGTACGCATGAGTCACGGCCGAAAGCACAACTAGCGCATATGTCCCGCCCGTCATCGAGGCCACCAGTAGCCGGAACGAGCCCGGATCCGATGGTCTCCACGCCTGGTCAATTGGACAACTACGCGATGAAATCCCGGCTGATCCGTGTCAGGCACAAAGCTGAGCAGATACTGGCTATGCAGTTCCGTCCCTAATTTTTCGATCGCAGCTTCTAATCCTTTTTGGCGGTTGAACGAGAAGACAACACCTCCCGTCCTGTCGGCAAGTATCTGCGTCGAGTTCGGTTGACGCAGTCGCCGGAGTTCTCCGATGCCGGCCAGTAGGTCACCCCTCTGGTCCGCCCCAGGAATTCGTTCGGCCGGGCGCGGGCTTTGCGAGTCCCTTGCAGTGTCGGGCGGTCCTTTGGGTTTGGCCGGACGTTCGACGTCCGAGGGCCGCGCTGTAAAGGCGGTCTTGAATGCTGAGTAAGTCGCGGCGTACACCGTTATCCCGGCAGCTTCGGCGTCCACGGCGGCGGACTCGAGATCGGTTTCGCTGCCACGGTCACGTGATTCGGAAATCAGCAACAGGATCTTGCGAACGTTACGTCGCCGTTTGAGCCGTCTTGTTGCCTCGTGCACGGCATCGAGCATTCGAGCGCTTCGCTCCTCTTGAGGAGCAAGCTTTGTGAAGGCACGCGCCAAGGCGTCTTGATCGCTCGTGCACTCCTGCAACCACTTGACCTGTTCGGCAAAAGATACCAGTGCAGCGCAGCCACGTTGACCCGTAAGCAAGGGTTGAATCATGGATCCGATCTTCTGCACTTTCACTAGAGCCGCTGCTGATATTCCTGAGGACTGAACGGCTATGACAAGTGCTATCGGCGCGACACCTGTGGCGAAACTGTCGACATTGGCCTTCACCGGGCGGCCGTCATCCACCAATAAAAAGTCTTGCGGTTCGAGTCCTTCAATGTGCCGGCCTTTCGAGTCCGTAACCGTCACTGGAATAAAGACGACGCGCGACTGCACGTCGAATGTCGTGTCCTGGGCAGCAAGAGAAAGCGCAAGAGTCAGGCGAAGTGCAAGCCTCATCCTCGTGGCGAGGTTGCAATCGGCGGACCGTAGAGACTATTTGGCGTTTATTTATCCAGCCAGCCTGGATACCATCGGAACACGTTTCCGGTGAGGCTTCCGATGAAGATTTCGCCTTTGTGGCTCACGTTGATCCAATGCCCCGGACTCTCCATGGACCCAAGGATCTTTCCGTTTGCCAGATCGACTTTCATGATGCGTCCAGAGAGCGTATCGTAAGTGCGATTCTCGATGTTGTTGCGATAGGTGATGATCCACATCTCGTCCTGCGGCGTGATGAAAATATTCTGTGTGGATCCGAGATGCTTCCACTCGCGCAGATACTTGCCGTTAGAATCAAATATCTGGATTCGGTTGTTTTCCCGGTCGCTGACGTACAAAAGGCCCTTCGAATCAATCGCAACCGAATGCGGAAGGTTAAAGTCTCCAGGAGCGGTTCCCATTTTCCCCCAGTCGGCCAGATACTTTCCTTCCTTGGAAAACTTCACGACTCTCGAATTGCCGTAGCCGTCCGACACAAAGAAATCGCCGTTCGCTGCAAAGGCGATATCCGTCGGCTTGTTGAAGGTCGCCTGATCTGTACCAGCTTTTCCCTTCGTTCCGAGTTTCATCAGAAGCTCTCCGGTCTTGGTGAACTTCATCACCTGATGATCACCGTTGTCGGTGACCCACACGCGGTCTTCCTTATCGATGCGGATGGCATGGGCGTTCCCAAACATGCCTTTTCCCCACGAACGAAGGTACTTGCCGGTCCCATCGAAGACGACGATCGGATCGGCCTTGGGACCTCTTTGGAACACGTAGACTTCGCCTGCTGAATCCGTAGCGACGGCTGAAACACGGCCGAACTTCCATCCATTCGGCATCGTGTCCGGCTCCTCTCCGAAGCGGATATTGACTCGATACTTCAGAAGCCCGCCCTCATGGTCAAACCATCCCTTTTCGGCGGCAACCAAAGTTAAAGATGTTAGAGCAACTAGCAAATAGCGTTTCATAGTAGGAGGTCCACGGCATTATATGCCTTCAAGGCGTGGCCAGAAAAGTGAAATATACCTTACACCCGTACTCTTGGCTCTAAAGTTCCATTCCACAGAGGTCGATGTGTCTCAAAAGACTACTCCCTATGGATGCGATTCTTTGGATTGTTCTACCTGTGCTGGTCGCCGCCGGGTCTGCGATTTTAGCGTTTTACATCATGCAATCACGGATGGAAGTGGCTGTCGCCAAGGAACGTGAGAATCTTGCGGATGTCAACTCAAAGCTTCGGGCGCTGGAATCCGGAATACCTGACAAAATTCGTCTCGCCGAGGAAACGGCGTCTCGCAAGGCGTTTGATCAGTTTCTGATGGATTTCCGTGTCGAGGAACGGCGCTATCTTCGCGAAGCCAAGTCGCATTTCATGAACAAGCGCTCGGTGATCCTGCAGGAGCGGCTGTATTTCCGGAACATCCCGCTATCGAACTGGGTGGAGCACGAGATGCCTCTTCTCGATGGCTCGGACGTGGAGTTGCTCGATAAGTCTTCCGTGTTCAGCGCGCGAGCGCTTTCCGAATATACGAAGAACTCGCAGCTTCCCAAGTTTCTGCCGCAGTAAGAGAACTCATGAGCGTGCTCCGGCTTCGGTCAGCATCCTGATTATCGGTTCATCTTTGCTCATCTGAGCGGCCTGAAGAGGAGTGATTCCGTCCTGCTGCGCAAGATTGGGGTCTGCTCCGTGCCTGAGTAAAATCTCAACCGAACGCGCATCTCTGCTAGCCACCGCCGCGTGGATTGCAGCCACTTTCATTGGATTTCGCGCCTGGGCATTCACGTCGGCGCCGGCTGCGATTAGTGCCTCCACAATGTCCGGGTGGCCGAAGAAAGCCGCTAGCGCTACTGGAGCAAAGCCGTCGCTGGAGAATTCAGATACTGTATTTGCGTCCGAAGAAACCAGACGTCGCACGCGGTCGATATCTCCTACCGCGCATGCTTCCGGAAGGTCGAGGTCGTTTCGCTTGGCCGCCAGCAACCGGGCGATTTCGGGTTGCCGATGGTACATCGCAAGGGAAATATAGGACACGCCTTCGGGCGTCCGCTCAGAGGCGAGTCCGGGATTCGATTCGAGCAACTTTGCAGCGCCTGTGGAGTCGCCGCTCTTGATCGCTTCAAGCATGTTCATGAAGGCAATGTTATCCCTATTTGTTAAAATAGGGGTGCAGTCAAATCGGCTGCGACCCAAACAATTCATATGGATCAGATAGAGCAATTGCGTACCGAACACAATCTCCGCGCCCTTGCAAGCGCTGAGGAGGGCCTTGGACTGGGCAAACTGCCTGTCCGTGTTTTCGGATTCAGCTACGCGCCGGCGACGGAGACGCCGCTATTCGGACGGAAGAGCTACCACAGTTTTGAGGTACACAAGCTTGTCGATGGCAGCACATTCCTTCTCGCGTTCGTAACGGCTGCCGATAGCGACCGGATACAGTCCCATAAGGAAGATATGGACGTGACCGTTTATCCCGATGCTTATGAAGCGGCCACGACACTCGTCCGTATACCGTTTGACCTGATTATCAGCAATCACTATAAGCCAATCCGGTACGACGGTAACGCCCTGCATTTGAAGCTGTCGGTCTTTTAAGAGATTACTCCGCAGACAGCGATTGCGATCTCGTTGTGAGCGTATACACCCCGGTCAGTGGTAACAGCGTCGTTAACGCAACTTTATAGTTACCCGGCGGTAGGGTTGCCTTCACCTCTGCGTGAGTCTGGAATCCCTCGTTTAAAGCAGAGGCGACTAGCGCATCTTTCTCGTCATACACCAGTATCATCGGCGGCAATGCTGCTGAGTCGGCAGAGAACGCAATGGAACGCCGCTCGGCTACATTGAGTGAGTAAATATCGACTTTGTTGTCGACTGCGAGTCCGGGAAGCATATCAAGGATCGCGCAATCCGAAGAAGACAGCACGCCGTCAGTCGAACCATCGGTATTCAAATCTCCACTTGTCTCGCAGACTGTGGGTTCTCCACGGTCGGTGGCCAAAGTGTAATCGCCCAGCCGGTCGCTCGTCGAGATGAGTACGGTGTATTCCCCAGGGGCAAGCAGCATGGAGAATCTGGCATTGCGCGATCGTAAAGTCGGATGACAGATAGAAATGAGACCGAGTTGACATCGAACGCGTAGATGCCTTTCGCATCGACGACGAGACGGAACGCGTCGGCAGGCGTCAAGTCGGCGCTGGGAACGACGACATCAAGAACACAACAGTCTTGCGCGGCGAGCGCCCCTGTCATTCGTCCCGCGCCGAGCAAGGGAATGTCACACGCGCGGAGTGGTTCGGAACTGAAGTTGAGCGTGTAAGCGCCAGCGCCTTCGTACCGGCTGACGAGAGCACTGGATTCAGACTCATCTTGATTTGGAATCTGTGCTGCAAGTTTCCACGGACCCGTCGGGCTGACATCGGAACCAGGGACGAAAATGTTCAGGTCCCGGCAATCGACGCTCATAAGTTCGCCTTTTGTGCTTTCACCTGCATTAATCGCTCCGGAAGAACAGGACCGGAGGTCTTCAATCTCACTGATGACCTTGTAGTCGCCGTAGTAGAGCCGCTACGTACACCAGATATGTATCTGGCGCTGCGCTAGCAAGAGCAGTCGTGTTCGAGTCCGGCATTTCGGAACTCGCAATTATCATCCCGGCCCCATTGGAAAGGTAAGTACTACCATCACTGTGGCCGATGAACATTTCAGCGCGACTACCTTGCGATCCGTCAACGTCAGTTCAGTGCAAAGAGATCTATAAGAATCGTCTGTGTTCCAAACGGAGCCAGATCTACCAACCGGCAATCGGACGCCGAGAATGAGCCGGTGACTTCCTGTCCCGATGTGATAACCGGGCATCGCACTTGCGCGGGGCATCTGCTTGCACGGAAATCTTATACGCGCCAGTTTCGCGTGACTGCACTCGCCAAGAGCGTATGCGTGCCGGCCGGAAGGTGAATGGTAGTTCCTGCCCGCTGATTCGATCCTGACCTGGACAATCAGGCTGGTGTCGATCACCAGCTCGTACGCATCAGTTCGCAATCCGATTCGCGCGTTCGGATCGAATAAACGAAGTGAGCAATCGTTGATAGTGAGAGACCCTTCTACGACCGACCCGGGTGTTATTTCCGCTTCGACGCACCCCTCAACATGTCGAGGAGCAGCGCCAACCACTTATCTTGATGCAGGAATAACGCGACGAAATAGAGAATTCAGAGCGATTTCTCGGATCGCTCCGTTCATTGACTGAAGAAGCCTGGCTTTCAAGTCCAAATATCCCTGAGTCCCTGCAAAAAGATCTTGTAGTACGTAGCAGAAAGTTGGACTCCGGCGCATGAACTGAATCATGCGCGATGGAACATCGCCATAGAGGAATTTGCCCAAGTACAGCCGGACTGCAAGCCGTGACGCGATCTCCATCTCGTCTGTGAACTCGCTCTGAAGCGCAGAGTTGTAACATTGCTCGGGAGCCTGTTTACCAGACAGAAGCGCTTCGGCTGCGAGGTCGGCGGATCGGATCGCATAGTAAAGACCTTCTCCGGTTATCGGATCGACGAGACCCGCGGCGTCACCCACCGCCATCCATCCCGGGCCGGCGGCCCGATTCGAACGCCACTCGCTCTTTTGAAGAGAAGGAATCACATGTCCGTAGAAAGTCGCATCCTTCAACGGAATGTCATTGGCGGCAAGGTAGGACTCAAGACGCCGCCGCAAGGATTGTGAGGTTTCCCCCTTCGCGCAGATCCCGGCGGAGAGGTGTCCATTTCTGGGGAACACCCAGATATACCCTGCAAAACCGGCAATGAATTGAATGTCGACGCGATCACGGTTCACCGGGATGTAATATCCCATTGCGACCATCTTGTTTTCTGCCGACCATTCGGTACCAAACTCGGCCAGAGCGTTTCGAGCCCCATTGGCAATGATGCAGTGGTCAGCCTCAATCACTCCAGCGGGCGTACGGAGGTTCCAGCCGGACCCACTTCGGACAAGTCCGGTAATACGAGCCTTTTCGATTTGCGCGCCTGCTTCTTCGGCTCGGCGAAGCAACAGATTATTCAGTTCGTAGCGGGAGTAGATCAACAGAGGCCGCGTCAGTTCGAGTTCGGCAGAGCCCGCTCGGGAGGTAGAGAGGCATGTACGAGTAATCGTCCGCTTCGGCGTGTCGTTATCGATGAGAAAGGGATATTGGTTGTAAGCCTTGTAAGTCAGGCCGCCGCCACAGGGCTTCTCCCAAGCCAGCTTTTCGTCGATGAGAGTAACGCGCATCCCGCCACGGGCGAGACGCTCGGCTGTGAAGGAGCCTGCCGGACCACCTCCGATTACGGCGACCCGGGTCATTATTTCTTTGCGGGAGCCTGCTGCGGTTGAACGGGAGGATGGCCCGGTGGAAGAGCGCCTCCCGCCGGATCTCCGACCGGAGGTTCGGACGTCGGGGGAGCCACTGCGCCTCCGTGTCCTGCGCTGCCGGCCGGCTTCAGCACGATCCACTTTCCCCCCTGTCGCTCAAGCGGATAATTCATGGACATGCCGGCGTCGGGACTTGACTTCGGTTTGAAGGAGACGACGGCGGTAGCCTTGTCTCCCTGAAAATTGACATTGCTCACGTCCACATCCATGGCTTTGAGATCGAGGCCGGAGTTCTTGGCAAGATGGTCCATAATGGCTTGTCGCACTACATCCTTGTTCTCTGGGGCGCGATTACAGGCCGCCAGATAGATGGAAAGAAGCAGTACAAGGACAAGCTTGGGCGTCACATTCGCAATTATAGCGTTTGCATACTTAAGCTCCGTGCTAAAGTAGGCGAAAATGCAATCCGAGGCAGTCCGCGAGCGCAAGACGCAGTTACTGCACGACTATCCACAGAACTTTCGATATTACGATCTGTTGGTTTCAGCGTTCGTTGCGGTTCTTCTCATTTCGAACCTTGTGGCGCCGAAGCTCGTTTCGTGGGGACCGTTTGTCTTTAGCGGCGCCCAGTTGCTGTTTCCGATCACATACATCTTCGGCGACATTTTCACCGAGGTTTATGGCTACGCAGGTTCGCGCCGCGCAATCTGGAACGGCTTCCTTGCCTCCATTCTGATGACTGTAATGGGAACGATCATCATCAGCCTGCCGCCAGGTCCCGCTTGGACCAATCAGGCCGCTTACGAGATCGTGTTTGGGTCGATGCCGCGCATCGTGATCGCCAGCCTGGTGGCATACTGGGCGGGCGAGTTTGCAAACTCGTTCGTGATGGCGCGCATGAAAGTTCTGAGTAATGGAAAACATTTGTGGATGCGCACGATCGGGTCCACAGCGGTGGGACAGGCGGTCGATACGGTGCTAGTCATCGGGATTATCTTCGCCGGCAATGTGCCCCTGTCAACGATGCTGACACTGATGATCTCCGGCTATGGTGGGAAAGTCCTCTACGAAGCCTTAGCGACTCCGCTTACTTATCTTGTTGTTAACTGGTTGAAGCGTGTCGAAGGTGTCGACATCATGGACACGAATACGGACTTTAATCCGTTCCGCGCGAAGCTGGCGTCGCGCTGACAAGCGGTTGGCGGATTTCATACATAGTCGCCTCCCCACATCGAAACATCGCGCGCAAATCCGGGTTAGAACCAATCAACTGACTAAAACGGTCATCTCCCAGGCCAGCCTGAAAACGACGATTTAGGAAGACGTATTGCATGCCATGCTCGCGAGCGACTTGAGGAAGTCGCAGCGCTTCCTTCACCATGTCGTCTAACCGACCCTCGTACCAATAAATTGGATGACTGTGGAAACGCATCGATCGGCGGCCGGTCAGCAGAAATACCAACAGATCGTTGTCGCTGACTACATATGCGCCTGGCGGAATCTCTGCCGCGATACGGTTTGCGCAAGCGAGCGTGTCGGTTGTCATCGATCGCTCGTGTCGGTCTGAAGACGGAGAGACCTCAAACATCAGCTCCCTATTGTTTTGAAGCGTTACCGCAACGAGAACGCCAATGACACTCGCAAAGATAATCGCCGCGCTCTTCTGCTTGGGATCGTTCCATGCTCTTCGAATTGCATTTCCGAGTTGCGACATCTGTACCCAAAAGCCGGCAAGCGCAAGCGGAAATAGCGGGAAGAGAAATCGACCGTTAGGAGGATAATGCCAAACGGCGAGCATCCCGCAAAAAAGTGCCCCAAATATCGCGTACGGACGTACTTGTTCCCGCTCCTTCGCTAAACGGTAAACTCCGATGATCATGGCTACGCCGATGGTTTGGGCAAGAATCTTTGTCCAAATGGACTCGGCGATCGGGAGCACCGGAACAGCCAATGCAGTCAGAATCGCATCCACATTTCGCCAGACATAGAGGTGGAAATTCTGGGGTGTAACGTTGAACAACTCATACCCGACGTAATCCAGATAGTACATGAGGTAGGGCTCGATCAGCCCGGGCCTGTGCTGCCCTGCCCACAGAGTCCAGCCGCTCACGAAAATGAGCATTACCGTCGCGAATATAGCCGCATTCCTAAATTCGCGCTTCATGGCGAACCAAGCGGGCATGACAATCAGCAGAGGCAGTCCCGCGGTCCTGGTCAGAAAAGCCAGTCCGGCAAGCAGCCCCGCGATTGCAGCCGATCGCCCGTGCGTCAAGAAGACACCCAGGAGGAGAACAGTGAATGGAAGCTCGCTAAGAAGACTACGGCTGAAGAGCGCCATATAAGGATTGAGCGCGAGACAGCCAATCAGCAACCATACCCAGCGCGTGCGGAATCCATACCGGCGATATAGCACGCGGACTAAGAGCAGTAGCGGTGGAAGAAACAACCAGGAAAGAACGGTAGCGAGTTTCAGATTTTCAGGAAAGTCCGGCCAGACTCGCCAAACAACCGATAGCAACAGTGGATAAAGCGGTGGATACTTGGTCTGCCACGGGGAGCCAGGAAGGCTGATGATGCGGTGCCCTTGGCCGGTGGCAAAAGACTTGGCGCCTACAAGATAAAGTCCGTCGTCATGCTGCAGCCAACCCAGTTGAGGCATGTCCAGGTTGATCCACGTCAGAATCGCCGACGGAATCAACAGCAGGATGAATAGCGCTAGTTCCTTCCGGTTTATAGCGCGTCTCCGGGATCCTCGCCAAGAACAACTATGACTTTTTGGGTCCTTCCATCGCGGAAGATCGTCAGTTCGAGTTCGTCGCCAGGACGCTTACGAGACATGGCGCGTGTGATGGCATCTTCCCGATCGACTCGTTTGCCGTCGATCTCCATGATCAGGTCGCCACCGACGCCGATTTCCATATTCCCAATGAGAACAATCTGGCGTGGCCCGTGCAGCCCTGCCTGAGCCGCAGCCGAACCGCGTTCAATGCCTTGGATCAGCAGACCGCCTTCCGCGGGCAGTCGCAACGCCTCTGCAATGTCGCCCGCAACATAAGCGACTCCCAAACCGATTCTGGCGCGCTTGAACGACTTGCCTGCCTTATAATCGTCGATCATCGCCTTTGCGCGATTGATCGGCATCGCAAAGCCAATGCCCATGTTCCCGCTGCCATAAATCGCAGTGTTGATCCCAACGACACTGCCATGGGAATCGAGTAAGGGCCCGCCACTATTACCTGGATTGATTGCCGCGTCGGTTTGAATCATCCCTTCGAGTTCAATGCCCTTTTCATCGCGGATGTTGCGGCCGATGGAGCTGACGATTCCGGTGGTGAGGGTGCCGTCTAAACCGAATGGGTTGCCGATCGCGAGAACTTTCTGGCCGACTTGGAGCGGCTCGGAGTCGCCGAGCGAAAGAGTGTTCAACTTCTTTCGCGGTTGGATTCTGATGAGCGCAAGATCATTCGCGCGATCGCGGAAGAGGACTCGGGCATCATAGACTTCCTGGTTCTCGAGGGTAACCTGAATCTTTCCGCCGCCCTGAACCACATGGCTATTCGTCAAAATATTCCCTGCTTCGTCGAGGATGAAGCCGCTACCCATATCGCGCGAAGGGATCACTTCCATGAACCAGCCGCGGCGATACACCGTGCTCGTGATGTGAACGGTCGCCAAACGAGCTCGCTTGTAGATGTCGATATTGTTCAGTTCGTCGGAACTCAGACCGGCGCTGAGGGCGCGATCGGGACCGCTCCAGGCGACTCCCTGTACAGACCCTCGCCCTTCACCGAGCAGCAGGCGCTGCATGACCGCGCTTCCGCGGCTTGTGACGAATATGAACCCACCTACCAACAATGCTGCGAACAATAGAACTCGCATTTTCATCTCTCTAAACTCCGAAGCGACCTGTAAACCTCGTTCGTCTGCTCGACGGTTTCTTCCTCCGTTCCCGATGTATCTATAACGTAATCGGCGTAACGGCGCTTTTCCTCCACGGGCATCTGACGACTTAGACGGGCGAGTACCTCCGATCGGGTATATGCGCCGCGTTTCATCGCGCGCTCCAGTTGCTGCTCCGGCGTACACGCCACCAAGATCAGTTTGTCGAAGCGTTTGTAGCTTCCCGTTTCTATTAGTATGGCTGCTTCCGCGATCCCGATTCCAGTGGGGTCGGACGCCTCAGCCTGGCGGAGAAACTCCTCCTCGAGCCGGATTACGATGGGGTGAACGATCGCATTTAGCTTCCTTAGGCGTTCGGGCGAATCGAAAACTTCGCCGGCGAGACGCTTCCGGTCGATGCGGCCTTCGGCATCGAGAATTTGCGGGCCAAACAGCGTGACGACACTCGCATACGCCTCTCCATCGGGCTCGAGAACCCGGTGCCCGAGCTCATCGGCGCGCACAACGTGACAGCCAAGTTCCTCGAATCTGCGCGACACAAACGACTTTCCCGAAGCGAAGCCGCCGGTCAAGCCGGCACGGATCATGCGAGATGCCGTTCCGCCGCACTGAATCGTATTGACCATCAGCATCGCGATCGTCAACGGGCCGACTCCGCCGGGAACGGGCGTGAACGATCCGGCTACCTCGTTGACTTGTACAGGATGGACGTCCCCGATCAGCGTTCGTGAGGTTTGATCTCCGAAAATCGCTTTCACTTCCTCAGGATCCGTGAGGCGGTTCATTCCAACATCGATCACGGTCGCTCCCGGCTTAATGAAGTCGCCCGTTACAAATGCGGGCCGACCGATGGCAGCGACCAGAATATCGGCGCGCCTGCATACTTCCGGGAGATTCGCGGTCCGGGAATGGCAGATCGTCACCGTTGCGCTCTCATGAAGCAGCAGCAGAGCCATAGGCTTTCCGACGATGTCGCTGCGGCCGACGACGACCGCTTCGCGGCCTGCCAGCGGCGTCTTGTAGCGCTTCAGTAACTCGATGACACCTGCAGGCGTGCAGGCCCGTGGACCAGGAATATTCGCCACCAGGTTGCCGACATTTAATGGATGAAAGCCGTCAACATCCTTGTCCGGCCGAATCGCAACCAGGATTCGGCGAGAATCCACTTGTTTTGGAAGAGGCATCTGGACAAGAATGCCGTCTATGTCATCCCGCTGATTCAGCGATTCGACCACTGAAAGTAGTTCCTCTGTCGTGACTGTGTCGGGAGGCGCCAGTTTCTCGCTGTAGATTCCGAGTTCCTCGCACGCCTTGATCTTGTTCCGGACATAGATCTCGGAAGCCGGGTTATTTCCGACCAGAACTACCGCCAATCCGGGCGGCCGTTTCCGCTGCGTCAACGCAGCGGCGCGATCCTTCCATTCGGCGAGAATTTGATCGCGTACCCACTTACCATCCAGGATTTGCGCCATTCTGACCGAAGGATAACAGAGGGATCGACGAGGCCTTATTCAACCACTCGGAGAGGAATTTCCGCCTTAATCTGCTGCTTTCCGATGGCATCAACAGCAGAGATCACCAGCGCATATCGACCCGGTCGAATCGACCGCTCGAGCGCCAGATTGATGACACCTCTGACGTGACTCTTGGGATAAAACGAATCGCGCGTTTCCGATGCGGCATTCGGCTCACTGAACAGGGTACGGCCGGTCTCGTTTTTGAGGGCGACACCGTAACGAAGATCGTACCGGTTCCCTGTTTCCATGCGAAACCCAGCGAATAAAAATCGTCCCCAGACCGAATCTCCCGCTCGGAACACCGCCTCCGGCACGGGCTTGTCATCACGGTCTGACGCGACGAAGCGGAACCGTCGCAGTTCGAACGATTCGGCCGGTTCATCGTAGGCCGATTGGACTTCAAACTCGACGCCGGTCAGGGTTTCTAGGTCTGCCACATTGTCCTTGACGTGAATGCGAAAGCTGTGAGTGCCGGCGCGCGGGACGGGAGGAATATCAACCACGTACCGCACGGTTGGAGTCCAAGTTCGGCTGACGCTTCCGACTCGACGCTCGACCGCTCCGGAATTTGTCGGGACGATTGGCAGGCCATCGCAATCGATGACCTCGATCGTATAGTTCACGCTGATCTTTTGTTCGGTTTCGCCGCGCGCAAAGCCGGCGATCCGAAAAGTCAGATGAGCCTTTTGGCCAGCCGAAAACTGATAGGAGAGCGGAACGCCAATACCGCCTTCGAAGTCGCTCACTAGGGCATCCTCGACGGCTAATTGCTGCGTGTGAGCCGGGATCACCGCGGCCACGATCAACGCCGCCGTGCTACTCCAGATGGACCGGAATGTCCACATGGGCAAACTTCTCCGAGCCGACCTCGCCTCCGTCGGTTGCCACAAGCTTGTATGCCGTCATCGGGGCGTCGAAAACAACCCATCCCTGCTCAGTTTGCGACCCGCCGACGTTACGCAACAAGCCCAACCAATTGTCGACCTTATCCATCTGCTCCGTTACTTCACTAAAGGTCTTCCCGTTCCCTTCAATCGTGAAGCCCGGTACGGATATAGCCGAACTGGAACCGTTCGTGATACTGACCCTGACAAAGAGGTACCTGTCTTTCGGGCTTCTACCACCGGTTCCGAGTTCATTGCGCCAGTCCGATTCCAGAATTTGGTATACTAGCGGCCCAACTTGTACCCTTTCTCCCATGCGAAACGTTCCTATAAATGAGGCGTCGTTCGCCTTTCGGCAACCTGCGCCCAGCAGGGCGCACGTGAGCATGAGAATCGTGGCAGGCGTCTGGAGCCGCCACTCGGTTTTTACTAAGACCATATGCGTATTGTATTCTTCACTGTAGTTCCGCCATGTATCTAAAGCAACTGCTCCTCGCCGCTACCGTAGCCTGTACGCTGTATGCTCAGGCCGAACACCCGATAACAGGACGTCGCATAGCTTCCGTCATGGGTATTGGCGGCGCGGAATGGTTGGAACGTTCCGAGCGCGAACTCGAAGAATTGCCTGAAACCGCCATTGACAAAATGGGCATCAAGCCAGGAATGGTGGTGGCTGATGTCGGTGCCGGTGTAGGTTATTTCACCGTAAGGTTAGCTAAACGTGTGGGGTCCGGCGGAAAAATCTTCGCCGTGGATGTGCAACCCGAAATGCTCACTATTCTGAAGGACCGCGCGAAGAAGGCAACTCTCACCAACATCGTGCCTATTCTCGGATCCGAGTCGGACCCTCATTTGCCGGCGGGCTGCTGCGACCTTATTTTGATGGTCGATGTGTACCACGAGCTTTCGCAGCCCCAGAAGATGCTACAGAAAATGAAACAGGCGCTCAAACAGAATGGACGGCTCGTGCTTTTAGAGTATCGAAAGGAAGATCCCCACATTCCGATCCGTCCCGAGCATAAGATGAGCGTCGCCGAAGCTAAAGCAGAGGTAGAGGCAGAAGGCTACAAGCTAGAAAAAACTCTTAGCGATTTACCGCGCCAGCATATCTTCATTTTCGAGAAGGCGAAGAATCTTTGACTTTGAGCAACCGCTACGAAGACAGGTTATGGTAGATGGTATCGTGAGGTTGGATGAATCCTTCGGAACAGCGATCGGAGGATAAGGTCGAGACGCGACCTGCGCGTGGCCTGCGTATCCTCGGAGTGCCCATCCGCCTCCACTTCACATTCGTTCTCCTCTTAATTTTCATTGTCACGTTCGGCGCTCGAGGTGGTGAATCGGCGCTTTTCAACGTGATCTACATACTTGCGCTGTTTACCTCGGTGTTATTGCACGAACTCGGTCATGTGGCAGTGTCGAAGCGCTATGGAATCCGAACACTGGAGATCGTAATGTACCCGATCGGCGGCGTCGCGCGCCTGGAGCGGAGTCCCAAGCCTTCTGAAGAACTTTGGATAGCGCTCGCCGGTCCGGCGGTGAACGTTTTGATCGCTGCAGCGTTATGGGCATATCTAGGGTTTATGCGTGCTGAGGTCGATCTGAACGCGCTGACATCGCCGTCAGACGCAAATCTGCTGGCTCGGATCGCGATCGGCAACCTTGTCCTTGGCGCCTTCAACATGGTGCCGGCGTTTCCGATGGATGGTGGACGCGTGTTAAGAGCGTTGCTCGCCCGATGGCAACCAGAAGAGAAGGCAACGCATATGGCCGCGTCTGCCGGCAGGGTGTTTGCGATCCTGATCGGTCTTTATGGATTGCTTTCGATGCAGTTCATGCTGATATTCATTGCCTTCTTCGTCTATCTGGGCGCCACTCAGGAAACAGCCGCGGTCGTTGGTCGATCGCTAACGGAAGGCATTCCGGTGCGATCGGCAATGATCACCGACTACAGGACGCTGGAACACGGTACCACCGTTCGCGAAGCGGCGAGCATGCTGCTCTCCACGTCACAGCAGGATTTTCCGGTCGTCTTGGGAGTTCAGGTGATGGGACTGCTTGGCCGCAACGCGTTGCTGCGAGGTATGGCAGTCGACGGGCCTGACGCGTACGTTGCGGGGATTATGGATCGGGCATTTCCGCGCGTAGCTCCGGAGATGGCATTGGCCGAGGCGATCCCGCTGCTGGGCCAAACATCCTGCGTTCTAGTCATGGACGAAGATAATCTCCTCGGGCTGCTGACCAGGGAGAACGTCTCAGAGTTTATGATGCTTCGCAAGTTCGGTATGTCGGCCGATGCGCGCGCCTGACAACCGCTCCAAACATTCCGTAGCGAAACCGTCTTAAACTAAGCCAGATGACGCCTTCGCTACTCGCCGTCTCCGGCCCTCTCAAGGGCACAACCTACGAAATTCCTGAGGGCGAGTCAGGGATCGGCCGGACATTGGCAAGCGCAATCGTGATTGATGACGGCTCCGTTTCACGCAATCATTGCGTACTCCGCCGCTCGGGAGAGGAATGCTTTCTTCGAGACTTAGGCAGTCACAACAGGACCTATGTCAACGGCATCCCCATCGACGAAAAGCTCCTCGAGCACAGCGACGAAATTCGAATCGGCCGTTCGGCTTTTCTGTATACCAGTGGCCAGCCTCTCACCGCTCGCGAGCTTTTGGAAGACGATGCCCATTCGGACCCGAGCGGCACAATCGTGCTGCGGCCCGAAGATTCAATCTATCGTCAGTCAATGCGAGGGAACGCTCGCCAAGCTTCCACTGATCGGGTACTGACAAATTTCCAATCTCTGCTCAAGGCCGGAGAGTTAATGTCCTCGGCGCAAAACTTGGGGGCGTTTGCCGAAGGGCTCCTGTCCGTCATTGCTGGAGCCGTTCCCGCGCAGGTCGTGGTAATCCTCCTCGCCGAGGATTTAGACCGCGAGGAGGATTGGCGCCAGTTTGCCTGGACCCGTCGCCCCAATCAACAGATACGGTTCCCTCGGGGCATCATTCGCAAAGTTCTATCTGACCGTGTTTCGGTCTTAAGCAACGACGTGCTGGCAGAGCAGTCAATCAACGTGACCGATAGCATGGTGGCATCCCGAATAAAAGCAGTTGCTGCCGTTCCCCTTGTCGCTTGTGGCCGGACTCTTGGCGTCATCGGCGCCTCGACCGAGAATCCTTCTTCCGCCTTATCGAAGGACGATCTCGAATTACTTACGGGCATCGGCGGAGTTGTCGCCGGTGGACTCGAAACCTTGCTACAGCTCGAAGCGCTCGAAGCAGAGAACCGAAGGTTGCAGGACTATATCAGCGCCGGAAGCGACCTGGTTGGAGCGAGTCCGGCAATGCAGGCTGTTCAAAAATTCGTTTGGAAAGTTGCGCCCTCAGCATCGACAGTCTTAATTACTGGAGAGAGCGGCACGGGCAAAGAACTTGTGGCGAGGGCGCTACACCGGAACAGTCCTCGGTCCGGCAAGCCTTTCATTGCGATTAACTGCGCTGCTCTGTCCGAGTCACTGATTGAGAGTGAGTTATTCGGACATGAAAAGGGCGCTTTCACTGGCGCTATTACCCAAAAGAAGGGCAAACTTGAGGAGGCCGATCATGGAACGCTGTTTCTGGACGAGATCGGCGAACTCGCGCCGGCGTTACAAGCTAAGCTGTTGCGCGTCCTGCAAGAGCGCGAGTTTGAACGGGTTGGATCCACGAAGGTCATCCGGATCGATATCCGTCTGCTTGCCGCCACGAATCGTGATCTCGCAGAGATGGTCCGAAACGGCGCGTTTCGCCAGGATTTGTTCTACCGATTGAATGTCGTCTCGATTGGAATGCCTGCGCTACGTGACCGGCGCGACGATATTCCCGTGTTAGCGCAGTATTTTCTTGAGAAGTTGGGAGAACATGCAGGACGGAAAATTACAGGTTTCGCCAAAAATGCGCTTGAGACGCTCAAAAATCATGATTGGCCGGGAAATGTACGGGAACTGCAGAATGTGGTCGAGCGGGCAATTGTTCTAGGATCCGGCCCGACGATCATGCGGGAGGACTTGCCGGAATCGCTCCTGGAATCGATCCCTTCGACAGGCGCTTCGGGCGAGTTTCATGAACTCGTGAATGACGCGAAGCGCCGGATTATCATTACTGCTCTCGATTCTGCTAACGGCAACTACACGGAAGCGGCGAGGCAGCTTGGGATTCACGCGAATAATCTCCATCGACTCATTCGAACCCTGGGTGTAAGACGATCAGCGGCGCGGTGATTCAAATACGATCGCCGGCTCACCATTTGCCGCGATCTGTTGATCGAAGAAGCTTACGATCTGGTCGCGACGAGCAAGTATTCCCTCGATCTCCATTTTTGTGAGGTATTTGTTCAGCCTGGCAGTGAGGTCGTCTTTGTTCAGGTTACGCAGACTCTGGAGCAGATTTCGATCGACCTGGCGCATCAGCTTCGTGTTTGGGCAGTTCTTCGCCATTCGAAATGCCCGAGTGTGGTCGATCATCCAGATTTTCCAATCCTTCGTGATTACCAGATTGCCGAGATTGCGATCTGTGTTGTAAATCAACTGATCGAATACGCGGACGTTGTTCATCTGCTTGTTCCAGTCAGTGGAGTCCGGCGCGGACAGCTTTTCCTTGTAGCGCGTCAACTCTGTCATTGCCGCATCGTCTACCCACCAGGTGACAGCAGCCATTGCTCCGGTCGCTTTACGCTCAACCGACGGAGGAACCATGTTCAGATCGAGCATCTTGGCCAGTTCGTAGGCGGCAACGTTGTACTTGTAGCTGTCGCGGAAGTTGATCTCGGTCCCCCGAGCCGATTCGAACCTCTGCTTGAACTCGTCGATCGTTTGAACATGAGCGTCGTGCTGGATGACACCGTCGTCCATGGAAGCCTTGCTGGAGTTGGTCACGCCCATCGACAGCTTTTTCGTGCCCACGATGCGTGCTTCGCGAAGGAACGATTCAATTTGATCGTTGGTGAGATTGGTTGCGTTAACGCTGATCGCTACCGCTAAACAGATGCTCGCTCTGATGATCGTCTTCATGATGGCTATCACTAAGGCACGATCTCAGCCAAACGCTAAGTGCTTGTAAATATTAGACTTGTTAGCCGAAAAGAACGGAGGTTAGCTATCAGTGGAGATAGGGACTATCAGTTTTGATAGGGAAGGCGACGGAATCCGACGACTCTAATGAATCGTTCGCGTCTTGCGATTCATGTAGTCCATCAGCAAATACTGCCCGAGATTCACCGGTGTCGTGAAATATGCTTTTCCACGGCACAGCTCGGTGACTTTCTGGACGAACTGTACCAAGCCATAGTCGCTCGCCAGCATGAATGTGTTGATGAGAATTCCCTGCTTCTTGCAGCGCCCGACTTCTTCGAGCGTCTTGCTGATAACCAAGGGGTCCAGCCCAAAAGCATTTCTATAGACACGGCCATCATCAAGCGTCAGACACGATGGCTTGCCATCGGTGATCATGATGATCTGCTTCATGTCTTTTTTCTCCTGCGAGAGCAACCGCTGCGCAAGACGAAGTCCGTCACAGGTATTCGTATAGTACGGTCCGACTTGTGCGCGCGCCAGATCTCCAAGACGGAGTTCTTCGGCAGAATCATGGAACAACACCAGACGCAAGCTATCTCCCGGATATTGCGTCCGGATCAAATGCGCTAAGGCAAGAGCGACCTTTTTTGCCGGCGTGAATCGATCCTCGCCATAGAGGATCATGCTGTGGCTGCAATCGAGCATCAATACCGTGGCGCACGAGCTTTGGTACTCCGACTGGTGAACATGAAGATCGGAGTACTCGAGGTTGAGCGGCAATCCCAAACCCTCGCGCTTCAACGCTGAAAACAACGTTTCGCTGACATCCAGATTCAACGTATCGCCGAACTCATACAGCTTCGATGAGCCACTCGTCTCAACACCCGTCGACATCTCTCGTGTATCGTGAGCGCCAAAGCTCGACCGGCCGAGGCCGGCCATCAGGTCCTTCAGTGTTTTAAACCCCAGAAAGTCGACAGATTTGTCGGTGACCTCAAATTTCACACTCTTTGGCTCGCCGTTCCGACCCTGCTGTCCCGGTTGCTGCTCTGCGTTGATGTAGTTCTCGTCGGCCAGTTTCTGGACCATGCGTTCGACCAGCTTTTGAAACTCCTGATCGGACATGCTCTCGAGTTCCTGTGACATCTGCTCAGCTTGTTCGGGGTCGAACAACTCACCGCTACGTAGCGCCTGCTCGATCGCTTCCTTCAATCGTTCGAGCGAATTTGGGTCCATTTCATTGAATTGCATGTACTGCGATTCAAATCCGCTACGAAGAAAGAAGTCGGAAAGAGCGCGCATGAGATCTTCGGCGGAGATGCCGAAGTCCTCACCGGTGTAGCGCGAATAGCTGATCCACTTCACTGATATTGCCGCCGCGACCTGCGCGTCTCCTCGGGCGTTGTTGCTTCGCGTTTTCGTTCGCCCGCGGTGAACTCCCGCTCCTCGCTGCGAGAAATACGCCTGTGCGCGTAGAGTCCTTCTAATACGAATTCGGCGGCCGATACTCGCACTGCGTCACTCTCGTTAGTTCCAAGACCAAGCTGCCCCGCTTTTTCGAGCAGACCCTGAATACCGTTCAGTTGACCGATGACATCGGCGGAAGGCAGATTTTCATCCAGGCGGATCGAACCTCCCATGTCGAACCACTGAATAATTTGAGACACATTCGCGCCTTCAAAGTACGTACTGTACACCTTGCCAATCGCGGCGCGGATAATCTCGCGAGCAATCGCTTCCCCGCCCTTCAACTCCCCTTCATATTCGAGTTCGAGCTTTCCCGTGATCGAGGGCAGCGCCGCATAGATATCGAGTACACGCGCGCTCGCTTCCGCCTCTCCGGAACGTAAAGCCCGGCGCTCAGCGTTTGAGGTCACATTCTCGAGAACGGTGATCGGAAGCCGCTGGGATACGCCCGATCGCTTGTCGACGCGTTTGTCATCACGCGCCAAAAAAGCGATGCTCTCAATCACCTCGCGCAAGAAGTCAGGTACGTCGACCTTAACCGGGGAGCGGCGGGTCGTCCATGACTCCTGCTCGGTAATTGCTATACCGTGTTCGACGGTCAGCGGATAATGCGTCCGAATTTCACTGCCGATACGATCCTTCAATGGCGTTATGATTTTTCCCCGGGCAGTATAGTCCTCAGGATTCGCGGTGAAGACGAGCAGGAGATCGAGCGGTAGTCGCACGGGATATCCCTTAATTTGAACGTCGCCTTCCTGCATAATATTGAACAATCCGACTTGGATCTTCCCCGCCAGGTCCGGGAGTTCGTTTACTGCGAAAATTCCTCGATTCGCGCGGGGTAGCAACCCATAGTGAATTGTGAGTTCGTCGCTGATATTGTGGCCGCGGCGGGCAGCTTTGATCGGATCGATATCGCCAATCATGTCGGCGATCGTAACGTCCGGTGTCGCCAGCTTCTCGACATAACGCTCGTCCCGCGTCAGAAAGTCGATGGGTGTGGAGTCGCCTTTCTCAGCCAGCAGCTCTCGTCCGAATCTGCTGATTGGATGATAGGGGTTGTCACGGATTTCCGAGCCCTCAATAAAGGGGAGATACTCGTCCAGCAGCGTCGTCAAAAGGCGAATCAATTTCGTCTTTGCCTGACCACGAAGGCCCAGAAGAATAAAGTTGTGACGCGACAGAATGGCGTTCACAACCTGAGGCGCAACAGTTTCCTCAAATCCGACCACTCCCGGAAACAGCGGTTCCTTGCGCTGCAACCTGCAGATCAGGTTGTCTCGAATCTCATCCTTAACTGTTCGTTGCGCATAGCGCTCGGGGGAGAAGCGGCTGCGGCGAAGTTCACCGAGCGTTCGTGGCAGATCATACGGAACAGGCACAGAGGCCATGCGATCCTCCTTAACCGTCGGCCGCCAACGCGGCACTCGAATTGTAACAAGACGTCTCGCGGGTCTTAAGAGTTTCCGATACCGCCTAAGGGCAGCGGTCATAATATATGGGAATGTTGGATCGCAGAGCCTTTATTTCCTCCGTCCTGGCCGCGCCTCTCTCGAGTGCTGCGCTACCGCCTGTGCGGCCGATTACCAAAGGTCCCGGCTTCCACTGGTTCGGCTATTACGACAAACTCCAGTTCGATCCTTCGAGCCGCTACGCCCTTGGAATGGAGGGAACCATCGAACACCGGCTACCGACAGCCGATGATCATGTGCGGCTCGGCATGGTCGATATCGGTGACGGCGATCGGTGGACCGAGCTCGCCGTCGGTCATGTGTGGAGTTGGCATCAGGGCTGCATGCTGCAGTGGCTGCCCGGCTCAAAGACAGAGGTGATTTACAACGATCGTGTCGACAACCAGTTGGTCTCACACATTCTGAATGTGCGTACGGGGAAAAAGCGCACCCTGCCGATGCCGATCTACTGTGTCTCGCCGGATGCCAGATGGGGAATCGTAAATGACTTTCGGAGATCGTTTGCAATGCGGCCAGAGACCGGCTATGTCGGACTGGATGATCCTTATAGCAGCGAACTTGCGCCAGAGAAGGGCGGGATCTGGCGCATGGATCTGCAAAGCGGTAAGCACGAGTTGATTCTTTCTCTCGCCGACGTGGTGGCCATCCCTCGGCCAAACGGATACTCGAAGCACGCGAAGCACTACTTCGACCATCTGTTATTTGCGCCGGATGGTAAACGGTTCATCTTCTTCCAACGCTGGCGTGGAGAAGCGGAAGGAAAAGGCTTTGCGACTCGCATGCTAAGCGCCGACGCGGACGGCAAGAAAGTAAGGGTCCTCGATCCATATGGAAAGACATCGCACTACGTCTGGAGAGATGCCAAGACCCTGCTCGTGTGGATGGATCATCCATCGCATGGCGCGGCGTTCTACCAGATGAACGAGCCCGATGCGTCCGTCGAGTTATTCGCGCCGGAGGCTATGCCTAAGAACGGACACCCTTCTTTTTTTCGCGATGGCCGCTGGGTAGTCTGCGATACGTCCCCTGACGAACAGCGATTGCAGCATTCGTACTTGTATGACACCAAGACGAAGACGCGCCATCCCCTCGGTAGCTTCTACTCGCCTCCCGAATACACAGGCTTCTGGAGGTGCGACACAACACCGCGAGTCAGTCCCGATGGGAAGAAGATTATCATCGATTCGCCGCACGGCAAGAACGGCAGACAGATGTACCTGATCGATGTCTCAGTGATTGTGGGCTGAAACGGCTATGAGCCCACGCGCGCACGAAATTCGTCGTATCCTGCTCGGCCCATCAGACCGAACGTGAACTTCTTGCCGAGTTCGACGCCTTCCTGATCGAATGCATCGATGTTCAGAAGTTCGCCCATAAAAGCAGTTTCGAACTCCATCATCTGCAGGAAAGCCCCGATATGCTCCTCATCGATGCGATCAAGCGTAACCGTGCAGTTGGGGCGATTGTTCTCCGTCAACGCAGCCGCCGTCGAACGCTGCTCAGCATCGATGAGTTTGGCGAGGGATTGGCCGGTCAGGTAATCGAAGCTCTCAAAGCCGGTTTTGGTCTTGGGTATTTTCCCTTGGCTAGCGAACTTCTTAACCGCCCAGAACGTGAACACTTTGTCGTTCGGACCTTCCATGTATAACTGAACCTGTGAGTGCTGGTCGGTCGTGCCTAAGGCTGCGATAGGAGTCTGACCGACATTGATCACCTCGCCCTTGCGATTCTTCGCCTTACCAAGCGATTCCGCCCAAAGTTGCCGGAACCAGAACGCGGTTCCCCACAGTTGGTTCGAATAAGGAAATGCCACCTGGATCGTCTTATTGCGCTTGGTAAGGATCAGGTAATGCAGTAAGGCCGAGCGTAAGGCAACATTCTGCTGGAGGTTCGACTGCCAGGACTGATTCGTCATCGCGGCAGCGCCCTTCGTTACTTTCCTGATATCGATGTCGATCAGAGCTGCAGGCAGGAGACCAACCGCAGACAAGACGCTGAATCGCCCTCCAACGTTCTCAGGGAGGTGGAACGTCGTGTACTTCTCCTGAGTAGCGAGCTTCTTCAGATCGCCGCGGCCCTCCGAGGTGACAACCGAGATGTGCTGTGCCGCTTTCTTACCGAGCTTGGATGTGAGCCAGTCCTGGACGATAAGAAACGTTGCGATCGTCTCCGCAGTAGAACCCGATTTCGCGATGACAACCACGTGAGTTTTCTTGGGATTCATCGACGCCAGCGCGGTGTCTGTAAACACCGGATCCACATTATCGAGAACGACAAGTCGCGGGTGAGTCTTCGCCTGTATCGGATGGGGTCCGTGCATTGCGCAGTCCAGAGCCCAGGCGCCGAGAGCGCTCCCTCCAATACCCACCACGCAAACCGTGTCGAAGCTACCACGCAATGTCTTCGCGTAATCGCTTATCGATCGGATCGTCGAGGTCTGCAGAGGCAACTGCGGAAAACCGTAGTGCCCCTGTTCACTCGATTTCTTGAAGCTGCTTAGCGCCTCCAGCGCAGCGGGAGTCGCGCTATTGATCTCGTCAGATGTGACGCCGTGCAGTTTGCCGACTCGGGAGGCAAGGAGATTTTTCTCGTCTAGGTGGATGCTCACGTAAACATCATACGATCACATCCAAGATGTCGAGAACGTTAGAGAAAGCGAGGTGTAGGAAATGTCTTCGACATGTAATCGTGCCAGGTGAGGCGCTCTTCGTCGAAGATCGCCCAAATCAGACCGATTCCAGCAGCAATGGAGCCGACAAATCCACCCACCAGTCGAAGCCAGCGCTGGCGGCGTGTAGGACTGCGGCCATCGAAGTCGAGCACTTGCAGCCCCGTCCATTCAATCCCTGGCGTGTCGCGGTTCGCAATGCAAAACAGCACTCGATAAAAGAGCATGATGACAGCAGCAGCCACTAAATAAATCGGAATGGTTTGCTTGGTGAAAACAATATCTGCTCCCGCCAGCCGAAGAGTTGCAACAAATAGAGCAAGGGCTCCGATCGCTAAAACGCTGTCAACTGCTGCCGCCATCGCGCGATGGGTCGATACTGCAACCGGAGCGCCGCAATAAACGGAAGCTTCAACGGATGTCCTAAGAATGCGCGTGTCCTGGAAATCCAGCGACTGCTGACGCGAGTAGTCCCGGCGCGGACGAGGTGGAGACTTCTTCGGAGGCGCGGTTATGTCCGACTGCGGACGCTGCGCTTCAACAGGTCCAAACAAATTAGCCTGATACGTTGGCGAGCCGGGTTGTGACGGCCGTTTCGGTGGAGGTTCAGTGACCAGTTGCGGTCGGAGAGGCGCTGGAGCGGGCGATGGCATCTCGACCGTCTCCAGATCGGGAACGGCCGCCGTCATCTGAACTGGGATGCGATCCATCGTTCGGCGTCCACACCGATTGCAGCGATGCGCGTCGATATCGTTTTGTGCTCGGCAGTACTGACAAGTCATTCTTGCTTCCACGATGTTGCGGCTACCTCCACGCTCATGCTACGGTCAACCATTGAAGCGACCGCCATTAAAGCGAGCTATAGTTCTCCAGCCTCTTCATAACATTTTCGGGTGGAAATGTCACGGACTTTTTGTTGCTTTGCTCCTGTCTTCGCCTGGTCTTTGCCAACAAGCGGCCGTACCGGTTGCTAGACCAGGGGGGCCAGCACAAGACGAGGTCTTCGTGAAGGCGGCAACCCAGGAATCCGAGGGCGCCTTTCACAAGCTGCGCGGCGCTGCGGTAGTCGAGACCACGGAGATGATTCTCAAGGCCGACGAGATTGATTACGACGCTGAGAAGGGATACGCGGAAGCTCGTGGCAACGTACGATTCGATCACTTCGCGGGCGGCGAGCACATCGAAGCCGAGAAGGTCGAATATAACCTGAAGGAAGAGACTGGAAAGTACTACAACGTCCGCGGGTCAGCTCCGGCGAAGATCGAAGCTGCGCCGGGCATCCTCACGACCAATAACCCCTTTTCCTTCGAGGGGAAATGGGCTGAACGGTTAAAAGACCGCTACATCCTTCATGAAGGGTTCGTCACAAACTGCAAGCTGCCCAAGCCGTGGTGGAGGCTGCGTGGAAACGCGTTCGATATTATTCCCGGCCAACGGGCCATCGCGCGAAAGAGCACCTTCTTCGTTCGAGGGGTCCCGATTTTCTACACGCCCGTGTTTTACAAGTCGCTTGAACGAGCGCCTCGCAAGAGCGGCTTTCTCACTCCACAGATCGGACTCTCGTCGACGCGCGGCAAGATGTTCGCCGGAGCCTATTATTGGGCGATCAATCGCTCGTATGACGCAACCTATCGCGGACAATACTTCTCAGAGCGCGGGCTTGTCCACCATGTCGACTTTCGCGGAAAACCGAATGCGGCGACCGACTTCAACTTTCTCTTCTACGGCATCAAAGACAAAGGGCAGTTAGTCGATGGCCAGCGTCTGCCTCCCGCAAGCGGTTATCTGATGACCTTCGACGGCAAGTCGGATTTGAAGGGCGGATGGATTGCTCGCGCGGACGTAAATTATCTGAGCTCGTTTAATTTCCGGCAATCCTTCACCGACTCTTTCTACGAGGCGATTTTCTCTGAGGTCCACACTTCCGCCCACGTGTCGAAGTACTGGGACTCGTTTTCACTCGACATCGCCGCATGGCGCGTAGAGAACTTTCTGAGCACGGCTCCGAATGACAAAGTGTCATTGCGGAGAATGCCCTCGCTCGAGTTTCGCAGTCGGGACCGTCAGATTTCCGAGCGTATCCTCCCGGTCTGGGTCTCTCTAAATAGCAGCGCATCATTTTTGCGGCGTAGCGAATTGGGGATATCGACAGCGCAATTCGTAGACCGGCTGGACTTTGAACCTAGCGTAAGCACCGCGCTGCGCTGGAAGGACATTCACTTGATCCCGTCATTTTCCATTCGAGAGACACACTACGGCAGCAGCCTCGGTAACAACCACCAATTCACAGGCGCAGGAGTCCAAAGGAGTTCGCGCGAGTTCTCTACCGAGTTGATCTTACCCTCGCTCGCTCGCGTGTACAGCGGTAAGCGCAAACACGTGATCGAGCCCCGCGCCGGTTATCGGTACGTCACGGGCATCGACAACTTTCAACAATTGATTCGATTCGATGAAACGGAATTGCTGTCGGACACGAACGAACTCGAGATTTCCCTAACCAACCGGATTCTCAAAAAAGAGAGCGATGGGCGGGTGCAGGAATCTCTCAGTTGGTCGGTGGCACATCGCCGGTACTTTAACCCGACATTCGGCGGAGCCATCGTGAATGGAACGCGCAACGTGCTGCTCAGCTCAGCGACATTGACCGGATATGCATTCCTCGACCAAGCACGTCACTATTCGCCAATATCTTCGGTGTTGCGCGTACGATCGTTTGCCGGAGTAGTCTTGCAGTGGCATGCAGACTACGATCCCAAACGCGGGCATGTCACCAATACGAGTCTGATTGGCGACAAGCGTTTTAAGAACAATATCTTCACTTCAATTGGCCACAATCAGGTTCGAAGTCATCCGGTTCTGAGTCCGAGCGCGAACCAGATCTACGGCAATGTCGGCTATGGGCTCGAGAATGCAAAGGGATTCAGCGCGCGGGCGTATGTCGTGTACGACTATCGGCTAGGAATCCTGCAACACATGCAGTCGCAGTTTTCCTACAACACGGACTGCTGCGGCTATAGCATTCAATACCGCCGCTTCAACGTAGGTACTCGAGACGAGAATCAGTTCCGAGTAGCGTTTGCGATAGCGAACATCGGATCGTTTGGGACGTTAAGACGTCAGGAGCGAATGTTCTGAGCGAAATGGTGGAAAAATGGAATGATGAACGGGAAGTTATTCCACGCCGCTGAGCAACTTCGCAAGCAGTTGGACTTGCTCGATGATCACGACCGGGACAGTCGCGTGTGGCTACACGGCTATCTGACGAGCGTCGTCCAGGATCTGGAATCGCGGCTACCCGATCTGATGACCTCGAAGACACTGCTGGACACTTTGAAAGCCCGCCTATATTCGTTGCCAAGTGGGAGATTCGACGAACCCGATAGCCTCGATCTTCTAAATAACGAACTTGGCGACGCGCCGGTGCCGGCGAAGCTTAAGCCCGGTCCCAGGGGTTTGACTGGTGGTGCCGCGGTGCAGTTTCCTGACAGCGAATTGCCGTCATAGCGGACTACTTCTCGAGCACATCATCCAGCAGCAGCGAGAACTCGCGGGATGTGTCCTCGACTCGGCTGCGGAGTTGCTTGAACTCGCGTTCGAGTGTTAATACGCGATCCTGCAAATGAAGGCAAGCAAGCGTTGCTATACGCAGCGAGTCCATGTTGCCAGATCGCGCGATCGCTTGCGTCAGTTCTTCGACTTCGACGGCTGCTTTTTCAATGTCTGTGGTATCGCCCGACACCAGAAGGGTGAAGGTTTGGTTGAGAATGGACACGCGAACGGGGCGTTTCTCGGGCGTGTCCATCTCGGGAGTTAACTGGCCAGTGTATCCATCTGTCCCAGAAGCTTTTCAATGCGTCCGCGAACCTGCTTGCGTTCCGATTTCAATGCTTCCAGCTCTTCGGAAAGCCGGGTGTTTTCGGCTTTCAGTTCATCACTTGCCTTCACCGCCGCATCCTTTTCCTGTCGCAGGTGCGCGACAAGATCGACGGCTCGGAGAATGCGCTCCTCCAAATTCTGGAGCGCATCGGTATCTTCGATTCGGGTTGTCGTAGGGGTAGCCATACTCAGTACCGCTTCCGATCAGTTATTGTACTTTCGCTGGAACGGCAGCCTTTGCGCGGTCGACAAGAGAGCGGAAAGCAGTTTCGTCGCTGGCGGCGATATCGGCCAGAACCTTCCGGTTCAGATCGATTCCGGCCTTCTTCAGGCCGTCCATAAACTTGCTGTATGAGATCCCGGCAGTGCGGCAGGCGGCGTTGATGCGGACAATCCAAAGCGAGCGGAAATCGCGCTTCTTGTGCTTGCGGCCAATGTAGCCATGACGGAGCGAGCGTTCGACCGCTTCCTGAGCGGAACGATAAAGCTTGCTCTTGGTTAGAAAAAATCCTTGGGCGAGCGCCAGGGTTTTCTTACGATTTGCCCTGCGCTTAGTTCCTCTTTTTACTCTAGGCACGTTTTCTCCTTATATATTTAAAACGAGGCGGAAACAGGCACGTGCGAATGAGCCCGGCCGCACTCCATATCTGAAAACGAAGCGGATGCCGCCTTAGTAGGGCAGCATCTCCTTCAGCTTCGCCTGGTCGGCCGGATCGGCGACGACACTCTGGTTCAGCTTACGTTTACGCGAGCGCGCTTTCGAGGTCAGAATATGACGGCCAAACGCATGATTACGAACAATCTTGCCAGTGCCGGTCTTCCTGAACCTTTTGGACGCACCCTTATGTGTCTTTAACTTAGGCATTATTTCGGACTTTCCGAGGGGATTAACGAACCTTCTCAGTGTAGCACGGAGCTTTATTGAAGAGCTTCCGTGAGCGCGCGACCCTGTATGTTCTTCATTTCTAAGCCCAATAGCTTGGCGATCGTCGGAGCCACGTCCAGATTACGAACCGAACCCAAGCGGGCTCCGCGCTTAATTCCGGCTCCCCATGCGACGAAGACGGCATTCATGTCGGGATCGGTGCTGACGTATCCGTGGGCTCCGGGTGTCGATCCGGCCGGGATGTTGGTCACGGTCTCGCCTTTCGCAGCTCCCCCAAACGAGTAGCCATCTTCGGCTAACAGGACGAGATCCGCCATTCGATCATTCGGTGGTGGGAAGCCATGCTGGTCGAAGCTGGACGGTTCGATGACCGCTTTTACTCCGGGAATGCCGGCCAGATCCGAGCGAAGCTTCGGTCCAAGCTCGGACTTCTTTGCCGATCTGGTGATGTAGACCATCGCGCTACCGCCTTCGGGGATGACCCAGACATCCTCCTGAAGACCTTTGGCCGCAAGAAAGGCGTTAGCTTGAATCACCTTGTCGTAGGTCTTAAAGCCGTGATCGGAAACGATGATAATCGTGGCGCGATCACCCACAGTGTCCACAATCTGCTTTATGCGAGCGTCGGCAAGAGCTAAGGCAGTCCTGCCACCCAAGCTGCGAGCGCCATACCGATGCTGCGAACTATCGGTCGCCAGCAGATGAAACAACATCAGATTCGGCTTGTGTTTCTTCAGGATATGGACCGCCGCCTGAGTCCAAATTTCGTCTCGAAGAACGATGTCTGCCTTTGCAAAGTCGCGGATCTCAGCTTCGGTAACCAGACCGGCAGCGATCATTTCCCGGGGAATCGCATCCGTCAACAAGGGACGTTCAGCAAATGACCAAGTGATGGTCTTTGCCTGATGAATCGCGACCCAGTCGATCTCGGCAGTCGTCAATCCGGCCTGATGCGCCAAATCGTAAACGGTGGGCGCCAGGACCAGAGTTTCTTTCGGAACCCACGGTTCGACTTTGAGCGGCTTGCCTTCGCCCTGGCGCACGGGCATCCCGTTGTAGAGCAATCCGTGGCGAGCCGGTGTCACGCCGGTCACCATGGAAGTGTGATTCGGCCAGGTAACCGAGGGATTAACGGTCTGCATGCTGTCGGCTGCGGCTCCGTCTCGAGCGAGACGGCGGATAGTCGGCAGCGGAAGTCCCGGATCATTGAGCGCATAAGCCGCAAAGCCATCGATGCTGATCAGGATGACATGGCGATTCTTTCGTACTTGGGCGGCCAAGGGACCGGCAGCAGCCAACGCCAAAGTGGAAAGAAACCGACGCCGAAGCATTACTGTTTATCTTTCCATTCCTCGTACCAGGCCATTTGAATCGCTTCGAGCTTCCCTTCGGTCGATTGCGAAGGGTCTCCTGTGAAACCTTTAAGCTCGGTGACCTGTTTGTGAAGATCGGTAAAGCGCACCGTCAGGGGATCCATGTCGGGAAACTTCTCGCTTAACTCAATCCCAATATCTTCGGCATCTTCCCAGGTCATTCGATCTTGGTTCCTTTCAGCGCGCCTCGCACGGCCGTATTCATCATATTCTCAGCCAGCTTGACCGTGGCGGCATTCAGATTGTCGATGTGCTCGCGGATCAGAGTGTGATCGTCTGAGTTGTAAGCGACGAGGAGCTTATTGATCGCTATGTCGATAATCTGCCGCTCTTCTTCGCTGAGACTGAACCAGGCGTCATTGGCTTTCGCCTTTTCGGTCGCCGCCAGAATCGAGTCGGCTTCAACTCGGGCCTCACGCACTTGCCGTTCCCGGAAGTCGTCTTCCGCGCGCTCGTAGGATTCACGGATCATCGCTTCAACCTGCTCGTCACTCAATCCGTACGAGGGCTTCACATCGACGCTCTGTTCTCTCCCAGTGCGCACGTCTTTTGCCGTGACATTGAGAATGCCGTTGGCATCGATCAGGAATCGAACTTCGATACGAGCCATGCCAGCGGGGACTGGGTCGATGTCCTTCAGATCGAACCGGGCAAGACTGCGGCAGTCCTTCACCAACTCCCGTTCCCCCTGGACGACATGAATCAGAACATTGCGCTGCCCGTCCACTGCGGTAGTGAACTGTTCCGTTGCGCTTGCCGGAATGGTTGAGTTGCGATGGACAAGCTTTGAGACAACGCCACCCATCGTCTCGATGCCGAGAGACAAAGGTGTCACATCGAGCAACAGAGTGTCCGTCACGTCTCCTGACAAGATCCCGGCCTGAACCGCCGCGCCGACCGCAACCACTTCATCCGGGTTCAGTTCGGTATGCGGTCGGGCGCGGAACAGGTTTTCGACAGCTTTGCGAACGAGCGGTATGCGCGTCGATCCCCCAACCAGAACCACTTCCGCGATGTCGGCGACGTCTACACCTGCGTCTTTCAAACACTCACGGCAAGGAGCCAGGGTGCGATCGATGATCGGCGTGATGAGTTGGTCAAAGAGATCCCGCGGTAGTTCTCTGCGGTAGTGTTTGTCTCGATATTCAAGATCGATGAATGCCGTCGGCAGGAACGACAACTCTTCTTTAGCGCGAATGACCGCACGACGCAGGAGTTGGAACACTTCCGAAGTCTTGGAGATATCCTCCAACCACTCGGAGCCGACATCTTCGAGCGCGACACGGATGAGCAGGTCGTCAATATCGTCTCCACCGAGATGTGTATCTCCTCGGGTAGCAAGCACTTCAAAGATGCCGTCGTGAAGCTTGAGGATAGAGATGTCGAACGTTCCGCCACCAAAGTCGTAAACGGCTACGATGCCCTCTTTCCTTTTGTCGAGGCCATAGGCGAGCGATGCGGCAGTAGGCTCGTTGACCAGACGCAATACTTCGAGCCCGGCGATACGGCCGGCGTCCTTCGTCGCCTGGCGTTGCGCGTCGTTGAAGTAAGCGGGAACCGTAATGACGGCTTGAGTGACTTCCTGACCCAAGGTGCAGTTCGGCGTTGGCTTTAAGGTGCTTCAGCACTTCGGCTGCGATCTGTGGCGGCGTGAGTATGCGGTCGGCAACCCGTAGTTGCAACACGGATTCCGAGCCTTCCGCAATTTGAAAGGGGATTAAACTAAGTTCGTCCTGAACGTCGGCCGATCCACGGCCCATGAGACGCTTGGTGGAATACACGGTGCGATCGGCATGCGTCAACAGCGCGTCTCGAGCAGCCGACCCAACCAAAACTTGCCCAGTTTCACTAATAGATACTACGGACGGTACGATCTTCGAGCCATCAGGGCCCGCGATTACCTCTGGTTGTCCGGTAGGACCCATAACCGCGACGAGGCTGTTCGTGGTCCCGAGATCGATGCCCACGACGGGGCTCTTCTGTTCACCGAAATCAATCTGAAATGTCGACATTGCGCTTCAGGCGAGCGCTTTTTCAACGTCTCGCACGAGATTCTGTATATACCGGCGACGGTTTAGAACGCCGCGTATGGACTGTAGGACAACACGATCTTCTGTCGCATCGTACCTTTCGAAGAGGCTTTTGATCTCATCGTCCGTCTCGTCCTGCATGTGCTGAAACTTACCACGCGCCTCTTCGAGTTCGGCTCGATCCGGCGTCTCTTCGAGTAGCATGTTCAACTCGAATACTTCTTCGAGAAGTTCCGGCGGAACATCTTTCGATCTTTGCTCGCCGATATCGAAACCTGACTGTGAGAGCAAATACTCGGCTCGCTGGATCGGATCACGCAAGATGCGATACGCATCGTTCAGCAGAGCAGTCTTGTCGAGGGCATCCTGCTGCTCGGCTGCGCTGCTCCTCGCGAAACGGTCCGGGTGAAACTGGCGGCTTAGCGAATAGAAGCGCGATTGCAGATCCGAAACATCAAGCGACAGCCGCTGCGGCAAACCAAAAAGGCTGAAGTAGTCCTGCGAAGAGGATACACCCGGCATTACGCGGTGAACGACGTCCCGCAGCCACAGCTTTTCTTAGCGTGGGGATTCTCGAAGGCGAAGCCCGATTGAAGCAGCGAATCCTTCCAATCGAGCGTCATCCCCTCAAGAAACACCATGCTTTTCGGATCGACATAGACTTGCACGTCGTCTTCGAACGTGAAGACGTTGTCCGTCGCGCGTGGCTTTGGATCGTACTTGAATTGATAACTTAATCCCGAACATCCCCCGCCCAGCACACCGAGGCGCAGTCCTCCGCCGCTCACACCTTGCTTGGCGAAGGCGTCACGTATCTTCTGGACCGCTTTGGGAGTTACGGTGATCATCTTGAAACAACGGGAGCGTCAACCGCTCCCTCAGTCTGTTGGATGCCGTTCAAGCGCCAACAGTCTCCGGCTTTGCAGAACTCTGCTTCTTGGTCTTGTAATCGGTGATGGCGGCTTTGATCGCGTCTTCCGCCAGGACCGAGCAGTGAATCTTTACCGGTGGCAAGCTGAGTTCGTTAACGATAGCGGTGTTCTTGATTTCGAGCGCTTCGTCAACCGTCTTGCCCTTCAGCATTTCGGTAGCGAGGGACGAACTCGCGATCGCGCTGCCGCAACCGAAAGTCTTAAACTTCGCATCTTCGATAATGCCGGTGACCGGATTGACCTTCACCTGCAGCTTCATTACGTCGCCGCATTCGGGCGCGCCGACCATGCCGGTACCGACGTCCGGGTTGGTTTTATCCATAGACCCGACGTTCCGGGGATTGTTGTAATGATCGAGAACTTTATCTGAATACGCCATGATGAATTCCTTTCCTCCGGGTAAAGACCCTTAGTGGGCGGTCCATTGGACTTTCGTAAGATCGATGCCTTCTTTCGCCATTTCATAGAGTGGCGACAGTTCGCGAAGCTTTTTGACTACTTCGATTATGCGAGCAGCAGTGTAATCGACCTCTTCCTGCGTGTTGAAACGACCGATACCGAAACGAATGGAAGAATGCGCGAGATCATCTCCTAAGCCAAGCGCCTTAAGCACGTAGCTAGGTTCGAGCGTGGCCGAAGTGCAGGCCGAGCCACTCGAAACAGCAATATCATTAATGCCCATCAACATCGATTCACCCTCGACATAAGCAAAGCTGATGTTGAGGTTGTGCGGCAACCGGTGTTCCCAGGAACCGTTGATGAACACTTCATCAAGCTCGGTCATGATCCTGTCCTTCAAGCGATCGCGCAAGGCTTGCAGACGGGCAGATTCCTCCGCCATCTCTTTCTGGGCAATCTCGCAGGCCGCTCCGAGGCCGACGATCGACGGCACGTTCAAGGTTCCGGATCGCATTCCGCGCTCATGCCCGCCACCGTCCATTTGGGAAGTGAGTTGCACACGAGGACTCTTCCGCCGGACATAAAGGGCGCCGACGCCTTTCGGGCCGTAGAGTTTGTGTCCTGAGATCGAAGCGAGATCGATATTGTCGGCGATCACGTTGACCGGGATTTTTCCAGCCGCCTGAACCATATCGGTGTGGAAGAGGACGCCCCGTTCCTTGCACATCTTTCCGATCTCGCGAATCGGTTGGACGACTCCGATTTCATTGTTCGCATACATGATGCTGACAAGAATCGTTTTATCGGTGAACGCCTCTTTCAACATATCGAGGTCGATCAAGCCGTCCTGCTTGCAGAGGCAGGTAGGTTACGCGGCAGCCTTCTTTTTCAAGATGCTTACAGGTATCGAGAATCGCTTTGTGCTCGCTTGCCGCCGTAATGATGTGGTTGCCTTTTTCGGCATACATCTGCGCCACACCTTTCAGCGCGAGATTATTCGACTCGGTCGCGCCGCTGGTGAAAACGATTTCTTTCGCCGTGGCGCCAATCAGGTTTGCAACCTGTTTCCGCGCCTTCTCCACCGCTTCCTCTGCTTCCCAGCCGAAGCTATGGTTCCGGCTCGCCGCGTTGCCGAAAAGCTCCTTGAAGTAGGGCAACATCGCATCGAGCACCCGAGGGTCGACGGGAGTCGTCGCGTGATTGTCGAGATAAATAGGCAGCTTCATATATTTTTCAATTCGCAGTGATATGCACTACAGCCGACGATGATGTCGCGCACGCGGGGACCGAATCGTCCGCAAACTCTTCACACATGTCGGCAATACTCAGGCTCGCCAAAAGGTGCTCGATGCCATCGTGAATCTTTCTAAGCGGCTCCCGGACATTACAGCGATCCGATACGCCACACTCCCGATGGGTTCCTGTCGCGCACGATGTCAGGAAAACGGGTCCGTCAATGGTTCGAATCACTTCGAGCGCGGTGATTTCGCTGGCCCGCTTCCGCAGACGGTAGCCGCCGTTCGCGCCGTTTTCCGATTGCAGAAAACCCGTCCGCGCCAGTCTTTGCAAAACCTTGGCGAGAAGCGGCAACGGTATGCCATAGGATTCGGCAATTTCCCTTGCGCTGGCGGAAGAACGCTTCATCGCGATATGCTTCAGCGAGATCAATCCGTAGTCGGCTTTTCGGGACAGCTTTAACATTCGTGCTCGGACCGGCCTAGTACTCGGACCAGATCGGTCGTAAATAAGATGATATACGACCGAAAGTGTCCGCGTCAACTCGCTATAGTATTTTCAGCCACTTACATCCAACTATTGCGGTAGAGGGTCCGACGTACACATCAATCTCCCCCATGAAGGGTATTGCATCTCGACTCTACTGCAACTACTCTAGTAATACGACCTAGAGGCTCTACGGGTCGGAAGTGTATCCCTATTCACTATGGCGACCATGCACAGCAGCCGGCAGATCTCAGTAGCATCCCTGCTACTGTTCCTGCTCGGCGCATTCGCTATAGATCCGCCCGAGCATCGCTGTCGCACTCAATCGACGCGAAACCGTCAGGCGCGAACCGTCCGAATGGACGATCACGATGGCGACCATAATCGATGGCATGCTTACGAGTTTGACATTTCGGGGCGCGATGCGAAGGTTACGCTCCATGTCGTCGCCGAGGCGGCTCCCACAGTAGTTGACCACAGGCCTCAGTTTGAGACTGAGAGTCTTGTCGTTGTCTCAAATGTTTCCAGCCCCACCGCGCCGCGATTGTCTCGCGTCCGCGACCGCGCTCCCCCTTCCCTCTCCACGATTTAGTTCTCATCAGACTGCCTAACGGCTGTATTTTGCACAACATTCGTGTGTGTCAGGAGGAATTCGTATGGAACGTCTTTTAGACGGTGTAGCTCGTTTTAAGCGGGACGTATTTCCCGCCAGAAAGCATCTTTTCAAGAACTTAGCAGACAGTCAGAACCCGGAAGCTCTTGTTATTACCTGCGCGGATTCGCGCATAGTGCCAGAACTCATCACCCAAACTCAGCCTGGTGATCTCTTCATTTGCCGCAACGCCGGGAATATCGTACCGCCGTATGGTGACGTGCAAGGGGGCGTATCGGCCACGATTGAGTATGCCGTCTGTGTCCTAAATGTGAAACACGTAATCGTTTGCGGACACAGTGATTGCGGAGCCATGAAGGCTTTGATGAAACCGGAAAAGCTGGAAGGTCTGCCTAATGTAAAACGCTGGCTGTCACACGGTGAGCTTGCCCACCGGGTGGTGACCGAGAATTACCAGAACCTATCCGAGGAAGCCCTGCTGCAAGCGTTGACGGAAGAGAACGTGATCGCGCAACTCGATCACCTGAGGACCTTTCCCTACATTGCATCGCGTTTGGCCAGCGGTCGGGTACAACTTCACGGCTGGGTATACAACATTGCCAATGGCGATGTAGATTGCTGGGATCCAAATCAGGGGCGTTTCATTCCCATTGAGGAATACAACCCGAGCATCACGGCGCCGCGCCGCCGATCCATGATTGCGGCCGACTAAAGAGGTATTACCAATGGGCAAATACACAAACGACATTCTTTCCTCTGTGGTGGTCTTCTTAGTTGCGCTGCCGCTTTGCATGGGTATCTCAATCGCCTCGGGCGTGCCTCCGGCGCTAGGCTTGATCACCGGAATTATTGGCGGAATTGTCGTAGGTTCTCTCGCCGGTTCCCCGCTGCAAGTCAGCGGACCGGCGGCAGGACTCGCGGTGCTGGTATGGGAAATGGTCCGAGACTACGGTATCGAAGCTCTCGGTCCGATCTTGATGCTTTCCGGTCTCCTGCAACTGACCGCCGGTCAGTTGAAAGTTGGGCAATGGTTTCGGGCGATGTCTCCCGCAGTGATTCACGGTATGTTAGCCGGCATTGGAGTGCTCATCTTAGCTAGCCAGTTCCACGTGATGCTGGACGACAAGCCGAAACAATCGGGAATCGCGAACCTGCTCTCGATTCCGGAGGCGATCTATGCCGGAATATTTCCGCTCGACGGTAGCAGACATGAGCTTGCGGCACTGATCGGAATTCTCACCATCACAAGCCTCATTCTCTGGAACAAGTTTCGACCGGCGAAGCTTAAGCTGGTACCCGGCGCCCTGATTGCGGTCCTTCTGGCTACAGGGCTTTCCCAACTTCTGAATCTCGGAGTTCAGCGTGTGGAGATTCCGGCAAACCTGTTCGATGCGATTCGCATTCCCACCGCCGAAACGCTAAAAGTTCTCGGACAGCCGGCCTTGCTTCTGTCCGCTTTCGCCATGGCTTTCATTGCCAGCGCGGAGACACTGCTATCGGCCGCCGCTGTCGACCGTATGCAGAGCAAAGTTCGCACGAACTATGACAAGGAACTGAAGGCGCAAGGCTTTGGAAATATGCTTTGCGGTTTCGTCGGGGCGCTGCCGATGACTGGTGTTATCGTACGAAGCTCCGCCAACGTGCAGGCCGGCGCCGAGACGCGTGCTTCGACGATCATGCATGGCATTTGGCTGTTGGCGTTTACTGCTGTGCTCGGTTCGGTTCTGCGAATGATTCCGACCTCGGCGCTCGGCGCGATCCTCGTTTATACCGGCTACAAGCTGGTTAACGTGAATCATATCCGCCACCTGGCAACCTACGGCCGATTCCCGGTGGTCATTTATGCGGCAACCTTGATCGGTATCGTCGTTACGGACCTCTTGACGGGCGTCCTTCTCGGCGTGGGACTTTCGGTTGTCAAACTGATTTACAAGGTTTCCTATCTGGGCATCAAGACTGAGCGGGCGGGCAATCGAATCGACATGTATCTCGAAGGCGCCGCAACGTTCTTCAGCGTGCCGAGACTTGCTTCCGCTCTTGAGAACCTGCCTCAGGGAAGTTCCGTCTTCATCCACATCGACAATCTTGCCTACATCGACCATTCGTGTCTGGACATGATCGCGAGTTGGAAGGAACAATATGAGGCTAACGGCTCCCAACTCACTTTGGAGTGGGAGGGCCTGATGCAAAGGTTCGCCAAGATCGGCGGTCAGAACCGGGACGCCGCCGTCCACACGACGGTGTGAGTACTGCTCGAGCCGATCACTCGTAGCGAAGGGCGACTACTGGAGAAATTCGGGTCGCCCGAAACGCGGGAACGAATGTAGCGAGTAGTACGACTAGCATGATGGCTACCGGCGCTGCCGCAAATGTAAGCGCGTCCGTCACGCCAATCCCGAATAGCATCGACTCGAGCAAACGCGTCAGGAATATCGCGGCGCCGAGGCCGATGACAATGCCGGCAGCCGCCAGCGATGCTCCTTGTCGGAGCACCATCCGCATTACCTCCGTCGGTGCTGCTCCCAAAGCCATCCGCACCCCGATTTCATGCTTTCGTTGCGCGACCCAATAGGCGATGAGTCCGTATATGCCCACCACCGCCAGTATGATTGCAATGGCTGCAAACAGAGACAGCAGCAGAGTGTTGAAGCGGGGCCGCGACACGGACAAATCCAAGGCCTGTTCCATGGTGCCGATTTGCGCCAGGGTCGTGCCCGGATCGACGGATTGAACCTCGTGCCGCAGGGTTTCAGCCAATAAAGCCGCATCGCCGGCCGACCGCACAACCAGGTACATTCGCCCGCCATACTCCTGGCGGAACGGCAGGTAGTAGGCCGGGTCAGTATTGAATGTTAGTCCGCGGTACTTGACGTTACCCACGATTCCAACGATCTCCATCCACGGTCCACCCTGCTTTATTCGCTTTCCAATGGCTTCCTGATTGGGGAAAAACCGTCGCGCAAAGCCCTCGCTGACGATCGCGACCGGAGCCGTGCCTTGACGGTCATGGTCTGTAAAGAACCGCCCGTGAAGCAGAGGAATGCGAAGTGTTGAAAAGAAATCAGAGCTCGCGGTAACGGCGGAAATAACCGGGTTCATCTCGCCTGCAGCAAGAACTCGCCCTTCGATTTGAAAGCTGTCGGCGTTGCCTTCCCGATCCGGAGGTAGCGAATCGCTGATTGCGGCCAGTTCAACTCCCGGCGTATTGCGCGCCCGACGCAGCACCTCATCGTAGAAGGCAAGGCCGTCCGGTGTCCTGATGTATTTCCGATCGCCCGGTGAGATCAGCATGCTGAGGAGTTGTTGTGGTGGTGCTGCGAATCCACCAGTCACTCGCTGCAGATTTATAAAGCTGCGAACGAGTAACCCTGCTCCTAAAACCAACATCAATGAAATCGCGATCTCACTCACCACTAAGGTCGCTCGGGCACGCCCAAGACCACGACCGGAGCTGGCGCTTCGCCCGCCTTCTTTGATCGTAGAATTCAGATCTGCACGCGCGCTGGCAAGCGCTGGCGCCAATCCGAACAAGACACCGGTCGTTATCGAAACGAAGGCGACGAAGCTAAACGCAGTCCAATCCAGGCGGACCAAATCAATGAGAGGAAGATTTCCCGGATTCCACGCGCAGATCAATTCAATGCTGCTCCAGGCGATCGATAGCCCAGCGGTACCTGCTACCGCTGCGAGGATTACGCTCTCAGTCAATAGCTGCCGGACGAGACGTCCACGGCCGGCCCCGAGACTGAGTCGCAGAGCCATCTCCCGCTCGCGAACGGTGGCCCGCGCCAGCATCAAGTTCGCGACGTTGACCACGGCAATCAACAGCACTAGCCCCACCGCGCCTGCCAGCACCAGAATTGCTGGCTTCACCGCGGTTCCCAGCAGGGCATCGCGGAGGCTCAGCAAAGGCAGTCTAACCCGCTTGTAGTAGGGGTTCTGCTGCGCCATCTGAAGTCCGATGTTGTCCATCTCGGCTTGCGCTGCTTCCAAGGTCACGCCGGGCTTCAGCCGGGCAATGCCCCGATAGAACCACGGGCCGTAGCGTGTCGGCGGATTCAAGATGAGATTGGTCCAGAGTTCCGTATCCCGTCGCGGCAACCGAAGGACCGCTGGCATCACTCCGATCACCGTGACCGGAACGCCATTCACAAGAATCGTCTGGCCCAGGACCTTGGAACTGCCTCCGAAACGTCTCCGCCAAATCCCTTCACTGAGGACTGCCAACGAGCCGGTAGCCGGCTGGTCGTCGCCCGCCGCAAATGTTCGCCCCAGGATCGGAGATAAGCCCAATGTGGGGAAGAAGCCGGCAGTCACAGCGGCGCCCTGCACCTGCTCCGGAACACCTTGGTTCCCGCCGATATCCATCCGTTGAGTACGGAAAAGGGAAGGCTCTTCAAACACCCGATTACTGTTCTTCCACATGAGGAAGTCGCGGATGCACATAGTGCCGAACACGTTGTCTCGGGCAGCGTAGTTCATTGAGACCGAAACCACGCGATCGGCGTCGGCATAAGGAAGCGGTCGCAGCAATATGCCATAGACCACGCTGAACATCGTGGCGTTTGCGCCAATGCCTAGAGCCAGCGCGATTACAGCAACTACACTGAACGCGGGGCTTTTGCGCAACGTGCGAACTCCATATCGCAGGTCTTGCATCAGATTCTCGATCCAGTTCACAGCGCGCATGTCCCTGCATTCCTCTTTGTTTTGCGCGATTGCCCCCAACTCGGCGAGCGCAGCGAAACGCGCCGCGTCCGGAGTTAAACCACGGCTTACGGCCTCGTCAATCTGTCGGTCCAGGTGGTATTGCAGTTCCTCGTCGAGTTCCTGGTCAACTTTTGTTCGCTGGAACACTGATCGGAGCCGAAGGCGAATCTTGGCGAACAAACGCAGCATGTGCTTCCTCCTCAAGCTGTACGCACACTCCTCAAGCTGTCCGCACAATCAATGTGATCGCTGCCGACAAGCGTTCCCAACGAACCGACTCCGTAGCCAACGCCTGCCGTCCCGCTTGCGTGAGGGAATAGTATTTAGCCCGACGATTGTTTTCCGATATTTTCCACTCGGCCTCGATCCAGCCTTGTTGTTCGAGTTTGTGAAGCGCCGGATAGAGCGCGCTTTGACCAACCTGCAGCACATCGTTGGACATCAACCGGATCCGTTGGGCAATGGCCCAGCCGTGCATCGGTTCCAGATCGACAATCTTGAGAATCAGCAGGTCCAAGGTGCCCTGCACCAGATCAACAGGCTTGCTCAAATTTCTTTCCCTCAGTTACTGACACAAGTATGTCGCACTGAGGCTGCTGAAGGCAAGAGGAAACTCGAGGAACACCACTATTCTTCGAGCAGAGCGCGAGCTTGCGCGGACGATGAACTGTGGAACGTAATCGCTCGATAGGCCCAATAATAGGCATTGCCACGCAAAGCGTATTGCCGGCCTTCGAGCACCATCCGTCGGGCGATGCGCGTGAGCCGGGACTTCGGAGGCGTAGGCTCATCTGGCTCCAAGTCACCCGGCTCAGGGCAGTCGCGGAGCGATAGGTAAGCGAGAGCGCCGTCTGTCACGACTCCTTGGTTGCCATCACCGGTACGAGCCGATTCGCGCCGCTCTACGAAACGCGCGGCGTCTGCGCAACCTGAAAACTCAAGGTCGTTCGCGACTTTTGCCCGTTCGATATCGATACGCGGATCGATCTTATGCGTGAACGACATTGTCTTCTTCTTCAACTTGACGCCTATGTCGTGGGTCGCGGCGCCGAGCCAGAACTCCCTGCCATTGTTTTCGACTCGCCACAGCCGGATGTGGTGACGCTTGGAGATGGTATTGAGCGACTTCTGATATACCGCGTCAGGGTCGGCTCCTCGGTACAGCAACCTTGAAACGGGCGCTTGTGGATAACCGGTTTGTCGCGCGTAACTATTGTAGGCGCGGGCGAACGTTCTTGTATTTAGGGCTTCGGCTTCGAACCAGCCCGCCGAGCGAAATGCGTTATCAAGCGCTTGTCTAGAGCCTTCGAACGCCAGATTGATGATGTCTTCCGCCTTCTCTCCACTCGGCTTAATAACCTCGATTTCCTGCTTCGAAAGCCAGTCGGCGAGATCAGAAGAAACAGGCTCGGGTTCCGGCGCGACATGAGAAGGAGCATCACCCGGAAGCTGCTTGATCGTGACTCTCATGTCCGTGCCGGCCGGCAACTGAATTTCGGGCTCCGGGAGCCGGAATAGCGCCAAACGAATCGCAAACAATCCGGCCGCTCCGATCGGTCCCATCGAATACGACGTAAAAATCTTGCCTCCCGCGCCAGTCAATCCGATAAACGACTTCGAAAGATGGCCGAGCCGTGGGCGATGCCAGACGCCGTGCAAAAAGCTCTGGGGATTGTTTGCTGCGAGGATGCCCTTGATCTGCCCGGTTTTGGTCACCGCCTCTCGGGCATTTTCGATGTGGCGAAGGATGCCTTCCATCGGATAACGGGCGCCACCTTTGAGCTCATAGTGATGAAACGCGAGCTGAATGATTGCCCGTTCACGCTTGATTCCGAGTCCGACGCCCTTGGACTGTCGCACTGTACCGATTACGGTAGTTCCCTGGGGAAGCACAACTCTTCCGTCAACGACGTAAGGCGCAATCACGACGCACCGGAATTCTGACCCTTTCTGCGAGTCATAGCTGGTCAAGGGCGTCGTCAGCCGGACGTTCATCGCCGGAAAGCCCGTCCGTATAGCGGCGCCGTACGCCATCGCGACCGAGAATAGGAGCGAAACAACAGACAGCCTCATCCGACGCACGCCAGCGTAGATGCCGGTCTATTCAATTGCGCGACGAGAGGCACTGGCGGTATTAGATCACAAATTGATGGTCGCGACCCTACTCGGAACACCTTATCTTTTAGCGGCGTCTTTGCCCACAATCACACCTGCGTCAGCCAGACGGGTGACGTCAAGTGGAATAACCCTTCCTTCAACGCCTCCAATCACCTCTGCTGTGTGCTGGTAAGCGGGGACGCCACCGGTTACGTAATGCGTCAGGCGACCGGCGCCAGCAGGAGATTCGTGAGCCAGCGCGGCAGAAACGACTTCTGCTGTCACGTCAGCGCTCGAGACAAGAGCGACTCCCTGCCCCGTGACCTGTTCAATCACAGGCGCCAGGACTGGGTAGTGTGTGCAACCGAGGATCAGCGTATCGATGTCAGGCATCCCCGACAGATAATGCCGGGCCAGGACGAAAGCATCTTCGGATTCCGCCAGCCCCTCTTCCACGACATGCACGAACATCGGGCATGCCTGCGCCCAGACATCCAATCCGACCGCTTCGAGTTTTCGTTGATACACTCCGCTTGCAATCGTACCCTTAGTTCCGATCACACCGACTTTGCCGCTCTTCGTCGCGCGCCGTGCCGCTTCAACACCCGGATCGATTACACCCCAGACCGGAACGCTGATCTCGCTTGCCAATTCGGGAAGCGCAGACGCCGAGGCCGTATTGCAGGCGATCACGATGCTTGACACGTCAAGTTGCAACAGAAAGTAGGCAATTTCGGCGGCAAACTGGCGAACCATCTCTTTGGGTTTACGCCCATAGGGCACGCGAGCGGTGTCGCTGAAATAAACAAAGTCATGATTCGGTAGCCGGCGCCGTAGCGCTTTGAGGACAGTCAGTCCACCCACTCCCGAATCGAATACGCCTATAGGCCGACTCACACTCTCAGTCTAAGCGGACGATTTGAGTTGGATACATTCAATAGAGCCATGGCGCAACATGGTATTTCCCGTATCTTCACAGCCCGTATCTCCACAGCCTCCAGATTGGGAGCGGCTGGCCGTTAGTGAATCTTTTCGTAATTTGATACGGGACAAAAGGCGTTTCGTCGTACCCACAACCATTTTCTTCATCGTGTACTACTTCGCCTTGCCGGTCCTGGTCGGCTATTTTCCGGAGTTGATGAAGCGGCAGCTATGGGGGCCTGTGAACATCGCCTACGCATTCGCGCTTTCGCAATTTCTGATGGCTTGGGTGATTGCGTGGATCTATATGCGCGTGGCCGAACGATTTGACAAGCTCGCGAGCGATGTCGTTGCTGAGGGAGCGCGCCGGTAACGATGATTTCACTGGGTATCTTCCTCGCTTTCGTAGCGGTCACGCTCGTAATAACGGGCTGGGCGGCGAAACGATCTTCAGGAGCGGAGTCCTTTTTCGCGGCGGGACGCCGGATTACTGGATGGCAGAATGGCCTGGCGGTCGCCGGCGACTACATGAGCGCGGCGTCGTTTCTCGGGATTGCGGGACTGATCGCCTTTAACGGCTATGACGGATTCATGTATTCCGTGGGTTGGTTGGTCGCCTACCTCACGGTCTTGCTGATCGTAGCCGAACCGCTTCGGAACGCAGGCAAATACACGATGGCAGATATTCTCGCCTACCGCATGAGTCCACGGCCGGTGCGCGCGATGGCGGCTCTGAGCACTCTCACCGTCAGCACGTTCTACATGATTGCGCAGATGGTCGGAGCCGGCGCGCTCGTAAGTCTGCTGCTCAAAGATTCGGGTATCGGCTATTCGACTGCCGTCATCGGTGTCGGATTGCTGATGATCACTTACGTTGTCTTCGGGGGTATGCTGGCGACAACATGGGTGCAGATCGTCAAAGCTATTCTTTTGATGGGTGGCACGCTTCTACTGAGCATCCTCGTTCTGGCTCATTTCGGATTCAGCTTCACGGATTTCTTTAACGCGGTCAGCCATGTTACGTATCGCGAGAATGGCGTCGAGGTCACGCGCAACTTTCTCGAACCGGGCCTGCGCTACAAACCACCATACGGGCCGCTCGATCTGATCTCTTTAGGGATGGCGCTGATCTTAGGAACAGCAGGACTCCCGCACATTCTGATCCGCTTCTACACGGTTCCCGATGCGCGCACGGCCCGCGTGAGCGTTGTCTGGGCGATGGCGATCATCGGAGCGTTCTACATCATGACTACGTTCCTTGGCTTCGGCGCAGCAACAATAGTCGGGCGCGATGCCATCGCAGTGAATGGCGGTGTCAATATGAGCGCGCCGCTGCTCGCCAAAGCGCTCGGAGGCGAGACGTTCTTTGCATTCATCTCGGCGGTCGCGTTCGCGACGATCCTGGCCGTGGTCGCCGGTCTTACAATCAGCGCTTCCACATCTTTCGCGCATGATTTCTGGACGAGTGTCGTTCATCGGGGTGTCGAGCGATCCCCCAATGAGGAAGTACGTGTGGCGCGCGTGACCGCGTTCGTCGTGGGTTTGGTCGCCATAGCTGCCGCGATCCTGCTGGGGCCTGGAGCGAACGTCGCGTTCCTTGTCGGTCTGGCATTCGCGGTTGCTGCGTCGGCGAATTTGCCGGCGGTCGTTCTATCTCTGTTCTGGCGTCGGTTCAATACAGCGGGAGCTGTTTCAGGACTCGCCACGGGACTAGTTGTCTCGATAGCGCTGATTATTGTAGGCCCCGCCGTTCGCGGAGCGAATGCTCTATTTCCACTCGAAAATCCCGGGATTCTGAGTATTCCGGCTGGCTTCCTCGCGGCTTGGTTGGGAACAGTGCTGAGTAGCGACCGTTCGTCAGAAGCTAAGTATGCCGAGTTGATCGTGCGCGCCAATACTGGCTTAGGCGCCGAGAAAGCTTCGTCGCATTAGCTAATCGCTGCGAAGATCGAGAGTGAGAACGACAGGCGCGACACCGTCGCTGAAATCCATTTCTTGATGCTCCGGAGTCCAACGATCGCGCGCATAAAGAAGAAATCTCCACGCCCCGTACATCAGGGCCAGCGTGAGCGCGAAAACGATGGGCCGCTGCAACAGGCCTACTTCAATGTAGGTGGTCCCATAGGCATATACCGCGAATAAGGTCGACCAAAGCAGCAGCGATATGCCGAGATTCGTCCGCTCTGAATTGAAGTCCGTCGTGAATGGCGCCTTGTGGTAGCCGATCAGGAGCGCATCAAGAGCGATGAGGCTCGCAAGCAGGCAGAACACGGTATGAGAGATGCCGAGCGAGGTTCCTAAAAGAATGATATTCACCGGAAGAATGAACACAAGCCATGCCAGAATTCCCAGCTCGAACATGACTCGACGCACTCCGCGCAGAATCGCTGCCGACGTGCTGTCGGTGATTGCAACCCGGAAGATCCACGAGGCCTGACGCTCGGTCGGAATCTCAAGCAGAAAACGCAATCCGACCAGAAGGAAAAAGCTAATAACCAATGGAGCCGCAAATACGAGCAGCCCGATGTCGGATGCTTCAGGTCTCAGAATGACGAAGCGCGACCCGAGGCCATGAAGAATTACCGCGCATCCGGCGGCCAGGAATGTCCGGAGCAGCAAGCGATGTATACCGCTCCTGCTGATTGTCTGCTTAACGAAATCGACGATGGCTGCTTCATGCGGGTCGTTCGGGATTGGGAGCAGGCGCAACATAGGTCCCGGAGCGACTACTGCATCGCTGGTTTCCGCAGTGCGCCGAAAATGTCTGACATATCCCAATACATAGAAAACTACGGCGGCGATCGCGCAGGTTATCAAGGCCAGGCGAGCATAACTGGCCCAAAGAGAAAGATCGGCGGAGGAGTATCGCAGAAGTTGCTCATACAAACCCAGAAACCAAAGCGGCGGAAAAAGCAGGATTCGCCATCCATTGTCGAGCTGTAAGAGCGCAAGCGTTTCGGCTACCTGCGCCGCGAGTAAAAGCTGCGACAGGAAGAACACGAGCAGCACAAACTGAACCCAGCTTGAAACGCGCCGCATCATCGAGACAGGCAAGACATTCATCCAGAAGCCGGCCATTACGATAACGAGAAGCGCGCCTCCCAACGATGCGCAGAACGTAGCTACGAAGTGCGACAACATGTAGCGAAGAAGTAGCGAGAACGTTCCCGTGTTACCAAGCACGACCGACGGAAACAACAGGCACCCGACAATATTGACTGCGATCGCAAAGAGCGAAACGAACGCTACTAAGCCCAGAAGCTTCGCCAGAAAGACAGTGGACGGCCGTATCGGGAGCGGCGCCAGGATCATGAAGTCGCGGCGGTCGGGGAACAGATTGTTCCACTTCATGACCGTCACGATTCCACAGACGACGAATGCGATCGCCAGAAAGATGTACTTGTCATGTAAGGTGGTCAGATCACGGTCGAGTTTGACGATGCCCTTAAACCAACCGATGAGCGTTGAATATTTCTCGAATAGAAACGAGCACAGAATGAATCCTGGCGCCGCCGCGAGCCCGAGCAACGCTGGGATTCCGGTGCGTAGCTCGCCCGATTGGGCTTCTTCCGTTTCGAAATAGCGACCCAGAAAGTGGTTCGTGAGAATGGCCAGCGGATGGTCCGCGACGCTCTCTTTGAGGTTCACGACCGGATTACCTCGAGCACGCTGGTGGCGCGCTCGTCTATATCCTCCTGCCCGACCAGTTGCGCGAAGATCTGTTCGAGATCCGGCAACGTCATAAGTTCTCTCAGGCGTGCTACCGAATCGTGGCCGACGACTCGTGACTTGTCGAGGATGACAACATGATCACAGACCCGTTCCACCACTTCGAGCACATGCGAACTGTAGAAAAGTATCTTGCCTGCCGTTGCGAGCGCTTTTAGCAGTTTCTTGAGCACTTGCGCGGAAGTCACATCAAGGCCGGAGAATGGCTCATCGAGAATGAGAATTTCCGGATCGTGAAGCAACGCCGCGCTCAGCAGGATCTTCTGCCGCATCCCCTTCGAGTACGACGCCAGCGCCATATGCCGGGAGGAGGTGAGATCGAAGACTTCGAGCAAACCTTCGATGCGGCGCTCGAGATTGGCTCGCGGCAATTGCCGGAGGCGGCCGATCAGTTGTAAGTATTCCCGTCCCGAAAGATGAGTGTAAAGGTGTGGTTCTTCCGGCACATAGCCTAAGCGACTTTTATAACCGTTGATGTCGTCTCGAATGTCTTTACCGTCGAAGAGGACGCGTCCATGGGTAGGTTCAATGAGTCCAGTAAGGATCTTGACAGTCGTGCTCTTGCCGGAACCATTTGGTCCCAGATAGCCGAGAATTTGGCCGCGCGGGATTTCGAACGACACATCCTGTATTGCGGGGATGCCCGAGTAAAGCTTGCTGAGTCTCTCGACTTTAAGCAGAGTGCACCGCCTATCATCGCTTGGAAACCGTCGGGCGCGCTTTTGTTCCCGGCTATCCGAACAACCACTGAGCGATCTTCGGCCACTGTTGTCTCAGTCCGATGATCGAAATGCCCGCATAAAATACTGCCCCGGCCACGAGCCCTAATCGCAATATCCAACCAGGACGCAAGGGTTTCGGCAGTAGGGTCATGTTTACCCAAAGGGCATGCAGCGCCGAAAAAGCGAATGCGAAATTCACCATCACACCCGTGGCGATCGCGAGCACCAGCGGGCTCGGTGTAATCTTCAAGGCCAGCAGTCCCCAAACTCCATAGGCGGCGAGAAGGCCGTAATACACGTTCTTGGCCTTATTGCCTTCGAGATGCTGGACCCGGGCGTTCCCGATCCAGATGACGTCAGTCCAACGCCGCGCAATTCCATCGAGTTGACTTACTTGCGTGGGCAGCATGATCAGAAAGCCACACAGGAGCGTTAAGTACCAAAACGCCTGTCCATGCTTCGATGCGATTGCTTCTGCCGCCATCGCCGCCGCTGCGTGGTCGCTTGCCGTGGTCCCGCGGATAAACTCGTAGGACATCATCGCCGGCAGAAGCATACCGAGGATGCAGCCCGGCGCCCAAAGCATCAGTTGATCTCTGCGGATATGTCGGAGCCACCCATGCCAACGCGACCGATTCTCGGGCGACGATTCATCGAACACCTTGCCCGAGTGAGAAAGCTTGATAGTGCGGCCCCCCACGGCGCTCGGAATCGCGCCGACTTGGGCCCCCATTCCCCAACCCTTATCGCGCACATAGCCCGAGATCGTTGTATTAAACAAACCACCCGAACCGGCGACAGCCGCAAAGCCCGCGATCAACGCCCAATTGACTTCCCCTTGCGGCAGTGCTCCGAAACGCACCAGACCCGACCATATCTCTCGCCATGTGTCCCAACTCACCCAGAACAGCGCGATGAATCCGAGATATCCCAGGACGAGAAACAGCTTGGCGACGAGAATCCGCTCCAGCATGTTGTAGATCTTCCCGCCAAAGATCAGCGGTATGAAGGCGACGAGAAACAGCACGTAGCCGAGCATCTTCACAAAGCCCGCGTCTTCGGGCGCAGGCAGATGCCCCAATATGACTGCGGCCAACGGAACCGCTGCGTTCGATGCGAGATAGGGCCAGGCTCCGGCAAGATCCAATGTCATATAGAAGATCGTCCAGAAGCGAGGCCCGGGCTTGGTCCGAAAGAAGCCAACGAAAATGTTCTCGCCGCAATAGAGCGTGTAGCGCATGATCGCCAGGTTGTAGGCGACTTGCAGCATGATGGCGGTGAAAGCGATCCATAAGATCGTACCGCCGTAGCGCGCCGTCACCACGGGTCCAAACAACCATTCCCCGCCTCCGATGTTGGCGCCGGCCATCACGAGCCCGGGTCCGATCAATAAAGTCAGGTGGCGTAGACGGAAAATCGGCGCGGCAGGCAACTCGCCCTTGGTCCACGGAGTGAAAACGGCGGGCTTGTTGATCGCCGTCGGCGTCGTTGACATGCGAGTGCATAATATCATCGGATTCAGCATGAGACATTGTTTGGCCCCGACATGTTTTGTCCTGTTCGCGCCGATCGTCCTGTCCGTCGCCGTAGCAGTGGAACCATTCCGGGATCCTTCTCCGCCTGTTGCGCAGAAACTGGCGCCGATGGAAGCCCTCCCCGCCAAACCCGATCCGAGCGTTCGCTTCCACGCAAAACCGAAACCAATTTCTGCGGACGCGGTAACACACGATTGGAAATGGTTCCTGGGGCCAAATCACAACGGGACGTCGACAGAGACGAAGTTGCTTCGGCCATGGCCGGCGGGCGGACCCACTCTCCTATGGGAAATGAAGAAGGGCACCGGATACAGTTCACCGGCTATCAGTGGCGACCGGCTTGTGTACCTCCATCGCATGGGCGATCAGGAAAGAGTAGAGTGCTTGCATCCTGAGACCGGAGCCAAATATTGGGAGTTCACTTATCCGACGAAGTTCGAGGATCGCTACGGTTACAACAACGGGCCTCGGGCGAGCCCGGTGATCGATGGAGATCGGGTCTATACATACGGAGCCGAAGGAAAACTTCATTGCCTGCGCCTGCAAACCGGACAAGTCCATTGGAAGCGAGACATCGCCGCTGAGTTCAAGGTCCCACAGGACTTTTTTGGCACCGCAACGACACCGCTCCTGCACGGCGAGAACTTGATCATTAACATTGGCGCTCCAAATGGTCCGACCGTCGCGGCTTTCAATAAGGTGACGGGGCGAATGGTGTGGGGAGCGGGTACGGAATGGGGACCGAGCTATGCCTCGCCGGTTCCGGCCACCGTTCATGGCAAGCAGCGTATCTTTGTGTTCGCCGGAGGAGAGAGTCGGCCACCCAAAGGCGGGCTCCTTTCCATCGATCCAGCAAACGGCGCCGTCGATTTTACGTTTCCCTGGCGCAGTCGCAGTTACGAATCGGTAAACGCGGCTTCTCCCGTGATTGTCGGTAATCAAGTATTTGTCTCTGCCAGCTACCGGACTGGGGGAGCGCTGCTGAACATTCTGCCCGATGGAAAATACGAGGTTGCTTGGACCTCCAATGAGATCGGGACGCACTGGAACACAGCCGTTCATAAGGACGGTTACCTATACGCCTTCGATGGCCGCAACGAACCCGACGCCTCCCTTGTATGCATCGAGCTAAAGACCGGCAAAGTGATGTGGCGCGCTAATCCGGAATGGGAAGAGTCCATCGATGTGAATGGTACGCCGCAGAAACACCACCTGGGCACGTTCCGTGGAACATTGCTCGCGGTAGACGGAAAGTTTCTGGCGCTAGGAGAGATGGGACATCTGTTGTGGCTTGATCTCACCCCTCAAGGCTATAAAGAGCTGGCGCGAACGTGGCTATTTGGCGCGCGTGAGACATGGTCGCTTCCTGTGTTGAGTCGCGGCTTGCTTTATATCAGCCAGCACTCCCGAGACATGCTCAAGGGATCTCAACCGCGTCTGCTTTGCTACGATCTACGCGGGAAGTAGCCTAACTATGAGACTGCTTCTTCTAACGACCGCAGCAATCTGTTCAGCCGCCGACTGGCCTCAGTTCCTGGGGCCAAATCGCGATGGTACAGATCCGTCATTCTCAGGTAAGCCATCGCTTGCGGACGCGCGCCAACTTTGGAAGAAGGATGTCGGCGCTGGCTTCAGCGCTCCCGTAATCTCGGGAGCCAAGCTCATCCTATTCCATCGGATCGGTGACAAGGAAGTAGTGGAGTGCCTGAACTCGGCAAACGGTCAACCGCAATGGAAGTTCGAATATCCGACGTCGTATCGAGACGATTTCGGATTCGATGAAGGTCCTCGCGGCACTCCTGCGATTGCGAACAATCGTGTCTACACGTTCGGCGCGGAAGGCATGCTTCACGCTCTCGATCTCACAACCGGCAAGAAGTTATGGAGCGTTGACACACACGCAAAGTTCGGCGTCCGAAAAGCCTTCTTCGGGGCGGCTGCTTCCCCACTCATCGAAGGCTCCGCCGTGTATGTGAATGTAGGCGGTCCGAGTGGCGGAGGACTAGTTGCGTTCAGCGCAGCCGATGGAAAGGTATTATGGTCCGCAACAAATGATGAAGCCGGCTATTCGTCGCCCATCGCCGCAACCATAGATGGTGTTCGAAGCATCGTGTGTTTCACTCGAGCCGGATTGGTTGCCGTAGATCCTTCGAGCGGAAAGGTTCGGTTCCAATTCCCTTGGCGATCAAGGTCGAATGCATCGGTCAACTCCGCCGTCCCTGTCATCGCCGGCAATCTTATCTTTCTCTCGGCGAGTTACAACACGGGCTCCGTCCTTCTGCAGGTAACCGGCGACAAGCTGACGACCGTGTGGTCCTCGGACGAAGCTTTGTCGAGCCACTATGCGAGCGTCGTACATAAAGATGGTTACCTCTACGGCTTTCATGGTCGTCAGGAGTTCGGTCAGAGCCTGCGTTGCATTGAGCTGAAGACCGGCAAAGTGAAATGGAATGTAGATAGTTTCGGCGCGGGTACAGTGTCACTGCTTGGAAACTCTCTGCTCATCATGCGCGAAAGCGGTGAAGCAGTAATAGCAGATGCAAATCCTGCGGCGTACAAAGTCGAAACCAAAGCGCAACTGCTCCCGGCCGTTGTGCGCAGTTATCCCGCGATTGCAGCCGGTCGCGTGTTCATACGCAACGAGAAGACTCTGGCTGCTTACCCGATTACAGGAGCGAAATGAACCGCATCACGACGTTATGCCTCGCTGCGATTGCAACTGCCGCCGAAGATCCGCAGACGCTGTTTGACCGCGGCGTGCGTTCGTTTCATGCCGGCCGAATCACGGAGTCTGTCGCGGATTTCGACAAGCTCGCGGAACTTGTCCCCGGCCATGCGCCGCAACTCTGGCAGCGCGGCATTGCGCTTTATTACGCCGGACGCTACCAGGACTGCCGGAAGCAGTTCGAATCGCACCGCACCGTCAACCCCAACGACGTCGAGAACGCCGCATGGCACTTCCTCTGCGTGGCCCGCGCGGAGTCGCCCGCGAAAGCCAAGGCCGCGCTGCTCCCGGTCGGTCCCGACTCGCGCGTTCCTATGACCGAGATCTACGAGATGTTCCGCGGAAAGACTACACCCGCCTCGGTGTTAGCTGCGGGTTCCGGCACAGAGGGGCAGTTCTACGCGCGCCTGTACGTCGGCTTGTACTATGAAGCTCTCGGTGACAAGACTAAGGCGCTTGAAAACATACGTGTCGCAGCGGAGGACCGATTTGCGGCAGGCGGATACATGCATTCCGTTGCTCGTGTGCATCGGAATCTTCTGCAAACCAGCGCTGCCGTTCCCACGCAATCAGAAGTCTGGACATTCGACCGTCTTGACCGGCTGGGCGCTCATAAGACGACGATCCTCGGATCGCCTCGCGTTATCGAAACACCTCAGGGCAAAGCGATTGAATTCGATGGCGTCGATGACGCGCTCTTCGTCGATGTTCATCCTCTTGCGGGCGCAGAGACCTTCACCTGGGAAGTCATCTTCAGGCCGGATGGAGATGGCGCTCGCGAACAGCGTTTCTTCCACATGCAGGAGACGGACACGGAGACACGTCTGCTCTTTGAAACCCGCGTCGCCAATAAGCAGTGGTATCTCGACAGCTTCGCGAACTCACCGTCTGGGTCGAAGGCTCTCATGGATCCAGCGAAGCTTCATCCCACAGACACCTGGTATCACGCGGCGATGGTCTACGATGGCAAGCAGTTTCGCAACTACGTGAATGGTCAATTGCAGGTGTCTGCTGATGTGGCGCTGAAACCACAAGGGCCGGGTCGTACTTCGGCGGGTGTAAGAATCAACAAGCGCGATTACTTCAAGGGAGCGATTCGACTCTCGCGCATGACGCGCCGCGCTTTGTCGCCAGAGGAATTCTTAAAACCGTTTTAGCTCGTCGACCAGCGCTTCGAGGCCGCGTTTGCGGTACAGGGCCGTGAGCCGCTGCTCTTCCGGTGAAGGCGTCGGCAACTTACCGCTGCGATCCGGAACCCACATTGAGCCGTCCGTAAACTCGACGCTGCTGAGAAACGCCTTCATGTCAGCGATACCGATCGGGTCGCCATTCGGTTGCGAGAACTTGTACGTTACGTCCTGCACGAGCGTCGTCCGTTGCCGGGGTGCAAGCGGAACGTCGACAGGAATCGACCCTGCCACGAATTCTTTCCCACGCTCATCCTTCACGAGCCAACCCATTTCGATTGCACGAACCGGACGCGACGTCGTATTACGAACGAACAATCTCGGAGACCGAGCCTCATTGTCGGAAATCCGAACCATGCCCTCCGTAGCGGCAACTGGAGACGACGGCGCCTCCAGAAATGCGACCTGGATCTGACGCTCATTCCGAGTTGTGGTGGATTTGCCGGACTGCGCAACCCGCGCATCCATACCGGAACGGTCGGACTGATGTTCCAGGCTCGCGAGCATTTCGCCCTTCAATGCTTCCCTGCCCCGAGATTCCAGAACCTGCTTAAAATACTGGCGATCGCGGCGCGCTTCCATTTCCCAGACCGTCATCGATCTGCGGGAGTTTAGTTTGTTGGGTCCATAGAAGGACAGGTCATCGAACAAAACCCCGTCCAAGTCGATTTCAACAAGCGGACCATTACCGGACTGCAAAGGTCGAAGTAAACGCAGATCGATACGAATCGGAAAATTCTCGCCCGGACCCGCGTTCAAACTCGCTACGGAAACAGATGCTTTACCACCGGGTGTCACATCCTGCGCGCTGACGAACAGCGTAATCCCGCGAATACGACGGGAGCCCGAATTTCGGAGCGATAGCGACGTGTGCAGATCGAGCAACATTGCGCCGCCGCGCGCGGAGGCATTCGACTCGCCCCAGTCGGCGGATACCACCGTCACAGGCGAGTCCTCTGGGAAGGTGATGTGCATCGCGCTGCGAGGATCGATGCGCTGGGATTGCGCCCACGCAGTCGCGCCAAGCAGCAAGAAAACGAAGCTAGTCCGAATAGACATTGTTGATCGTGACCTGACCCGTGTCTTGATCGACGAAACGGGCGCGCAGCGAACCCGGAGTGCTAACAAAGATTGGCGACTGCTGTCCGCGCGTGTGCAAGCAGCGTTAAGGCCGAACCATTTTCCTTGACTTCGATGCCGCCAGGAGCCGTTCGAATCTCGATCGGGGATCGCTGCAAGGCAAGCTCACGACCGCGCGGAGGATTCAGCAACCATGCGCAGAACAGGACGACTGTCATGGCAGCCATGACCATTGCCGCGCGCCACCCAATCCGTTCCGGCCTCCGGACGCGTGCCGGTCCGACACACTCACCCGCTTCGAGACCGAGGTGGATGTTTGCCGTCATCTCGGCGGCCAATCTATCCCATTGCACCCCAGCCGGCAGGTAATCCGATTGAGATCGTAGCGCGGCGACCAGTGAGTTCATCGAGTTTACTTCGTTGTCGCAGCGGGCGCACGACCGTACATGCCACCGTACCCAAATACGATCCAGAACGCCGAGATCGCCGCTGCTATAAAGCGTGAGATCGCTTTCGGACGGATGATTTCCTCGAAACATCAGGCTTTCCTCCGTTCCAGATAACGGCGGAACTTTATGCGCGCATTGGCTATATGAGACCGAACCGTCGCTTTTGAGCAGTTCAGTTCCCGCGCAACCTCTTCCGCCGGCAAACCTTCTACGTCACGTAATAAGAGCGCCGACCGTTCCCGGGCGCTCAAGAGCCGCAAGCCGTCCTCAAGATACTCGGATTGCTCGGCGCGCAAAACCATGCTTTCCGGGCTCTGCTCGGGTTCGCTTCGTAATGGCTCGATGATGTCGTCGATGTCCGAGAAGTTCACCCGGCCGTTCCGGCGCAGGAAATCGATGGCCGTGTTGCTCGCGATGCGCGATAACCAATGGCCGGCTTTCTCGAGGTCTTTAATCTGATCCTGCCGCTGGAGAGCTTTGATGAAAGTCTCCTGCGCCAGATCCTGGGCATCGTCGACATTTCCGACGATCCTATAGATTTGAAGGAAGATACGCCGCAGGTTGTCCTGAATGAAGCGCTCTTGCGCCTGACGGTCGTCCTGAGAAATCCCGACGTCCGGTAATCCGGAATACCTGGCGGCTTCACTCATGGTCCCACCCTGCCGAGACTGATCCACGATCGTCATGCGTCCTAAGAACGACTGACGAAAATCCGGCGAAAACGTGCAGACGATCTTTCTGTCTCGGCGCTATCCTGATTGTAGTATGAGATCGGTAGCGATAATCGGCATAGGAAAGACCCCATTCGGAGCATTTCCCGACCGCGACATCCGCAGTCTGGCAGTCGATTCGGGCAAACAAAGCGCTCGCCGACGCGGGCTTTGAACCCGGCCAGGTCGAAGCATTCTATCTCGGTAATTTCGCCGGACCGTCGTTTGTCGGTCAAAGTCATCTTGCTCCTTACATCGCAGGTCCCATGGGCATAACGGGCGTCCCTTGTACCAGGGTGGAAGCGGCATGCGCGTCGAGCGGATCGGCATTCTTTCATGCGTTCTCAGCCGTGGCGGCCGGTCTATATGACGTTGCTTTGGTCACTGGAGTTGAAAAAATGACGTCGCAGCAGACGCCGAGGGTCGCCGAGATTCTGGCAATGGCCGGCGAATGCTCTACCGAGGGAAAAGCCGGCGCGACCTTTCCCGCTTTGTTCGCCCTGATCGCGCGGCGGCATATGCACCAATACGGCACCAAAAAGGAGCATTTAGCGGCCGTGGCTGTCAAAAATCACGCCAACGGGGCGATGAATCCCGACGCGCATATGAAGAAAGTGATCACGCTCGAGCAGGCGATGGCCGGTAAACCGATCGCTGACCCGCTGAATGTGTACGATTGCTCCCTGGTCAGCGATGGCGCGGCGTCGGTTGTTATCGCGCCGCTCGATCGGCTGCACAAGAAGGCGGTCCGGGTGCTCGGGATCGCGCAAACGTCGGACTATGTTGCGCTTGACCGGAAAGAAGATATCACGGTCTTCGAAGCCGTAAAGTTAGCAGCCGCAAAAGCTTACAAGATGGCGGGCGTCGGGCCTAACGACATCCAACTCGCCGAGGTCCACGACTGCTTCACGATTGCCGAGATCATCGCAATCGAGGATCTCGGGTTCGTTTTGAAAGGACAAGGTGGTCCGTATACGGCGGAAGGCTGCACTAGCCTGAGAGGGTCGCGGCCGGTCAACACGAGCGGCGGCCTGAAATCCAAAGGCCACCCCGTCGGAGCTACGGGCGTTGCACAGCTTTGCGATGTCGCTCTCCAGATCCGCGGCGAAGCCGGCGAACGCCAGGTGTCGAAGCACGAGATCGGTCTGGCACAAAACCTGGGAGGGTCGGGCGCATCGGCCGTCGTGACCATACTGGCGGCGGCATGACAGGAACCGTATACACTGAAACGTTGATCCACTCCGCGCCGGAAGCCTTCGTCAGCGAAGCTCCCTATCAACTGATCATCGTGACGCTGGACGACGGTACGCGTGTGACCGGCCGCGTTTCGGGCGAAGCGGTGTCCATCGATGACCCCGTCTTACTCGCCGAAGAGCGCAACGGAGTTCCCTTCTTTCGGAAAAGACAATGAAACTTGCTTCGAGGATGGACCGCATCCTGATCGAAACTGCGTTTGAAGTGTTGGTGAAGGCTCGCGCGCTGGAAGCGCAGGGTAAGAGTGTGATTCACCTCGAGATCGGCGAGCCAGATTTCGATACGCCTCCACATATTGTTGAGGCCGGCAAACGAGCCCTCGATGAGGGATGGACACATTACGGTCCGACGCAGGGCTATCCCGATTTCCGCGAAGTCTTAGCGAAGCATGTCAGCGAGACCCGTGGCGTCAAAGTTGGACCCGAGAATGTGTGCGTCGTCCCGGGCGGAAAGCCGATCATCTTCTTCCCGATCCTCGCGCTGGTCGATCAGGGCGACGAAGTCATTTACCCAAATCCCGGGTTCCCGATTTACGAATCGATGATTGCCTTCGCGGGCGGCGTGCCGGTTCCCGTGCCGCTCGTGGAAGAACGAAGCTTCTCCTTCGATCTCGATTTGTTGCGATCAAAGATTACCGACAAGACGAAGCTGCTGATTTTGAATTCGCCGCAAAACCCGACCGGCGGTGTCATTCCGAAAGAGGATATCGCCGCGATTGCCGATCTCGTTCGCGATCGCGACATCATGGTGCTGTCAGATGAGATCTATTCGCGCATCAGCTATGGCGAAGCCCCTGTATCCATCGCCAGTTGCCGGGGCATGCTTGAGAAGACGATCATTCTCGACGGCTTCTCGAAGATCTATGCGATGACGGGTTGGCGCATGGGCTACGGTGTGATGCCGACGTGGCTGGTCGACGCCGTGAACAAGTTGATGGTGAACTCGAACTCGTGCACCGCCAGCTTCACGCAGCGCGCAGGGATGGCAGCGATCACCGGACCGCAGGACGCGCCGGAGAAGATGGTGGCCGAATTTCACAAACGTCGCGACGCGTTTGTTGCAGGCTTGAACACCCTGCCGGGTTTTCGATGCCAAGTGCCGGAAGGAGCGTTTTATGCATTCCCGAACATCACGGGTACCGGCTATTCGTCAAAAGAACTCGCCGACCGTTTATTGAATGAGGCCGGAGTCGCGTGCTTGAGCGGCACGTCATTCGGCCAATTCGGCGAAGGGTACTTGCGATTCAGCTACGCCAATTCTCTGGACAACCTGAATGAAGCCGTGCGGCGCATCGGCAACTGGCTGAAGACCTAGGCTAGGATCCCGTCGCGATAAACAGGCGCATTCGCCTGCTGCGTGTTGCGCTTCCAATCTTCGAGGCTCGGGCCTTTGAAGCGGTCCGCGCGTGTCCGAATCGCTGCGAGTTGTTCCGGCGCCAGTTGCTTGAATTGCTGAGCGATTCGGACATCATCCTCAATCTGCCCTATGGTTGTGGCGCCTAGCGTCAACGCATGGATAGGTAGACTCAACACATAGCTGATGCAATCCTTCAACGTGATCGAGTGGAGCAGCTTAGAGTTCGCTGTCCCCTTCATGCCCTGAATACCCATACCGCGCTGAATGGCGATGGGAAGCACTGTCTTCTCGAAGGACAGGTATCCCGGATCGGCAGGATTCAACGGCATTAGGATCGTATCGTATTTGTCATAACGCTTGAGCATTTCGAGATGCACTTGCGGATCGCGATGCCCCGTAAATCCGATGAAGCGAGCTTTGCCCTGCTTCTTTGCCTGCTCAAATGCCTCGATCGATCCACCGGGCGCGAAGATCTGTTCGACTTCCTTCATCTCGCCAACCTGATGAATCTGCCACAGGTCGAGGTAGTCGGTCTTCAGAGCCTTGAGCGAAGACTCGAGATCGGCCATCGCTTCCGCCTTTGAGTAGCGATGACATTTGCTCGTCAAGAAGATTTTCTTGCGAACAGGAGCGAGCACTTCTCCATAGACTTCTTCCGACTTGCCGTTCCAATAAAGGCGCGCGGTGTCAAAGTAGTTAATACCGAGCTCATAGGCGCGCCATGTCACGGCTTTCGCCTCTTCAAACGAAATCATCGGGAAGCGGCCACTCGCCTGACCGACGATAGTGAGTTTTTCTCCCGTCTTGCCGAACGTCCTCATTGGGATGTCGCCCGGTTTTACAGGGGCTGCTTGAGAAGAAGAAGCTGCGAGACTTGCCGCAGCCGCACTGCTGAAGAATGTCCTACGCCGCATGTGGGTAGGCTATCACGTCAGTCAGCGGTCGTAAATCGCTTAATCGAGCGCGCCTGACCAGTGGCCTCATCGACATCGACGATTACAGAGTGCAACTCAACTCCGCCACGTGCTGCTTCCATGCGAGAACCCACGGCCGTTAGGAATCGCTTGAGGATGATGTCTTTGTCGACTCCGATGACTGAGTTATAGGGTCCGGTCATGCCCGCGTCGGTTTGGTATGCAGTGCCACCCGAAAGGATGCGCGTGTCAGCAGTGGGAATGTGCGTGTGTGTGCCAATCACGGCGGAAACCCGGCCGTTGAGATGCCAGCCCATCGCCATCTTTTCACTGGTGAGCTCGGCGTGAAAATCGACAAAACGAACTTTGATTGCGGGATCAAGCTCGGCGAGGATGCGGTCACCCGTCCTGAACGGGCAGTCGATCGGCGACATATGTGACCGGCCCTGAAGATTGATGACCGCGACCTGCACGCCATTGCGCGCGCGCACTACTGTGTAGCCACGCCCCGGCAAATCGCTGACATAATTTGCAGGCCGGATCAAACGCGGCTCGCGATCGAGATAATCATAGATCTCGCGCTTATCCCAGATGTGATTACCGGAGGTCAGAACTTCCAAACCCATCTTGAACAGCTCTTCCGCGATCAGCGGCGTGATTCCGAAACCGCCGGCCGAGTTCTCGGCGTTTGCGATGGCGAGGTCGATGTATTCCGTCGCGAGAATGCGGTGGAGTTTGTCGGCGACAATGCTACGGCCGGCCGAAGCGAATATATCGCCTATGAAAAGAATGTTCATCGGAGGGGGTGCGAAGTTTGGAGCGCACCGCTGGGCCGTCTCAGCCTCCTCCATTGACCCCTAGCCTGCAGGGGCGGAGCCCTCCGCGCGCCTTTAGACTTCTCCATGGCGTAAAGCCGGAGCTTGCACACCAGCGCTTAGAACCGAGACGAACTCCTTAAATTGAGCATTGGATCAATTTTCGGGAGGCCTTACACATGCTTTGCAGCAACGCTCCAAGTGAAGAGGATAACACGGGCATCTATCATGGAGATAAGTGCCTTCCGCGCTCCTTCCGATCTTCCTCATCATTGTGGTGGACATCCTAGGGATGACCATGCTCTACCCGCTACTGCCGTTCTATGCCGAGCATCACGGAGCCGGCCCGCTAGGAGCCGGGCTACTGATATCGGTTTACGCAGTCTGCCAATTGTTCGGTGGACCATTACTGGGACGATTGTCTGACACCACAGGGCGCAAGCCCCTGCTTTTAGTGAGTCAGATTGGAACGCTATTCGGCTTTATCCTCCTGGCGCTGGCGAACTCGTTATGGCTGGTCTTCGTATCCCGGATTATCGATGGAATCACAGCCGGCAACATATCACTGGCGCAAGCTTATATCGCTGATGTCACTAAGCCCGAAGAACGAACGAAATCGTTCGCGGTAATTGGCATTGCGTTCGGTTTAGGATTTCTAGTCGGTCCAGCCGTTTCGGGCTATCTTGCTCAGTTCAGCTACAGCTATCCAATCTATGCGGCCATCGCTCTTTCGGCCACCAGCATTCTCGCTACTGCAGTTCTTTTGCCATCCACTAAGCCATCGGCTTCCCCGGAACGGCGTCTGAGCATCTTCGGATGGGGAGCCTATGCAGGCTATTTTCGACAACCCGGTCTGTCCAGTCTCCTCTGGCAGTTTTTCGCGTTTATGTTCTGTTTCTCGCTGTTCATGTCCGGTTTCCCGTTATTCGCAGAACGGCGATTCACTTGGGACGGGCATGCGTTCGGAGCGAAAGAAGTTGGCTATATCTATGCGTACGTCGGAGTCCTCGGGATTATTCTGCAAGGCGGATTGATCGGACGCATGGCGAAAGCATTCGGCGACTGGAAGCTGGTTCGGGGTGGCCTATTTGTGGCTGTTATTGGCTTCGTTGGGTTGGCCTGGAGCTTCGAACTGCAGAGTTTGCTTATCGTCACCGCAGCCATCGCGTGTGGAACCGGTGTTGTCAGGCCCGCGCTAACCAGTCTGGTTACTCAGCTCACTCACAAGTCTGAACAGGGAAGCGTTCTCGGCTTAACGCAATCGCTACAGTCGATCGCCATGATCGTGGCTCCCTTCGTCGCAGGCCTGCTGATTGAACATGGCTATCTGCATTCGTGGGCCCTTGTCGCTGCGATGAGCGCCGGAATTGGGCTGTTCGTACGCAAGCCAGTCATGCTATCCCAGCCCGTCGAAAAGGAACATCCCAGTGTTCACCGTTAACCGGGCAATAGCGCGCAATTTCGCGTCCTATAGCCTATGAAGTACAACCTGAAACCTCTCGGCGACCAAGTGATTGTTATCACCGGAGCAAGCAGCGGGATTGGCCTGACGACCGCACGAATGGCGGCGAAACGAGGAGCGAAAGTCGTTCTCGCTGCGCGGAGTGAAGACGCGCTTCAACAGATTGTGACCGACATCGGCCCCAACGCTACGCAGGTGATTGCCGACGTCGGAAACGAAGAAGACATGGAGCGCGTTGCTAGCCATGCCATCGCCCATTTCGGGCGGATCGACACGTGGGTAAACAATGCCGGTGTCTCAATTTATGGCAGATTGCTGGAAGTATCGGTTGAAGATCAGCGGAAGCTTTTTGAAACGAACTACTGGGGCGTCGTTTACGGATCGCGAGTTGCGTGCAAATATCTGCGGCAGCACGGCGGCGCCTTGATTACCGTTGGCAGCACAGTATCCGATCGCGCGATCCCGTTGCAGGGCGCCTACTCGGCATCAAAACATGCAGTGAAAGGCTTCATCGATGCATTGCGGATGGAACTCGAGGAAGAAGAGGCGCCGATATCCGTGACGTTGATTAAACCCAGCGGCGTCGCAACGCCCTATATCGATCACGCTAAGAATTATCTCGATCGCAAGCCGAGTCTGCCGCCACCAGTGTATGCCCCTGAGAATGTAGCGGAAGCGATTCTGCATTGCGCCGAAAACGAGCATCGTGACATGTTCGTGGGCTCAGGGGGCAAGAGCCTGGCTGCGATGGGATACTATGCGCCGCGGCTTGCGGACAAGTATATGGAAAAGATGCAGTTCGAACAGCAAAAGCGCGATGAGCCGGAAACGCAACGCCCGAATGGGCTGTATGAGCCGACAAACGATCCCCGCGAACGCGGTCCTTATCCGGGGCATGTCATGGAGACCAGCTATTACACTAAGGCCTCGATGCATCCATTTATGACAGGGGCGCTAATGCTGGCGGTGGGACTGGCGGCATCGCAATTTGTACGAAGCCGCCGTTATTGATCTAGAGAAGCTCGGAGGCTGCGAAGAAGTAGGGAATTTCTATGGCCGCAGTCTCCGGCGCATCAGAGCCGTGGACGGCATTGCGCTCGATCGACTCGGCGAATTCCTTGCGAATCGTGCCGGGAGCCGCATTGGCAGGGTTGGTCGCTCCCATCAATTCACGCCACTTGGCTATCGCATTCTCGCGCTCCAGAGCAAGCACGATGACGGGTCCTTCTGTCATAAATGTCACGAGACTCGCGAAGAAGGGGCGAGCCTTGTGGACTTCGTAGAAACCCTCCGCCTGCAACTGGCTGAGGCGAGTCATTTTCAATCCCCGAATTTTGAATTCGTTCTCTTCGATCTTGGCCAGAATCGCGCCCGCTTTTCCCGCGGCGACGGCATCCGGTTTGATGATGGCAAATGTACGTTCCATGTATTTCCTTCGATATGGCTAGGCCAGCAGGGCCTTCATCTTCTCGCCCATGACGGCTGGCGTCGGGCAGACGACGATTCCCGCTGCTTCCATTGCCGCGATCTTATCGGATGCCTTACCTGAGCCGCCCGAGATAATCGCTCCGGCGTGCCCCATGCGTCGACCCGGAGGCGCGGTCTGACCTGCAATGAAGCCGACGACCGGCTTCTTCACGTTCGCCTTGATGTACTCTGCGGCTGTCTCTTCAGCGCCGCCCCCGATCTCGCCGATCATGATGATCGCGTCCGTGTCCGGATCCTCGTTGAAGAGCTTGATCGCATCCGTAAACGTGGTGCCGATGATCGGATCTCCGCCGATCCCGATGCAGGTTGACTGGCCGATGCCGAGCTTCGTCAATTGGCCGACGGCTTCATAAGTCAGGGTGCCAGAGCGAGAAACCACTCCAACTCGGCCGGTTTTGTGAATATGCGCCGGCATGATGCCAATCTTGCATTTTCCGGGAGAAATGACGCCCGGGCAGTTCGGTCCGATCAGGCGCGTCTGCTTGCCTTGCAGGTAGTCCCACGCTTTAACCATGTCGAGCGCGGGAATGCCTTCCGTGATGCACACGACAAGCGGCAACTGCGCATCGGCCGCTTCCATGATGGCGTCGGCTGCGAATGGTGGTGGGACGAAGATAACGGACGCGTTTGCTCCGGTCTCCTCAACCGCTTGCTGTACGGTGTCAAAGACCGGCAAATCGAGATGCTTGGACCCGCCCTTCCCTGGCGTGACGCCACCGACTACTTTCGTTCCGTACGCGATCGCCTGCTGAGCGTGAAACGTGCCTTCTCTGCCCGTGAAACCCTGGACCAGCAGCACTTGTGTTTTCGTTGACGAGTACGCTCATTGCGCCAGCCTCACAACCTTCTCCGCCGCATCCTTCATGCCGTCGGCAATCGTGAAATTCATCCCGGATTCGGCCAGAATCTTCTGTCCGAGTTCCACGTTCGTGCCTTCCATCCGGACGACGATCGGGATCTTGATGTTCAGTTCCCGAGCCGCATTCACTACGCCCGTCGCCAGAGTGTCGCAGCGCAGGATACCGCCGAAGATATTGATCAGTACTGCCTTCACGTTCTGGATCGGATAGCAGGATGCGAAACGCATTCCGAACCTGTTCGGCTGTGGCTCCGCCGCCGACATCCAGAAAGTTAGCGGGACTGCCACCGGCGAACTTGATGATGTCCATCGTCGCCATCGCCAGACCGGCCCCATTAACCATGCATGCTACGTTGCCGTCGAGCTTGATGTAGTTCAGGCCGAACTTCGATGCCTCGACTTCGAGCGGATCTTCTTCGTTCAGATCGCGAAGGTCGACAAGGTCTTTGTGGCGGAACATCGCGTTGTCGTCGATGCTGAACTTGGCGTCGAGCGCAACAATTCTTCCGTCTTCGGTGAGCACAAGCGGATTGATCTCGGCAAGCGACCCATCGAAGCCTTCGTTCGCCTTCGCAGAGCGCCATCATGCAGGACACGGCCGCGTTAATACTTGCTGCCGGAACTCCGATACCGAATGCGAGCTTCCTGGCTTGAAACGGACGTCAGTCCGAGTCCCGGCTCGATGGTCTCTTTCAGGATTTTTTCCGGCGTGTGGGCGGCCACCTCTTCGATCTCCATGCCTCCCTCGGAGGACGCCATGAAGACGACCTTACCGGTGGCGCGATCGAGCACGAGGCCAAGGTAGAGTTCCTTGGCGATCGGAAGCGTCTCCTCGACGAGCACCTTCTGGACATGCCGTCCTTCCGGACCTGTCTGGTGAGTAACAAGAGTCATGCCGAGAATCTGGCTCGGCCACTTGCGCTTGTTTCATCCGGACCCGTTGCGAGTTTCACGCCGCCGCCTTTGCCGCGTCCGCCGGCATGGATCTGCGCCTTGACCACGACTCTGCCGCCCAGTTTACGAGCTGCGTCAACCGCCTGTTCGACGGTTTCCGCCACTTCGCCGCGCGGCACAGGTACGCCGTATTTGGCCAATAAGGCTTTGGCCTGGTACTCGTGAATTTTCATCGGATTAGATCGAAGCTTCTGACTGTCCTTTTGCTCCGGCAGCCAAGGTCTGAACGAACGCGTGCTAGTCTGGCAAGGAAGCCAAGCGTTCAATATAGCATGTCGTTCGTCTCCTACCTTCACAAAGCGGTGAACCGCGAGAACCTTAGCTCCGCCGAAGCCCAGTTCGTGATGGAGCTGATACTCGCCGGGTCCGCTACAACACGCCCAGATTGCTGCGTTCCTGGTCGCGCTGCGAATGAAGGGCGAGACTCCGGACGAACTGGTGGGTTTCGCGCGGGCGATGCGCGCGAAGTCGGTAGAGTCAAGACGGGAATCAGCGGCGAAGCGGTCGTCGACACGTGCGGCACGGGCGGCGACGGAGCCTGCACCTTTAATATTTCGACTGTTTGCGCGTTCGTGGTCGCTGGAGCAGGGGTGAAAGTTGCCAAGCACGGTAACCGGTCGCTATCGAGCCAGTGCGGGAGCGCCGACATCCTCGAAGCGCTCGGAGTAAATCTGGCAATGACGTCCTAACCAGATTGCGCGGTCGATCCGCGAGGTCGGCATCGGATTTCATGTTGGCGCCGGCGATGCATCCGGCGATGAAGCACGCTCAACCGGCGCGGGTCGATTTGAAAATGAGAACGGCGTTCAATCTGCTGGGTCCGCTCGTCAATCCGGCAAGTCCCACGGTGCAGGTAGTGGGAGCGCCATCATTGCGTACGGCTGAACTGATGGCAGAGGCGCTCGCAACGCTGGGATTACAGCGAGGCTTCGTGGTTCACGGTCTCGATGGGCTGGATGAGATCACTACTACCGGCGAAACCCGTCTGCTGGAAATTCGCGGCGGCGCAATTGCCGAACACACCTTGCGTCCTGAAGATTTTGGCGTTGCTGTAGCCGATCCGAGCGACTTGAAGGGCGCGGATAAAGACACGAACTCTGAAATCGCGATTGAGATCCTCAACGGAACTAAGGGACCGAAGCGGGACATCGTGCTGGTCAATTCATCAGTTGCGCTGGTTGCCGCCGGCAAAGCTACCGATTTCAATGATGGTGTAAGGCTGGCATCCGAGTCCATCGATAGTGGGCGCGCGTTAGGGAAGCTGAGACAGATGTCCGCTTTCAGTCACGCGGCGATGAGTGCCTGAAGACAGCGTCGGCGACTAACTACCCACAGGTCCTTCCGCTTTGGACAGTGTCAGAACAATGAATTCCTTGTTTGCCTCGGCTGCTTGTACCGAACTCTCCAAGGCGATCGTATAAACCACCATTCCGATCAGAAGATCGAGCAGCAAGACCCCATAAAATGCGGCCTTGCTCTCGAAGGCGAACTCTGCCGCAAATGCGAGAGCGATGGGAGCCGCGGCGGCCGGATACAAGAACAACAAGTATGCCTGTGTTCGGCCAACCGAGCCGCTTCGCCATGACTGCGCCGGGTCGACGGGCCGCGGGTGACGAACGGACACGAGATTCCCGAATGCCAATAGAAACGTAGCGAAAACGAGAGTTACCGCAAACGCCTCAGCGACATTGTAGATGGTCACCGGCATCCGCAACAGAGCGCAGAAGAGCGACACCATCGAAAGCTCAAGCAGGATAAAGAACACGGCCGCAATGTTCTTCGCGCGCAACACGGTCGAGATGGAAATCGGCATCACGAAGTAACCCTGGGCGGCTCCCCGATCAAGGCCGAATGTATTCCAAAAGCAAACCTCTCCCAGAAGCATGAGCGCGTAAGAACTCACGATCGTCAAGTAGTTGGTGCGAAAGAACGACTCAGAATCGCCTCGCGCCGCCATCGGCAGCCAGATGAGAAGACCGAAGGAGAATCCCATCAGGAACAGGAGTCGAAAACGAGCCGAGCGGCTCAAAAACCGAATCTCCTTCTCGACTAGCGCAGCGAGCGGGTCACGGAGCATGCGCGAAGTAAAGTCCAGGAACACATCCAGTAAATGTCCGCGCCGGGACAATGCCTTCCCATGTGATTTGGCCTCGGCCGCGTCAAAATTCAACGTTCTTTCGAACTGAGACCGACCGAAGTACCAAGCAAGCGCAGTCCAGGCCAGGAGAGCTAAAGCGGCAAGCGCATCAGGCGTCCCCATTCCGACGATGGCGGTGGCGCCCCAAGGACTAAGTCTTCCCGAAAGGTTTTCGGCCCAACTCTGTGAGGATGTGGGTGGACCCGCAAAAAGCAATAACTGCGGCAATGCCGCTATCAGGACGATCACAAAGACCATTGCTTCGCGGAAACCTTTCCGCGCAAGCAGTCGGCCCAGAAGGTCTTTCAACCCAGCAGAGACAAACAGATTGAAGAACGCAAATACGATGACCGCGAGGGCGCCCCAGGATGGAGTCCGCGGATTGAGTACAAGACCGATGCCAAGTCCGGTCGAGATGAGAAGCATCTCGATACACGTTGTGACACGAAGCAAGACCTCGATCGAAAACAACTGCACGTGGGGGATGGGATAGACCAGAAGGCGAGTCAAATCGAGCGACACACCGGTACTGACCATGATGATCGGGACAATCTGCCAGTAGACGGCGATCAGTAGGAGCCCTGCCGGGAGCACTCGCCTAAGCAAAGTGACACTATCGGAATCGGCAGCGGTGATGGCAACCGCAGCCGCGATAAAGGTCCAGACGCCATACCAGAGAAGTCCGAATATAAGGGTGATGGGAAAGCGGCTATGCTTGGCGCGACTACGGTGATTAATCAGCGACCGCCACTGTGCCCAAACGATTGCGAGAGCTTGCCCTCCGATCAAGACAACCACTCTAGCGGTTCACCTGCACGAGCCGTTCCCACCAGACGAACGAAAATATCTTCCAGGGTCTCGTTGCCAGTACGGAGTTCCGACATCGGCTCGTCAATCACCAGCCTCCCATCGTGAATGATTGCGACACGATCGCAGAGCCTTTCTACAACTTCGAGCACGTGAGAAGTCAGAAATATGGTCGCACCTTGGCGCACCTGATCCAGCAGAATTCCCTTCATCAACCGGGCGCCGACAGCATCCACCCCTTCAAACGGCTCGTCCATAAGGAATAGCTGCGGGCGATGAATCAGTGACGCTGCCATCGCTACACGCTTCCGCATGCCTTTTGAGTACTCACCGATGAGCTTCTTGGTATTTGTATCGAGCTCGAAGAGAGCGATCAGTTCCTTCGCCCGTTCGCGGGCCATTGGCGCAGGAAGGCGGTACATTCTGCCAACGAACTCGACGAACTCGGCCCCGGTCAAATGATCGAACAACAGAGACTCATCGGGAACGAGTCCAATCTTCGCCTTGATGTCGACATCGCGGCCCGGCATCGGCAGACCCAGGATCTCGATTGTGCCGGAAGTGGGAGGCGCTAAGCCCATCAGCATCCTGATGGTGGTCGTTTTTCCCGCGCCGTTCGGACCCAGAAATCCGAAAAAACAACCTCGTGGAACCGTAAAGCTCAGACCGTCGACCGCCGGTTTTGCGCCGTAGACCTTTCGTAAGTCTTGTACGGCTATCGCGGGTGACTCGTCTGTCATTTACATCCCTATGGTACAAGCTGAGCCAAATCGGTGCGCCGCGTAGCTAACGGTGACTTGAGACGTGTTTGAAATAGTCTTCCGCTTCTGTGGGTCCAACAAATGCCGGGATTACCCGGTGACCGATTGACAGGAGGGAAGATAATGGCAACTCAAGATACACATTCACTGGCTCCGACAGAATCAGGCGCAGGAACCACCACCGAAGGTATCCGGGACAAAGTTTCTGGGATGGCTTCGCAGGCCAAAAATACTGCGGCAGAATGGGGTCGCACGGCAGCTTCTACCGTGGACAGGAATTTGCACACAGCGGCAGGCGCTCTCGAGAATACAGCAACGAAGCTGCGTGAACATGTCCCGGCAAGCGGCACGATGAACCGATACGGGACGGCGACAGCTGACCGGATCGAGAATACGGCCCGCTATCTTCGCGAGCACGATACACACGACATGGTCTCCGGGGTGGAGTCGATGGTACGCAGAAATCCCGGAGCATCTTTGTGCGCGGCTCTTGCCGTAGGGTTCCTGATTGGCAGCGCGATGAGGAGAGATCGCGACGACTATTAGGGTCGTCTTGACGGATCGGGGTTCCTTCGGTTAACTAAGGAGGCGGCCATGGAAGATCCCGCGCGAGTGGGTGGAACGCTCGGCGATTATGCCCTCCAAGGCGGTCGCGAGCGTCCTCTTGTCGACGTATTAAAGGACATAATCGGCAATGTAGAGGAAATGATGCGATCCGAGGTGCGACTCGTAAGAGTCGAGCTTCGGGAGGAAGCGTCCGAAGCAGCGCGCGCCGGGGCCATCATGGCCGCGGGCGGCGCGATGGGAATGCTCGGACTCGCTTTTCTCTTGCTCTGTGTCACGCAACTTCTTTATCGCGTGATGCCCGATTGGGCGGCGACGCTACTTGTGGGGTCGACGCTCAGCATTATTGGCGCGGCGTTTATCGCCAAGGGACGAGCAGCCCTGCGTATGCCAACCCCCGACCGAACGATTGAAAACGTGAAGGAGAATGTCGAATGGATGAAAAACCAGACCAAATAATGAACCACATTGAAGAGCAACGAGACGAGTTGGGTCGGCACATAAACGAACTCGAAACCCGGGTAAAAAGAAGTGTGGATTGGCGCGCGCAGTTCGACCGTAACCCTATGCTTATGCTGGGTGTAGCGATGGGGGGTGGATTGTTCTTAGGGGCAATCGTGAACGGCCGATCCCGGGGTGATCACTCGTGGTCGGCGTCTTCCCGGAATCGGAATTTTTCCGCCGGGACCGAATACCCAGCGAGCAGCAGTAGCTATTCCCCGCCGTCTACGCTGAGTTCGCAGAGTTCAGCGCCAATAGGGGAATACCGACGTAAAGCGAATGACACGATCGAACAAATGAAGGCTGCTCTAATCGGCTTCGCAACGGCGAAAGCGAAGGAGTTTATGTCCGAAGCACTACCAGGTTTCAGCCATCATCTGGACGAGGCAGGGCGTCGGCATGGCCAGCGGAACCCGTTTGCGCAAGCCGACACGTCCGGGCAAGGTTATCAAGGTTCGACATACCAGGGTGCAAGTAAAGCGGAACGGCCGTTCAACTCTCCCTACCGCCAGGAGCCGTCTTAAGTATTTCTTGTTCGTGGGTAGAAGGCGGCCGCCTGGCCGCCTTTCATTGTTTCCAGCCGTTGTTGTTTCCAGCCGTTGTTGTTTCCAGCCGTTGTTGTTTCCAGCCGTTGTTGTTTCCAGCCGTTGTTGTTTCCAGCCGTGTGTCCTGTTCTTTTTCTGGCGCCTTAAGGCCCTCCACTGCAGGTAATTAAGAGTTAAACTAAAGATCGCCCGACAATCGTCGATGAGACTGAATGTGGACAAGCTTGCGCTCCCGGGCTTGTGCCGAACGGTATTGTGTGCTCAACTGTATGATTAACAACGGTGTTGCATGAAAAAAGCTGTCTCCGCGCTATTAGTTCTGCTGTGCTTCGTCGCAGCCTGTAACCGCGATCCCAACGTCGCCAAGAAAAAGTATGTTGAGAACGGAAATCGTTACTACGACAAGGGTAAGTATAAGGAAGCCCTCATTATGTATCGCAATGCGCTTAAACGCGACATGCGGTACGGCGAAGCGTATTACAGGTTAGCCCTCGCCGAACTAAAGCTGGCGAGATACGCCGAGGCCGCCAAGGACTTGCAGCGGACCGTGGAACTGCAGCCGTCCAATCTGGACGCTCACCAACGCCTGACGAATTTGTTTCTGAATGCCTACCTGGCAGATCGAAAGCGTCCGAAACAACTCCTGGCAGAACTTCAGGGACTCTCAGAAAAATTTTCGAAGAATTTCAAAGGATCTTATGAGGAAGCGCGCCTCAATGGTTACCTTGCCCTGTTCGAGAGCGACGCTCCGAAAGCGCTCGGGTTCTTCGAAAAGGCGAATCAAGCAAAACCCCACCAGCAGGATCTCGTACTCGTCTACATGCAGACCTTGGTTGGATCCAACCGGGCGGATGAGGCCGAGAAGCTCGCATATGATCTTCTGAAAAACGACTCGACTGCGCTTCCCGTTTACGACGCTCTGTTTCTGCAGTACATGCGGACGAGGCGCTTTGCGGACGCAGAGAGGATCCTGAAGTCGAAGGTCGAGAATAATCCCGAAAGTGCCCGAAGCGCACCTTCAGTTGGCGGCGCACTACTATTCGCTCAAACAGCGGCCTGACATGATGGCTGCGCTCACGAAGGTCAGTTCGAATTCCACCGACTTCCCGAAAGGCGAATTACAGGTCGGTGATTTCTTTCTTCGGATCCGCGAACTCGATGCCGCCATGCAGCATTACCAGGAAGGCATGAAGCGCGAACCGAAGGAGAAGAACGTTTATCAAAAGCGCATGATCGAGGTGTTGGTAAAGCAGAACAAAAAAGATGAAGCGCAGCAGATGGTCACCGAGATCCTGAAGGCAGACCCGAAGGATCCGGAAGCGATTGCCATCCGCGCCTCTCTGTCGTTGCTTACCGGGACGAAGGAGCAATTGCAGTCGGCTATAAATGATCTCCAAACGGTCGTCAGCCGCATGCCGGAAAATCCGGTGCTTCGTTATAACCTCGGAAAAGCTTTGCTTGCCAAAGGCAACGCCCAGGCCGCGCGCATCCAGTTTGAGGAAGCGATCAAGCTGCGTCCCGATTACCTGCTGCCTCGTATTACGCTCACGCAAATCTATCTGCAGAACCGTGAGTACGGCAAGGTCGTTCAAGCGTCGCAGGAAATTCTCTCTGTACGATACGGCGAACGTCGCCGCCCGTCTTCTCCGCAGTCGAGCACTCATCGGCATGGGCGAGGTTAAACAGGCGCGCGCAGAATTGGTGGAAACTTCCGGCCAGTTCCCGGATCTTCCCGAAGCCCGCCTGCAGATTGCCGCTCTCGACCTGCAGGAGAAGGATTACAAGGCTGCAGAAGATTCATTCCAGTCTCTCTATTCGAAGTATCAGGATCCTCGAGCTTTCATGGGTCTGATCGAAACCTATGTCCAGCGCGGCAATACCGAACAGGCCTTGAAGCTGCTGCGGGAAGAAATCGCCAAGAATCCGGATCGGCTGGAATATCGTGTCGCCGTAGCCAACATCGCTGTAGGAACCAAGGATTACCCGACGGCGATCGCCGAATACAAAAAAGTGCTCGAAAAAATGCCGCGGTCCTCGGACATTTGGATGAGAGTTGGAGAAACCTATCGGCGTTCGGGTGACCTGAAGAGCGCTGCGGATAGCTACAAGAAGGCCCAGGAACTCGCCCCGAATAACGTGACGCCGTATCTTCAGCTTGCGTTGCTGTACGACACAACCGGTCAAAAAGTCGACGCGCGTCCGCTGTATGAGCAGATCCTCCGGTTGCAGCCGGATAATCCTGTCGCTCTCAACAACTTAGCATTCATGTTGGCGGACGATGGCAGGGATTTGGATCAGGCTCTCACGATGGCGCAGAAAGCGAAACAACAGCGTCCGAATGATAACAACGTCTCTGACACTTTAGGATGGATTTACATCAAGAAGAATTTGTCGGACAGCGCGATCGCGATCTTCCGGGATCTCGTTAGGACTGATCCGGAGCGGTCCACTTATCGCTATCACTACGCGATGGCCCTGTATCAGAAGGGTGACAAAGCATCCGCTAAGAAAGAACTCGAAGCAGCTCTCCGTTCCAAACCCGCCAAGGACGAGGAAAACAAGATTCGCGATTTGATGGCGAAGCTTGGATGAACGCACCTCCGGTGCAGCAGGAAGTCGAGGTCGGGCACTCCCCACGGTGGGCGAGTGTCCACCCCGCGCTTCCCTACATCCTGCCCTTTGCCGTCTTCTTTGCGCTGCTCCTTTCAGCGGACTATTTTCACTCAGTATTAGGTGCGTGGGAGCAACCCTTCCGCGTTACCGTACTGGCTGTGGTGTTGTGGGTCTTTTCACGCGACGTCATTGATTTGCGAATCCGTCGTGTCTTGGGCTCGCTATTGATGGGGATTGCTGTATTTGCCATTTGGGTAGGGCCCGACATGCTCATTCCCGGGTATCGGCAACACTGGCTGTTCCAGAACCCGCTCATGGGAACGTTGAAGAGCTCAATCCCTGAAGACATCCGTCAGAACGCGATGGTTCTCACATTTCGAACGATTCGGGCAGTGATTCTTGTCCCGATCATCGAAGAGCTGTTCTGGCGCGCGTGGATGCTACGTTGGCTTGTCTCGCCTAAGTTCGAGTCGGTGCCACTCGGAACCTACTCGGCTTCGGCGATGTGGATTTCAGCGATATTGTTTGCGTCCGAGCACGGACCGTACTGGGAAGTCGGGTTGATCGCGGGGCTTCTGTATAACTATTGGATGTTCAAGACCAAGAGCCTAGGGGATTGCATCTTTGCCCATGCAGTGACTAACGGAGTGCTTTCTCTGTTTGTCGTCGCTACGGGACGCTGGGAATACTGGCTGTAGATCACGGGCGACTGCAGGTCTCGGCCAGTTTCGTCACTTTCACTACTTCGAATACATCACCTTTCCTCGTGCCATGGACCGTAACCTTCTGGCCGAGGTACCGAGCGAAGTTGTCGTCCGAAAACCCCTTGCCTTTCAAGGTAGCCACGACGGTCATTTCCGTTTCGGACTTGAGAACGTACTGCTCCCCAGTTTGATCGAGGCAGCCGGTTAGCTCCGTTCCGACGTTCTTTGCGGGTTTTGTGTCTTTATCAGGACCAGCGGAGAGGGCGCATGCGAGGAATACTGCGATAAGGACTTTCATGGAGCCTCCTCGGATAGAGACGCTCCGCGTGGGAAGGTTGTGTTGATGTATCGGGCACGCAACCATTCCTGCGCGCCCGATATTGGCTAAAGTGCCTTTATTTAAGGGCTTTTAGCATCTGGTGCTCAACCTCTTTGAAACCGGCGGGCACGGCAAACTTCGACGCGTCTACCGCCGCCGAAGAAAAGGCTGTCATTTCCGTTGTAAGCTCCATCAGTGTGCCGGGAGGAGTCGGCCCGGCCGCGCCGGGAGCGCTCTGCGCCGGCGGCGGGGTAGCCGGTGTCTGCGCCTGTTGTTGAGGCTGCGCCGGCTCGGCCTTCTTCTTTCGACCGAATCCACCAAAGCCACCGAGTCCACCTGCAATCGCGCCGGCTTTGCCCATTCGGCCTAAAGCGGCGCCGGATGCGGCCTGTCCCGCCGCGTCGCCCGCCGACGGGGGCGGCGGTTGTTGTTGCTGGGCTCGCTCTGCTTCGGCGGCTGCCTGCTGCGCCTCAGCCATATCCTTCTCGCTCATACCAGCCGCGGATCCGCCCATGCGTATCACTTGCAAGACCGGGACGCCATCGATCTTGGACGCTTCCTTATACATCTCGCTCATGCCCTTCGCCATGCCGGGCTGCGCGCCCATCATCGCCCCGAGGCCGCTCATACCGGGTGTAAATGCAAGTTTCTGTCCCATGCGCACATAGAAGTTCTTGACTTCTTCGTAGCCGGGAAGGTTTGGAGTGAGCCACATGTCGGTAACAACCTTCATCGCGCCGGCCTCCCCTGACTTCTTGTCCTGGCCTTCGATCGTCACAGTCAACATAGTCTCTTTGGTTGGGAACCCGTTGATTGTCCGGTTCGCTCCGGTCTGTTTCACGTCGGCCTTGAACGTCATCTCGGCATCGTTCTTCGATTTCATTTTTTCGGTCATTTTCTGCATCGCCTTGCCAAAATCGGCAAATGTAATGACCGAGTATGTTTTCTTTTCAAGATCGATATCAGTCATCGTTTCGGCGCTGAGATCGATAATGTTAATATTCCGCGCGCTGGTTGTTGCCAGACGATCGCCTTTGACGGAAATATTGACCTGCATGGGCTCACGCGCTTGTTTGGAAAAAGCGCCCGCGACCTTCATCATGCCGGCCATCATTCCACCGGTAATTTTGCTCGACTGCTCGTATGAAAAATCCGCATGAACGGATCCGGCCGCCAGCAGTAGAGCTGCTGACACCGATAAGCTTCTTGGAAACATATAACTCCTTACGGTTTGTCCATGGTACGACATTCTAAACCGTTATTGAAGGACACGGCGGGCGGGCAGCGGAGTTCCCCGAATGCTATACAATGCTGCATTGAGCCAACGAGTATCCCAGTCCGGGTCATCACAGCCTGCAGGCCCCGTTTTCATCACTCCGAGCCCGAAGCTCCTGAAGCCCTTTTACTGGGCCGCAACAATCATCGCCGGATTAATTCTGTTCTATAGCAACAACCATGGAGCCAATCTCTACTGGTTTTTGATTCTGCCCGCAATCATCGTTGTCTGGACACTGGCTCGCCAGTTGCGGCTCAGATACACCAAGCTGATCATTGCGGGAGATAAGCTGAAATACGAGACTGGCATGATGTCGCGTTCCGTCCGCTCAATGGATCTGGCGAAGGTCCAGGACGTAGTTGTCGATCAGACGTTCATGGATCGCATCCTGAGCCTGGGCACAATCTCGATACAGACGGCAGGCGAGACAAGCCGGCTCACAATGTCTGGTGTCGAAAATCCGCAGCAAGTAGCAGAGTTTATACTCGCATCCGCTCGCAAATAAAAACTTCATGCAAGAAAAAAAACTGGCAGGCAGAACAGCGCTGATCACCGGCGCGTCGAAGGGTTTAGGAAAAGCCATGGCGTTGGCTCTCGCGGAAGCCGGAGCACAGATCGCCCTGGTATCACGAGATCAGGCCAAATTGGAGAGCGTCGCCGCGGAAATTCGCGAGCGCGGTGGTAAATCGGAAGTGTTCCGCGCCGACGTCTCGAATGAATCGGACGTACGCGCTCTTGAAAGCGAGGTATCCAACCGCTTCGGAAAAATTCAGATTCTTATCAATAACGCTGGCGTCAATGTTCGGAAACCGATAACCGAGTTCACTTTGGACGAATGGAATTATCGTTCTCGGTACGAATCTCACGGCAGCCTTTCTGATGTGCCGCGCATTCGTACCGCACATGAAGGGGACCGGTTACGGTAGAATTCTGAACCTGACCTCCACGATGAGCCATATCTCACTACCCCACCGGGCCGCCTATTCGTCCAGCAAGGCGGGGTTGCTGGGAATGACGAAGGCGCTTGCTCTGGAACTCGCGACCGAAGGTGTGACAGTAAACGGAATCAGCCCAGGGCCGTTCGCGACCGAAATGAACACTGCGCTCATGCAGAACCCTGAGATGAATCAGCAATTTCTCTCGAGAACACCAATCGGGCGCTGGGGAAAGGTAGAAGAAGTGGGAAAGCTAGCGGTGTACTTGTGCTCGGAAGACGCTTCGTTCGTTACTGGAACGGACATTCTGATAGATGGCGGCTGGTGTGCCCAGTAGACGCGATGTCCTGGCTTCATTAGCGGGACTCGCGCTCGCCGGATGTTCCGGGAAGCGCAAGCGGACAATTGCCGTCATTCCGAAGGCGACGTCGCACATGTTCTGGCTTACGGTGCAGAAGGGGGCTTTTGACGCCGGGCGCGAATTTAATGTCGACATCCTCTGGAACGGTCCGGCCACCGAGACGGACTTCAGCCGTCAGATCCAGATTGTCGATTCAATGGTGGCCCAACGGGTCGACGGAATCGCTCTTGCTGCCGCCGAGCGGAAGGCGCTCGTGACTTCTGTCGATCGCGCTTCCGCAGCGAATATCCCGGTGACCGTATTCGATTCAGGGCTCGACACAACCAATTACGTTAGCTATGTGGCGACGGATAATGTCGAGGCCGGTCGAGTTGCCGCCCGAACGTTGATTGAACTACTTGGCGGAAAAGGGAAAGCAGCCGTCGTGCTCCATGCGCCCGGCAGCGCTTCCACCATGGATCGCGAAAAGGGGTTCGCCGAAGTCATGGCGTCGGAAGGCTCGGGCATTCAGATCGTCGGGAGCCAGTACGGGATGTCCGATCGCTCCAAAGCGCGCGCCGCCGCTGAGAATCTCCTGACCGCTCATCCGGACCTGAACGGCATTTTCGCGTCGTCGGAGCCGAGTTCGATTGGCGCGTCTCTCGCTATCCAGGGCCGCAACCTGAAGGACAAGGTAACGTTGGTCGCTTTCGACGCGAGCGACACGATGGTGGAGGACCTACGAAGCGGCGCGATCGACGCGATGATCGTGCAGGATGCGCACCGCATGGGATACGAGGCAGTAAAGACCCTCGTCGATAAATTGAATGGGAAAACACCACCGAAACGTCTGGATCTGCGTGCCGAGAGGGTCGAGTTGAAGGATCTTGACGAGCCTCAGGTGAAACGGCTGTTGAATCTCCGATAGCGTAAATCCGCCCCAACTACTCGATAAAATGGGGTATGGCGCACCGCGTAGTCATCATCGGCGGAGGATTCGGTGGCTTATATGCCGCCAAGGCCCTCGGCAGAGCTGACGTTTCCATTACGCTGCTCGACCAACGCAACTTTCATCTCTTTCAGCCGCTTTTGTATCAAGTGGCGACCGGGGAACTTTCTCCCGGAGACGTCGCCTTCCCGCTGCGGGCCGTGCTCAGTAATCAGCGCAACACCCGTGTGCTGCTCGCCCGAGCTGTCGATCTTGATCCCTCTGCCCGCAGAGTCATTCTGAAGGACGGCAGTTTTCTCGAATATGATTCGCTCATCGTCGCAACCGGGGCGAAGAATCACTATTTCGGCAACAATCACTGGTCCGAGTTCGCTCCCGGACTAAAATCGCTCGAAGACGCCACACGCATGCGGCATCGCATTCTTTATGCCTTCGAAGCGGCCGAAAAGGAGCCTGATCCCGACAAACGCCGCGCCTGGCTGACCTTCGTTGTCGTCGGAGCAGGACCCACAGGCGTTGAGTTGGCGGGTGCTCTGGGCGAAATTGCCAACGATACTCTCAAGGGCGATTTCCGTGCGATTCGTCCCGAGGAAGCTCGCATTCTGTTGCTTGATGGTTCACCGCGTGTGCTGACGCCATTCGATCCCGAACTTTCCGTTAAGGCGGAGGAATCGCTGATCCGACTGGGAGTGCGGACACTTCTCAACGTTAAGGTGACCGGCGTCGACAGTTATGGCGTAACTGTACAGGGAGGCCAAGGAGAGCAATACATCGGGGCCCGCACGGTTCTCTGGGCTGCGGGAGTAACGGCCGCCGACTTCACAAGAACACTGTCACAACGTACCCAGGCCCCCCTCGATCGAGGTGGGCGTGTCATGGTCGATGAGCGCTGCAATCTACCCGGACATCCCGAGATTTATGTGATTGGCGATGCGTCGATACTGAACGACGCTAACGGCAAGCCGCTTCCGGGAGTCGCGCCAACAGCGATGCAGCAGGGCAGCTACGCGGCGAAATCCATCAAGAAGCGGCTACGCGGAGAAGCTGTTCCGCCTTTCCGCTACCTTGACAAGGGAAATCTCGCCGTAATCGGCCGCGCCCGTGCAGTCGCGCAGTTCGCAGGTCCACTGCGCTTCAGCGGGATCGTCGCCTGGCTGCTATGGCTGTTCGTACACTTGATGTATCTGGTTACGTTCCAGAATCGCCTCATCGTTTTCATCCGATGGGCATTCAACTACATCACTTACAATCGCGGCGCACGCCTAATCACGGGTGAGCCTGAGCGCGTCGAAGAAAACGAATCGGAAAAGCACGGACATGCCCAAGTTCCGGTTACATAACTTCGGGTGTCGCGCCTCGCAAGCCGACGGCGCGGCAATCGAGTCCCTCCTCGAGCGTCACGGCTACGCGGCAGCCGAAACAGACACATCTGCTGAGTTCGTCATTCTCAACACCTGTACAGTAACGAACACGGCCGACGCCGAAGTACGTCAAGTCGTGCGGCGCATTCACCGAGATAATCCTGAAGCCCGCATCGTGGTCACCGGCTGTTACGCCCAACGCTCGCCCGAAGAGATCGCGAAATTGCCAGGCGTTGAGATGGTCGTGGGGAATTCGCATAAGCCTCAGATCGCCGAACTGCTCTCTGCGCCGTATCACGGCCAAGTACATGTCGGAGACATCTTTGCGTCAAGAGAATTTTTGTCCTCTCCTGTTGATGACGCAAGTGGCGACCGGTCACGTCCGAATTTGAAGATTCAGGATGGCTGTGGGAATCGTTGTTCGTTCTGCATCATTCCCTACGTGCGTGGAAGAAGCCGTAGCGCTCCCGTACAGCAAGTGATCGATCAGGTCCGTTCGCTCAGCATCCGCTATCCGGAAGTTGTGCTGACCGGGATCAACCTTGGACGCTGGGGTCGCGAGCCTGGATTCGATATGCGGCTGGCCGATCTCTTGCGCGTTCTCCTGAACGAGACCGACATTCGCCGGCTCCGGCTCAGTTCGGTCGAGCCGATGGACTGGTCGGACGATCTCTTGCAACTCGTCGCCGACTCTCCGCGGATCGCCAAGCATATTCACATACCGCTGCAGTCGGGCTCAGATACAGTATTGCGTCGGATGCACCGGCGATACCGTCCAAAGCATTACGAGCATCGTGTGCGACTGGCGCGAGAGCTCATGCCGGATGCCGCCATCGGAGCCGACGTGATGACAGGCTTCCCTGGTGAGACTGATGAAGAGTTCGAGCAAACGCGAGCCTTCATCGAAGCGCTCCCGTTCACGTACTTGCATATTTTCCCGTATTCCGAGCGGCCAGGCACGCCGGCAGCGGAGCGCAAGGATCAAGTCCCCGAGTCTGTTCGCAAAACGCGTGGACGCGTCCTAAAAGAACTAGGCATGGCGAAAAACGCCTCTTTCCGGCGGACCTTCGTCGGGAAAACTCTGAGCGCGGTAACGATGGAGAACAATCGGGCGCTTACGTCGAACTTTCTTCAAGTTGAACTGTCGCAGCCACGTCCGGCCCGTCTACTGACAGATTTGCAGATCGGCGCTACATCCGAGACAGGGCTACTGGAATACAATCCGCTTCAGGTGTTGACGCTCATCTAAGCGATTCGAAATCCAGATACCTTTTCGATGGCCGCGTCCTGCTCGTCCACACCCCGCACTTCCGACAAGCGCGGGCCTTTCCATAACTGACCAGCTAATTCATTCAACTGCGCTGGTTGACCCACTGCGTAGACCTCAACGCGCCCATCATCCAGGTTGCGTGTATAGCCCGAGATTCCAGACTCGGTTGCTGCCTTTTGAACGAACCAGCGAAAACCAACTCCCTGTACGCGGCCACGCACAAAGTACCGTCGAGCTTGCACGGCGCTCAGTGTACCAAAGCGGCTTGATAAAATCGTGATTTCATGACAAAGCCAGTCGTTACGTTCGGAGAGATCATGCTGCGCCTCAACCCTCCCGGGTTTGAGCGCTTCCTGCAGTCGCCGCAGTTCATTGCGACCTTCGGAGGGGGAGAGGCAAACGTCGCGGTAGCCGTTTCCACATACGGCTTGCCGGCGCGATATTTGACCGTGATACCTCCGAATAATGCAATCTCCGAAGCCTTTGTCGCGGAGATGCGGAAGTTCGGTGTCGATCCGTCCTTCATCGTCCGCGGAAAGGGCCGCTTTGGAATCTACTTCGTCGAGAACGGCGCCAATCAGCGGCCATCGAAAGTTCTTTACGATCGCGAGGGCAGCTCGATTGCTTTGGCGAAGCCGGGTGATATCGACTTCACGAAAGTATTCGACGGCGCGGGTTGGTTCCACATAACCGGCATCACGCCTGCGATCAGCGAAGGCGCAGCACAACTCGCCGTTGAGAGCGTTCGTGTTGCGAAGGAGAAGGGGCTCACCGTTTCATGCGATCTCAACTTCCGCAAGAATCTTTGGAAGTGGGGCAAGTCCGCTCATGAAGTGATGCCGGACCTGATGAAGTACACCGACGTCTGTATCGCAAACGAAGAAGATTGTCAGATGGCTCTCGGAATCAAGTCCGAGGCCGACGTTCATTCGGGCAAGCTCGATCTCGATGCGTATCGCAATCTTACAGATACCGTTCTTAAGGCTTACCCAAACCTGAAGCTGATCGCGGTCACACTACGCGAGTCGAAGAGCGCGTCGCATAACGGTTGGTCGGCTTGCGTGAATGATCGGAAGGAGTTCCTTCTAAGCCAGCATTACGAGATTACGCATATCGTCGATCGTGTCGGCGGAGGAGATTCGTTTGCAGGCGGACTAATCTACGGCCTCAACGCTCTCGATTCCCATAAGGAAGCGCTCGAATACGCTGTCGCGGCATCGTGCTTGAAGCATTCGATCCCAGGCGACTTTAATCGCTTCTCGGTTGATGAAGTCAAAGCACTCATCAAGGGAGGCGGTTCCGGGCGCGTGCAGCGGTGAGCGACTCAAACAAGTTCGCATACGTCCAGGACTGGAATCGCAAACTCGGGGAATTGGGCTGGTGGCATTCCTTTGAAATGCCCGACGGTTCGGTCGTGGAAGGAGTTTGCAGCCTTGAGGGCTTGAAGCGCAGGCTGGCGCAGTTCCCGATTCCATACGATCTCAGTGGAAAGCGCGTCCTGGATATCGGCGCTTGGGATGGCTTTTTCAGCTTCGAGATGGAAAGGCGTGGCGCCGAAGTGGTCGCGATCGATTGTTGGGATAACGAGCGTTTCCGGCTCATGCGATCCATGCTGAACTCACGCGTGGACTATCGCATCCTGGACATGTATGAATTGACACCGGCGACGGTAGGCAAGTTCGACCTCGTGATCTTTTTCGGTGTGCTCTACCACTTGAAGCACCCCCTTCTTGCGCTGGAACGAATCTGCGCGCTCACAACCGACCTGGCGTGCGTAGACACGTTCGTCTCCGACGATGACAGTCCTACGCCGCGTATGGAGTTTTATGAACACGCCGAGCTCGGTGGTCAGACGGATAACTGGGTCGGGCCGAATGTCGCCTGCCTGATGGCCTTCTGCAGGACAGCAGGATTCGCGCGTGTGGAGTTTCGCGGCAAGCTGGAGCATAGCGCCTGCGTCGCATGTTACCGCCGGTGGGAGCCCGTCGAGCTCGATGCTCCGCTGGCTCCAGTTGTGCACTACGTCATGCACGACAGGAATTTCGGTATCAACTTCCGCAGCGATACCGATGAATATATCGGGGCGGCGTTCGCGGCATCGGACATATCGATCGACGAAGTGAAGCCCGAGGTAGGTACATTCGGCGTGCGTCCCATCAGCGTGACTTCGATCGGTAATGGATTCTATCAAGCCAACTTCAAGCTGCCACCGGGCATCGAAGCAGGGTGGCATGATGTGACGGTTCGCATCGCAGACAGCGAACGAAGCGCTCCCCATCGCATCGCAGTAGACATGCCCGTCGTGGTTGAGCGACTGGTCATTGCAAGTGTCGCCGCAAACGAAACATGGGAGACAGGCCAGGTTGCGCGCGGGAAGTCGATGGCATTGTGGATTGATGGCTTACCTGAGAATGTGGACGTCCACAACACACGAGTGACTTTGGACGGAAGGCCTTTGCGCATTACACACGCGTCTCGCGGGCAGATCAACGCTGCCATTCCAGAGGATGCAGATCCGGGCGAAAGGACCGTCACGATTGAAGCCGGCGGTGTGCGTGCGTCACACCCCGTTGTAATCCTCTGAACTCCTCTGAACTGGGGGACTTTAAGTTACAGGCTTACAATGCTCGAATGAGCCGACGCTTCCTTCGCAGCCAGACGTGGTTCCGCGGAGCGGATTACTACAACTTCGCTCGACGCACCTACATTCGAGCCGAAGGCTTCAATGCCGATGTCTTCGAAGGGAAGCCGGTGATCGGAATCTGCAATTCGTGGAGCGAGCTGAACAATTGCAATCTCGGCCTCCGTGAAGTCGCCGAAGCAGTGAAGCGTGGGGTGTGGGCCGCAGGCGGATTTCCGCTCGAGTTTCCCACTATCTCTCTCGGCGAGACCTTCATGCGTCCGACAACGATGCTCTATCGCAATCTGATGGCGATGGATGTAGAAGAGATCGATTCGCGCGAACCCGCTTGATGGAGTAGTCCTGTTATGTGGCTGCGACAAGACTACGCCTGCGCAACTCATGGGCGCTGCGAGTGCCGACATCCCGGCCATCATGGTGCCTGGCGGTCCCATGTTCGCGGGAAACTGGCGGGGCAAGCGCATCGCATCCGGTACCGACGGCCGTAAGCTCTTTGACCTCTATCGATCCGGCAAGCTGACGGACGAAGAACTCAATGAGATCGAGGGTTGCGTGTCCCGCACGGTCGGTCACTGCACCGTGATGGGGACCGCGTCGACGATGACCAATCTCGCCGAAGCGATGGGCATGACACTCCCGGGATGCGCCGCGATCCCCGCTCCCGACGCGCGCCGGAAGGCGATCGCCGAGTTGAGCGGTCGACGCATCGTGGAGATGGTGAATGAAGATGTGCGGCCCTCGCACATCATGAGCCGCAAGGCTTTCGAGAATGCAGTAACGACTCTGATGGCGCTGGGTGGTTCGACAAACGCCGTCGTGCACCTTGTCGCGATCGCAGGCCGGCTCGGGATTAAGCTCACGCTCGACGACTTCGACCGCATTTCGCGGATCACGCCATGCCTCGCAAATATCAAGCCCTCAGGCGAGTTCCTGATGGAAGATTTCTTTCACTCCGGAGGTCTTCCCGCGCTGCTCCGCAATATCTCGTCATTACTCCATCGCGATTGCGTGACAGTAAACGGAAAGACGTTAGGTTCGAATATCGAGAAAGCGCAGACGTGGAACGAGGACGTGATTCGACCGGTAGATCGCGCGCTGTCGAGTGAAGGAGGTATCGCCATTCTGCGCGGAAATCTTTGTCCGGATGGCGCAGTCATCAAACAGTCCGCTGCTTCCCCGGAATTATTGAAGCATCGCGGCAAGGCGTACGTGTTCGAAGATCACGAGGATATGGAGTCGCAAGTGGACCAGGACTATCTTCCGATTGATCGCAACTCAATTCTGGTGATGAAGAATGGCGGTCCTAAAGGCGCTCCCGGATTTCCCGAATGGGGCTGGATTCCGATGCCGCGCTGGCTTCTGAAGCAGGGTATCAACGATGTCGTCAGGATTTCCGATTCCCGTATGAGTGGCACAAGCTTTGGAACAGTCGTCCTGCACATGGCGCCTGAATCGGCAATTGGTGGGCCCTTGAGCCTGGTACAGACTGGAGATGAGATCGAACTCGATGTTCCGTCGCGATCGCTGAATTTGAAGATTTCGGGGGAGGAATGGACGCGCCGATCGAAGCAGTTTGCCAAACCTAAGCCACACTACACGCGCGGCTACGGAAAGATGTTTCTGGAGCACGTGACGCAGGCGGACAAGGGATGCGATTTCGATTTCCTTGCGCGGGAGGGCAGTGTACCGGTCGAGTGACGAACGTTAGACCCCTGCTTTGCTCATGCCTAAGAACCCAATGAGGGTTCGCCCAAGCGCCATGAACTCGTCAAGATCTGAAGGCTTGGTGATAAATCGATCCGCGCCGAGGCTTTCAATCGTTTTACGGTCTCTCGGGGAATCCGAAGATGTAAGTACGACTACAGGTACGCCGGCATAGTCGCCTTCTTTCCGGATACAGCGAAGTACATCGCCACCATCGCTTTTCGGCAGATTCAAATCGAGAACCACGAGGTCGGGGGGGCTAGCATTCTCGAATTCGCCCTTCCGCTGAACGTACTTCAGGGCCTGCTCGCCATCAATTACGACAGTCAAATCCACTTGCTTCCCCTCGAGGCTCAATGCCTCGCGGAGAAGATAGACATCCGCCGGGTTATCCTCGACGACCAGAATTCTCATCACTCGCTGTCTCCCGAAGCCACGACATGCCCCCATGTAGCAGAAAATACAGGACCGGATCTGGTATGACCCTACTTCTGGACAAAAGGTTTCAACAGGAACCCGAAAATTTCGTAGTGACGCGCACTTCCACCGGACTGCGATAGCGTAGAACACGATGAAGATTCCCAAGCTGCGCTGGGTCATCGCGGTTCTGCTTTTCCTGGCCACGATGATCAACTATCTCGACCGGACTGCCCTTTCGATCGTGTCCGTGGACGTCAGGCGTGAGTTTCATCTCAACGAGCAAGACTACTCTCATGTCCTGACTCTGTTCCTCTTTGCATACGCGATTATGTATGCCGGGTCTGGGTATGTCGTCGATCGGCTGGGAACGCGCCTCGGGTTCGCTGTGTTCATGTTTAGCTGGTCGGCCGCGCAAATGCTGCATGCCTTTGCAGTCGGCAAGTGGTCGCTTGGAGCGTTTCGCTTCATGCTTGGGCTGGCCGAACCCGGGAACTGGCCGGCTGCTGCCAAAGCCGTGGCCGAGTGGTTCCCTGCCCGCCAGCGCGCTCTCGGTATCGGGATCTTTAACGCCGGCTCGTCGATAGGCTCGGCCATCGCTCCTTATCTTGTTGCGACGATAACTTACTCCTACGGATGGCGAATGTCATTCATCGTTACCGGCGCCCTAGGAATTGTCTGGCTCGTCGCATGGTTGATTCTTTACGAAGCTCCTGCGCGCAATCGATGGCTGCGCGCCGACGAGATTCCCGACATAGCGGAGGAGGCGATATCGGATAAGGGGGCGCGTCCGGACTGGAAACGCGTCATTCGGATGCGTGAATGTTACACGCTTATCCTGGCGCGATTCTTTACCGACCCCGTCCTATATTTCGCAATTTTCTGGTTGCCCGAATACCTCCGCAAGGAAAGAGGTTTCGATCTTGCGATGGTGGGCAAGTATGCTTGGGTGCCTTATATCTTTGGCGACATTGGGTACATTCTCGGCGGCTGGTTGTCGGGAAGGTTAATGCAGGCAGGATGGCCGCTTCCCCGAGCGCGCAAAGCGGTCATGTTGATGGGCGCTTGCTGCATGCCGGTGGTGATCGCGGCTCCGCATGTGCCTGAGGCATGGATGGCGATCGCCGCCACGTGCTTCCTCACTTTTGGACACGCTTTCTTCGTCTCCAATATCCAGGCGATTCCCACCGATCTATTTCACGGAAGCGAAATGGGAACAGCCACAGGATTCTCAGGGATGGGCGGCGCAATTGGAGGAATCCTCGCAAATCTCGGCACCGGTTACATTGTCATGCGCTATTCGTACGCGCCAATATTCTTGATCGCGGGACTCATGCATCCGCTGGCGGTTGTGCTGGTGTACCGATTGTTGCCGGACCGTTACTTTCGTAATGCACTTCGATGAGGAACAATCCGCTGGCTGGAGCAGTCGGACCCGCTTTGATGTCGGGAGGAGCAGTCAGTAGCCATCGGAGCCGTTCGGCGTCAACGTTACCTTTGCCTGCTTCGAGCAGCGTTCCCACGATGTTCCTAACCATGTGCTTGAGGAAGCCGCTACCCGTCACACGATAAATCAGCCGCTCGCCGTTAAGGATCGCTTCCGATGAAAAGATCCGGCGTACTTTGGATCGCTTTTCCGCATCGCGATCATCCGATGCGGCGAAACAAGAGAAGTCGAACTCCCCTTCGAATTGACGGCGCGGCGTCGATGAACTTGGCATCATCCATCGGATAAGGATGGTGATGTAAATAGCGTCGCTCAAAGGGCAAGCACACTTCGCCCCGATGCAACCGGTACTCATATGTCTTTGAGATGGCATCGAAGCGCGGATGGAATTGCTCGTGCGCCTCTTCCACCGCGATCACACGGATATCAAAGGGCAAAAGCCGATTCAACGCCTTCTTGAGATTCCGTGTTGGGATCGGATTTCGAATGCTCACTGCCGCTATTTGCGCCAGCGCGTGGACTCCGGCATCCGTCCGTCCCGATCCGGCCACATGAACCGGAGCCTTCTCGATGTCGAGGAACGCCGCCTCGAGTAAGCCTTGAATCGTTGGCAAACCGGGCTGGACCTGCCATCCCTTATATTCGGTTCCGTCGTAGGAGAGGGTCAGTTTGATGCGCCGCATCGCCCGTTCAGGACTTGCGCGAGCCCGGTTTCTCGACGGGAACACCGTCCCGGCAAAGTGGGCAATCGGTCTCAGCGTATGCCTGCACGCGCATGCTCTCAAGAGCTACTCGAGGTACGCCTAGATCCGCCTCGCCGCTGCTCCGATCGATGATGGAGCCGGCCCCAAGTACATTGGCGCCCCGGGCACGAAGTATTTCGCAGACTTCCCGCGAGCTTCCGCCCGTTGTGATGACATCCTCAATGACGACAGCTGTTTCGCCCGGCTTTACATCAAAGCCGCGGCGCAGAGTCATCTTGCCGGCCGCGTCCCGTTCGGTGAAAAGAAACCGAGCCCCAAGCGCGCGCGCAACCTCGTGGCCGATGATCAACCCCCCAATCGCAGGGGCAACCACGGTCTCGATCTGAACGCCCGGGTTGGACTGTTCCAACTTCCGGGCAAGCATGGAGCCCAATTCCCCTGCATGCTGAGGATGCTGAAGAACCAGAGCACACTGCAGGTACTCCGGGCTGTGTAGACCGCTGGTAAGACGAAAATGTCCGCGCAAGTACGCGCCGGTGCGGTCGAACAGAGCCAGGATTTCACTCACGCTTTTCATCATGCCATGCTAACTTACGAGACACCGATTTCGTCGTATACGTACACAGGTGTGCCAGAATCGGACACTGCACCCGGTGCGTCCCTACCGGATTTCAAGCACTTACACACGGACTGAGGCGTGCGTATCGGGTAGGTTACGATTGAAGAAATCAGGAACTCCGAGCAGTTTGTCTCCGTTATTAAGGAATAAGATGTTCATGCGAAAAGCCCAGCCGTACCTTGCGGCGCTGATGGCGGCAGCTGTCTCCGTCCCGCCCAGCCTCGCGCAGGATAGTCAAACCCAGAGGGAAAGGGACAGCGCGTGGTACTCGCGCGTGACAGACCGCTACACAACGCGAGGCGTCCCTCCGATCAATCTGTCGAACTCGGGACGCATCGAAGCGCTGCTTCGGGCCGGGCGGCTTTACCTGTCGCTGCGCGATGCCGTCGCGCTCGCCCTCGAGAACAATCTAGATATCGAGTTGCAGCGGTACGGTCCGCGTCTGGCTGAGGCGGACCTGCTGCGCGCCAACGCCGGCGGTGTCGTTCGCGGTATTCCTACGGGCATTTCGCAGGGGCCTAATTCGGCTTCGAGTCTTTCGACGGGTGGTGGAGCAGGTACCGGAGTCGCGGGCGCGGGTGGGTCGTCGGGAGGTGGTACCGGAACCGGAGCGAACGGAGCCACGGTAGTCTTCACTGGAACACAAGTTCCCACTCTCGACGAAGTCGCGTTCGTCAACTATAGTTGGGCTCACCGAACTTCGGTTCAGTCGAACACGCTACTCACCGGCACTTCTTCCTTGGTGTTTGAAGGCGGTCAGTTGTCTTCGGGCATCCAAAAAGGCTTCTTGTCCGGCGCAGTGGCGCAGTTGGGCTACTCGCAACAGGGTCAGATTTCAAACAACAGTGTCGCGATCATCAATCCCGTTCGGAACGGCAGCATGAGCTTCACGATTACGCAGCCCCTCTTACAGGGTTTCGGCAGATCACTGAATTCCCGCTTCATCCGCATTGCAAAGAACGACGTCAAGATCTCCGACCTGGTATTCCGGCAGCAAGTCATCGCGGCTGTAGCGACAGTGGTGAATCTTTACGCCGATCTGGTGAGCTTTAACGAAGACGTCAAGGTCCGCCGGCAGGCGCTCTCCCTGGCCGAGAAGCTGTACAACGACAACAAGAAGCAGGTAGAGATCGGAACTTTGGCGCCGATCGAAATCGTCCGAGCGGAAGCCGAAGTCGCTCGCTCTCAGCAGGAGCTCACGCAAGCCGAAACGCAGGTGCTTCAGCAGGAAACCGTCCTGAAGAATTACATCAGTCGCACGGGCCTTCAGAGCGCATCGATTGCGGATGCCCGGATCGTTCCAACAGACCCGCTGCGCATTCCCGATGTTGAAAAAATTGAGCCGGTGCAGGACTTGGTCACCAGGGCAATTCAAAACCGGCCCGAACTGGCCCAGACACAGTTGCAGATCGAAAACGCAAGGATCAGCCTTGCAGGTAGCAAGAGCCAGATGTTGCCTTCGCTTAACTTGGTCGCCTCTGCGCAAAACAACGGCTTGGCTGGACAGAACAACGAGTTGCTTTTCGACCCAACCCCGGGCGATCCGCTCCGGCCGAGTACTCTCGACCCGCGTCTCATCGGCGGACTCGGGAGTGTCTGGAGCCAGATTCTTGGCCGCAACTACCCCGACTACAGCATTGGGTTCCAGCTCAGCGTTCCTCTTCGCAACCGCACCGCGCAGGCGGATGTGGCCCGAGATCAGTTGACATTGAGGCAGTCCGAAATACGCCAGCGTCAGGAGATCAATCAGATTCGCGTGGAGGTACAGAACGCGCTGATCGGCTTGCAACAGTCGCGCGCCCGCTACCAGTCGGCGCAGAAATCTCGCGCGCTCCAAGAACAGACCCTCGATGCCGAACAGAAGAAGTACGCGCTAGGCGCATCGACCATCTTCTTCGTAATTCAGGCGCAGCGCGATCTCGCGCAGGCCCAGGCGGTCGAGGTCGCTGCGCAAAGCGCACATAATCGGGCGCGCGTCCAGCTCGAGCGCTCTACAGGCCAGATCCTTACGACATTCGAAGTTAGCATCGATGAGGCGGTCAAGGGCACGGTTTCCCGGCCCCCCGCTGTGCTCCCAGTCGTCGACGAGAACAACAAGTAGTGGATTCGGGACTTTACGAATCCCGCCACTCGTTCGTCTGGAACCTCGCGGCTGACCTCGTGCCGCTGTGCGCGCCGGAGCCAGGTGAGCGCATCCTCGACATCGGCTGCGGCACGGGTCAGCTTACCGCCAAGCTTGCCGAAACCGGAGCCTCTGTAGTCGGCATAGATCGTTCACCGGACATGATCGGTCAGGCGCGCCAGAACTACCCGGCCCTCGAATTTCGGCTGGCTGACGCTTCCAACTTTTCGTTTCCTCGAGAGTTCGACGCCGTATTCTCGAACGCGGCGCTGCATTGGGTTCTCGAGCCCGAGAAGGTTATTCAAAGTATCGCGGCTTGTCTGCGGCCGGGCGGTCGCTTTGTGGCCGAGTTTGGGGGGAAGCGAAACGTTGCGCTGTTACGTCACGCCGCCGAAACTACGCTTCGCCGCCGGGGTCTCAGCTACGCCAACTCTTGGTATTTCCCAAGCATCGGCGAATACTCGAATCTTCTCGAGCGGAACGGCTTTGAAGTAAATTCGGCATGGCACTTCGATCGGTTGACTCCTCTCGACGAAGGGGAAGACGCGATGCGGGACTGGATCGAAATGTTTGGGTTCGTTTTGTTATCGCCGGTCCCAAAGAACGAACTCCGGGCAGTGGTGCGAGAAATGGAAGAAATCCTGCGCCCCGATCTCTATAGGAACGGCCGCTGGCACATGGACTACGTCCGTTTGCGAATCAAAGCCATTTTCAAGCCAGATCTTCCGCATTCAGCTCAGCATTGATGTGCATGGCGGCCTTCGCGCCTTCGGCCGCCGAAACCATGACATACTGAGTGTCTTCGCAAGCGTCTCCGGCAACAAAAATACCCTTACAACTGCTTCGTTGATCTCGTCCGACGCGCACAGCGCCCTTCGATGTCAGGGTGCAGCCAATCGAAGCCGGCAGGTCCGATCGCTGAACGTTTCCCGTGCTGAAGAAGAGAGCAGTTCGAGGAACCGTATCCCCATCTTCGAAAACCATCCGCTCGAGTTTGCCGAAGGCTCCTTCTAACCGCCGGATCTTTTTGTCGACAACGTCAATGCCGTTACGGCTGAGCTTCTCGCGTTCCTTTGCCGTCAGATGTGATGGTCCATCTGAGTAGAGAACCACATCGCGGCTCCAGGTTTTCATGAGGAGCGATAAACCGGATCCACTCCGTCCGGTGCCGTAGACCGCAATCCGCCCGTCTCGATGCTCCCATCCGTCGCAGTAGGGGCAATGATGGACACTGATTCCGTAGAAGTCCTCTATGCCTTCAAGATCAGGTAGCTTGTCGATCACTCCTGTCGCGAGCAATGTCTTCCGGCACAATGCGACGGATCCGTCGAGCAAGGTGGCGCGAAAGCATTCGCCGGCGCTGTCGAGGCTCATCACCGTGCCTTCGCGAAACTCAACACCGTAGGTCGCGATCTGTTCTCGCGCCATCCCCAGAAATTCTGTTGGCCGACACCCCTCGCGAGTAAGGAATCCGTGGATGCCTTGCGAGCGAACGTTTCTCGGATTGCCTGCGTCGACGACTAGTACTTTTCGACAGCATCGACCGAGGACGAGGGCGGCGCTCAATCCTGCCGGACCACCACCGATGATGATGACGTCGTATGGCTGATCGGCCATGGGGAGTTAGGCCGCCGGTTTCGCTGGCTCGAACCCGTCCGATTCCCCGGCATCGGCGCTCCCGCATCGGTGCTGAATGTTGCGATCTCGGCGATACGTTCCAGTCGCGCCTGCAGTTGCTCAGTGAGAAGACGAAGACGTTCGATCTCCTCTTCGAGGCTCTGGCGGCTTACTTTAGCCGATTGTTTCGCCTTCTGCTTCTGTTTGTCTTTCTTTTTGCCCATTGGTCGATTGGACCATACATGGCTCGCAAAAACGAAAAGCGCCACCGAGGTGGCGCTTTCGATTGCTATTACCGAGGAGAACTACTCAATATCGGAACGGCGCTTCTTGCGATTGCGCTTACGTGCCAGAGCTTCCTTAGTCCGTCGCTTCTCGCCGGGCTTCAGATAGAAGGAGTGACGCTTTATCTCCTTGATGATGTCTTCCTGCTGCACCTTGCGCTTGAAGCGGCGTAGCGCGCTTTCGAGCGTTTCGCCGTCTTGTAAAACAACTTCTGCCAAACTAGATTCACCCCCCTCTGGCTAGCGGTAAACTTCTATGATACCAGAGTAGCGAGAACAGCTATTTCTTCTTCTTGTCCTCGCCAGACGCGAGAATTGGGAGTTTATCACTCTTGCACCACAGCGTTAATAGCCAAAAATGTGGGGATTACGCCTTTCTAGCGCGATTGGGATGGGTGTTCGACCTAGGAATTACGTAGCTGGAACGGCTGTAAATCGGGTGACGTCTATAAGGTTTCTATGGGCCGATTGCTGACCCTCTTAATACCATTCATGATTAGTGCGCCACTCTTCAGCGCTCCTGTGCAGCGCAATATTGAATACGGCCGTGTCGGTAACGTTCCGCTGCTCCTCGACGCGTGCCACCCCGACGGCGATGGTCCTTTTCCGGCAGTCATCATCGTACATGGAGGCGGTTGGATCGGCGGCCACCGGGAGCACAGCGTGCAACCCCTGTTTGAACCTCTCGCGAAAGCAGGGTTTGCGTGGTTTTCGATCAGTTATCGGCTTGCGACCAATCTGATGCAGTTTGGCGTAGCAGTGCAGGACGTTCAAACTGCGATCGACCATGTTCGCGCGAATGCGCGCGCGTACAATATCGACCCGGACCGGATAGCGGTTCTCGGGGAGTCGGCCGGGGCTCACCTCGCATCGCTGGCTGTCGAGCGCTCGCCCAAAGACGTGGCTGCAATTGTAGCCCTCTATCCACCCAGCGACTTAGTAAGTCTTGTGCGAGACGCTAGGGCAATTCCGGATTCAATACGGCAAGCGGTGAAAGCCGTGGGCATGGAACAAATGATTCTCTCGTACTTGCGAGAAATGTCGCCGATCGAACATATCAAACCAGGTCTGCCACCCTTCCTGCTCGTTCACGGTACTCTGGACGGCGTTGTCCCGTACGATCAATCGATGCAGATGCTTACCAGGTTGCGCGGTAGCGGCATCGAGGCAGAGCTGATTACGGTCGACGGAGGAGGTCATGGTCTAAGAGGGTGGGAAATGTCGCCGAGTTTGTCTGTTTACCGAACAAAGGTCATCGATTGGCTTCGCGTACGATTGAGACAAAACGGTCACGCGTATTGATGAATTGAGGGTTGAGGACGGTTGACGCGTGAGTACAGATTGCCGACCGGTTTTGCCTAGCCAGAATCGCCAAGCCATCGCGATAACGCGATTTACTTCATTGCGATCAAACGGCTTGAGCAACACATCGTATCCGCCAAGGTTTAGGACCTCCGCCCAAAGGCTCTCGTCAGCATGCGGCGATACAACCAGCACTAACGGAGCGGGCTCCATGGCCTCCGCTGCTGCCAGGATCGTTTTCCAGTTTCCATCCGTCAGGTCTCGTTCGCAGATAACCAACTCGATCCGCTCACTGGTTATCTGTTGCAGCGCTTCGCTCGCGCCGGCACAACGAATAATCTTCCATGCGCTCGTATGAAAAAAGCTTTTCAGATTACTGTAATCTTCAACGCAGGGACTGACAAGCAGAATGGAAATATTTTCGGGCAAGGTAAACTCCGCTGGTAGTTTTTGCGCGGTCGCAAACATACAGTCGTGCCATCTTTTCGTTTAACGCCCTTTGCCGATAACAGTCAATGAGCCACGGGCTGTAGTCACAACTTGGTTTAGCATCCGGCGTGCCAGACTCTCCTCGACCGGGTCAACGGACAGGGATGAGATACTGACGATTTGCGGCGGAGTCTGCAGTTCAGCCCAAACGTCTTCCAGGTAGGAATCGCTGCGGGATTATTGTCGCTTTCCGCGTTTTTTATCGCTCTTATCCTGGCTTATTCCTATCGCATTGAGTCACAGGGCTCATGGCGTGAATTCAAAGTCCCGACCTTTCTTTGGCTGAGCACGGCGTTCCTCGGGATAAGCAGTTGGATGCTCGAAGCCGCGCGATTTTCCTTGCGGCGTGGTCGTGTCGCGATCTATCGCGCAAGGCTCGCCGCCAGCATTCTCATGGGTTTGACCTTCCTCGGATTGCAACTAACCGCAGGTTTCGATCTCTGGCAACAAGGTGTGGGGACGCAAGCCAATCCCCACGGTTCTGCGTTTTACATCTTTATGACGATTCACGCAATTCACCTGACTATCGGAATCGTCTGGCTACAAATCCTCTACGTAAGGGCGGCGAAACTTATCGAGGTTGCCGAGAATGACCTGCGAAAACACCGTGTTGTCGCATCTGTGGCCGCAACGTACTGGCACTTCATGGGCGCTGTCTGGGCAGTGATGTTCTACTTCCTGCTGAGATGGACACACTAAGCTTCCTGCGCGGCAGTGGTGCTTCGTAGAACCTTGTCGGCCATTGCCCGCTTCAATCCATCGATTCCCTGCCCTGTTACGGCCGAGATCTCGAAGAAGGGCAGGCCGCGCTCTTCTGCCAGCTTTCGAATGCTCTCGACGCGCTCAGGATCTTGCGCAACATCGATCTTCGTGGCCGCCACGAACATGGGTTTCGCCGCGAGTTCCTCGCTGAAACTCGCAAGCTCGTTCAGGATGACCTGGAAGTCCTCGACGGGTTCTCGCCCGCTTGTTTCGCTCACATCGACTAAGTGGACCAGCAGTCGGGTTCGTTCGATATGGCGTAGAAACTGAATTCCGAGTCCGTGACCGAGGTGGGCGCCCTCGATCAACCCCGGGATGTCGGCCACAACGTAAGTCTCATGCTCGTGGGCGCTGACGACACCAAGATTGGGTTCGAGCGTCGTGAAAGGATAGTCGGCAATCTTCGGACGTGCAGCCGAAATTCGAGAGATCAGAGTCGATTTGCCTGCGTTTGGAAAACCGACCAGTCCGATATCTGCCAGGAGCTTAAGCTCCATGCGAAGGTGGCGCTCTTCGCCGGGCCGCCCGTCTTCATGCTCGGTAGGCGTCTGGTGCGTGGCGGATGCAAACCGGGCGTTGCCGCGACCGCCCCTGCCGCCTTTCGCCACAACAAATCGCTGCCCTTCTTCCGTCATATCGACGAGCTGTTCACCGGAATCGGCATCGAAAACGACGGTCCCAATGGGAACCGGCAATTCCACATCATGGCCGGTCCGGCCGGTGCGATTGCTGCCCTCGCCATGGCGTCCTCGTTCTGCGGAATGCTCGGGGTTGAATCGGAAGTGTAGGAGCGTGTTGTAGTTGGAGTTCGCCAGGAGTACTACATCGCCGCCGCGGCCGCCATCACCGCCGCTTGGACCGCCGCGGGGGACGTACTTCTCGCGCCGGAACGCAAGACAGCCGTTGCCACCGTCACCGGCTTTTATTCGAATGCGAACTTCATCGATAAACATGGAAATAAATGAAAAAGGCCGCTCGGGTGTGATCCCGGCGGCCGCTACTTCGTTACCCGGAAAAAAGTTGATTAGACGGTCGGTTCTGCGACAGGTTCGGCTTGCGCTTCAATGCTGATGTACTTGCCCATGCGACCCCGATCACGGAAAGTGACAATGCCAGGGATGCGGGCGAACAGGGTATCATCTTTACCCAGTCCCACGTTCTCGCCTGGTTTGTAGCGCGTACCGCGCTGCCGGACCAAAATAGAGCCGCCGGTGACTAATTGACCACCAAAGGCTTTGATTCCAAGCCGCTGCGCATTTGAATCGCGACCGTTTTTAGAACTGCCAAGACCTTTTTTATGTGCCATTGCTTACTCCTGCGATGCGATTACAGCGTTATGTCGCCGATGGTCAATTCCGTATAGTTCTGGCGGTGACCCTTAAGGCGGCGATACTGCTTCTTGCGCTTAAATTTGAAAACTAAAACCTTCGCGCCCCGGTCATGAGCAGACACTGTGGCGGAAACTTTCGCGTTGCTGACATCATTCCCGAGAAGCAATCGGCCGTCGTTATCGGTCGCGGCGATGACGCCGCTGTACTCGAGTTCCGCGCCAACTTCGGCAGCAATGGTGTCTACCCGGATCTTGTCGCCCGGAGCGACACGGTACTGTTTCCCGCCGGCTGAAATGACTGCGTACATTAGAAATTCCTCTTGTGTTGTTGTATTCCGGTAGGCTGGCTAAGGAAGCTTACCTTGAACGCACACCGGGGATGGCCGTGCTAGACGTGCCGCAAAGTCTAATTCTACAACACTGGCCAGCCAAAAGCCAAACCGCCCTAGACCCAAACCTTCTCGACCGGGACTCCGCGTTTACACAATTCGCAGGAAGATTCGTCCTTATAATAGTCACCGTCGAGGCGCGCCAAGTAATAAAAGGGCACCGGATCGAAGCTTGGCGTCATTGGATTCGGTTGGTAAATCATGACCGCGAGCCCCACTACTTCAGCCCCGGCGGCTTCCGCTAAGTTCTTCAATTCCGTTAGCTTAGCTCCTGTCCGGAGAATATCGTCGACCAGTAGAACCTTCTCGCCTTTGTGCTGTTCCATATACTGCCGAAAGCGCATCGGCTGACCGACGACTTCCCGTTCAGCCCAGTAGACTTGGCGTGCGCGTAGAGCCTCGCAGACACCGTACGCCACAGGTAAACCGCCGGTGGCCGGAGCGACGATCGACAATTCCGGAATCATCGCGTGCAGTTCCGAGTTTGCACGCAACTTTCGGCTCAACCCAACGCTGAGAACCTTGGCGTGCTGGTAGTAGCGCATTGCCAAGGCGACCTGGAGATACTCCTCCGAATGCAATCCATTGGGATACGAGAAGTGGCCGCTGCGCAGCGCTCCGGCGTCGCGCAGGAGCTCGACTACTTCATCGTGAGTAGGGATCAGTTCCAAATCTAATGGGCTCCTTTGCCCAGCAACACCTGCGGGATCGTTCGCAAAATAATATGCCAATCGAGCGCCAGGGACCAGCGGTCTATGTACTGCATGTCGAGGCGCATCCAGGTGTCGAAATCGAGCGAATCGCGGCCGTTGATCGCCCAAAGGCAGGTCAAACCCGGACGCATCCGTAAGCGCCGGCGCTGCCATCTTTTGTATTTCTCGACTTCCTCCGGCACCGCGGGGCGCGGACCGACCAGCGACATCTCCCCTCGAAGCACGTTCCATAGCTGTGGCCATTCGTCGACGCTGAACTTCCGCATGTAGCGACCGACCGCCGTCAACCGGGGATCGTCCTTAATCTTGAAGGCCGTCTCCTTCTGGTTCAGGTGCTCGAGTTGCGCCTTCATATGCTCAGCGCCGACGCACATCGATCGAAACTTGAAGCAGACGAATCGCCTGCCGTTCAATCCGCATCGAATCTGCCGGAAAATGATTGGACCTGGGGAGGTGACGCGGATCAGCAACGCGATCACCGCCATGAAAGGCAGCAGGATGAGAAGCGCAGAGGCGGTCAAAATGACATCGATGATCCGTTTCAGCATCAGTCGCACTTCATCGTCCGGCGCGGCGGCAAAGGTGAGAAGCGGGGCAGGACCAAGGCGTTCCAACTGAACGCCACTGTTCACGTGCGGGAAGAAGTCAACGGCAACGTGAGTTCGAACGCCCTCTTCGTCGCAGAGCAGGAAGACGTCTTCGAGTTCGGCCAACCGCCGGCTATCGACGGCAAAAATGATTTCATCGATGACCTGGTGTTGTAGGACGCTCGAAAGCTGCGAGATCGGATGGACGAGATACTTCTTGTCCAGTTGAACGGCCTCGATCACAGAAGCTGCATCGTCAGAGAAAAAGCCTGCGAGGCGCACGCCGTACGGCTCGGATTGCTCGAGCAGCCGCGCAATGCGCTTGGCGCTATCACCCAAGCCAACCACCATTACATAGTGAGCAGTTCCGAACTCGCGACGAATCAGCCCGACAAGACTACCGGCGCGCCATCGGAACAGACAAAGAAGAAGCCAGCTGTAAAAAGCAAAGAACAGGAGAAAGCTTCGGCTAAGGTCGAGCCGAAGCAGATACTCCATCAGAATCAGGACAACGCTGCCAAAAGCGCATTGGCGAAACGTATCGCGAATAACGACAGCGGGATGCGCAGAGTCGAGACGATCGTACAGTTCCAGCCAATAACCCAGCAGAAGCCATGTAACAACAGCGGACCCGAGAAGTAGCGCCTTGAGCGGGACCGTGAAAAAAAATTCCCTCTCGATGGGAAGCCAGAGTCGAGTCTGATAGGCAGCTTCGAAAGCGAGCGCAGTCAGAATGAGATCTGACAGCCCGAACAATAGCCGCGCTTTCCTATGGTGCCGGCTGAACACTTTTCGCTGGACAGCATACCACGGCCACGCTCAGAGAAATCAGAACAGGCCGCTGATGTTTCATGCAAGCGCCTGCGGGTGGTAGTCTTGTGAGCGGTCTCCCACTCGAGGACGCAAAATGGATCTCGACGTCGTCTTTCTATCCCGAATACAATTTGCGCTCACCATAATGTTCCACTACCTGTTTCCGCCGCTAACGATCGGCATGGGTGTGGTTCTGATGTATCTGGAAGGGATGTACTTGCGAACGCGCGAGCCGATCTACGAAACGGCTGCGAAATTCTGGACCACATTATTCGCCGTTAGCTTTGCCATGGGGGTTGCTACCGGCATCGTTATGGAGTTTCAGTTCGGTACAAACTGGGCTCCGTATTCGCGATTTGTCGGAGACGTTTTTGGATCCGCACTGGCTGCAGAGGGAATATTCGCCTTCTTCCTGGAGTCGGGCTTCCTGGCAATTCTCGTTTTCGGGTGGGAGAAGGTGACGCCGCGGTTCCATTTCCTTGCGACGTGTCTGGTCGCGATAGGCTCGATGTTTTCCGCTGTGTGGATCATCGTCGCCAATAGCTGGCAGCAAACACCGGCCGGCCACAAGATCGTAACGATGGTCCGCAACGGAGTTGCGGCGCCGCGCGCTGAAACGGCTGATTTTTGGGCCGTCGTCTTCAACCCCTCCACCGTCGAGCGCCTAACGCACACGTTGATTGGCGCCTTTGTGCTGGGTTCGTTCTTCATCATGAGTATCTCGGCCTGGTACCTCTTGAAGGGCAGGCATGAAGACTTTGCGAGACGGTCATTTTCTGGGGCGCTGATTTTCGCGACAATCGCCAGTTTGGCTGCGCTGGTTTCAGGCCACAGCAATGCCCAGATGGTGGCCAAATATCAGCCTGCAAAGCTTGCTGCAATGGAAGGACATTTCACCACCGGTCGTGGAGATTTGACGGTGGTCGGTATCCCCATTGCCGAAGAGCGCAGGATGACGATGCATCTGGCGCTTCCCGGAATGCTGTCGATGCTTGCGCATAATGACCCGAACGCCGTCGTTATCGGACTCGACAAAATTCCCCGCGAGTTCTGGCCGCCTGTTGGCATCACCTTTTACAGTTTTCACATCATGGTCGGACTCGGCATGTACTTCATCGCCCTGACACTACTTGCGTGTTTTCTGCGATGGCGCGGGACGCTGTTTGACAAGCGATGGCTACTCCGCATTTTCGTTGTGTCGGTGATTGGCCCATTCATTGCGAATGAGGTTGGCTGGGCGACGGCTGAGGTAGGACGCCAGCCGTGGATCGTCCATCCTAACGTAGTTCGAGACACTGCCGGTAACATAGCCTTCGATGCGGCGGGAATGATCCAGTACAACATGAGCGAAGGGTTACTCACCCGAAATGCTGTATCAGAGTCGATCAAGGGAAGTCATGTGCTGGCCTCAATCATCATGTTCAGCTTCATCTATCTCTTGCTGTTCTGGGTGTGGCTGTATGTGCTGAACGATAAGATTCAGAAGGGCCCGAAACCAGTCACGATTTTGGGCGACAAGCATAAGGGATGGCTGTCGGCCTCGGCAGCGCGCACATTGCATGAAGAATCGATGTCGGAAGCGAAGGACCCACCTCGCAACGGAGACGCCTAATCATGGACCTGCATGTGATCTGGTTTATTCTGCTCGGCGTTTTACTCGGGGGATACGCTGTTCTCGACGGGTTCGACTTCGGTGTCGGAATCTTGCATCCGCTCGCAAAGACGGATCATGAGCGGCGGTTGTTCCTGAACTCCATCGGGCCGATCTGGGATGGGAACGAAGTATGGCTTGTGGTGTTCGGTGGAGCTTTGTTTGCCGCCTTCCCCGAAGCGTATGCGACGGTGTTCTCCGGTTTTTATCTTGCTTTCATGTTGCTGCTGTTTGCTCTCATCTTTCGCGCTGTCTCGATCGAGTTTCGCAGCAAGATGAAATCACGAGGTTGGAGACGGGCTTGGGACTTCGGCTTTTTCTTTTCAAGTTTTCTGGCGAGTTTCCTGTTTGGGGTCGCAGTCGGAAACGGGATGATGGGGATGCCGCTCAACAGGCAAGGCATATTCATCGGAGACTTCGTTGATCTGCTGAACCCCTACGCGCTAATGGCGGGAGCCGTGACGGTCGCGATGTTCGCAATGCACGGAGCCATCTATCTTTTTCTGAAGCTGCCGAAAGGAGAGGCGCGGGATCGTGTACGTAGCTGGATGTGGCACTGCTGGGGTGTCTTCCTGGTGCTATACATCGTCGGCACGATGTATACACTGGTTGCCATCCCAAGAGCGACCGCGAATTTTAAGCATTATCCCTGGGCCGCGGCAGTCGTTTTGCTGAACGTGCTTGCGGTGGCGAACATTCCTCGTTCCGTGCATCGAAATAGGCCGATCGAGGCATTCGCATCGTCTACGCTGACGATTCTTTGTCTGGTTGGATTATTTGGGATTGCGTTGTTCCCCAATCTTGTGATGGCAAGCAATAATCCGGCGCATGCGCTCACGATCTACAACGCGGCGTCGAGTTCCGGAACGCTATGGCGCATGCTGATCATCGTGATCATCGGGCTTCCGTTTGTGCTCGCCTATACGGCTGCTGTGTATTGGACTTTCCGAGGACGGGTTGAGTTGGGTGAGCACAGCTACTAACCCGCATGTCTCTGCCAGCGAGCCGCGAACCTGGATTACACCGGCCTGCGAGATGTGGTCGAAACTTTGAGCTTTCTCATTGCGAGTCTCCTTGGCTATTTGATTTTCTATTCGGCCGGATTTTGTGGAAAGCTCGCACCTCGACAGGAACCCGGCATGCGACGACGGCTTTGCGTCCCCAGGCCAGAGCTTCGTCCATGTCGGCGCACTCGAGGATCCAGAAGCCGCCGATGTGTTCCTTGGCTTCGAGGTAGGGGCCGTCGGTGATGGAGACCTTGCCGTCGGGCTGCTTGCGCAGCGATTTAGCGTGGCTTGCCGATTCCAGACCGCCTGCGAAGAACCGGGCGCCCGCGGCATCCATCTCTTCGTTGAGTGCGCCGATGTCGCGAATCATCGCTTCACCTTCCAGCGATGGGTCGTAGTTTTCGGGATGTTGAATAGCAACTAAATATTGCGGCATGTCTCCTCCTGTCATAGTCCTTCGGGCGGGCTTCTCTGCCCTTCACTACAACGACGAACGGCCGGAACGGAATTCTACAAGCCGTCAGGAAAATTTTATTTCTGAGAATCCTTTAGTTCTGACCGCGGTTTCAGGCAGTTCGTCAGATGCCAGATAGAACGGCTTTTTGTTACAGCTTCGTGAGATATCGAGGCCGACGTGCTCCACGTAAGTTAGGAGACCTTCAGTTTGGCGGCAGGGTCACCAAGCACGATGTAGTTGCGCGCATCATCGCGGGCTACCCATCGATTGGCGAGCACGGCTGCCGGCACCGAACCCGGCAGCGCGTCGCGATTCTGCATCAAAGTTAGCAGTCCGGCGGACAAGACAGTCCAACGCTGATCAAAAACATCCAAGGCATCGGCAACACGACGACCTTGCACCAGCCGGACCAGAGGGTCCCGAAGAGACTGAACCATTGCTTGACCGCTGCTACTTTGAAACGAATATGCCCATGCGCGATCGATGTGGCCGATGACAGCCTGCGCTCCTTGCAACAGCAGCTTCTGAGGCAATCGGGCGACGACCGTGTCCTGCGAAATCTGCACGGGCTGATTCGTCGCGCCATATGAGAATGTGTCGTTCTTCGGGCAGCCCGCACTGTAGCATGCGAAGAAGAAGTGAATCATCCCATTCAAATTGAGATCCGCCGGCACGTCATTCGCAGTGAAGTACGTGTCCGGACTGATCGAGCTTCCGGGACCGGCCCAATCTTGAGTGAGAATGGCGCCCTGCTTCACCTTCTGTTGCGGGTCCGAAGGCGCAAAGGCGACACCGTGTGAACCGGTGAACAGAATTGCCGGCTTCGCTCGCAACAGATTCAACAGCTCATCTTTCGTCGCCGCATCGGCAAGACAAGAAGTCATCGAATAGCCCTGCGCGCCTCCCAAGGGCTTCATCGCTCCGGCGCCCTTCGTCAGGGGCAGAGCGATCTGATCATGAAGCAGAGCGGTGGCACGGTCTCCGTCATTGCGCGCAGTGTAAACTGCAATGTTCTTTTGCTGACCGGCGCTTTTCTCAAATTCGACGATATTGTTCGCATAGCGCGCATACTCTTCGGGACTGTCGAAAGAAATACGGCCCACTGCAAAATATGTATCGAGGTCATATTGAAACTCGAATGGGATGTCACCAGGGGATCCCACGAGCAGCAAGTAGTACGGAACGCCTTGCGACGGGTCGACGACTTGAAGACTCGAGCCCCGAGCAGTAAGCCACTGTTCGGCTCCAAGGCCAGCGCGATGGCCGGTTTGCTCATCGAAAATCTTGAATAGATCACCGGACTGAGATTTACGGAGATCAAACAACGGCTTAAGCGCGTCCTTGATCGATCGCTTCAATTCTGCAGGTGTGGAGTTCGAAAAAATAACACCCCATCCGGTCAATGACAAATCGTCCGGCTGCACCTCTGCTATCGCTGCGAGATGCGAGGAGCCGGCATTCTGTGCCCGGATCTGCGCCAGTTGTGAGGGTTCACCAATGTGATCGAGATCCGACTCCTTGATTGGCGGCAGATACTGACCGGTTTCCGCCTGCACACCGAAGGGAAGCGGCATCTCTTCTTCGGAGAGAGGATCGACTTTGGAAAGGACCACGTTCGGAGCGGAAGCAGAAACAGGCGAACTAACCGCGACGGCCTCGAAGGCGGTCGGCACAGTCGCCGAAGCAGTGATAGAGGCTAAGGCTGCCTGCCAGATGGCGTGCGCCACCTGCGGACCGTCGATGTCGGAATGCGCGCCGCTCATGCCATCCATCTGCTTGATGAACTGACTGGCTTCAAGATTGTAGATCTTGCCCGGCTCAAATTGATAGTCGGCAGTTTCGGAAAGCATAGGACGATCGATACTCGGGTATCCTTGGATCCCGAAAGCGCCAATGGCGCCCCATTTCACCAGAGCCGGGTTGACGGCAAAGCTTGGATCCTGAAGCGCCAAGCTTACTGCTGCGGGGTAAGCAACGCCGACGGCGGTATCATGAGCGGATCTAGTTGTGATGATTGGGCCCTTTACACCGTTGCGGCGCAGCATTCCGTTAAAGTAACCTCGACCGCCGGTGGATGGGATGGAATCGGCATGAGCCCAATGCGACACAGCGCCTTGCACCAGGGCTAACGAGTCGATTGGTCGAGGCAGCGGTGTCTTTCCAGCAGGACCTCCACAGATAGAAGACGCGACGATACATCCGAAGCTATGACCCATGATGTGGACACGGCTGTCTTTCGCAGCCTGTTGCAATTGCGATACGAATTGATACATACCGCCTTCGCCAACGGTCCGCGCACGTTTCTTCATCATCCAAAACGAGAGCTGACGCAAAGGTCCGAGCAGCCCGCCTAGGGATCCAGCGCCAAACGCCACTCCGGCGGAGTTCATAGCATCGAACGCGCCTTGGGCCGAATATTCGGAGTTGTCGGAACTGGGATCGGACCCGACTTCTCCGGATGCATACTGGAGTATCCTTGCAAGCTCCGTATAGGCATCGTCAACATTGCCCGGCAGCACTAAAGCACCGGCGTTCACACGGTTTTCACGAAAGATGACACCCATCAACTCGCGCGCACGCAAAGATTGCGTCAGATCAAGGCGGTCGAGATAGGTTTCGAGCAGGTGAGCAGGCGCCGCGCTCGAATCGGCAGCAACGACCGAGAAGGCCGCGGAACCGCCGAGTTCTTCATCGCCCCATGGTTGACTTGGCCAGTGCAACCCAATCCACATGGGCCTGAACGAACGTCCCATGCGATTTGCGTCGGCAGTGAGATTCGCAAGCGCGTCGATCCAGCGGTTGTACTGATCGACAGCAGCGGCGAGGTCTCCTTTCCACCCGTGACTGAAGAGAAAGATGTCCGTTGGCGGCGATTTTCTGGCTTCTTCAATCAGGCGCGCGCTCATCAACCCGTTGGTCCCGTTCGGATCGTCCGTACGTTCTGCACCTTCTTTGTCGAAGGCAATGATGCTGTACGGGGTATGGGCGTTAGGACTCTGCCGGAAAGGCATACTGATATCTCCTCACTAGGCCGTGATCAGACGCGGCTTTGTTGAATTGGAATCATTATTTCTCGCGAACGGCCGCCCGCCAATCGCCAATAGATGTCTTCGTAGACTTCGAGCCGCAACCTTTCGATGGAAAGGGTGGCTGTTGTCGCCGCCTCATTCTCCGCTCTGCCCTGCGATTGCGTCAGCAACACCAGAGACTCTTCGGTACCGATATGCCGGACCGCCTGAAGCGCATAGTAGCGAAGCGTCGAATTGCGGTCGTCGAGCCATTTGTGACAGCGGTCAAGCACCGACGTATCCCGGAGTTCGGCTAGCGCCTGTAGACAGCGACCTCGCAAGGCGAAATCGCTGCTCTCGCTCTCGAGATGTTCCCGCAGAAAGTTGCAACCTGCCGACTCGAGATGAGAGGATCCGATCTTCCCCATGAGATATGCAAGCTGAGGTCTCAGATCTTCGCGCGCGAGGTTGTTGGAGATCAAGTTCGCCAAGCCAGGATCACCAACTTCAAGAAGCGCGTCTGTCAATGCCCAGAGTAAATCGGTACCGTTCTCCCGAGAACTCGCGTCGGCTCGAAGGAACTGTAGTTCGAGCGCATGGTGAGCGACATCCAGTTTGGTGAGCGCCAACCCAAACGCTGCGAGCGATGAAACCGCGATGTCGCTCGAGTCATTGAGTCGCATGCACAACCTCACTGGATCGAACTTCAGCCAAGCGTCGAGCGTGTCGTGCAATGCAACGTTGTCCTTCCACTCGCGTTCCGTTCGGACGTATTGAAGCACCGCGTCAGGCGTATGCAACAGCGCCTTAATGGCAGCTAGCCGCACACCCGAAAAATCATACGTCAGCTTTCCTTTCGCGTCTGGCCGAATCTTCTTCAGGGCGATCGAGATTAAGTGCGGTAGGGTACGCGGTTCTTGGAGAGGTCCAAGAAACTGAATCGCCTTCTTGCGCGCGGAAACCGAACGGAGGCTGCGTGGCTGCGATCGGTAGATTAGCGCGCTAACGATCGACCGGACGACGGGATCGTCCAACGAGCCGCTTGGAAATGCTTGCTTGGCTTCGTGCAGGCATCGCGCGGCAATGTAGGTCTGGTCACCATCGCCTAGCGCAACACCTGACAAGATCATTCGCAATAGAGTGTTTGTCTCACTCCAAAGGCCCGCGAGGATCAAGAGGACTTCTTCCCAGAGTTGTGCGCGGGCTCGGCGACCGAGTGTTGCCGTGATTTCTTCGAGTATGCGCTCGCGTTCCGCGGGAGGCTTGCGATAGATATAAAGCGCGCAAAAATAGGATCGGAACCCGGGATAAGCGAAGCGCAATCCGTCTTCATCGCCGGGAGCCATGATGCGACACGGATTAATCAATTGCGATCGAAAGTCAACCAGTGAATAATCGCGATTGCCCCGCATCCGCATCAAAAGCTCGAACACATCGGTCCCGGCAAGGCTCGTCATCCGACCTGCATACATATCCCAGGCGAGCTTGCATAGAACGTCCTCAACACGCGCTCGGAGGCCAACCGGTCCAGTGACCTGAGCAATCCGCTCATCGGCGACGCGCTGCAAGATTTTTGCGCGCGTATTGCCCAACACACCTCGATCAGCCTGGTCGATCATCTCGCTGAGCAACCAAGGCACCTCAGCAAGATCCCAGACGCCAGCCAGACGATCAAGAAGAATCTTTCCGGGCAGAGAACCCTGCGGTGTAGCGGCGAAGTCTTTCAGGTATGTCGTGACGCGTTCGACACTCATCGGCTGTATGATCAGGCACAAAGAGTCTTCGGGAATATCCGCAACCTTGATCGCTGATTGGTCCAGAGTGACCACGTACTTGTGCGTACCTTTGTCGCGACCCTGGCGAAACGAAGCCAGCGCATCGAGCGCCTTCTGCTGCATCGCGTCACTGACATCCTCGTCGCCGCTTAGTAAGAATAAAAACGGCTGCTGATCGAAACAGTTCAGCAGATACATCGGATCGAGGACAGCGCTGGCTCGGGATTCAAATAATTTCGCGATGCCGCTCGCAAATGTTCGGTCCGCGTTGAATCCGCCGTATGTGCAGTCTGCCAGACGGAGCATCACAGGAATGGCCGGCTGTTCTCCGCGCCAGTGGCGCTCGACTTCCGATAGATAGAGGGCTTCGAGCAGAGTCGTCTTTGCTCGTCCATGGGGTCCAACGACACAAATGGTTTGACCCGGTTGCGTTTGCGCAACGGATTCTTTTAATGTGCGAAAGGCATCCACCCGCACGCCTTCGCCGGGCGGATATACGGTGTCGATCTCATCACGGCCAGGCAGTGTCGAACGCTTCAACAGGTCGCGGGACAACACTGTGGCAGCATCAACGGGAAAAAGCGGATAGGAACGAACGGCACGTTCGAACTGGACTCGATCGCGCAACTTCTTCTGCGCAGCGCGCAAGGGTGACTCACGCCAAACCGCTCCGCCCTTGAGACGCGTCGTAACGGCGGGGATAGACCACGCAGCATCTACGGACTGACTGAGGCGACGGCGTCCACTATTTGCCGCCTCATCGACAAAGCCTTCGCGAATCAAAGACGTATAGAAGCCTCGGTTGAACTCCCGCGCATCGTCGATGCGGATAAAATCCTGCATCGCTACTACGGCCCTCGCGCCGCCGCGAACCAATTGCCGCATGAAACCGTTCAATGCAGGCCTGGGGTCGTTGGCAGAATGCGCCGCCGCGCTTTGGCACGATTGTAGAAATATGAGACGCAACTGATCAGGTCGCCACTGCTTGATTAGTTGCTCATCGGGACAAGCAAGAACTCCCAACTTCTCGTCTTCCAAAACGAGGTTGAAGCGTTTGCCCTGTCTCCCGTGCGCGATAATGTGCAGGCCATCAACCTTGTCGAGGTGAGATGCGATTTGCTCAGCCGTGGTGAAACCATCAGCGATCTTGACGTGCGCATCCGTTAGCTTCTCTCGGATTTCAGCGGACAATCCCGACTTTCCCGGCAGCAGTGTAATTTCCATCTGGCCGTTCTGAAGCAGATCGGTGCAAGCGTCGACGATCGCGACGCACTCGCTCGCCGCGTCAATCGCAGAAACTCCAAACCGGGCTGCTTCATCCGCCGCAGGTCCGGCGATAGCGACTAAAAGATGAAATCGAGAATCCTCGGGCGCTATTTCCTGGGGCAATTCGACGGCGGCGAAACGAGAAAATGGTGTATCGCGACGAATAGCCAAGGGATCGCCTGCGCGTTGAGGCAGCGCAAGCCGTTCCCATCGAATGGACTCGTGAGGACCGGCGCCTTCGAGCATAATCTGAACTCGAAGCACCTCCGGCTGGCCAATCGACGCAAGTGCGCTTCGGACAGACCAGGAGGAGCCTAGTTGCGTGCCTAGTAAAACACCGTATTCGTTATTCGGGCTCGCCACCGATGCCTGGAGTTGGCCCAGATCGATGGTAAAGGGCATTGGAGGAAAGATGGATTCGTAGTCGACAATCGCTTCGGCTTCGAGGGCTATAGCGCCAGCTAGCTCAGTGCCTGCGGCTTCTCTCGCCGCTCGCACGCGGATTAGAAGCAAACGAGAATCTCGCGTTGAGTTTATGCTGCCCATTCCAGGATTTCAGTTTATTCCCCGCGATTGCTGAGGTAGCATACCACAGGGGTCACCGTGAATCCGGAAGATGATTGCGAGCGTTTAGCTCGAAAACGTAAGTTGCTTTGGGCTTTCGATGTCCGTGTAAGAAATGTTCTCCACGGGTTTTCTAGTAAAGTCGGTGAAAAGCGTCCCGCATCCCACCCTACGAAGGACCCGCGAAAGACTGGATACACCGGCATGAAGAGATCGATCAAGGATCAGCAGATTCGATTCCGTGTCCTTGGCCACTCGCAGGTAAACTTCGGACTCTGTTCCGACCTCAGCTCTGCAGTTTGCGCTCGAATCAACCGATAGCGCCAAGCCATGGAGATATCGTCGCGCCATCTCTGTCGAGAGAAACGGCGGATCCTGGCTCATTCGAGCGAGAACGCCTTCGTTCAATTCCGGAACAGCATAAGCCAGAGTCAAGTGCGCTTGCAGGCGCCGCGCGAGGTATTCAGCGTTCCGTACGATTGTTCGAGATCCTCGACCTTGGCCGACCGCGCAGACTATCCTCGGTGTCTGGGCGAGTTCACGGTTGCCATCAGCCACTATCCATACAGGACAAGTCTCGTTCCGAACGGCAAAGCTGGTAGTGGACCGGTGAAAGAGCCTTCGGAATGGCGTCGTATCCCTCGCAGGCATGGCGATCAGATCTACTCCGTTGCTCTTGGCGTAACGAACGATTTCCTCGCTAGCATTCCCTTCCACAAGCGCGAATACGGGAACCGGAACTTCGCTACAATCTCGAAGGCCTTCCTTAAGCCGTGTCCAAAGTTCCTCGAAGAGGAACTTATCGTATGGAACCCGCTCGTTGACATACAAAACCCTTATCTGAGCGCTCAATCGTTTTGCCAATTCCAGGATTTGTGTTATGGCCAACATACATTTCACCGTCCCGTCAAAAGGATAAAGAATGTTCCCAAACATGCCTTGGCTTTCTAAGGGCAATGCGATGGCCAAAGAATCCGTCCCAAAAGGCGGAGGTTAAGCGCTGTTCTGTCGAGAATCTGGACGCTTACGGACAACGGCGCCTGTTTTCGGGCAGACTGTGTAGGAGATGCCACAAGCCACGACACGATTCCTGGTGGTCGCCGTCGGATTCGCCGCTGTCGCAGTCCTCTACGGCGTGGGCGCAGGCGATCCGGCGGAATGGACGCACCTCTGCGGCCTACTTCTGTTCGCGCCCGTGATCTTGGCCGCTTTCTGGTTCGGTTGGATAGGCGGTCTCGTGGCGGGCATCGCCGGAGCTTTGATCTGTCTGCAAGCGCACGCGCGGCTATCGAGCATTGAGAGTTGGACTTTGTATGTGGAAGCTCTCATCTACCCGGCAGCAGGACTTATCGGTGGTTGGCTTGCGAGCCGCGAACGGAGTCGCAGCCTTGCCTGGAAGACAGCAGTTCACCAACTTTCTTCTGCCCACACCGAACTAAAGAACAGTTTCGAGGCGATGAAACGGGCCGAAAGACTCTTCTCGCTGGGCCAACTCTCCGCAGGCCTTGCGCATGAAATTCGCAATCCACTGGCTAGCATTGCGGGCGCCGTTAGAATTCTCCGGCGTAATGTCCCAAGCGGGGCCAAGCAAGTAGAGTGTATGGATATCATCGAGAAAGAATCGCAGCGGCTGAACCGGCTGCTGACGAACTTTCTGGATTTCGCCAAGCCTCGTCCACCACGTCTGCAGCCTGTCGATGTAGGTTCGGTATTCGATACGGTCATCACACTGGCAACGCACGGGCTCGGCCGCGAACGCGTGGAACTTCGCAAGATGGTTGACTCATCTCTGCCCCACCCCGAATGCGATCCCGAGCAATTGCAGCAGGTGTTATTGAACCTCACGATCAATGCCATCCAAGCGAGCGCGGATAATGCTGAGGTGATCCTCGCTGCTCACCGAGGTCTCGAGGGCGAAATTGAAATCGAAGTCAGGGATCAGGGAATCGGGGTCAGTCCAGAAAACGTTGACCGCCTGTTCGATCCGTTCTTCACGACGAAGGAGAATGGTACGGGCCTCGGTCTGCCGGTTGCTCATGAGATCGTCCGGCAATTCGGAGGCACGCTGTCAGCCAGGCGCAACCCGGATCGTGGAATGACATTCAACATAGCGCTGCCGTTGCGGGCGCAAGGGATCAATGAAACCGAAGCAGATACTTCTGGTCGATGATGAGGAGAGCCTTCGACGAGTCACGCAGCTCGAATTGGAGGATCTTGGCTTCAGCGTTTCTACGGTTGCAGATGGCCAGGAAGCCCTGAACCTGCTGGCCACAGCGCCATTCCAAGTCGTCATTACCGACCTGAAGATGCCGGGGATGTCTGGCATGGATCTTCTGCGGCGGGTCCGCAACGACTACCCCGAAACGGCGGTCATCATGATCACTGCGTTCGGAAGCATTGAAGGCGCAGTCGAAGCGATGAAGAATGGCGCTGTCGATTACATAACAAAGCCGATCGACATCGACGAGATCGTCATTCTGATCAACCGCGCTTTGGACCATCAGCAACTAGTCGAAGAAGTCCGAGTGCTGCGCTCGAATATCGACCAAAAATATGGATTCGAGCAGATTATCGGTCGATCCGATCCACTGATGTTCGTTCTCGATATGGCATCCCGAGCCGCCCAGGCAGACTCTACCGTTCTCATCCACGGTGAGACGGGCACAGGAAAGGAGTTGCTCGCCAGAGCTGTTCACTTCAACAGCCGTAGAGCATCCAAAGCATTCATCACGATCAACTGCGGGGCGATTCCCAAAGATCTTCTGGAATCAGAGCTCTTCGGCCACATGCGAGGATCTTTCACGGGAGCGTTGGCGCACAAGCAGGGCAAAGTCGAAGCGGCCGATGGTGGAACGCTGTTCCTGGATGAAATCGGCGAGATGTCGATGGAACTTCAGGTGAAGATGCTGCGCATGATTCAGGAGGGCGAGATCGAGAAGATCGGGACCACGGCGCCTCAAAAAGTGGACGTGCGAATCATTGCGGCAACTCATCGAAATTTGCAGGCCATGATCGAGGACGGCACGTTTCGGGAAGATCTGTTTTACCGGCTATCCGTCATTCCGTTGACTCTGCCACCGCTGCGGGAGCGATCCGCTGACATACCGGAGTTGGTGCAGTATTTCTTTTTGAAGTCACGCCAGAAAGTCGGGCGTCCCGACCTCGTGCTACCGCCGGCGCTCCTACCTTACTTCCAGCGCTACTCCTGGCCCGGCAATATTCGGGAATTGCAGAATATCATCGAGCGCATCACAGTTTTGAGTCGAGGAGACGAGATTACTACTGCGGACCTTCCGGAGGATTTGCGAAAGCAATCGGCATCCCCCGATGCAGTAAGCCTTGACTTGAACCCCGATGGCATCAGCCTCGAAGGGATAGAACGGGATCTGATCGTTCGCGCACTCGAAAAATTCTCAGGTAATCAGACGCAAGCCGCACGGTATCTCGACATCAGCCGAAAGGCTTTGATCTATCGGATGGAGAAGCACGGCATTCGGTGAGTCTCCCGCAGAGCGCTGTTTCGGCTTCCTTGAGAAGGCTCGACATATGGACAAGGTTCTTAGTGGCCGCTGTCGGAAGCGGAGTGTTGTGCTGCCTGGACACGTCGAGAAGTAGCGTTATGCCTTCGACATATTCCCTTGCCAGACGCACATTGCGCATGGCAACTGCGGAAGAAGCTGGAGGATCGATCTTGGCGCGTGATGCGGATGCGACTGCGTCCGCAAGCTCAGACCACTCCGTATCTCGAAATTGTGGCTTCGGAGGATCCGGCTCTTTTCCAAGTCGCAACGCGAATAGCTGTAGGCGCTGTAGCGGTAGCGCGACAGCTCTATCGACGGCTCCCGCGAATACAAGCGCAACACCGGACCAGATACCGAATGAAGCGATCCAACGTATCCACGTTTCGCGCGGATAGCTTAGCCACTCTGTCGCAACAAACGCCGCGCATACTGATCCAATCGCGATCAGGGCCAACCGCATACGAAGATTCATACTTCGCTCCCTGCAACGTTCAGGCCAATTTCAGTAGAGAGTCCGAATGCGGGCTTTCCCGCCAGGCGTTGGCTGAAAACGTCCATGCACCGCTGCCCGCCTGGATCAAAAGAGGCAGTGCAAAGAGGCAAGGACCTGTCATTGCCCTGCTCCGCGCTTGGCATTCAAATTGCTTCGTTACACCAAATGAAAGACTGCATCTACATCACGAAGACAGACCTCGAGAGACTGCAGCATATTCTCGAGGGCCGTACCCCGGCGACTCAAGAGGAACGCAACAACATGGCGCGTCTTGAGGGAGAACTGGATCGCGCAGAGGTTCTGTCGCCAGATGCAACCCCATCGAACGTGGTCACGATGCACTCCGACGTTCGTCTGAAAGACCTCGACACCAACGAAATCAAAGAATACAAGTTGGTGTTCCCAGGAGAACGAGTCAGCGGCGCCGACTGCATCTCTGTGATGGCGCCGATCGGAACGGCTTTACTCGGCTACCGAACCGGTTCTATCATCAGATGGCCAGTGCCCAAAGGGATCCGAAGACTGCAGATTCTAAAGATTACGCAACCATCATCTCTGGTGAGCGCCTGAGGACAGGTTAAGCTTTGGACGCCGGGGCAGCCACCCGAACCAATGAGAAGCATAGGCATCATTATTGCCACTTTCGCGCTGACATCGATCCTCGCCCTCGGTGGCGATCGTCTATTAATACGTTTGTTTCCGGCGTCCTTTGACGACCAGGGAGTGTCTCATGATGCTCGCATGCTCGGCGTCATGTTGCTGTACACGATCGCGTTATCGTGTTTAGGCGGATATCTGGCTGCCAGATTTGCGACGTCAGCCAAGCGACGGCATGCGATGTTTTTCGGTTTGGTAGTACTGGCCGCAACGGCGATTGGCACGTACGTCAATTACTACACCGCGCCTCCCTGGTATCACAACGCAAATCTGCTGACCGTGTTGCCCGCGGCGGTTCTCGGAGGCCGAGTACGCGCTCGCGCATGAGACTCGCGTTACAATTCACCCGATGAGTCAAAGCGCCACGTATGCACCGAGCCAGGAGTTCGTTCGTAAGGCCCAAGTACAGGGTATGGAAGGGTATCGAGCCCTTTATGAGCGCGCCCAGAAAGACCCTGAAGGCTTCTGGAGTGAGCTTGCAGCGCAGGAATTAGATTGGTTTCAGAAATGGAGTTCCGTTCTCGATTGGTCCAATCCTCCTTTCGCGAAATGGTTTGCGGGCGCCACGACGAACGTCTCCTATAACTGTCTTGACCGCCACGTAAAAGGGTCGCGCGCCAGCAAACCCGCCATCCTGTTCGAAGGCGAGCCGGGCGACCGCCGGACCATTACTTACGAAGAACTGCACGGGTTGGTCAGTCAGTTCGCAAACGTCCTGAAAGGCCGCGGTCTCAAGTCTGGCGATCGCTCGATCATCTACATGCCAATGATTCCCGAGGCGGCCATCGCGATGCTCGCTTGCGCTCGGATCGGTGTGACGCACTCCGTTGTATTTGGCGGGTTCTCGGCAGAGGCGCTGAAGGCTCGGATTCAAGATCTGGACGCTCGCGTCGTCATTACTGCCGATGGTGGATGGCGGCGTGGTAAGGAAGTCCGTCTCAAGCTAACGGTAGATGAAGCTCTGCAGAGTTGTCCGGATGTGAAGGATGTGATCGTCTATCGGCGCACCGGATCGGATGTATCGATGACTTCGGGGCGCGATCACTGGTGGCACGAACTTCACGAAGGTGTTTCGTCGGAGTGTCCCGCGGAACAACTCGATTCCGAGCATCCCTTGTTTGTCCTTTATACCTCCGGAACGACGGGAAAGCCGAAGGGAATTCTCCATACGACCGGCGGATATTTGCTCCAAACCACGATGACGATGAAGTGGGTTTTCGATATGCAGGAGCAGGATGTTTACTGGTGCACTGCCGACGTGGGCTGGGTCACGGGACATAGCTACGTCGTCTACGGGCCGCTCGCGGCTGGCGCTACGACCGTCATTTACGAAGGCGCTCCCGATTTTCCGCAGTTCGATCGATGGTGGGACATTGTCGAGAGATATCGAGTCACCACCTTCTACACATCACCAACAGCAATCCGAGCTCTGATTCGACAAGGCGAGCAATGGCCGAATTCAAAAGATCTGTCAAGTCTTCGCCTGTTGGGATCGGTAGGTGAGCCCATCAATCCCGCGGCTTGGGAATGGTACAACCGCGTCATTGGAAAGAACAATTGCCCGATCGTCGATACGTGGTGGCAAACGGAGACTGGATCCATCATGATCGCGCCAATGCCCGGCGCAGTCCCCTGCAAGCCAGGTTCAGGAACGCTGCCGATGCCGGGTGTGATTTTGGATATCGTCGACCTAGCCGGGAATCCGCTGGGCGACGATCGTGAGGGCTTTCTAATCATCAGGCGTCCCTGGCCAAGCATGGTTCGAACGATATGGGGTGATCCGGAGCGGTTCAAAGAACAGTATTGGACTCGATTGCCCGGATCGTATTTCACAGGCGATGCGGCGCGCCGCGATTCCGACGGCTATTACTGGATACTCGGACGCGTTGACGATGTAATGAACGTCAGCGGCCACCGCTTGAGCACGATGGAAGTCGAGTCGGCTCTCGTGAGACATCCTTCTGTCGCCGAGGCAGCCGTAGTCGGTAAACCACACGAGATCACAGGACAAGCCGTCTGCTGTTTCGTTACGTTGAAGCGCGGCGAGCACGATCACGACGTGTTAGGGAAAGAATTGCGCCAGTGGGTGGCCCGAGAGATCGGCGCCTTTGCCCGTCCCGAGGAAATTCGCTTCACAGAATCACTTCCAAAGACACGCAGCGGAAAGATCATGAGGCGCTTACTGCGCGAGATCGTAACATCCCATACGGTTACCGGAGATGTCACAACGCTCGAGGACATCAATGTCGTGACAAAACTCGCGTCGCAGCATGACGAAGATTGATAAAGAGTTTCTGGCGCTGCAGGTCGACTACTCGCGTTGGGCAAGCGAGCGCACCCTACACGCGGCGCGCCCGCTTTCACAGGAAGAGCTGGCGCGTGACCTTGGGGACTCGTATAAAGGCGTGCTCGGCACTCTATCGCATATCTTCCAGGCCGATCGGATCTGGCTGTCGCGACTGCGTGGAGCACCCCGCCTTACCTTGAGTGACGCCGATGAGATCTGGACTCTGGATGGCTTGGCGGAAGCGTGGTCCGTCACCGCGGACGGTTACCGCGATTGGATCAGCGGAGTTGATGACCTGCAGGCGATTCTGACGTACAGGAACCTCGCTGGACAACCTCAAGCCCTGCCGCTCTGGCAGGTGCTCTCACATGTGGTGAACCATGCAACTTATCATCGTGGACAAATCACTACGATGCTTCGACAGCTCGGATATCCCGCCATCGCCACAGATCTGCACGTGTTCTATATGAGTCAAACGTAGATCGCGCCTTCCGAATAGAGCGCGACGCGTCCCGAGATCTTTACGCGATCTCCTCGCAATTCACAGAAGAGCTCGCCGCTGCGCTTGGAAACCTGCCGAGCGTGTAGTTTGAGCTTACCGAGGCGTTCCGCCCAGAAAGGGATGAGTTCGCAGTGCGCCGAGCCGGTAACAGGATCTTCATCGATGCCTTTGCCAGGAGCAAAAAACCGCGAGACGAAATCGCAGCTATCGCCCGGAGCCGTCACGATGAGAGCGTACATATCGACTTTGGCGAGCTTCGCCATATCGGGAGTCAAGTTCCTCACTTCGCTTTCGCTGCTTAGCACCGCAACGTAGTCACGCGCCTTCCACATCTCAGACGGAATGACATTCAGCGCATCCACAATCGCAGCCGGAGCATCGACGCGTTCAGGAGGCCGCGAAGGAAAGTCGAGACTCAGAAGGTCGTCTTCCGCTGTCACGCGAAGCACTCCTCCAAGAGAGCGAAAGCTGACGTCCGTCATACCGGGAGACAGATGGTTAAAGATCACATGTGCCGATGCCAGCGTCGCATGACCGCAGAGTTCTACTTCGCATGACGGCGTGAACCAGCGAATGTGATAGCCGTCACCTTCCGGAACGAAGAACGCAGTTTCCGCAAGATTATTCTCAGCCGCAATGCTTTGCATCGTGGTATCGTCCAACCATTCGGCGAGAGGACAGACTGCGGCGGGATTGCCGCCAAATACGCGATCCGTGAAGGCATCCAGAGTGTAGCTAACGAGTTTCATAGTCAACGGGGCGCTATGGCTGGTCGCCAGTAGTCCGGGTCTGCGGCGGCGAACGCCTCAGACACATGACTTTTTTGCGGCTCCACCCGAAAGAAGAAATGCTCGCGCGTAGCGTCCGCTTCAGCCGCTATCTGACGTCCGGCCTTTCCTCCGCCTGGTCCGAGGTTCTCGGCATACACGGGCATGCGAGCAAATCCGTTATCCAGCATGCTCATGGAGGGCAGCGGAGCAAGAAACATGTACATGCCCGATGTAGATCCGGAGATGATCTGATAACCGATCTCAGGACGATCCAGGTTGATACTATCGAAGGCCGCCCGGCGTAATCGGACGAGTTCGGCGAGTTCGAAGTCTGCTCCAGGCCGGATGCGAAAGATCGTGACTTGGAAGTAGCGCGCCGTATGCATGAGCTTAATCGCTTCTTCGGGACGATAGCTCAGTCCATGGCGGAACAGGCCAATCAGTCGCGTCGAAGGAGCAAAGACTTCTTCATCGATCTCGCCACGCGAATTGCGCGTCAAAGGAGCCTGGGACAACGCTTTGTCAGTATCTTCGATACTCGAAAACGACCGATGCGATTCAATCAGCCATGTCTGCGATGTGCCGGTAGTGGCGTTCATCCCGATGACATCGACGGCTGCGCGCGCGGCCCGGTAAGGCTCGATGGTCGCATTCGGCTCCGGACGAATCGGACTCCGCACTATGCGGACAAGAAAATATGGTTCGCCCCGATGTGTCTGAGCTTCGGCACACAGGGCGAACCCGGCAATCAGAGCCAACTGAGACAATCGGGTACGCATAATTCCCACTACAGAATGACGCGAGAGACTTCCCAAGCGTTGTCAGCTAAAAACGAATTCTGGCCTGGAAAAGCAGGAATCGCATCGTGCTCGATGTGTTATTCGTCACCCGGCCGAAATTGGTTGACGTCGGGTCGAGATTGGGATTCTCAAATTGGGAATGGTTGGCAATGTTCAGCGCATCCATACGCAACTGAAGCGATAGGCCTTCCCTGAGTCGGATATCCCGCTGAATGTTGGCGTCCATCCGGTTCAGCCCGTCCCCGCGCAGTCCGTCGACTCTCTGTGGAAACACGCGAGCCTGAAAAGCGGCCGGGGTTCTCCGAGGGTCTCGCTCAAAGTTATCCGTATTGAACCACCGATCCAGAGTCCTTTCTCCGGTATTGATCTCGCTCGGATCCCCGTAGTAGAAAACATTTCCCCAATCGAGCAGCGGCCCCGGCTGCCATTCGTAAGTAGCCGCCACTTGCCAGCCTCCAAAAATCGCGTTCCATATTCCGGTTTGGGCGAAAGGTTTGGTTCGTCCGAATGGCAACTCGAGAATGCCGGTGGCGGAGAATCGATGCGGAACGCCAGCATTGGTCTGACGCCAGCTCGGCAAAACATCGAATTCGTTGAAGTAGAAATCGCGGTCTCGCTCGTAGAGGGAAACATAGCCAGCGTTGAGTGTAAAACCGTTCGAGAAGCGCCGCTGAAAGCTCGCCTCCATGGAATGGGTCTTCACCTCACCGTCGGGTGTCCAGCTCTGAGTCAGGCCATTCATCGAAGAAAACGGTCTCAGGAGTTGATTTTTCCGTATGGTTGGACTTGTGAAGAAGCCGCGCGAGCTAAGCGCCTGATACGCGACAGGGTCAGATGTCTGTAGTCCCGTGAAATTACCGATAAAGTACGGATTCGGAACATTCTGGTTCATGTTCGTAGCAATAGCGTCGTTCCGAGTTGATGACGCATTCCAGTATTCCCCTGGAAGCGGATCGAGCCGGCGGTTTACTCTCACGTCATTCGAGTATGTGCCCGCGTAAGCAACGGACACCATCATGTTAGAGCCTATCTGCCGCTGTATATCGAGTCTCCAGCGTTGTTGGCGCGCTCTCGGAACGTCGTAGTCGAGGAAGGTCCAACCCGTGCCGGTCTTGGCGAGTAGGCCGAGGGCATTCCCAACCGGCGTGTCGAAACGAGTCCCATCCGATCGGATGGGGAACGGATCGGTTAAGGGCGACACGCCGTTTCGAGGGTCGCCGGACAGCCAGTTGAGGCCGAAGTCGTTTGAAATGGGATTCGTGGTCGCGCGGCTGAATCCGGACTGATCCGGAGCCTGATTCTGCGCGTTCAACGTGTCGTAGTAGACTCCGTAGCCGCCGCGGAGAACAGTCTTAGAATCGATCTGATAGGCCGCGCCAAATCGAGGTAGCCACATGAACTCAGTGCCCTGAAGCCGGCGATCGGCTCCGTTCTGTCCCGGATAGATCGACCCTCCTAACACCGAGAATGATGAAGCCGGCAACTCGGGCACGGGACTCCTCGCGTATGCAGCCTGCGCAGCGTCTGTGATTGGCAACTTTGCAGGCGGATCGAAATAGCCGATCACGCGGTCGTATCTTTCCTGGCGGCCGAATTCCGTCTCGAGGCGCAGACCGAGCGTCAACGTCAGCTTCGGAGAAATGCGCCAGTTATCCTGTGCGTACCAGCCCATATACATGTTGCTGAGGGCGTACGTTGCATTGTTGTCTACTGCCGCCGTAGAAGGAAGACCCATCATGAATGCCGCCCAACTATGGCCCAAGTTTCCTGCAGGCGTCAGCAGGTCATCCTCACGGCCCGTGAATCGATTCGTGAATGTGAAGAAGCCGGACGTGATACCCGGATCGCCACCGAGTCTGCGATGGTCGCGAATATCTACGCCTCCACGGAGCGTGTGGGAGCCGCGAATATGCAGGAGATTTGCTCTTCCCGAAAAAAGCTCGAAGTGGGTAAATGCCGGGACTGGCTGTCCTAGCGTGTCGTAACGCGTTTCATTCGTGGTAGCGGCATACTGCATGATCGGTAGAGCATTGTTCTCTCCCGCTTTCGCATCCATATATGCAGGCAATCCGACGGTCGACGGTTTGAAATCCGTTGCCACCGATGTGAGTATGTTCCCCTCTTGGAAATGATTTGCCGCTACGTTGACATCAAACACTGTGTTGTTGCCCGGTGTGTATACCCAGTCCGCTGTCAGCCCTGAGTTGTTCCGGTTGACACCATTTGTCATTAGGCCGCGAGCGGTCTCAAAGGTCCAATCCTGACGATCTTCCCGATACTTCAGCCACGACCATCGCCCGAAGAAACGATGTTTCTCAGAGTGCTGATAGTCAAAGCGATTCGCCAGCGCTTTGTAACTCCAGTTGTAGGGCTCGGCCACACCCACATAGTTGTTTAACGGCTCGAGAGTTGGATTTGCGGGCGGATTATTCGGAGCCGGCATGAAGTTCATGTACGTCTGATAAGCCGGGTTGATGACACGGCTCTTCGGCACGATATTCCCGGGCAGAGGATCTCGCACGAAATGGCCTGGACGGGCCGGGTCGGCGCGAACGGTGAGCGGATCGTACAACTGATATCGCGCAACGTTCACTCGCAGCAGGTCGGAAAAATCTCCGTCGCGCTGCGCCATCGTTGGAACGGTGTGATTGAACGTGCTCTCAGTGGTTTTCTTGTCCTCAAAACCATCAAGGCTGAAAAAGAAGAAGAGTTTGTTCTTGCCGTTGTAGATCTTCGGTATGATAACGGGCCCACCCAAAGTTCCCGCGTAGTTATTGGAATGGCCCGATGGTTGTCGCGGAGTGTTTCGCAACTCATTGGCCTTGGCGGTGTCTCCTGCCGCCTCTGCTGCCGCGATATTGCGGTAATACTGCTGTTTGACGAAGAACCTGGTTCCATTCCAGCGCTGCTGCCAATGCTGCTCAGTTGCTGTGCCATGGAAAGCGTTGGTTCCGGACTTCGTCATCACCGAAATGGTTGCGCCAGTCGTGTGACCGACTGCAGCGTCAAAGTTGGCGGTCTCTACCTTGAACTCTTGGATCGTCGTGGAGTAAGGCAGATACGCCGCTCCATAGCCGCTTCCCATGTTAGGAACACCATCAATGGACCAGTCGTTTCCTCCAACGTTACCCGCGCTGTGCGCTTCTCCTGTCCCGCCGATGGCATTCACACCGTTGTATCTGCGATTCGCGCTCGCCTGGATTCCCGGCACAAGCTTGATCAGCATCAAGGGACTGTTATTAAACGTCGGTAGATCGGTGACGCTGCGATTATCCATGACGCGTCCGGCGCTTACACTACTGGTATCGATGAGCGGCGCTTCGGCCGTCACTGACACGCTATCGGAGACATCACCGACGTCCAGTCTGATATTCACCTCGGACCGCGTGCTGACCGGCAGTGTTACACCGGATCGAACAGACTTCTTGAATCCCGAAAGTTCAGCAGTAACCGTATAGTTTCCAGCGAGCAGTAGATTCGCTTCGTAGTAACCGGTGTCATTGCTGACAAGACGTGTCACCGTATTTGTATCAGCGTTGGTGACAACGATTGTGGCTCCCGCAATTGCGGCATCTTGAGGATCGGTCACACGGCCAAAGATTACGCTGCGAGTTTCCTGAGAGAAAACGGCCGCGTTGAGGAGCAGGACCGGAAAGATGGTCCGCATCAAACGGGACTTCATATCGTCACCTCTTCCAGAGCAGATAGCGGAACAGATTTTGCCCAATCTGGCGGTTGTCACTCGAACCGATGTACTCGTTATAGAGCCACGGATCGCCGAGAGCGAATACAGAACCCTTTCCGTGCTTGACGATCGCCATTAGCGCTACACCGTTATCCGACATGACAATCTCACCGCCGGCGGCTGTCACTTCCAAAGGAGCCAGATCGACGCCGTAAAATTCAAGGTCGCCCGCGAACACGGGATGCTTTCCGTCGCCCTTGAGTTTGAGCTTCGAAACGCCCTGTTGATTGGCATGCTTGCCTTCAACGAACTTGATGCCGAAACGTGTCGCGACCTTATTGAAATGCTCGAATTCTGCATTCCCTTTGTCATTGCCCAAGAGGACCAGAGTGCCTCCTTGGCGAACCCACCCGTCGATCACGGTAGCCTCCTTGTCGTCAAAGAATCGAGGAGCTTCGGTTTCCGCGGGAGTATCCGGATCGACGACAATAAAGCAATCGGCGCCTTGAAGAGCGCGTTCTGTTATTGGTTCCTTGAGCGTTCGAAGGTTGCCCCCAAGTCCCCTGAGTAGCTCTCGGAGCTCGGAGAAGCCACCCTGATACGTGCCGTCCCACCGGTAATGCAGTTGTTGTTTCTCATCGTTGTGCCAACCGTCGAGAAGGATTATCTTCGTCGAAGGCGGGTTGGATTGGCCTGAACAGCCGACGACAAGGAGAAATAAAGCTGATGCGCGAAGTCTCATATATTTAGAGAAGCGTTGTTAAGTCGACGGGATCCATGTCAGCGAACTCTTGATTTTCCCCAGCCATGGCCCAGACAAAGGCGTAGTCCCGAGTTCCGGAAGCGGTGTGAATTGACCACGGAGGCGATAGCACTGCCTCACGATTGCGAACGATCAGGCTGCGTGTCCGCTCCGGCTCGCCCATGAGATGCACGACGATGTCTTCGCCAAGTTCGGTATATAGATATATCTCGCTTCGACGCCGATGTGTGTGAGGGGGCATCGTGTTCCAAACCGATCCAGGCTCCAGGCGCGTATAGCCCATTACGAGCTGGCAACTTTCCGCACCGCCAGGATGAATGCACCTATATATGCGCCGGCGGGATGCGTTTGCCGCGCTTCCTACCGATTCGACGGAGGCCTCGTCGACGGTGATTTTTGTGGTTGGATAACTTCGGTGAGCCGTGCAACTAACCAGATAAAAAACCGGTTGTGATCGATCTTCCGGCGCAAATACGATCTCTTTTTCGCCGGAGCCGATGTACAGACAGTCGAACGTATTCAGGCTGAACACTTGATCGCCAACTCGCACTTGTCCGGCGGCGCCGATATTCAGAACTCCGAGTTCCCGCCTCTCCGTGAAATAGGCGGTTCCGAACTCCGGGCAAGTTGGCAAGCGCATCGGCCAAGCGGGCACGACGCCTCCGATCACCATTCGATCGAGATCGGTGTAGACGAGTTGAATCGCGCCTGACTGAAATAGCCCGGAAACCAGGAATCGCTCTCGCAACTCCGCGGTCGACAGTTTGTCGATCTCGTCCGCTCGCGCCATGGAGCGTGTCGAAATTGCTGCTTCCCCTTTCGTGGGTTCCACAAGCATTACGGAAGAGACTATTCGAGATAGATCCTGAAGTCAAGCATTGCGTTTTCATTTTGGTTTCGATCGTTTCACAATGTGGATCAGCCTTCGCGTAGACACTCCCTGTCGGTCGTGGTTCCGATCGGTCGGGGCTATTTTGCGAAACGGACCGAATCCCAGAATCGGACAGTGGCGCTGCGGAGCCTGCGGTGGCTACCAAGGGCTTGGCGTCCAGGCTTTTAGGCTGACGCGCACGCTGAAGCCGCGTCAGGGCCTCGAGCGTTCGGAAGAAATCCCGTGAGATGGCTCCGTCGTAACGGAGATAGGCGCGCCATCGCTCCTCCGGATTCTTCATGAAGCCCACGGCAATGGCGTTGTGACGGCTTAAATGTTCCGGGCAATCCTCGACGATCTTTCTGGCAAGGGCTCGCTCAGTGCCAGCGGTGATATGGAGGATGCCGGTTTCCACGCGGCGGGAACGGAGAGTGCGCCAGTGGGCTTGGGCCAGGCGTAAGACGAGAGCTTCTTCGATGGCGTCGCGCGGCTGGAAGGACTCGCGGAAGCCGCGCAGGACCTCTTCGTATTCGTGCTTGTGCTCCTCGGGCAGGACCACGAGCGTTGTGGAGGTCAGGCCATGTCGTTCTGATGCCATAGAGTTTCCGTTTGTAAATAGAAATGGAGCGAGCGCTGAGTTGAGCGCTCGCTCCTATAACGATGGTCGCATGCGGAAATGAGGCTGGAAGGGGGTGTTTGGGTTAGGTGGTTGGAAAGAGGCGAAATATATCGTGATGAGGCGTGAAGCTGAAAGCCTGCCTACAAAAACTGGTTTGCTTTGTGGCGGCGGCTGTTCCACAATGTGAAAAGCTCATGAGCGAATCCGGCGCTGGTGTAAAGGTTCTACATAAAACTCTAGACATTTTGGAGATGGTACGAGCCAGGCCGGATGGCCTGCCTCTGGCTGAACTCTCGCGTGCGGTCTCTATGCCCAAGCCCACCGTGTATCGCATACTTTCGACTCTTGAACTGCGAGGATACGTTGGCAGGAACAAGGAAGGCGCTTACGCTCTGACGCGGAAACTCTTGAGCGTTCCGGATGAAGGCTCCGTTCAGCAATTGCTCCTTAAGGTAGCCCCCACAGCGATCGAGCAGCTAGTCATTGCTTGCCGGGAGACTGTCAATCTCGGCATCCTCGATGGCGGTGAAGTTCTTGTCGTTCACACCATCGAAAGCCCTCAGTCGGTCCGCATGACTTCGAAAGCCGGCAATCGAAGATACTTGCACACTACGGCCCTTGGCAAGGTGCTCCTTGCGGGTCTCAGCGATCGAGAGGTTTGTCATCTGCTCCGGTTGAGAGGTTTGCCTAAAGTCACCGTGCATTCCCTCTCGAGCGAGCAAACCGTACTCGCCGAGATTGAGCGTGTTCGCAAGCGTGGATATGCTCTGGACAACCAGGAAAACGAAATGGACGGCCGATGCATCGCCGCCACAATCACCAGCAGGGATGGCCGTACGATCGCAGGTTTAAGCATTTCCGTCCCTGCGTTTCGTATCGACGTGGCGCGCCTCAGAAAGTTGGCCGGGCCTCTGCGGCAGGCATGTGACGCGATCTCCCGCAGCTTGGGAGCATGACCTTTAGTCGTTCCACATTATGAAATGATGCGTTTCATTCCTGCGCTTGACCGCATCGTCCCGGTTCCATATACTTGAGGCGGCATGCGATCCCTGATCCTCTCCTTCTTCTGGCTTTCCCCGTTTCTTTCGGCTGCTGTAAGTTTCGATGTCACCGCCGTACGCCCCGGCCCAGTCAAAGTTTCAGAGGCAAATGAGTTGGTTTCCGTCGAGTGGAACGACAAAGGAGGACGCGCCTGGCAAGCCGACTTCTCCCTAAATCCGGCAACACCATTGATTGCGAAAATCGGTCCTAAGAATGGCAAGCCGGTAATGCAAGGCGCGTCCCCTCTTTACGATTGCGAAGTTGGAAAGCGCCGCGGAGGCTGGGATGAGTTCTTTGATTTTCCGCCGAGTCATCCGGAAGGAACGCGACGTTTTCCAGGCGTTTTCAAGCTCACTGCAGCAAGCGCAAAGACGTCAGGGGATCGACTCCAACTTTTTTTTGACGGACTGACGATGGGGCCGTTTACCGGTAAGATCGCATTCACGATTTTCCCGGGCAGCCAGTTGATCCAGCAGGAAGCGCTCGTATCAACCAAGGAGCCAGACACTGCGTTCTATTACAACGCAGGCATTCGGACCCGCTCCGCCGCCGATGTGGGTGAAGTGATGAACGCTCAAGTGTCGTATTACGACACCGCGGGCCAGTTTCAGACAGTCCGGTCGACGGGACCTGAGCGGATACCTCTAAAAGTGCGCCATCGAGCGCTCTCGCTACGCACGGACGGTGGGGCTATCGTTGCCTTCCCTCCGCCACATCAATACTTCATGCCTCGCGACTTCACATCGAACATGGGATTCACCTGGCATTCGGCGTGGCGTGGATTCGCATCGATTGGAATCAAGCAGCACCCGGATGACAACTGGCGCTTTTATCCTTGGATGAACGCTCCTCCCGGAACCGAACAGCGGCTGAGTATCTTCTATTTGCTGGACGATCGCGACGCCAAAACCGCGCTCGCTTCCGTTCTTCCCTATACTCACGGCGATCGATTTCAGAAGCTCGACGGCTTCAAGACATTGGCTTCCCACTGGCATTTCAATTTCACCGTGCAGGCGATGCAAAACGGAATGGATTGGACGCCGCCGTTCAAGCCGGTACTCAAGCAGATGGGCGTCGATGTGGCTATGATCATGGACTTCCACGGCGATGGACATCCAGGCTCACTCGAAGACATTCGACTAAAAGAACTCGAAGCGATGCATAAAGCATCGCGCTCACAATCCGATTCCGAGTTTTTGATCATCCCTGGAGAAGAAGCGAACGTCTGGCTGGGTGGCCACTATTGTTTGACCTTTCCGAAGCCGGTCTATTGGTTTATGAAACGGCCGGCAGGCAAGGAACTCAAGTCGGCAGATCCCAGATATGGAACCGTTTGGCATACGGGCAGCGCGCAGGACTTATTCGATCTCATCAAGAGCGAAGGCGGCTATGTCTATCAGGCCCATCCGCGGACGAAGAGTTCGAAAGGATACCCGGATAAAATCCGGGATGCCGATTACTTCAAGAGCGAACATTTTATCGGCGCAGGTTGGAAGGCGATGCCTGCCGACCTTTCGTCGCCGCGCCTGGGCGAACGCGCCTTCAAAACGATCGACGACGCCAATAATTGGGGAGCGCGAAAGCTGTTCATGGGGGAAGCGGATGTGTTCCAACTCGACAGCACACATGAGTTGTACGCCCATATGAACGTGAACTATGTTCGCATCCCGAAGCTACCTTCGTACGACAATTACGGGGAGATTCTGAAGGCTGCAGCAGCCGGGGATAGCTTCATTACAACCGGCGAAATACTGCTGCCGGAAGTGAGCATCAAGCCCGATTCGTCGCAGCGCATCGCCGTTAACGCAAAGGTCTCCTGGACATTTCCGCTGCGGATGATGGAAGTCGTTTGGGGCAATGGATCAGAGACATTCCATAAGACATTCTCCCTCGAAGATACGCCAGAGCTGTCGGCTAAATCTTTCGATGCGAAGATCGAGGCGCCGGGCTGGAAATGGGCCCGCTTCGCCGTTTGGGACGTTGCCGGAAACGGCGCGTTTACCCAGCCGGTGTGGAGCGATGGGAAACGCGCCGCGTCCTTAGTGCCCTGATTAAGGCAGACCGCTTGCTTACGCGCGCGGCTCCGTAACAGAACCGTGACCGTGAGGGAGCGGTCCCTACGCGTCCTCGATCCCTACTTGGGAGAACGCCTTGGCTATCGCTTTCAACTTTGCCTGCTGCTGAGCCGGCGGCAATGTCCGAAAGAGCGTTCTGGCGCTGATGAGCACCGCCCGGCGGCTGTCGCTAAATTGTGAAGTTCTTGATAGCTGCTGGGTCAACGCCAGGTAGAATACAGCCGCAACCTCATTCGGCGTGAACGTCAGTGTGTTCGTGCTGTCCACCGACGTCAGGATGAGATGTAGTACTCGATTGTGAATGCCGCTATTGATGTGCACTCCGCCCCAATCCCCGTTGGCCGTGTTCGGTAGCACTTTGAACTTCTGCATGTGGTCGGGCTGGTTGAATCGCGCAGGATCGCGAACGTCTCGAAAGGGCCTTCCGTCCGTGGTTAGTCCTTCACCCAATTCCCAATCCCAGGTTCTGGGATCCGGCTTGTCCATGTTCGAGATGATGATCCCGAAGATGTCGGAATACGATTCGTTTAAGGCGCCAGGCTGGAATTGGTAAACAAGGTCTGCCGAGTGGTCCGTGACACCGTGGAACATTTCGTGGGCGACAACATCGATATTCGCCGCTAGCGAAGTAACTTTGGTGCCAGCCACGCGCTGTCCATAGACCATCTGCATACCGTTCCAGAAAGCGTTGAACCATTGTTTGCCGTCCGGACTGTCACGCTTGTCCACACAATTGATTGTCGATTTCATTGCCCCGCCACGATTGTCGATATTATTTCTGCGGAGAACGTCCCGCAGAAACTCGGCGACCATAGCAGCATTCGCGTGGGCGCTTACGGCAGATGGGGACCATTTGGGTGGATTCTTGATCTCGCGACCTGGGAGGCTGGCGGCTTCCGTCACTGGATCGCGAAAATTGAAGTCGAATGTCTGAACATTGAGTTGCTTGTCTAGCAGCAGTCTCTTGGTTCCGGTTTGTTCGATCCTGATCGTTCGCGGTTTGCCGACATTGTCCACAGCGGTCTCAACGACGGCAGCCATGGTGTGAGTTGCCGGAATCTCCGCGACAACCGCGCCGGTATGTGCATCCACAATGTAGTCCATCAGTGATGGCGTGTGGACTTTCAAGTTCTTTTTGGTCCCGACCGGAGTGACAGGCACACTCTCCGCGACAAACACAAGCCGCCACTTTGATGCTGCGCTGTCATAGTAATAATTCAGGCGCGGAACAATATCATCGAGTTTCTTTCGGTAGCCCGCGTGCTTTTCGATGGCCTTCAATGCCTCCGCGCTCGATATCTTTGCAACGGGTTTCACGTCCGTAGGCTCGCCCATAGACGAGTTCATGCTGACGAGATCGTTATTCGGGTCAAGTTCGACAGTGACCAGCGATCCGAAGACCGGAATATTGTTGAAGTTCTGTCGAAACTTGACGGTTCTAGTTCCTGTGAGAGGAATCGTTTCCGTCCCCAGGCTCCTGAACTCGCTCGGAACGGTTGCGGCGGTAGGCGCCGAAAAAAGAGGGAACCGTTGCGCTGGCTAGCGCTGTTTCGAGATAGTTCCGCGCAACAGTCTCCGGGTCGACTTGCGTCAACGATGCCGGTCCCCACATACCGAAGGAAGGAGCGGCGGCGCTCTCGTCCCGCAGCTTTGCCATCATCGGCCGCGCACTTTCGTCCAACGAATGCAGTGAAAACGTCTTTAGACCGTTTGATCTTGCAGGTCGCGAGCTTCCTCCACGACCGGCAGTGTTCTTTTTCTTAGCAGTGGATTTTTTACTGGGCGCCATTGTTTAAGTTCCTCACGATTTAGAGTTTGGATTTGCGGTGTCAATGTAATCAAATCAGGCATACAAGTGTATTAGACCGGGCGTTGGGGGGCCGGGAATCTTGCCGGCTGGTACCGATGAAATCGGTACCGCAGGATAAAATCCTGCCCCACAAGATCAGACCCAGCCGCGCGCGAACTTCGATAAAATCGGCACAATGGCAGTGGTCCAAAACGGGCGAGACCGGGAGTTCGACTTTGTTCTGGAACATCTTATTTTGATAGAGGCGGTAAGCGCGAGTTCCACGTTTGAAGTCACCCACGCTGAGGAAACTACTTCTCTATCTATGGGAGCACCGCAACGAACCGATCAGCGAATACGCGATTGCGACCGATGTATTTGGGAAGCGGGCAAGTTTCGACTCTAAGTCCGATGCTACAGTCCGTGTCCAGATTTCGCGGTTGCGGCAGAAATTAAAGGAGTACTTCGAAACCGAGGGTTCGCTTCACGATGTGCGCATCGCGGTGCCGCAGGGCTCTCATCGTCTGGAACTCCACCCGTATACGCGGGCAAGCGCGCAGCAGGCTCTCACACGCGGGTGCGGCCCATGCTACTACCCGCCGCTGCAGGTCTGTTGGTCGTCCTCACTGGCGCCCTGATACTTCAAAATAGGGGATTGCGCCGGGAACTGTCGAGACTCAGCGTGTGACGCAGCTCCCGGAACTTTGGCGGGTGGAATGCGACGTCCGAAACGATGCAGACGGGCGTGTTTACCGCATTCCTGTGTTGTCTTCCTGGGACAAACTTCGCGTTCGCGACGTGACGATCAATGAGCCTGACGGCTGGAAGAGCTCGGGCCCGCTGAAGCCCTTTGTCGATCTCCACGGCGATCCGCGGTTATCTCAGTCGTATTCCGTGGCGAGCGATACGCTGGCGGCTATTCAACTGACCCGGTTTCTTTCGAGCCGCGGAGTGCCGCTCGAGGTAAGCCCAACCGCCAGTCTTTCGCTCAATCAGTACGGCAGCGACAATCTGGTATTTCTTGGTATTTCTCCGACCAACGCCGCTCTCGAGAAGTACACCGAACATACGAATTTCTTCCTTCTGCCCGGTCAATCCTCCGTCGAGAACCGGAAGCCGTTAGGTGGCGAGCCGGGCATCTTCCGTGAATCAGGTTCGGCGGATGCCCGAAGAACAACCCGCTATGGCGTCATTGCCGTGATTCCGGGCCATGCTCAGGAATCACGTCTGATTCTGCTGATGGGACTGCAAACGGCGTCGCTCGCGACCTTTCTCACTTCGCCACCCAGCCTGGAAGAATTCGAGAATAAATGGAAGAACGCGGGGCGGCCGGCTCATTTCGAGGCGGTAGTGAAGGCGGAGTTCGACGGTGGCCAGATCAGGACGGAAAATCAATCAGGTTTCGCGATTCGTTAAGTCATTGATGCTACTGCGTAACATCTGCGTAACTGACGGCAGGATACCTTGTGCCAGTTGGGATGGGCGTGCCACGCTCTGAAGGGATCCATGTCACTTTTGCGAGTTGTCCCAATCCTTGCCTTTCTGGCGATTTCGTTTCCGTCCCTATCGTATTCCCAGGTTCTGTACGGGTCGTTGGTGGGCAACGTCACCGACCCGGCCAACGCATCCGTTCCTAACGCTTCCGTGCGAGCTGAGAAAGCAGGATAGGCCCAAGTTCGAGGCGGTCACCAATGTTCAGGGAGCAATCCTCTCAGCCTGGTTCAACGGTTTCTATACTACCGATTGCGCCAGGGATTCCAGGCGTTTCGAAGGGCGGGAATCGTGATCGGATCGAACGAGGTCGTTCGTGTTGACGTTCCGCTTCAGGTTGGAGATGCCTCCCAGACGATTGAGGTCACAGGCGAAGCGCCGTCCTTGCAGACGGACCGTTCCGATGTCCGAAAGGAATCGGCACGAAGGAACTGAACAAGCTCCCAATCGGGGGCTACCGCAACTTTCAGTCGCTGCTGGGACTGGTGCCGGGCGTGACGCCACCTTCCGACTCCAACTCGATCGCCGGAAATCCCGGTGGTTCGATGGTGGCGAACGTCAATGGAGCCAGCAACAGCAACAACAACACGCGTATTGTCGATGATCGAGAAACACCTATCTATGGATGCCGCAATTGACCGCGTACGTTCCACCGCTCGAATCCATTGGCTCGGTGAACGTTGTCACCAACAGTTATGATGCCTAGCAGGGATTGGCGGCGGGCGTCATTGTAAGCGTCGAAACCAAGAGCGGCAACAACGAATTTCACGGAAGCGCGTTCGAATACCATACCAACAGCCGTTTGCGCGCAAGAAACGTCTTCTTCACGGCGCCGGGTACGCTGCCGAAGAACATCATTAACCAATACGGCGGCACGGTCGGCGGGCCGATCGTGAAGAATCGCCTGTTTTTCTTTACGAGCTATGAGGCGATGCGGCAGCGGCAGAGTTCCAGCCGGTTTGCGACGATCCCCACAGCGCGACACCGCACCGGCGACTTCAGCGACGCCAACACGGCACTTTACGATCCTCTGACAGGGCGCGCTAACGGGACGGGCCGGCAAGCATTCCCTAACAACTCTATTCCGGAGAAGCGTATCGATCCCATCAGCCGGCAAATACTGGCGATGGTTCCACAGCCGACCTACGATCGCTTCGCGCAAAACCTGTTCCTCTCCGCGCCGCTGCAAATCGACCGCGACAACTGGGACGCCAAGCTGAACTACAACCTCGGATCGAACACGACGCTGTTTGGGCGATTTGCGCTTTTGCAATACAATGAATCTTGGACCCGCAGCGTTGAAGCGGCGGAGGAGATGTACGCACTTTCCGGGGAAGAGACCGGGACTTTCTCTATACCCGGTTGAAACGGCGCGCTTCTCACGGCGTCTGGTGGATGGACACTTTGGATTCACGGAACAGGGTCAGTACGGATAAGAAGTACGGTCGAGATATTGGTCGACGTCCTGGGAATTCCCGGAACGAACGGCCCGACGATCCGGGAAAGCGGATTCCCCGGGTTCCAGATTAATAGCTACGAAGGCATTGGGGGATACATCAACTCGAGCCCGCGGTTCAGGACGGATCGCCAGTTCCAGTATTCCGGCAATGCCAGTTGGACGCGAGGCTCCCATAACTTCCGCTGGGGCGCCGAACTGGCGCGCCAGCAGATGAATCACTACCAGCCGGCCGGCACATTTGGGCCGCGCGGAGGATTCACCTATACCGGCGGCGTTACCGCGCTGAGCGGCGGACCCGCTCCCAATCAATTTAATTCGCTGGCTGCATTCCCGCTAGGCAGTCGTCCCGGGCGAGAGTATCCACCAGTGACGAGATGCGCACCCGTCTGTCGAACATGGGCTTCTACTTTCGGGATCGCTGGCAGGTGAGTCGCCGGCTATTCAACCGGGAGGTCCAATGGAATATTACCGATCACGGCGACACACGTTGATCGAGCGCAACGCTGGCCCACGAAACAGTGGACTCATGGCGGTCTTGGAGCACACCAACGGATACAGGTGTCGAGGTGAGCAAGAAGCTCTTCGCGCCCCGGTTCGGATTAGCTTGGCGCGCCACGGCAAAGACGGTAATGCGCGCCGGCTATGGAATCAGTATTGACCCGTTCCCTCTGGCGATCCCCTTGCGCAGTTCCTATCCCACCGTGATCGAGCAATCGGTTCCGGCGCCGAATACTTTTTCAGCGGCAGGGACAACCGCGGCGGGAATCCCTCTGCCGCAACTTCCCGACGTTAGCTCCGGCGTGATTCCGCTGCCGCCTTCAGTTACGACACTCACGATCGAGCAAAACTTCCGGCGCGGCTATGTGCAGTCGTTCAATTTCACTCTGCAACGCGAATTGGGCAGCGGCTTCGTCGCGCAGGCAGGATACGTTGGGTCGCGGAGCATACGGCTCACCAACCGCCGCGATCTCAATGCAGCAACGGGAATCGGGGTCGCCGGTCGGCCGTATATCGCCACTGTCCGGCGCAACGTGACAAATACGCTGTACGAGCCGGCGTACACTTCCACTTAATGATTCATTGCAGGCGCAGTTGGACCGGCGGTTTTCGAACGGATTCAGCTTCGGGCTGGCCTATACCTTCAGCAAGGCGATCGGGTTCGGAGAGAACAATGATTCCGGCCTGTTTTTCAACTCACCCGAAGTGCTGTACTCGGAACCCTCGCTGCTCGGAGTCGACCGGAAGCACAATCTGCGCTTGAGCAGCGTGTATGAACTTCCCTTCGGGCGCGGCAAAAGGTGGGCGCAGTCAGGTCTCGCCAATGCTCTTGCGGGCGGGTGGCAGGTGAATGGGATCTCCAGCGATATAGCGAATCTGTTTACGATCACTTCCTCGGCGAGTGTTGAATACGCCCGGCAACAGTCAGGTGGCCGATCTGGTCAAGTCTGATGTAGAGAAACTCGGGAATACAGGGCCCGGAGAATCCTACTTCGACCCGCTCGCATTCCGCGCCGTCACAGGGGTCCAATATGGTAACGCTGGTTTGAATATCCTGCGCGGTCCCGGGCTGGCCGGACTCGAGCTCGGAGTATTTCGCGCCCGGCTTTCCAAACGTTTGAGTTATTTTCGCGGCGAAGCGTTCAACGCCACCAACACGCCACATTTCAACAATCCCGGCGCGAACGTATCGAGCATGGTGCTGAACACCGACGGCAGCATACGCACTCTGGGCGGCTACACCGAGATTACGAGCGCGCGCGCGGATGAACGGCAGATTCGGTTTGCGCTCCGGCTCTCTTTCTAACGAATATGAAACGACTTTCAATCCTACTCACCGCCGCGTGCGGGATGGTCCTGCTGCCGGGCGCGGATGGTCCGGCGACGACGGTCGATGGTTATCAGGGCATCTGGTATTACAACCAGCCATCGAAAGACCAGTACGCTTACAAGTACAGCGGAGGCTTTGCGACATATCCGCAACAGCAGTCGCCGATTGCGATCTACGTCGCGTCGCAGCAGAAGACATTCTTCTGCTATGGCGGCACGACGCCCGGGAAACAGGAACTGCTGCACATGATCTCTTACTACGATCACAAAACCGGCATGGTTCCGAGACCGACTCTTCTGATGAATAAGAAGACCGAGGACGCTCATGACAACCCGGTAATGTCGATCGACGACAAGGGATACATCTGGATCTTTTCGAACGCGCACGGCGTTTCACGTCCTTCATATATTCACCGGAGCCGCAAGCCATACGACATTCGAGATTTCGAGTTGGTGCAAACAACGAATTTTTCCTATGGCCATCCGTGGTTCCATCCAGGGAAGGGCTTTCTGTTCCTGCACACCCTTTACGAGGACAAGGGCCGGAGCCTCTACTGGACGACAAGCCACGATGGACGCGAGTGGGCGAAGCCCCAACTGCTCGCGCGCGCCGAGTTGGGCCACTACCAGATTACGGCTCACGAAGGTGACCGCACCGCAAGCGCGTTTAATCTTCACCCAACGCCCGTCGGCCTGAATCAGCGCACGAACTTGTACTACGTCGAAACGAAGGATATGGGCAAAACGTGGCGCGCGGCAGATGGCACGGTCATCGAAGATGCCATCCGCTCCGCGAAAACTGCCGGGCTGGCCCACGATTATCAAGCGGAAATGAGGCTTGTCTACCTTAAAAGTGGCATTCGTCGCCGCGAAGAAGCCATTGATTCTCTATCGGACCAGGGCGGTGACGAAACGGGGCCGAAGAATGTATCCGCTCACCTGGCATACCGGCCGGTGGACCGGATGGAACTGGGAGATTCGCGAGTGCAGTCACAGACCAACTATGATTTCGGCGCGTTATGGATCAGGGTAACGGCCTAGGCGGGCCATCGCGCCGACCGAGCTTGTGTCCGCTAGTCTATACAACCGGAGGCGACATGGTGATGTGGACCAGCAAGGATCAGGGCGCGCACTGGGCGAAGGTGTCGCAACTGACGGTTGCCAAGTATCGAAACAACGTATGGGAAGCCGGTGAATGCGCATCCGGATTTGTTTGACATCTACCGCGACTTGAAGCCTTCATTCGCATCTCTATTTCACTGACAAACAGGGGTCAGCCGTCTGGCGGCTGCCGCCGCGGACATGAGCAAAGAGTTGAAAAGCGGGAGAAGATGGCGCTGCCGAAGAGCAGTAGTGGAGGTCGGGATGGCCTTGGCGCGTCTTCGTGCGACGATCATAGGACGAAGATAAGATAGTTCGGAAAACCGATGAGCACAGGCAAGCCGAATCGCCGAGAGTTCCTCAAACACACGGCAGCACTATCGACTGGTATCGCGGGAAATATCGCCGCGCAGAATCTTCCCGGCCCTCGCAAGACTGCGAAGGACCCCGCTCGGGAATGGCGGCAATATGGAGGCGATCCGGGCGCAAGCAGATATTCACCGCTCGACCAGATTAACCGCTCAAATGTTAAGAACTTGAAGGTCGCCTGGACGCACAACACAGAAGATTCCATGCAGCGGCCTGCGACAACCATCGAATGCGAGCCCATCGTCATTGATGGGATCATGTACATCCAGACTGCGCAGTTGCAGACGCGCGCCCTCAATGCGGCAACGGGAGAGCAGTTATGGAACTTCGTAACGACATCTGCCGGGACCACACGCCGGCGGGCCGGCGCAATCAGCCGAGGTGTCACCTTCTGGCAGGACCCTGGTGATGCGAAACTCCGTCGAATCTTCGCTCCTCGCGGCGACCGCTTGTTTTGCCTCGACGCTGTAACAGGCAAACTGGTCCCTGGCTTTGCGGAAGAAGGCGTTCTCGACCTCCGAAAGGATTACGATCCCGATCGTCCCAATCTCCCAACTTCACTCAACCATCCCCCAAGCATTTACAAGGACGTCGTGATATGTGGCGGCGGCGGTGGTGACGGCACGGATCTCTCCGCGGCCGGTCATATCCGTGGGTTCGATGCTCGAACGGGAAAACGGCGCTGGATTTTCCATACTGTTCCCAAGCCGGGCGAGTTCGGCCATGATACCTGGGGAGGCGACTCCTGGAAGCTCGCCGGCGGGACAAATAATTGGGGCGGAATGAGCGTCGACGTGAAGCGTGGCATCGTCTTCGTCTCCACTGGATCGCCGTCCTTCGATTATTACGGAGGCAATCGTAAAGGCGCGAACCTCTTTGGGGATTGCGTTTTAGCCCTCAAGGCGGAAACCGGTGAGCGCGTCTGGCATTTCCAAACCACGCATCACGACGTGTGGGACTATGACCTTCCCTGTCCTCCTGCGTTGATCACGATCCGGCAAGGTAAACGCACGTTCGACGCCGTCGTTCAGATGAGCAAGATGGGACTTGTCTTTCTGTTCGATCGTGTGACCGGCAAGCCCGTATTTCCGGTCGAGGAGCGCCGCGTTCCTGCTTCCGATGTTGCCGGTGAAGAGCTTTGGCCGACACAACCGTTCCCCGTCAAGCCGCCTCCGCTCAACCGTCTCGGTTTCAGTGAGAATGAGGTGACCGACAGATCGCCCGAAGCACGGGCTTCCGTTCTTGCCATTCTGGAAAAATCCAAGTACGGCCCACTCTATACGCCCCCGAGTATGGAAGGGACGATTGTTCATCCAGGCTTTCGAGGTGGAGTCCTTTGGGGCGGTTGCAGCTTCGACCCAAAGCTAAATCGCGTCTTTGTAAACTCCGATGAATCAATCAATCGTATAGTTCTGGCGAAGGCGGCTCCGGATCGTCCTTATCCATACGAACTCACACAACGAATTCGTCTTGAGGATCACGAAGGCTATCCCGCAGTAAAACCACCGTGGGGCTATATGACAGCCATCGACCTCGAGAGTGGATCGTTTGCTTGGCGCATCGTCAATGGCGAATACGAAGCCCTCAAAAAGAGTGGTATTCCTAAAACGGGAACGTTTTCAACCGGCGGTTCCGTCGCAACAGCGGGAGGCCTCGTGTTCATCGCCTCGACGTTTGACGAGAAGTTTCGTGCCTTCGATTCAAAAACCGGCGAAATCGTTTGGGAGTACACTTTGCCTGCGGCCGGTTATACAAACCCCTGTACCTATGAAGTTGACGGCAAGCAGTACGTCACGATCGCCTGCGGGGGCGGTAAGGGATTTTCTAAGTCGGGAGATGCGTTCGTAACATTTTCGCTGTGAGACACCTTTACACACTGCTGTTTGGAGCGATGGCGGCGCTCGGAGCCCAATCGATCACCGAAAAACCACCCGCTCCTCAACCAATCCCGTTTAATCACAAGCAGCACGTCTCGCTTGGCGTGAAGTGCGGCGATTGTCACACAATGCGAAAGCCTGGATTCGCCGCGGGTTATCCCGGTGAGGCGACTTGCATGGGCTGTCATGTGACAGTCAAGAAAGATAGCGCTGCGATTCAGAAGCTTGCCGAATTCGCGAAGTCGAAGCAGCCAGTTCCGTGGGTGAAAGTTTATCGCGTCCCGGATTACGTTTGGTTTTCACACGAACTTCACAACAAAGAAGCAGGTATCGAGTGCACCGAATGTCACGGCCAAGTCGCCGAACGCGAATTGATCGTCAAGGAAAAATCGACATCGATGAAAGCATGTATGGATTGCCATGACCAGCGCAAAGCGTCAAATGAATGCGATGTCTGTCACGACAAGCGTTAGCTACTTCTTGAGTACGTCCGTGATCGGCTTACCTGCCTTCGGAACATCGGCGACATAGTCTTCCCCAAGGAACGCCGCCAACGTCGCAGCGATCTGATTTTGTGTCACTGTCGATGTCTTCGAGCGTTCGCCGAGTGCAAGGGTATCCGGTCCGAGAAAAGTCATCCAGATGTACCTCGAATCGAGCACCTTCTCACCATGACTCTTCCATTGCACCGGCGCGTCGCCTCGACCGTGATCCGGGGAGAAAATGAGAGTCGTCTTTCCTTTGTACTGCGATATTGACTGCGCTGTTTCCCACAGACGCTTCAGGTATTGATCTACGCGTTTGGCGGCATCTAAATAGAGCGAGTATTTTCCTTCGTGAGCAAACTCGTCAGTCTCACCAAGAGAAAGAAACATGACGCGTGGCTTTCGCTCTTTCATGTATTCGAGCGCAGTCTGAAAGGTGATCGCGTCGAAAGCTTCGGCGGGCCATAGCTGCGGCAGTTCGGCTTTGAGCTCGTTCAAGAACTGTAAACGAGGTGTCGTCCGCTCAGGATTGAACGGAGCATGTGCGGCATTCACCGGGAAGCCAGCACGTTCCGCGTTGAAGATATACGGAAACACATCCCATGCCCCAAACGCGGCCACCTTGCCTTTATAGGCCGGCTTTCGATGGAGCCATTCGAGCACAGTAACATTCTCGTTCGGAATCTTGTTGTTGCTGTTGATCCGTGGATCGACAAAGCCACACAACGTTTCGCTGTACCCAGGATAAGAAAAGCGCATCTCATTGGTGACGTGCGCCTCAGATCCGAGCGCCCGATTTCCGTAGATCTGTCCCTGCTTGGCGATCACACTCCACAGAAAGGGCATCAGAACCTCGCGCCTGGCCTCGGGTGTGTCCCGCCAGTATGCGCGTTGAGCCGCTTCTACGTTCGCGACGGCCCCGTGCTCCTTGTTCATCAGCGCGGCATCAGCTCCGCCGAACAGCTCCTGCCATCGCAGTCCATCCGTCATGACAAAGATGATGTTCTCGGTCTTTGGCGCGGCGGCGGCAGAGATAGCCAACAGCCCTGAGAGAAGTAAGCTTTGAAGTAGGCGCATCACTAGACAAGCTATCGCGGAGGACCACCCGCCCGCAAATGAAAATTGCGGTGCCAACATCCGATAAGCTAAACATTCTGCTTTCACCATGGAGGATAGATGAGCCCTAAGGAAGTACTCGAATTTGCAAAGAAAAACGATGCGCGGCAGGTCGACTTACGATTTACCGACTTACCGGGCCTCAACCAACACATCTCCTACCCCATCACCATGCTTAGGGAAGAAGCCTTCGAAGAGGGCTTCGGAATCGACGGGTCCAGTATTCGTGGTTGGGCAGCAATTAACGAAAGCGACATGTTGCTGATCCCCGACGGGGCGACGGCTTTTATGGACCCTTTCTGTGAGGTCCCTACGATCGTGATGACGTGCGATGTCATCGACCCGATCACGCGCCAGCATTATGATCGTGACCCGCGATGGATTGCAAAAAAAGCGGAGCTGTTCCTGAATAACAGTGGCATCGCCGATACGGCGTATTTTGGCGCCGAAGCCGAGTTTTTTATCTTCGATAACGTCCGGTTCGATCAGAACCATCACTCGGGTTTCTACTTTATCGACGCCGAAGAAGGCCGTTGGAACTCGGGTCGGGAAAAGGACAACCTTGGATATCGTCCGCGTTACAAGGAAGGTTATTTCCCTGTACCGCCGACCGACCATTATCAGGACTTGCGGGCCGAAATGGTCGAGGTTATGATCCAATGCGGCCTTAACGTAGAGTGCCATCACCACGAGGTAGCTACAGGTGGCCAGTGTGAGATCGATCAGCGGTTCGACACTCTCATCAAGTCAGCCGACAACATGATGATTTACAAGTATGTTGTCCGCAATGTCGCTTACCAGTATGGCAAGTCGGTTACGTTTATGCCGAAACCGCTCTTCGGCGACAACGGTAGCGGCATGCACTGCCACCAAAGCCTGTGGAAGGGAGGCAATCCGCTGTTTGCCGGCGACGGCTATGCGGGTCTGAGCGAGCTTGCCTTGTACTATATCGGCGGTCTTCTCAAGCATGCCCGAGCGCTGTCGGCGATTATTGCCCCGACGACAAATAGCTATAAACGCCTCGTGCCGGGATACGAAGCGCCGGTAAATCTCGCTTATTCTCGACGAAACCGATCGGCCGCGGTTCGAATTCCAATGTACTCGGCAAGTCCCAAAGCCAAGCGTGTTGAGTTCCGGCCACCTGATCCTGCCTGCAATCCGTATCTGGCCTTTGCAGCCATGATGATGGCGGGACTGGATGGTATTCAGAACAAAATTCCACCCGGCGAGCCTCTCGACAAGGATATTTACGACCTCGGGCCGGAGGAGCTAAAGATGGTACCTTCGATGCCAGGCTCGCTCGATGAAGCTCTGGATGCGCTCGAAGAAGACCACGGATTCCTGTTAAAAGGAGATGTTTTCAGCGAGGAGCTGATCGAGACCTTCGTCAGCTACAAGCGCCGCGCGGAAGCCGAAGCGGTACGGCTCCGGCCGCACCCGTACGAATTCGCCTTGTATTACGACATTTAGTTTGCGGTAGGCAAACGCTTTCAGTGCCAGAATAGGGAATAGCGGGAGACTGCGGTTCCCTATTTGCGCATGGAGCGGACTACGACCATCGATCAGACAAGCACGCGCATACTGATTGCTTCCAGCCCTGATCCGAAAAGCTGCGATCGTTTCTTTCGAGGTTTCCAGCATAAACATCCGGAGGTGGTTAAGAAGTTAACAGCCTCCCCCTCTGGCTTGCAGCACCTGATCGCTGTGTTCTCGCACAGCCGATTCCTCTCGGAGGCTCTTCTCCAGTTCCAGCAGTGGATTGATCCCCTCGTCAGCTCGGCCGAACTCTATCGCGTACTTTCGGCGGAGGAGTTCAAATTCCGCCTCGATGAAGCGATCGCTGAGCCCGATCGGCTCCCGGAGGCCTGGGAACTTGCATTGTTTCGCCGCCGCGAACTTCTTCGAATACTCGTGCGCGATGTCTTGGGCCATGGTTCTCTTACCGAAATCGTTGAGGAAATCTCGAATCTTGCTGATGCAATCCTCGATGTCACTTATCGACGTATCCGGGCCGTTCTTGAGCTTCGTTTTGGAAAACCTCGGCTCCTCAATCCGGCGGGTCAGCCGGACGAAGCCGGATTCTCGGTAATAGCGCTAGGCAAGCTTGGAGGCCGCGAACTAAATTACAGTTCGGATATCGATCTGATGTTTGTGTACTCGGGCAACGGGCAAACCGACGGTCCGGAAAGTATTACGAACAAAGAGTTTTTTAAGAAAATTGCTAATTTGATGACTGACCTGCTGTCGACCTACACGACGGACGGTACCTGTTATCGTGTCGACCTGCGGCTTCGACCGGATGGGCGGCTCGGAGAGGTATGTCTATCGCTGGAGGGCGCGAAGAACTATTACGACACGCGCGGCCGCGACTGGGAACTCCAGATGCTCATCAAGGCTCGTGTGGCCGCTGGTGAACCAGGGCCGGGGCGGCAGCTTCTTGATCACGTTGAACCGCGCATCTACCAATCGACACTGAATTTTTCGGCGGTCGAAGCCGTTTCGGCCACGCGTGAGCGAATTCATGAGCGGACTACGCGACGGTCTCGCGATTCAGGACTCGATATTAAGCTCGCGCGGGGTGGTATCCGGGATATCGAATTCCTCGTCCAATGCCTTCAGCGACTGCATGGCGGGCGTGAGCCATGGGTCCGCCACGGGGGAACGATGCTCGCGCTATCGCGGCTTCGGGATAAAAATCTCCTGTCCGAGGCGGAATACGCGAAGCTGACATCGGCATATGAATTCTTGCGACATTTGGAACACCGGCTCCAATATCTCGATGATCGTCAAACCCACTCGCTGCCTGTGCATCGCGATGAGTTGGAGATTCTCGCCCGGAAAATGCCAGCGGCTGAGCTCGGACGGCTTCCGTCAGCGGAGAAGCTGCTGCACCAGCTAAATCTCCATCTTGAAGAAGTGCAGGAAACATATGATCGGGTGATCCATTCCCAGCAACCTCTGTATTACAGCATCCCCGCTCAGCGGCCCGATCGGCTATCGGAACCGGAACCAATGCTTTTCCCCGAAGCGCCAACGAGTAATCTGATTCGCTTTCTCGATCAGCGAGCTCCCAGATTGGCCACCGAGCTGAAGGAGAAACCTTTACGAAACGCTGCAAAATCGTTTGAGGCGTTTCTGGAGCGCATGTTTTCGAACCCGGAACACCTGCAGTTGCTCAACGATCATCCCGAAGTGGCACACCACGCGATTGACCTCTTCGAGAACAGCGTGCATTTCTCCGAAGAGCTCCTTCGGCGGCCGGAGCTCATAGAGGAATTGGCGAGAATTCATGAAGTCCCTCAGGTTGAATACCTTGAGCTAGCCACGTCAATTCAGGACCCTGCCGAGCTTCGACGCTTTTTCCGGCGTGAAATGTTCCGCATTCAAGCAGAAAGCGTATGCTTGCGCGCGCCGATATTTCACACGCTCGCAAGGACATCCGACCTTGCCGATTCTGTTATTTGTGCTGCATACATAATCGCTCGTCAGCAGGTTTGCGAGGCGCACCCGCCTGAGTCGCCAAGCTACACCCCGAACGACCAAATGATGGTAATTGCGCTAGGGCGGCTCGGAATGAGAGAGTTCGATCTCGGGTCAGACGCGGATCTGAATTTCGTTATTCCCGATAGCGATGCCGGCAACATTCATTTCTGGACACGAGTGGCCGAACGGATGATCGACATTATTACGGCATATACCAGTGAAGGGCAAATGTTCGCGGTCGATACTCGATTGCGGCCGAACGGTCGTGAGGGAACCCTAGTGCAAACGGAGGCGTTTTATCGGGACTATCTCGCGAATCGCGCCGAGGCCTGGGAAGGTATCACTTATATGAAATCCCGGGCTGTAGCCGGCAATAGTCCGGCATCCACAAAGTTTCTTCACGAGGTACAACAAGTTGATTGGCGCCGCTATGGGCAAAACGGCCGGTCACGGCACGATTTGCGCGCAATGCGCGCGCGTCTCGAGCGTGAGCAAGGGGCCAGCAATCCACTCAAAGCCGGTCCGGGCGGCTACTACGACATCGACTTTGCCCTGATGTACCTTCGCCTCAAAAGCGCTGGTATCTTTTTCAAAGTACTCAACACGCCGGAGCGTATCGACATCATTGAGAAAATGGGACATCTCGAGCGAAAAGACGCCGAGTTTCTACAAGACGCGGCCACTTTCTATCGAGCGGTTGACCATGGCCTGCGGGTTTATTCCGGGCATGCCGAAGGTCATTTGCCCAATTCTCCGGCGCATTTAGAGACATTGATGGCACTGGTGAATCGGTGGACTCCACCGCATCTTCATGATGAGTCTTTACCGGAAGAACTGGCTCAGATTGAGAAACGGACCCGCGAATACTTCCGTCGTTTATTTGGATAATGCCAATTCTGCCAGTCATCGCGTTATTCCTTGCCAGCGTGCCGAACCCCACCGCGATCGACAAGGCCTTCGCGCGGATGTACAATTTCGACTTTGCCGGCGCACATTCGATCATCGATGCGCATCTCCGGACGAAACCTGCCGACGGTTTCGGACACGCCGTTCGGGCATCGGCTTTTCTTTTTCAGGAGTTACACCGCCTGCGAATCCTCGAGAGCGAGTTCTTTGCAGAGGATAAGCGCTTCATTGCGAAGAAAAAGCTGAAGCCGGATCCGCAGGCTCGAGAAGCCTTTGAATCCTCTCTCCAGATTGCGGAGAGGGAAGCTCAACGCGTGATTGCATCCAACCCCAAAGACGCCGAGGCCTTGTTCACAATGTCTCTGGTGGCCAGCCTGCGCGCAGACTACATGGCGCTAATCGATAAGCGACAATTGCAAAGCCTGTCCTATATAAAGGATTCGCAATCCTGGTCGCTTCGATTGCTGCAATCTCACCCGAATTTCGCCGACGCGGAACTAACCGGTGGAGCATGTGAGTATCTCCTTGGCAGCATGCCTTTTTTCGTGCGGTGGTTTGTGCGCGTCGATGGTGTCGAGGGCCAGAAAGCGTCGGCCACGCCGAAGCTCGAGCGAGTTGCCGCCTCCGGCCGGTATCTAGGACCTTTTGCGCGAATTTTGCTCGCCATCGTGCATCTTCGAGAAAAGCAGCCCGCGCGATCGCTCGCGATTTTGAAAGAACTGTCGCGTGAGTACCCGCAGAATCCTCTTTTTCAAAGCGAAGCCAAAAAAGTAGCGGCGTTGATCGAAGGCAACTAGACGGCTTTCGGGTAAGTTCCCAAAACGCGGACGAAATCTGTCATCTCCGCAAGATGTCCCAACGCCTTCTGGGAAACCGGATCTTCGGCGTGTCCGAGGAAATCAAGGTAAAACCAATATTCCCACGGACTGCCCCGTAGTGGGCGCGATTCGATCTTTGTGCAACTGATATCCCTGAGAGCGAAGACGCTCAAGCACTTAAATAATGCTCCGGGAACATTGCGTGTACGAAATACTAGTGTTGTCTTCCATGCCCGTTCGGTGGATCTAATCGTCCTGGCGCCTGGCCGCTTTAGAAGAAAGAATCGAGTGAAATTACTGGGGTCGTCTTCGATTCCCCGCTTCAGGATTTTGGCGCCATACAAGTCGGCGGCGATAGATGAAGCGATTGCTGCAGCGTCGGACGGCTTTTCCTGCATGATCATCTTCACACTGCCGGCCGTGTCGTAAAACGGAACACGTTCGAGTTGCGGATTAGCGTCGAAAAACTTGACACACTGATTGAGCGCGACCGGATGCGAGTAAACACGGCGAACGTTTCGAAATGGAACACCGGGCGGAGCGCTGAGGCTATGAGAAATTCGGACGTTTGTCTCTGCATGAATCGGCAGCTCAAAATTCACGAGATGATCGTAGTTCTCATGAACCGAGCCATGCAAAGTATTCTCGATTGGGATGACTGCCGCGTCTACGGATCCATCCGCCAAAGCCCGAAAGACTTCGTCGAACCTCTGCAAGGGGACGACAGATAGGTCATTGCCGAGCAGCTGCTGGACGGCAACCTGACTGAAGGCTCCCTTTTCTCCTTGAAACGACACCCTTTTGCGGCGGCTCACTGTCAGGATTGTACCTCTGGACCTGACCAACGCTTCGCTCCGGGCGCGGGAACACCGAGGAGATCCATCACGCGTTCAACGCTATGATCCACTAAGTCGGTGATGCTCTTAGGTTTGTTGTAAAAACCGGGAATCGGCGGAGCCACGATTGCGCCCATTTCCGTGACCGCTGCCATCGACCTGAGATGACCGAGATGGAAGGGTGTTTCCCGGACCATCAGAATGAGGCGTCGTCGCTCCTTGAGAGTCACATCTGCGGCCCGCACTAACAAATTTCCTGTGATTCCACTCGCGATGGCCGACAAGGAGTGTATGGAGCACGGAGCGATCACCATTCCATCAATCGGAAAGCTGCCACTCGCTAGGGGACTTCCTAAGTCTTCTAAGGGGTATGAAAAGTCAGCGTAAGAACGCCAATCGGCGGATTTTATGCCCAATTCCAGGTAGCCGGTGCGCTCACCCGAACGGGTAAGGATGAGGTGTGTCTCGACATCCCCCCTGGAGCGGAGTTTCTCAAGCAGTCTTAGCCCGTAAATTGAACCACTTGCGCCGGAGACGCCAACGACGATTTTCAAAATTGGCCTCCTCGCTCAAATCCTGTTCCGAAATCAGAACAAAACGTCCCCGCACGCCTTGCCGGGTCGTAGGGGATCTCGTTATAATTCACCCAGGAACTCCCTGTATTACCCGCATTTGCAGGCTCCTAATGTATTTACCTTAATAGATGCCTCAACAGCACCTCGACAACTCGGCCCGCCCAACCATAAGATGGAGGAAGCTGGGCAGAAACTCAAAAAGCGACGCGAGGAACTCAAGCTTCGCTACCGGGACGTCGAGGAACTGAGCGAAAAGATCGCTTCGCTTCATAAAAACGACGAGTACTTGATCGCGATCAGCCGGCTGGCGGACCTCGAGAACAAGGGCGTCGTGCCGACGATCTACCGGCTTTACTCGTTGGCAGCGATCTATCGAATCGACTTCACCGACATTCTGGAATGGTATGGAATTGATGTCACAAAGCTGCCTGGCGATTCGGCGTCGCTTGGAGCTGGTCAAACCACCCACCTTATTAAGTTCAGCGGTCATGGGACCAGCGGTGAAGTTTTGCTCCCGTTGGCCCTCGATCCGGGCATCGATCTGAAGCGAACGACATATCTTAGTCGAATGATTCAGCGATGGGGAAAGCTTCCCCTCATGTTGTTGAATAGCATGGACTTGAAGAGCCATCGGTACGCCTACGTCGGCACGGAAGACTGGCGGATGCATCCGCTGGTGAGTCCGGGGTCGCTGGTGCTCATCGACGAAACAAAACGTAAAGTTGCCAACACGGGCTGGACGAATGAATTCGAACGGCCGATATACTTCTTTGAACGGCGGGACGGATATGCGCTCGGATGGGCGACGCTGAACGATAACACGCTGATAGTACAACCGCATCCGGCCTCTGAGAGTGCTCCTGAAGTCTTCGACTTTCCGACGGAGATCGATGTCGTTGGCCAAGTGGTGGGGATTGCTATGCGTCTGGATCCGGGACGGCGACGCCGTACTCGTTCCTGAGAACCTCGAGAATCGCTCGGAAATCTATCAGGAACAGCTCCTGATCGCTGCTCCGAGCTGACACCGGCACAAGGTTCCGATATGGGTTCAAGCGCAGCCAAGTGTCTATAACTGCTGCCCTTTCCTCCACAAGACCTGTAAGATAAAGGTCCAGATCGGCTTTTTGCTGCTCCAGGTCGAAGCTTAGCCATTCGCGGAATGCATCTTCGTGACTGCGGCGAAGAGCCTCGTTCGCTGCTCTGGGACCGAACACTAGCGAGAGTCCATGATGCTCGTACACGCCCGAGTTCGCGCCGCGCAGAGTCGAAAGATAGATCATGCGCCCAAAAACCGTCGGAATTTGCGAGAGTGTGTTGCGCCAAAGATCGGAGGCGGGCCCCCGGTCGAGAGTTCCCTTTGGCGGGAGGTTTTTCATCGCTCTAGCCTCTCCGATTGTAATGCACGCTGAAGAATTTTCGACAGTTGGCGTGATTTGTATATACGCTAAACTTCCCTGTTCTGTTTTCGGAAAAGCTCTTGGTAAAGCCACCGTTTTCTGGATGCAACGGTTACTCTGGCTTTGCGTTCGCACTGATACGAAACCAAATACAAAAAAAGGACCCAACTTCAAATGATTAAAAAAGCCGTTTTCGCCCTTATGCTCGCCCTTGCCCTGACCTCCTCCGTGCCCACTGCGAGCGCCGAAGTCGAGATGCCCGAGTGCTACCCCTGCGGTTCCAACTAAGGATTCCGGACACTGAGATGACTCCCATGATGAAAAAAATCTTTGCCGTCGCCATGTTGGCGCTTGCTCTCACTGCTTCTGCTCCGGTCGCAACCGCTGAAGTCGAAATGCCCGAATGTTACCCCTGCGGTTCCAACTAAGGATTCCGGACACTGAGATGACTCCCATGATGAAAAAAATCTTTGCCGTCGCCATGTTGGCGCTTGCTCTCACTGCATCCGCTCCAGTCGCAACCGCTGAAGTCGAAATGCCCGAATGTTACCCCTGTGGTTCCAACTAAGGATTCGGAGATTGAGCTGACACACATGATGAAAAAGTTGTTTGCCGTCGCCATGCTGGCGCTCGCTCTCACTGCTTCCGCCTCTGTCGCAACCGCTGAAGTCGAAATGCCCGAATGTTATCCGTGCGAATCGAAGTAACCCCGCGGTGACGTAGGAATAAACCTGATATGCGGCTTCTGGCGCCGATGCTAAGATAGGGCATCCCGAAGCCGCATGCCTTCGAAGTCCATTGTTATTCAGTACCTCACCATAATCCAGATCGGCAGTTATCTGCTGCTCTTGACGAAATTATTTCGATCAACATTGTGGCAGAAGTACCGGCACTTCACCTTCTATCTCGTCTTCGAAACTATTCGCGTTCCAGTAATGTCGGTCATCCCCCGAGCGACGGACGCATACGCTATCACGTATTTCGCGACCCAGCCGGTCAACTGGATCTTGTTCGTACTCACAGTGCTCGAACTCTTTCAGTTGGTGCTCCGCAATCACGTCGGAATTGCATCGCTTGGGCGTAAGGCACTGTCCATATCACTCGCGCTGTCAGCGTTGATCTCGGTTTCCACGCTGCTTTTCGAATTGCAGCGACGCAACCCTGAGTCCGCCTTTCTCTACAATTTCATGCTGCTCGAGCGGCTGGTAATGATGAGTTTGCTGGTGTTAGTACTGTGTCTCATTGGGTTTTTGTCGTATTTCCCGGTACCTTTGACACGAAATGTACGAGTGCACGCATGCGTATTCGCGGCGTTCTTCGCCGTGCGCACTACATTATTGTTTGTGCGGACGTGGTTCGGTCGCGAGATCGTAGCCACACTTAATATAGTGGCTTACGTTGCGATGATTGCATGCCTGCTTGGGTGGTTCCGCCTGTTGACGCTCGAAGGCGAGGCTGCGCCACAAAAGCCGAAGCCATCAAATGATTCAGAAGCGAGATTGCTGGCGCAGCTCGATGCATTAAATGAGACCTTACTACGCTCTGCCAGGAAATAGGACTACCCGGAAAATCTGAGGTCAAATCGTGGAAATCGCCATTGCTTTCCGCAAAAGCGTCAGTTATTCTGATACAGCGAGTGGAACCTCAATGAACTTTTCCCTCTTAACGGTCATGTTGTTTGCCTCCTGTGTCGGGGGCGCTATATTGTTGCTGGTGCGGCGGTTGACATCTCCAGGAGCGGTCGCTGAATGCGACCCGGAATGGGTTGCGACCTTCTCTGTTGCCAGCTATCGGCCTATGCTCCGTCTCTTGAGCGAGGACGACTACAAGTTTTTTGCAGCACAGCGCGGTATCACGCCCCAGGCGGTCAGCCGATTCCGCCAGGAACGCCGGCGTGTATTTCGCTCCTATCTGCGCAACCTTGTGCGAGACTTTCACCGGCTTCACTTGGCGGCTCGGATGACTCTTATCTATTCCTCCGTGGATCGTCCGGAACTTGCGCAAACACTTCTAAAGACTCGTGTCACGTTTGCCTGGGCTGTGACGATGATCGAGTATCGTCTGGTATTGCATACATTTGGGATCGGCACTGTCGACGTGCGCCAGCTTCTCGGCTCGCTTGAGGACATGCGAGTTAACGTCAATTTCCTGGCAGCATCCCAACAGCCCGCAATGTAAATTCGGCCTGATTGAGCCTCTCTGGGGTCAATCATGCCCGAATACTTTCTAAGGTAGGTGCTTAAGCATCTCCTTCGCCTCGCGAAGCTGTTTAAATTCCTTCTCTGCTAGCTTGAATTCCGTCGTGTGCACACATCTGCGCGTCCCCTTATGATTTACGGGATGACGCAGATGAAGCATTTCGTGAAACATGACATACTCAACGGCGAGACGCGGCACCTGCTGCTGATCGAGCACCTTGCTCAGAACAATCATGTGATGAGAAGGATCATAGTGCCCGAGAGTCGTGCGCGAATGACGCACGCTCCATCCTAGCGCTGGTCTGGCCATAAGTCCGTGGAAATACCGGATATTCAAATCCTCGAATAACTCCTCAAGGTCGAACCACTCTCCTTTCGGACGGCGTATCTGCTTTCTTCCACGCTCCTTTCGGACGCCTTGCACCGCATGACGGACATCCCTCCGATTTAGGTAAAGGCGATATCGGTGGCTATAACTCCGGGGAACCGGCCTGCGATAAAGCTTCGAGATTAGAATAAAAGCCAGGGCTTCCAGGATCGGAGCCGGAGCATCTCGCAAGAACATCCGTCAGACGAACTTCCAAAACTCCTGCTTCCAGCCGAATGAAGCTATTCGCGTTCGCAAACGGGCAGAACTCGACTCGAAGTCGCCGGAATGTCCGTGCGAGGCCGAATTACGGAAAACACACGCAGGAAGATTTGTTCCGGTGTTTCAAAGAGAAGCGCACTTTCGACGTGTACAGCGTCAGACATGTACCATGAGCAATATATACTCAGCCTAGCTCAGTTTTGCGGTAACGCGAGCATTTTTCCGAGGAGGATCATTTGCCCAAAGCGAAGATAACTGCCGTTGGCTGCTATACTCCGCCAAATCTGCTCACCAACGACGATTTATCCAAGATGGTCGACACCAACGACCAGTGGATTTTCGAACGCACCGGCATTCGTCAGCGGCACATCGCTCCTCCTGAAATGGCGACATCCGATATGGCCGTGGAGGCCGCTAAGATCGCGCTCGCTAATAGTGGAACCGCGCCGGAAGAGGTGGACTGCATACTGCTATGCACGGTCACGCCCGACACCATGTTCCCATCTACAGCCTGCCTGGTTCAGCACCGTCTTGGCTGCACTCGCGCATGGGGATACGATCTGATCGCGGCATGCTCAGGATTCGTATACGGACTAACGACTGCGGCGCATTTCGTTTCCTCAGGTAGCCACAAGAAAGTCCTCGTTATTGGCGCGGACACGATGTCCCGAATCATCGACTATACCGACCGGACCACTTGCGTTCTTTTCGGCGACGGCGCAGGGGCGATGATGGTAGAGCCCAGCGAGGACGACACGGGTTTTATCGGTTTCAAAAATGAGATCGATGGTTCCGGCGGGCCATTTCTCTACATGCCTGCAGGGGGAAGTCGCATGCCACCGTCGCACGAGACGGTGGACCAGCGCTTGCACTACGTAAAACAAGAGGGCCAACAGGTTTTCAAATTCGCAGTTCGAAGAATGGCTGAGATCACTGGCAGTCTGCTCGAGGAGAACGGCTTTAAGAATGAGGACGTGCATTGGATGATTCCGCATCAAGCGAACAAGCGGATCATCACCGCCGTCTCTGAGCGTCTCGGAATGCAGGATCGCGTCATCGTCAATATCGGCGACTACGGGAACACGACGGCAGCAACTATTCCGCTGGCGGCGCGCGATGCGCTCGAGTCTGGAAGACTTCGACGTGGAGATCTTGTGTTATTCGCCGCAGTGGGCGCCGGATACACGGTCGGTACGAATTTGTGGCGCTGGTCTTATTAATCGCGCAAAATAGTACAAATGCTCCTTGGAGCGGTCACTTACAACGTCCTGAAAGATTGGGACCTGGAAACCCTCATCAAACAGCTGGAAGCGGCTCGGTTTGAGGCGGTGGAACTACGAACCAGCCATAAACACGGCGTCGAGCCCACGCTCGGCCAGGCCGATCGAGAGCGAGTAAAGGCTCGATTTCAGAACAGCCGGGTCAGGTTGCTGAGCTACGGATCTACATGTGAGTTTCACTCACCCGACGCCGCCGTCCGAAAGCAGAACGTAGAAGAAGCCAAAAAATTGCATCGATCTCGCTCATGACACCGGGGCCTGGGGCGTCAAAGTCCGCCCCAACGGACTGCCCAAGGACGTCCCGAAGGATACGACGATCGGGCGAATCGGCGACTGCTTGAAGGAACTCGGCGACTACGGCGCCGGCCGAGGCGTCGAGATCTGGATGGAAGTGCATGGCGCACTCACCCAGGACCCAACGGTGTCGGCAGCAATCATGAAGGCTGCGCGTCACGATTCCGTTGGGGTCTGTTGGAATTCCAATCCGACCGACCTTGTCAATGGAAGTGTCAAACCGAGTTTCGACCTGCTACGCCCATGGATCAAAAACGTTCACATCAACGAATTGGCTAACGACAAGTATCCCTGGCGCGAGTTATTCACACTGCTTCGGCGCTCTCGCTACGAGCGGTATTGCCTCTGTGAAGCCGCCGAAAGCAAGGAGCCGGAACGCTTCCTGCGCTGGTATCGCGCACTCTGGCTGGAGTTGTCGCGAGCATGAAGCGGGCGATACTGTCGCTCGCCTATGCGGTTTGCCTGACGGCCGCCGTTCCGACGCCGGAGTCGCACTTCGGCCACCCCATGGGTGTCGACAGAAAGCTGCTCGACTGGTCGAAAGTCGTGTCTTATTTTCAGCTTTTGGCCGAGAATTCGGATCGAATACGTTTCGACGAGCTCGGTAAGACCACAGAGGGGCGGCCATTTATTGCAGCGACGATTGCTGCGCCCGAGACGCTTCGCAATCTCGACAAGTATCGTGGTATTCAGGCGAAGCTCGCTGATCCACGCTCGATCGATGATGCACAGGCTGCCAAACTCACCGCGGAAGGCAAGACGGTTGTTCTGATTACTTGTTCGATTCATTCGACCGAGGTTGCCTCAACAATGACCGCAATCGAGTTCGCTTACAAGTTGCTTACCGACGACAAGCCCAAGTTTCAGACGATCTTGCAAAATACGATTTTTTTGTTGGTCCCGTCGCTAAACCCCGATGGAGTCGATCTGGTCACTCAGTGGTACCGCAAGACATTGGGAACTCCGCATGAGGGTACCGGCCTGCCGGAGTTGTATCAGAAATATGTCGGTCACGATAATAATCGCGACTGGTATATGTTTTCGCAGGTGGAAACCCAGATCGCGATCTCAAAGCTACACAACGTATGGCATCCCCAGATTGTGTATGACGTCCACCAGCAAGGTTCCTACTCGTCGCGCATGTTCGTCCCGCCATGGATGGATCCCATCGATCCCAATATTGACCCGATCATTGCACAGCTATGCAATGCAATTGGGAGCGGAATGGCGTCAGATCTGACGGCCGCGGGAAGGACGGGTGTGGCGATCAACGCCATGTACGACTTTTGGACACCTGGACGCCACTATCAGTCCTATCACGGTGGCGCGCGCATTCTAAGCGAATCAGCCAGCGCACGGCTCGCGACGCCGATCCGAGTACGGCCGGATGAATTGAACCAGATCGCCGCCGGATACAGCCCTCGCGAGCGAAGTTGGAATCACCTCGAACCTTGGGCCGGAGGCGAGTGGCGTCTGCGGGATATTATGGACGACCAGCTCATCGCGTTCGAATCCTGTCTCTTTCAAGCTGCGGTTCGGCGAGAAGATTTGCTGAAGGGCTTCTACCGAATTGGGAAACGAGCGGTACAAAGGACGAGCCCATCTGCATTTGTGATCCCAGCCGCCCAGCGGGATCCAGGAGCCGCGAAGAAACTTCTTGAAACCCTGACTTTCGGTCAGGTCGAGATCGATCGGGCCGCCCAAACATTCACAGCGGGTGGAAAACAATACGGCGCAGGCTCCTACATCATCCGGATGCAGCAGCCGTACAGCTCGTTCGCGAAGACGTTGCTCGAACGGCAAAACTATCCCGATCTGCGCCAATATCCCGGAGGTCCGCCCAAGCGGCCATACGACGTCACCGCACACACGCTCCCGCTATTAATGGGCGTCGCCGTCGATACGATTCCTCGAGCATTCCCGGCGGAAACACAGCGCATAGATCAATTTGCGTTCGCGAGTGTATCGAATGGGAATGTCCTTTCGGGCTCGGATACCGAATCGTGGCGAACGTTGAACCGCAGTCTCCAAGGCGGCCGCAATGTCTGGCGCAATACGACAACCGGTGATTTTTATCTCGATGCAGCTCCACCGGGCGTCGATGCGCGAGCGGTGCGCCAGCCGCGGATTGGCCTCTACAAGAGCTTTATGCCGAGTATGGACGAGGGGTGGACACGCTGGATTCTGGAACAGTTCGGATTCAGATACTCTAGCGTGCTCAACAGCGATCTCTCCCATCCCAATCTGAGGGAACGCTTCGATGTGATCGTCTTCCCAAGCCAGCGATCGGAGGCCATTCATCAGGGTCATAAGCAGGGATCGATGCCGGAAGAGTTCACTGGCGGTTTGAGCGACGTGGGAGCCGAAGCGTTGAAGCAGTTTGCGGCGAAGGGTGGCGCAATTATCTTCCTCAATGATGCTTCGGATTATGCGCTCGACTATCTTGGCGTCGGCGTGAAAGATGCGCTGAAAGGTGTTTCGAATCGCGAATTTTACGCTCCGGGATCATTGTTGAGTGTGAAACTCGAACAGCACCCGCTTACGCTCGGACTTCCGAAAGAGATCGCAGTGTGGTTTGAAAATGGGCCTGCTTTCGAGGTGACGGGTCGTGATCGGGCAATCGCTGTTTATCCGGAAAGCCACGTATTGGCGTCGGGATGGCTGCTTGGGGAAAAGCATCTAGCGCGGCGAGCAGCCATCGTAGACGTGCCGTTCGGATCGGGTCACATCGTGCTTTTTGGCATGCGTCCACAATATCGGGCTCAGAGTTATCAGGCTTTTAAGTTGTTTTTTAACTCGCTCCTGTATTTCGAGTAAACCTATTCTCACGTAAACTCCTCGTATATGCCCCGAGAGACATTAGCCGGCGACGTCGGAAGGACACTCGGTGGATATATCATCGGACAGCTCAAAATTGCGGCGCTGCTCTCGTGCCTCTATTCGATCGGATATGCCATATCCGGTGTTCCGTTTTGGCTGTTCTTCGGCATCCTGTGCGGATTGCTCAACCTCATCCCAATAATTGGCTCTCTCATCGGGCTTGCGCTTACGGCTTTTGCCGTACTGGCGAAGGATGGCGGAATGTGGAACTACGCAGGCGTCTTAAGTACGTTCGTTATCGTGCAGGGGCTCGAAGGATTTTGGTTGAGTCCCCGCATTCTAGGCAAAGGCGTCGGCTTATCACCGCTGTATGTCTTCCTCGCAGTATTGGTGGGAGGAGCGATGTTCGGTCCGGTCGGGATTCTGCTGGCGGTACCGCTACTAGCAGTCATCGGAGTCTTGTGGCGACATGCCGCTAAGCGGCGAACCATCGCTTAGCTAATTCTTCTGGACTGCTCTTCAGGTCGACCAGTTCGCTTCCTTTTTCCTCGTCGTCTTCAAAGAAGAAAGCCATCACGCCCTGCGGTGTTGGACGAAGCTCCAGGCGCTTTTCTTTCGCCTGCAGGCGCAACGTGCTTCCGAGCCAGGTAGGCTGCACCTTGGTCCTTTGGGAAAAGCCGATCGTCGTCGCGTGGCCAAGTAATTCTTGCGCGAAGCCGCCCGTCTTCAACTCCTCGGCATAAGGCGCAGCAGCTAGGGCTTTAGCTTTCTCCGACTCACGGTGTTGCCTGTCGCGTTGGAGATCCACGTTGCGTTCCTGGCTGTTTTCAAGGTTCTTGAGGTTGCTTTCAAGGCTATCTAGATAACTCATAAAACGTCAAAGCCAGGCGTCGCGCCTGGCCTTTTCTTTGAGTATAGCAGCGCCGTTTTACCATGAGGTAATGCTGTTCGATTTTACCGGCAAGACAGCGGTTGTGACGGGAGGAGCCAATGGAATCGGACTGGCGACTTCCCGCCTTTTGGCCGCTTCCCACGCCGACGTCTGGGTGATCGATGTGGACGATGCGCATCCTCTTGAGCGCGTTGCCGGATTCGGAGCGCACGGCACTGTGGCAGACGTGACCAATCGTCAATCGCTCGAATCGGCGTTCGATCAGGCGGGCGCCGATCTTGACATTGTCGTGGCATGCGCCGGTGTCGTTAATGAAGCGAGTGTTGTAGATACCAAAGTGTCGGACTGGGAGCGGATCATCGCCGTCAATCTAACCGGTGTCTTTCATACGGTGCAGATCGCGGCACAGAAAATGATCAAACGCGGCAAAGGCTGCATCGTGATAACGGCATCGACAAACTCCTTCGACGGCGAAGCGCAGTTGATGGCCTACAACGCCAGTAAGGCGGGTCTGATCGGGATCATGCACACAGCAGCGAATGAACTCGGGCCACACCAAGTCCGGATCAACGCAGTTTGTCCGGGACTGATCCGAACTCGCCTTACGGAAGACAAGTTCGCCGACCTCAGTGCCATGCGCGAATATTTTCGCGACATCCCACTCGGCCGAAGCGGGGAGCCCGCCGAAGTCGCGACGGCAATCGCGTTTCTTGCGTCCGACGCTGCATCGTTCATCACTGGCACATCTCTGTACGTCGACGGCGGTCAGATGGCAACAAAGTACGGCACCTGGACCGAAGAACGCGCTGACTTTTTTGGCGATCGTTGGTGGCTCAAATAGTCTATCGGGCAAACACAAGCACACTGTTGGCCGGTAGCGTTAGTGAAGCCGAGTCCGAAAACACGCGCCCACCATTGCCCGTAACATTAGGGTTGACCCAATTCTCATAGACATCGCTGTTAAAAACCTCGCTCCACTCACCGTCGCCAGGAAAGCCAATGCGGTAGTCGAATCGACTGAACGGAGATAGGTGCACGACAACGATAACGTCCCGGCCTCCCCCTTCAACCCATCGTTGAAAAACGAGTACACGGTTTGCGTCGTGGGCGTGAATTACGCGAAAGCCTTGGCCGCGTAACGCGGGGTAACGCCAGCGTAGGTTCACCAGTTCGCTTGTAAAGCGCAAATGATCCAACATCTGCTTGTCGCCGTTGTCGAGCCCGGCCCAGTGCAGCAGAAGAGCTTTATGGAACTTGACATTGTCGGACCATTGCTTATCCTCGAGGAATTCCTGGCCCATAAACAACATGGGAATTCCAGGGGCCGTCAAACCGATCGCGGTTGCAACACGCGCCCGGCTACGTCCGAACCATGATCGCGGATCGTCCGGATGACCGAGACGAGCTACGCGTTGCTCGCGACCGTGATATACGATGTCGTGATTTTCCGGTCCCTGGACAAATCTCCAATGCTCTGTGAAGCCGTCGGGCCACATACTGCGACCAAGATTTGTCATGTTGAGCGGCCGATCATCGGGATGGCTTGCATTCGCAATCACGTCGCGAATGGCTATGCGGAGACCATCCGTGAGCGTTGTGTCAAATCCAGCGCCACCCTCGTTCACGGGTTTCACAACATACGGATTGACGTTCCAATATTCGGCCTTCGCTAATGCGCTGGGGCGATGCTGACGCAATGTCGAAGTAAGATCCTGACAGAAGCCCCAACCGTGTGGAGCGCCGTCGTGATCTATAACGCTCACCTGGTCGTATCGAAACCCATCCACACGGTATTCATTGAGATAAAACTTGGCGTTCTGAATTAGAAAATCACGCACCTCCGGCTTTTCATAGTCGAATACCAGACCTCCCGCGTGCCCCTTATTCATAAAATACAGAGACTTTGAGTTGTCTCCGGACTGCCGGTCGAAGAAGTGTATGCTTTCGTCGCCGAAGTCTCCACCGGCATGGTTGTAACCAGCGTCAAGGATCACAGCAAGCCCGTGGATGTGGCACAAGTCAATTAGCGCCTTGAGCTGATTCATTTCGCCACGCAGATCGTCGACCGCATAACGCGCGAGCCCACGGTCATCCAGAAGCTGATTCACGAGCGCTACGTAAGACGGAAGGTCCGAGTCGTCCACCGCGAAGTCCATCTCCGGTGAAAAATAGTCCGTGCCGTTATAGCCAAGACTAAACTCGGTCTGAAACTCCTGGATTGGCATCAGTTGCACGACCGTTACTCCCAGCCGGGATAGGTGAGGGATTTTACGCGCAACATCGAGAAACGTCCCCGCTTTGAGCGGAAGATGAGGTGTGAAGAATACACCAACGTGGAGTTGATAGATGACGAAATCGTGGAAGCGTGGTGTGACGAATCCGGTTTCGTGCCACGGGAAGTCCGTCTTCCTGACGATGCATTGGCTCGGAAATGGCTTCTCCAACTCGCGCGCATATGGATCACGCTTAGGACCGGCTCCTCCATCGCCCACAACATGAAACATGTACCGATCGCGATCTTTCACGCCAGGCAGAAAGCCTCTCCAATGGCCGTCCCCATCCTTCGTCAGAAGGTTCTCGTCATTGAGCGTACGATCGTTGAAATCGCCGATTACGTGCACTGAATGAGCGTTGGGCGCCCACACTCGGAAAGTCGCTCCGCCAGCCACAAGATTTGCGCCCATGGGAGTATCGGTTTGAACATGGTCAAGAGTTGCAGGCATGGTCGATTGTAGCGAAACGGGGTCGTTACGGCGATAATGATTTATGCAAAAACTGATCGAAGGAATTCACGAGTTTCAACGCGAGGACTTCAAACCCTTGGAAGGACTCTTCGGCCAGCTCGCTCATGGGCAGGAGCCGGAGACGCTCTTCATCACATGCTCGGATTCGCGCATCGATCCGAACCTGTTGACGCGATCCATGCCGGGCGACCTCTTTATCCTTCGTAATGCCGGCAACATTATTCCTTCGCATGGAGCGGGCAACGGCGGTGAAGCCGCAACGATCGAATACGCGGTCACGGTTCTCAACGTAAAGGACATTATCGTGTGCGGCCATTCGCATTGTGGAGCGATGAAGGCGTTACTGCATCCCGAGAAGGTCACTCATCTTCCATCCGTGGCTTCGTGGCTTAGCCACGCTGAGACGACGCGGCGGATCATGCTGGAAAACTATGCTCATCTCGAAGGCGACGAGTTGCTCACCGCGACGATCGAAGAGAACGTGCTCGTCCAGATCGAGCATCTTGAAACGCTGCCCTCAATCGCATCGCGCAAACGACGCGGCAACATCAATCTTTGGGGATGGGTTTATAAGATCGAAACAGGCCAGGTGTTCGCCTACGACGTGAAGTCCAAACAGTTCGTCTCGATTGCGGAGTACGAAATACCCGTTCCCGAGGAAGTGCGCCGTCGTAGGACTTCATCGATCTGATACTCTACTCGTCCAGGCTGTCGGGAACGATTTCTATGCTTGTTTCGCCCGCAGCCTTCTTCTCTGAGATACTTCTTCACCCAGGCTTCCCAACTCTTTCCGGCTGCTGTATCGCGACCTGTAAAAGCGAGCCCGGCGATATCCGAATAACGCACAGAGATTTTGTCCGGGCTGTCTTTCGGAAAGAGTCGAACGCAAGAATCGTCGAGTGATCTTTCCGTTCCGACGATCGAAAATATAGCCCTCGATTGTCGAGCCATCTTTGCACGTGATCGTCACATCACCGCGATAATCGAACGCTTTCTCCAGTGCCGTACGCAGAACTCTCCGGATCGGCCGATTGCCACTGCGAACCTTGAAGATTTTGCCGAACGGTAGCGTTCATTGGATTTGCACAAGGTCAGCGGGAGCGGCAGCCGGCGATTGTAGAGCTTTTAACGCCCACGGGTCGTTATAGCTTGAGCGGAACGTCGCTTTCACAGTCGCCAGAAATCCTTTAAACGAGTTGAACGTGTGATCGACAGCCGATGCTTCGTAGCCGCTATGAACCATGCAGTTGGCGCACTTCGGATTGCCCGAGTTCGTTCCGTACTTTGACCATTCGGTCAGCTCCATGAGTTCGGCAAAGGTATCGGTGTATCCGTCCTGGAGGAAGTAGCAGGGCTTTTGCCAGCCGAACAGATTGTAAGTTGGCATGCCCCAGGGCGTGCAGGCGTACTCGCGCAAGCCCATCAGATACTCGAGGAACAGCGGTGACTGGTTGAAATGCCAGCGCGATTTCCGGTTCGAAAGCATCGCGCGGAATAATCTTCGCGTGCGGTCCTTACCGCAGGAAGTGCTGCTGATCGGGCGCCTTGTCGTACGAGTATCCCGGAGATAGCATCATCCCTTCGACACCCAGATCCATCATCTCGTCGAAGAAGTCGCGGACGCTGTTTGGATCGGTTCCATCGAACAAAGTGGTGTTCGTGGTCACGCGGAAGCCTCGGGCGATCGCAGCGCGAATTCCCTCGATGGCAATCGCGTACCCACCTTCCTTACAGACAGAGAAATCGTGGTGTTCGCGCTGGCCGTCGACGTGAACCGAGAACGTCAGGTACTTGCTGGGCGTAAAGAGATGAAGTTTTTCTTTAAGCAGCAGCGCGTTCGTGCACAAGTACACATACTTTTTGCGCGCGACCAGACCAGCCGCAATCTCTGCAATCTGCGGGTGCATGAGAGGTTCGCCGCCGGGAATACTGACAATCGGCGCGCCACATTCATCAACGGCCTTGAAGCATTCTTCAGGCGAGAGATTCTTCTTGAGAACGTGCGCCGGATACTGGATTTTGCCGCAGCCCGCGCACGCCAAGTTGCACCGAAAGAGCGGTTCCAGCATCAGCACCAGCGGATAGCGCTCCCGTCGGCGAAGCTTTTGTTTCACCACATAGGAAGCCACAGTCCACATCTGCGAAATAGGTACAGGCATAATTTACGAACGCGAATTCTCTTTCGCTTTTTACCATTCTAACTGGCATAATGTCAAACATGAGCGTTATGGTTCGCCGCACGCCTGTGCAGGAGAGAAGCAACGAAACTGTCCACCAGATCCTCAAGGCGGCGTCAGAACTGCTCGCGACCGCGCCGCTCGATCAACTGACAACCAGCCGTGTTGCTCAAGCTGCCGGTGTCTCTGTAGGAGGACTCTACCGATTCTTTCCAGACAAGCAGTCGATTATCGATGCGATTGCCGTCAAGCATGTTGACGACCTTCGAGCTGAGCTCGAAAAGAAATTGTCGGTCGAATTGCCGTCAGATGGATCAGTGCTTCTCAGCATGATTGTCGATGCGTATGTGGCATTCCTCGATGAGCGTCCGGATTTCCGGGCCATCGCTCTAGGCCGTCATGTCAGCGCCCCGACAAGGAATCAGCACGCTGGTCCCGACGTAGGGCCAGCCGCGTTGGTGAAGAACTTCGTCCTGGACCAGATTGGGATGGATACGGGAGCACTCGATTTGAAGATTCGAATCGCCAGCGAGGCTGGCGAGCGGCTGATCGCTTACGCGTACGAGCAACCGCTGGACAATCGAAGCGCTGTCATCGCCGAGATGAAAACGATGTTGGCGAAGTACATCTTTCAAGTCTGAAAGCTATTTCTTTTCCGTTTCGTCGTCGCCCTCGCCCAGCAGATGAAGGCCGCTGACGGAGGACGGAGCCAGCAAACCCGCCTTCGAGTAGATGAATAGCTTGTCACGCGTATCGGCAATATCGAGATTACGCATTGTGAGCTGGCCAATGCGGTCGAGGGGCGAGAAGAACGATGTGTCCTTCTCCATCGTCAGACGCTCTGGCTTGTACGTCAGGTTCGGGCTGATGGTATCCAGAATGGAATAGTCATTCCCCCGACGTAATTCCACTGTCACTTCGCCTGTGATCGCGCGCGCCACCCAGCGTTGGGACATTTCCCGAAGCATCATGGATTGCGGGTCGAACCAGCGACCTTGATAGAGCAGCCGGCCAAGCCTGCGACCGTTGTCGCGATAGGACTCGATTGTGTCTTCATTGTGAATGCCGGTCACGAGGCGCTCATAAGCGATGAAGAATAGCGCCATTGCAGGCGCTTCATATATGCCGCGACTCTTCGCTTCGATGATGCGGTTCTCGATCTGGTCCGACATTCCGAGCCCGTGGCGTCCACCAATTGCGTTGGCATCGAGGACCATCTTTACGTGGTCGTCATACTCGACGCCATTGATCGCGACGGGCATTCCTTCGTGAAAACGAATCGAAATTACCTCGGGCTTAACTTCGACATCCTCACGCCAGAAAGGCACGCCCATGATCGGCTCGACAATCTTGACGCCCTTATTGAGAAACTCGAGGTCTTTGGCCTCATGCGTGGCTCCCCAAATGTTGGAGTCGGTGGAGTAAGCCTTCTCCGAGCTCATCTTGTAAGGCAGGCCCGACTTCTGCATGAACTCGGACATTTCCTTGCGGCCTCCGAGCTCATCGATGAAGGCTTGATCGAGCCAAGGCTTGTAGATCCGAAGGCTGGGATTAGACAACAAGCCGTAGCGATAGAAGCGCTCGATGTCATTGCCCTTGAATGTGCTGCCATCACCCCAGATGTTGACGTCGTCTTCCTTCATTGAGCTGACCAGGATCGTGCCGGTCACTGCTCGCCCGATTGGCGTCGTATTGAAGTACGGCACTCCGGCAGTCGAGATGTGGAAAGCTCCGCACTGCAAAGCGGCGAATCCCTCACGAACCAGTTGCTTTCGGCAGTCGACAAGACGCGCTACTTCTGCGCCGTACTCGAGAGCTTTGCGCGGAATCTCATCGTAGTCAGGCTCATCCGGCTGACCGAGATTCGCGGTGTAGCAATACGGGATCGCGCCTTTCTGACGCATCCAGTGTATCGCCGCGCTTGTGTCGAGGCCACCGGAAAAAGCAATGCCGACACGCTCGCCGACGGGTAGGGATTGAAGGATGTTTGCCATTGGGTTTTGAGGGGGACTAACCTATTTTACGATGAACCAAGTGAATACCAGTCGAGTCTTGGTGTCTGCAGTTCTGTTCCTTACGTCCAGCGCGGACGCGCGCAACTTCGCGATCGGGTTGACGCGGGACGGAGAACCAATCGAAGCGGTCGAAGTACCGGCAGCTTCGAAGACTGCGCCGCTAGTTGTGCTGATCGGCAAATCAGACCGCGTGGCAGAGTATGAAGCCGTGCCGCAGAATCGCCGAAGGTTTCGCCTTGTGGCGATCGCCAACTTGGGACAGGCGAAATTGGCTTTCCCGCCAACCGGAGTTGCCTATAAAGAGAACACGGAATCGCACTATCTCTGGCGATGGATTGGAACACACGCTCCCGATCTGGTTTTGGTTGATGGCGATGATTGGGGATTGATTGCCGCACTCAGCAGTGGAGCCATTCCGGCGCGCCGACTAGAACCATCGCAGAGACTTCTTGAAGCCATTGGCAACTTGAAGCCTTCCGAGGCGCGCAAGGAGATGGACCGGCGCGGCCGACGCAGTCCTCAACAGCTCGCGAAGGAACTCGAAACGCACTATGGCCACGAGTGGCCGCAGGCGGTCTATGTCCCCGGCATGGCGTTGATCGGCCGGATGCGCCTCGGTCATACGAAAGATGTGGAACGCATCGTAGCTCCATTTCTCGCAGGCCAGGATCCACTCGACAAAGCAACAGGCAGCAATTTCGCTGGGCATCTGGTGTTTGCGGAACTGGCCGAAAGAACAGGCGATCGCCGGTATACCGAGCTCGTGAGAAAAGCGGCGGATTTCGGATTCGACGCGGGCCAGATGAAGGAAGCCATGCCCTTCCACAATGAGATGAGCGATGCCATCTTCATGAGTTGTCCCATCCTGGCAAAAGCGGGCCGACTGACGGGCGAACGAAAATACTTCGATATGGCTTCCCGTCACTTTCGCTTTATGCAAAATCTTTGCTTACGGCGGGATGGTCTTTATCGGCATTCTCCACTGAATGAAGCCGCCTGGGGACGAGGGAACGCCTTCCCTGCCCTAGGACTCGCTTTGACATTGAGCGACTTGCCTACCGACCATACGGGTTACGCAGAGATGTTGAAAGCGTTTCAAAATCTCGCCGGCGCTCTCGTAAAGGCGCAGGACGAGAACGGCATGTGGCGGCAAGTGATCGACAAGCCCGGCGCTTACTCTGAGTTCTCTGCCACGGCGATGATAGGAACGGCTCTACTGCGTGGAATTCGACGAGGTTGGCTCGACCGCGTTACATTCCAACCCGCGGTAGATTCGGCTTGGCGCGCGATCGTGACACGCGTGCACGACGGCGGCGTTGTTGTCGATGTTTGCGAGTCTACTGGAAAGCAGAAGAGCCTCAGGGACTATCTCGAACGCGCGGCGATTCTGGGGAAAGACCAGCGGGGCGGAGGGATGGCGTTTCTGTTCGCAACGGAGATGGCTGCCAAACGATGAGATCCGTCGCGCTGAATCACAGCACTCGGGAACTGTGTGAGCTCGATATTCCCGAGCCTGGAATCGAATCGGATACTCACGTTCTGTTTCGAATCCGCGAACTTGGGATCTGCGGAACTGACCGGGACCTCGCCTCATTCAAGTTAGTCTTTCCGTCTGCCGAGGGCTTTCTTGTGCTCGGACACGAGTGTCTGGGCGAGGTGATCGGTACCGGTTCTGGCGTTCGCGGGCTCAAGCCGGGAGATAGCGTCGTTCCAATCGTGCGACGGTCCTGCTCGGCTGCCTGCTCATGGTGCGCTCGGGGACGCCGAGACCTTTGTAGCAGCGGAAAGTACACTGAGCGCGGCATCGTCGGCGCGCACGGCTATTTCACAGAGCTCGCAGTAGACGATGAATGCGATTTGATCCCAATCCCCGCGGCGATTCGGGAACATGCCGTTCTGATCGAGCCATTAAGCGTCGTGGAAAAGGCAATCGGGAATGCTTTTCGCATGCATCCCACCAAGCCAGAAACAGCGCTTGTTCTGGGAGCGGGAACCATCGGATTGCTCACGGCAATGGCACTCCGGATCCGAGGTGTAGAAGTCACAGTCACTTCGCTCGAACCTCCTGATTCCGAGCGCGCCAAACTGGCCGAAGCCGCTGGGGCAACCTACCGAATTCAGCCGCATGGCGCCTACGACATCGTTATCGAAGCCTCTGGTTCGCATGCTGCAGCCAATCTTGGTATCGCATCTCTCAGCTCAGCCGGGATCTTAGTCTTATTGGGCGTCACTCCTGCACTCGAAGTTCCGGTGCTCCAATTGATTCTGCGCAATCAGGTGATATCGGGTTCCGTAAACGCCGCCCCCTCTGACTTCCTGCTTGCCGTTGAGGATCTCAGCGCTATGCCTGTCGGTGTCTTGCGATCCATGATCGAACGGGAACCTTTCTCCGCGTTCCGATCGACTCTTACCGGCCCGTTACGCGCCGTTCCAAAGATCGTCCATGTAACCGATTCATTTTGAGAAGACGACAAATCGTCCGAATGACTCCGACACCGGGAAAGATTGGTACAGACTCAACCTCGACTGATCTTCAAGACAATCGAGACACGCAACGACGCAAGGCGGTGTTTCGATGGGTGGGCGATAGCGGGTCGACGGATTCGTAACGCCAGTGTGAACGAAACTGGTCGAGGGACGACGTTCGCGCAACAGCGCGATAAGCGGGTATTCGATCTGGAAGTTGTTCATGTCGATACCGACCGTGTCACACCCTGTGCCTGCTATGAGATCGGCAGACCGTACAAACGAATCTTTGTTTTGCCATGCCGACATGTCGGCAAAATACTGATCGCTGCGAGGCGTCTTTAGGACGCTCGCGGGTCCAACAAGGGGCCGCACCCAGTTCTGGGTCAAAGGCAATCGCGCGGCGTCAAGAAGCACAAAGCACAGCAACACCTGCAAGACCAGAGCCGCTTTGGGCGGCCGCATCTCACCGACGACCGATGCCAACGGAGAGGCCGCCACGAACAAAGGCAGCAGGAGGCGCGACATGTATGGCTGCCACTTGAGGTATCCACAGAACAGAACAAATCCGAAGAACAGAGCCGCGGCATAGATCGCTCGCTCGAGATCGCGTCCATGAAAAGCTCTCCAGGCGAGGAGCGCGGCAATCGCCAAAATGGCCACCAGATGCCAGCGGTTTGGCGCGTTCGCCTCGTGATTCGCATTTCTCGGCGGTTCGAATGCCGCCCAACGCCAGGTCGTCGCGGCGTCATTCGGATCGATGCCGAACTTCCGGTGAATCGAAAGAGCGGCGTTATATACGCCGAGGTTCCAGCGCTCACTTCGGGCTCCAAGTTGGTCGGAGGAGTTGCGTACGACATTCGACAGGGTCTCCTTCCACCCAAGCGTTTCGTTGCGCCAGCGGAAAAGGCCATCCGCATGGGCCGAATCGAAGCCCAGAATCGAACCGCTGAGTTCGTGGTTTCGGACAAAGTGCGGGGCATTGATCACCGCTGCGCCAATCACTGCCACTCCCGCTCCCGCTAGAGCGCGAAGTGAGGAAGGGCGCCAGCGCGCGATAAACACCGCGCAAATCAACCAAGGAAGAAAAACATACGCGGTTCCTTTGGTCAACAACGCCAAACCGCAAGCGGCTCCCAGGAAGAGCGCATCTGTCAGGCGCGAGGTCGATGCGAATCGGAACGCGAAACAGACCGCAATCACAATCCACATCGCCAATACATAGTCGTTCTTGGCGCCGGAACTGGCAAGGACGCCGGACGGAATTGTGGCGCAAAACAGCGCGGCGATCGCCTGTCCACGCGAATTGGCGCCAAAGAAAGCCGCTGCCTGTGAGACTGCGACCACGCTGACCACAGAGGCGAACGATTGAATGAGATTGACGAGATGGTCACCCCCCGAGAGTAGGTAGAGATGCAGGGACACATACTCGGCAAACGGCTGCAGCATGATTTGGTTTAAGTAGTGAGTGGGAAAGAAGCGAATGCTTGCCTGCTCAGCCCAATAGATGACGCGAGGCATGTGATACGCCATTGCGTCGGAGCTATTCGGCGGGCTCACAAAAGCGAGCAGCGCCGTGACAGCGGCGATCCCGATACATCCCACGAGGCAGATCAGAACGATCAGATCGGGGCACTGACACGGCATCGTGATCCGGGGCATCGTGATCCGCGGCCTGCGCGATGCGATTCCAACCACTGCGATAATCCCGACGATGAGCCACGCGATGATCAGCGGCGTAGGCTGAACCAGTTCAAGAACACTCAGACATTCCGTGAGGCAGCAGAGGACGAGTCCAAGGAGCGTTACTATTTGGAGCAGCGTATATCTCAACTCAACATTGTGGCGCCCCGGGATCCTTCAGAGCGTATGGCCACTCGTGATTTGATAGCTCGCCCAAGAAACTCCTGGCGCGACCGACTTCGAACATTGTTGGGCAGAACTTGAAGCTCATTTCTCTTGATTGGCGTCATGAGCGGAGTTGCAGGTTTTGGGTGGGTAGGGCGCTGCGTTGGCCGGGTAGCGGCATCATCATGACCGCGTCGAGTCTCCGCTTGAGGCCACGATTGTTTGAGGGCGGATGAACCTGGGCAGCACTGATTTGAGGGACGGCTAATTTCCGTCCCGATGCTTGGGTGAGAGTCGCCAGATGACCCACATTAGGATGACACGCTGTATATCAGCTCGTGGACTGCAGCTAAATCAGCGTGTCATGATCGCTGGCTCGATGCCTTTCCCCGGCGAGCCTAAGGGATGCTTATACGACGCGTAATCTGAGCATTAGCTTCCCAACGCGTTCTTCGGCTGGCCGTGAATGGCTCTTCGCGCCAAGGCTGAACGTTGCCGTCGAGATCGGTTGCTCTTGAACGAATCTGGTGTTCCCCAGCCACTGGCGAACTCCAGGGGATGGTCCATAGCCTCCAGCTGTAGCCGCGCGATCTGGGGGATTCGGGTTGCTGGTCGAGGCTCGCCCTCAGCCATGGCCCATTGTCCACCTGAACCTCAACTGCCGCAATCGGAGCGCCCCATGCCGCGCCCATGATGGTGTACTGGCTTCCCTGCCGGGTCACTTTGGCAGGCGCTGATTTCAGCCGAACGGGACCGACAGTAGTGAACGTCCACAGAACCTGATCACCCCGGCGCTCCTCGCGGATGTTGACATAATCGCGGGCCATGAACTTGCCGGCATAGCGGTGATCGAGTACTTCGATGCGCCTCAACCATTTCACGTTTGCCACGCCATACCAGCCGGGCGCGATGAGCCGCAACGGATAACCGTGCTCGCGCGGCAACGGCTGGCCATTCATGTCATAACAAAGCAGGTTGTCCCGGCTAAGAGCATCCCGCAGGGACATGCTGCGGGCGAAGTATTCCGTCATGGTCAAATCGTTTCCACCGGTGGTGTCGGGCACGATCCTGCCAGTCTGGCCGCCGCTGAGAATGCCGGTATTATCCCGGATGGTTTCCGTTCCGCTGTCCGAGCCGTAGAAGACTACTTCGATCGCATCATCACGGATATCCGCGCTGCGGAGCAGCGGCGCAAGCGGAGTGCCTCCCCACACCGCATTTCCAACGGCGCCGCTGAAGAAGCCACCGTCCTCCCCATGGTTGCCCGAGCACTCAAGTGTGAACTCCACCTGCCCGCGATCCCGCGCCTTCAGATCGGACAGCGGGATCGTTCTCGGGTTAGCAACCAAGCCGCCAATGTCCAGCGACCATGTCACGTCATTGAGCCCCTCGGGAATCCCGTAGTGGTTCACGTAAAAGAAGTTTTCGGCAGGAGTGATGCGCGAACTCAGTGATTCCCACCGCAGGAGATTGCCCGTGATTTCCGGTACGGGATTGGGGGGCGGCTGGTCCAGCCAGGGGATCACTTCCGATCCCGCCTGACCCAGAAGCCGCTCAGGTCCTGCCATTCGCAGCACCGAGAGACCAAGGAAGGAGGCGCCACCCTTCAGAAAAGCGCGTCGTGCTTGTGTTTGTATTCTCATGAAGATCTGCCTTTGATCAATGCAGTCGTACCGTAATATTCACTGCCGCAACCCCTGCAGTCCACGCCGTTCTCCCGCAGACTCAGCCGCTGTAAATGCCTTCCGAAGTTCGTTGCACGACCGCCCGATCTTGCCATGCGCAAGCTGCGCGAGTCCTTCCTGGTAAGCCTCGGTGGAAGATGCCACAGCGGAAGAGGTGAGAGGGCAAGTATCGCCACGGCTCGCCATGTCGCGTCGACTCCGGCCCGTTTCCGCTGGAAGACCATAGCGCAATCGTAAAGATTTCCGCGCCTGCCGTGCCTTTGAATTCCCTTAGATATCCCTTAGCTTCTTGTGAGATTCGGCAGAGCGCGCGACACGCAGTCGCCGCGGACTAGAATGTAGGATCGGAGATCTGGTATGCCGAAGTATGTAATCGAGCGGGAGTGGCCCGGCGCTTCAAAGATGACGGACGCCGAGATTCGCGAATCGTCGCTGCGTTCGCTCGATGTGCTGAAAAAGCTCGGACCGGAGATCCGCTGGATTCACAGCTACGTCACGGATGACAAGCTTTACTGCATCTACTATTCGCCGGACGAATCGTTGATCCGGGAACACGCCCGCCTCCTTGGGGTGCCGGTAAACCGGATTTCCGCGGTGCGGCGCCTGCTCGATGCTTCGGATCTGGAATAGCCGGCCGGACATTCCGCAGATTGCTGCTCTTACCGCAGCGTGCGGGCGAAGGCGACTGCTTCGCGAGGATTCATCTTCCAGCCGGCTGTCCAAGATGACTTGGCAAACTCGTCCCCGAGTTGTTTCCGCGCATATGCGATGGCCCCATCGACTCGCTGTCGTTCGGCCGGGCGGTCGTCTGCGGCCACCGATTCCCGCAGAGCGGCAGCGGCGCCAGCCAGTTGCAAAACTGCGGGGAAGTTTCCCTGCCCTGCCCCGACAAAAGCAAACCCTTCCAACGCCCGGGCGATGCCACGTTTAAGCCCCAGTGTGAGAAAGATCGCTAGCGCCTCATTGAAGTGAGAGCCTGCGGCCGCACATTCATTCCGCTGGCAGGCTAGGGAGCCAAGGTCGGCAAGCGATCTCGCCAGACCGGGCAGATGCCCGGCGCGGCGGAATACCTCGGCGGCCTCTTCGTACAGAGAGAGCGCTGTCGCATCGCCTGCATCGCGTGCCACATCGCCCAGGTAAGTCAGGCACCATGCGGCGCCCACTTCATCGCCAATGCCGCGGAACAGCGACAGTGCTTCCCACAGCAGTGTCCTTGCGCGTTCATGGTCGCCTGCGAGATTGACAGCGGATGCGAGATTGCTGAGGACGCGGGCGATGACACCCTGATTACCCAGCTCGCGCCAGCCGCTGAGACTGGCTTGCAGCAGGTGCTTCGCTTCTTTACAGTTGCCGCGGAGAAGCTGATTTACACCCAGCAGATTGAACTGCGTGGCTACCCCGATTCTGTCGTCGAGCCGTTGATAGATGGCCAACGCCTCGCGGTGCATGCAGTCACAGTCTTCCCAATCGCCCAGACTGCCCGCCAGGGATCCGGCAGATGCTGCAACGGCAGCTCTTTGCTTGGGATTTGCCGGCGGGTTTTTCATCGCAAGGATCGCTTTCAGGTAGGAGCGCCCTTCAGCAAAGTGCTCCCGGCGCTCCCAGAAAGGAAACAGAGCGATGCCGAGAGGCATGGCCCATTTGCTCCTACGCTCGATCAGCCAGTCGAGAGCGGTATGCAGATTGGCCAAGTTGTCCTCGCACCGGCTGAGCCAGTCGGTCTGCTGCAGGTCTGCTGCCGGTTCGCCCTCGCTGGCGATAACGAGGCAGTATGCCGCGTGTGCGCGTCTGGTGTCCTCCTCTTCGCCACTTTCAGCGAGGCGTTCCAGTCCGTACTCCCGGATGGTTTCGAGCAGAGTGAAACGGAATTCCCCTGCGACTTCGCTTGGCTGCAGCATGCTCTGCCCAAGCAGCGAGGAGATGCCCTCGAGGATGTCAAGCCCGAGATCCTCACGAGCATTGCACACGGCCTCCGCGCTTTCCAGAGTGCATCCACCGGCAAACACACACAGTCTTCGGAGCAGCTTCTGTTCCGGGCCAGTCAGCAGGCCGTAACTCCATTCAATCGCACCCCGCATGGTCTGGTGGCGCCAGTGCAAGTCACGGGCGCCGCCCGCCAACAGGCCCGAACCTTCTTCGAGCCTGGCAAGAATAGCCGGCGGGGCAAGTACCCGGGCTCTGGCGGCGGCGAGTTCGATGGCGAGCGGCAATCCGTCAAGACGCGAGCAGATGCGCGCTACTGCAGCCGCATTGGCGTCAGTGAGCTCGAAACCGGGGTATACGGCAAGAGCTCGTTGGACGAACAGGCTGACCGCCGGATTGGCTTGCAGTTCTTCCAGTGAGGCAATGCGCTGCGGGTCCGGCGTTGCCAGGCCCGTCAGGGGAAATTCGTTCTCTCCGTATATCCGGAGCACCGCCCGGCTGGTTACGACGATTTTGAGTGAGCGGCACTGCTCCAGAAGTTCACCCAGCACAGGCGCGGCCGGCAGCAGATGTTCGAAGTTATCGACGATGAGAAGAGCACGAGCATGCACGGTGCGCTCAAGGTGGTCATAGAGGGCCTCTGCCATGGGCTTGCCTCCGGAATGCCGCAGTCCGAAGACGCGCGCTACCGCCGAGGCTACCATCGCGGGGTCCACCAGGGACACCAGCGATACGACGTGAAGTCCGCCGGGGAACTCCCCGGCCTGGTCCTCTGCCATCCGGAGTGCCAGGCGTGTCTTCCCGCAGCCGCCCGGTCCTGTGATCGTCAACAGACGTACGTTGTCGCTGAGGAGCAATCTGCCTGCTGCGGCGAGTTCTCTGTCGCGGCCGACCAACTGAGTGCGAGGCGCGGGCAGATGCCACAAAGCTTCCGCTGTGTTCGGGTCTGTCGACTGCGGGCAGGTTACCGCTTCGAGGAACGGTGGGTGGCAGACTTCCACTGCTCGGCCGGTGTCGCTGAGTGCCGGTCCTTCCGGACTGGCGGCGCGGATGGCCTCGGCATTAAACCTGTAGCCGTAGCGGGGAATGGTCTCGATGGATCCGGCAAATTCCGGACCCATTGCCTTTCGGAGAGTGGCGACCTGAAACGAGAGGTTACCCTCCTCGACTTGAACATCCGGCCAGAGTGCCTCCAGCAACTCGGATCTGCGGAGCGCCCTGCCGTTGTTTTCAATCAGAATCCTGAGTAAGTCAAAGTTTTTCGGCGCGAGCTGTACCAGTGTGCCCGCCTTGAACAACCTTCGGTCGTGCACATCAAGCCGGAGAGACCCGAACTCAAAGATGCCAGGAGGAGATTCGCCCAGTGTCATGATGTGTTGCCCCAGTTCAATGCCATCCTAACCGACCGGGGGAGAGGACCAGCTCCACTCGTTACCCGGTAAGTAAGACGACGTCAGCAATTCGTCACTCGTTCGTTACTTGCTCGCAACTTCAGACGAGTTCAACCGAAGAGGACTTCGGTCGACACTGTAGACGTGTCTGAACAGCAACAAGAGCCGCTCCAAATGGCAGCCGGTTCTCGGACGAAGCTAATCCAGCCACCTACGTCTTCAGCGGAATTTGTTTACGGGAACGGGACATCACAGGCCGAGTCCTACTCCGCCGGCAGCGTGATTCTCTACACAAGATTGCTGCGGTACTATCGCCAAATGCGACGGTTAGGCTTGCTGTGCGTCACCACTGCCCTCCTGGGTATTTCAACGGCAGATGCGTCGGAGGAACTACGCCAAAACGTGCAGCGCATGTTTGGCAGCCAAGCGTTGGACGGAAGGTCGTTCGGACCCGCCCGCTGGATCCGCGGCGGCGCCCTGACGAACGACGGGTCGCAAACGCAGATCAACGGCGCCGGGGATTGGGTCTACGAAGAGGAGCTGAATCTCTGGCAGGCCTTCCGCTGGTCGCCTTCGCTTTACCCCAGGCTCACCATCTTCCCGTATCCGAAAGCCGGGACCAGGAATCCGGCGGTCCGAATCGGAATCGTGACGGCAACGGGTGGACAGGCGAAGTGGATTTCCCTGCCGGGCGACGCCCGTGAGAACTATGTCTTTCGGATGGACTGGTCGACGATCGGCATCTCGGAATCGGTCAGTTGCACCGGCGGCAAAACCACGTCACTGTATACGTTGCCGATGTCGAGAACGGATCGGTGAAACCGGTATTCGAGGATCAGGACGAGGCCTGGGTCGACCTTCACGAGACGTGGGGAGCCGCACGCCCTGGAGAGAGCTTCCACTGGATCAAAGGTCGCAAGGCGTTCTTGTGGCTGAGCGAGCGCGATGGCTGGAGACGCGCGTGGTCCGTGCCGCTCGACAATGCGGCCAAGCCCGAGCCCGTCACGCCGGGCGGGATGGATGTCATCGATCTGGTCGCGGTGGACGCGGAGAGCCGCTGGCTCTACTATGTGCGTCGACCGAGAATGCGACGAGGCGTTATCTCTATCGATCGCCGATCGGGGTCTTCGGACCTGCCGAACGGCTCACACCGGCGGCGCAGATCGTAACTCACGGCTACGATTTGTCTCCTGATTGCCGCTGGGCGTTCCATACCTGGTCGACGTTCGACAGTCTCAATCTGGTTCGTGGGCGTTCACTTGTGCCGGTAAGTGATCCGGCCCCTGGTCAGGTCGTATGGTGAGAGTTCGAGTGAGACCCGGTCACCATTCATCACCTTGATTCGGTTGCGCCGAAGTCGTCCCGCCATTGTCGCGAGCACTGTCTTTCCCACATCGAGCTCGATCGAGAACATTCCAGCCTTGAATTTCTCGACTACCTTCCCCATCACTTCTATTGCGTCTTCTTTGGGCAAATTGTTCCTATTCCAGTCAGATTAGAGGGAGCTTGGGTGCGGCACACTGGTTGTCCCGCACCCTGCTGTGATTTGTGTCTCGGTCTACCAGCGGTTTTGGCGTGAGCCGCCGCCGCTACGATATCCACCCCCGCCCGATGCGCGCTCCGCCTTCGGACGAGCTTCGTTGACATTCAGCGTTCTGCCGTCCAACTCTCTTCCGTTGAGCCCGTTGATTGCAGCGTTGCCTTCCGCATCGCCGCTCATTTCGACAAAAGCGAAGCCTCTGGCCTGCCCAGTGTCACGGTCAGTTACGATATTCACCCGCTCGACCGTGCCGTATGTCTCGAATATGGAACGAACGGAATCTTCAGTCGTCCCAAAGCTGAGGTTACCTACAAAAATGTTTGTCAATTTACTTCTTCCTTCTGAATTGGCAGCGCGGCTAATCGAGCAAGATCGGACAAAGGCGGTTTTACCGGACGATGCGGGAAGGTGCGTTAATTGGCAGGACTGTCAAATACAGATTCACGATAGCACATCGACGCCTCTTGTCGTCGGCTACGCTGAAATCTATTGAAGTCGCGAGGAGTTTTCGGGGTCGCCTGATGCGGTGCAATGCGTCCGCAGCTGCACAGTAACAGTTGGCAACTCCTCCGACGTCGGAACGGCGTTTCCCAATACTAAGCCCTGCGGAACGCCAAAATACCCACAGATCAGCGACAGGGCTGTTATTCGTCAACTTGAGGGAGAGGACGGAAGACGAGAAAAGTCGGGATATATTACAAGGTCGTCCATAAACCACAATCTTTTACCTGGAGGGAGGTGCTGCGACTCAGCAGCTTTTTTGATAAGGCCTACGTGATCAGCAGGAATCCGGCGGCGTTAACTCTATCCATGGGTTCATGAAGATGGCATGGCAGTTGCACGAGTTGAGGGAATGGAGGCAGTCTGATGAACGTTACAGCATATCTGGTAAGTGTTACGGCCTCGGCCCTGCTGGCCGGCTCCGTTTGGGCACAGAATCCATCTCAGAACCCATCAAGTTCACAAATGCCGCAGACGCCGCCGGGACAGTCCGGGCCTGGTAGTGTGCGCACCCCGGGCACCTTTCCGTCCGGCACCATCGAAGGGCAAGAGCAGCAGCCGGTGATGGATCCACTGGCGTCCGCTAAGAGGTTCATCAAGGAAGCTGCTGAGGGATCCGCTACCGATGTCGCACTCGGCAGACTCGCTCAGGAAAAAGGTTCCAGCGACGCTGTAAAACAGTTCGGGAAGCGCATGGTGGACGACCATAGCAAAGTCAGCGAGGAACTCAAGCAGTTGGCCGAGATGGCGCAAATCGAGGCGACTTCAGAGACGCCAAAGAAAGCCAGAAAAGCACAGGACAAGCTCTCGAAGTTGTCGGGAGTGGACTTTGATCGCGCATACACCAAGATGATGGTGAGCGAGCATAAGGGTGATGTAAAGGCTTTCGAGAGAGAGGCGCGCAACAGCGCAGTACCGGCCATGAAGAATTTCGCGGCGAAGACGCTGCCAACTCTGCAGGAACATCTAAAGCTAGCCGAGGAACTCTACGCTTCTGCCGGAAAGGGGTCAGAGGTGAGTAACCGGTAGCGCGGGGGCGTGTGGCCTCATCCGGCCGCGATGGTGGGCTTCGTGAGAAACCGATATCACAGCATTTCCCGACCCACCGAACAACCGGGAGCCCAGCCGTCTCTGCGAAACTTTCTCGACACGGCTCCCAGAACTACCGAGTTGCGGCTCGCTTTACCGGAATGCTCTGGTGGATAGGGGTGTTTTGCGCCTATTCTGAGTTGACCGTGAGTGAGTACATGAGACCCATAGAGGTTGCCCTAACTAGATCAGTTCTGGACAAGGCGAGATCGCGCAAGTCAATTTTCCGGATTGCGCGTCATGCGCTCAGAGTCGATATAACTGTTCGACGACAACAGAAGAGCAATCCTCGGATGCTGCAACTCGGAGCGGCTACGGGCCGAAGCTGTGGCGCTCAACTTGCGTTTACTGAATCGTCACTAGACTGATTCAACCGTTCACCCATCTTCAGCCTCTCAACCTCTGTGTCGGTGAGGGGAGGGCCGGTGATCTGCATTCCACCGATTTCAGCAGCGGCAATAAGCTCAGGAACATCTGCAATGGTGAGGTTCCGTTGCTGAATGGTTGGAAAGAACTCTTTGAATCCGCCGGGACCGCCGGGTGTAAGGACAATGGTGAAATGAACGGCCAGATCATCGATGGATCGCCAAGCATGGGGAACGCCAGCTGCAAGGGAAACGATATCTCCTGCATGCAGGACACCGCACCAATCAGGAGTCCACACCGCAATTGAGCCTTCAAGGATCTCCAGAACTTCGTCCTGAACATAGTGGAGATGACGAGGTGGTCCGAAACCAGCCGGTGCATGATAATCGAGAATGCAAAAGTTCTTGTCGCCGTCGAGGCGGAGCGCCCGGATGCAGGCCTGCTCGCCCCAAGAAGTAATAGCTGGCTCACCCATGCTTTCCGTTCGACTGATGATGGTGGCTTTGGAAGTATCAGTCATACAAGCGAGTTTAATCGAATCCGGGTAACGGCGGTTGTTGAGATTAACCTTGCTATCGGACGGCGACAGCCTCAATCGGCGAGACAGCCACTATACGTCCGAGTGAATGAATGACTTCAGTCGAATAAACTGTGAGGCGATGAAGCCGCCCGCAATGACTTACCGCGAGCCATCGGTCGATGGTTATAAGCGGCGAGAGCGTTGCGGATGGCGCTTATGCCTTCATCGCTCTCGCCGCCCGCAGCCTGACGATTAGCTTTTCGGCATCATCTTCTCGACCACCTGGTCAATGCTGAAGCTTGCCGCTTTGGCGCGCGGCGGGAACTCCTTGAAGCTTTCGAGCCACTTCATCAGAAATCGGTGGCGCCGCGTACTGAAGAGGTGATGTTCTCGCAGAACCAGTCGTTGTACTTGAAACTTTCCTCGCCGCGCTCGAACGGATCGGCGCGCAGGTCGAAAAACTTGGGAATCCGCATCGGCGACAGCGGCTCGCGCCAGACATCGAGACCCTTACTCCGCTGCTCGGCAAAGACGATCTTGAACCGCCCCATGCGCATGGCCATGCATTCGCCGTCATCACTCCAGTAAATGAAACCCTCGCGCGGCGACTTCTCCTCTTTGCCTGCCAGGAACGGCATCAGGTTTACGCCGTCCAGGTGCACCTTGAAGGTCTTGTCGCCGATCTTGTACCCCTTCTTTACCTTCTCGACTAAATCGGGCTCCCCGTTCGCAGCGGCGAATGTGGGGATGAAGTCCTGCAGCGAGCAGATGTCGTTGATGACACGGCCGGGTTCGATGACACCGGGCCAGCGCATGACGCAGGGAACGCGCCAGCCGCCTTCCCAGTTCGTATCTTTCTCGCCACGGAACGGCGTGGCGCCGCCATCCGGCCATGACAGCACTTCAGCGCCGTTGTCGGTAGTAAAGACGACGATGGTGTTGTCTGCGATCTTGAGTTCGTCGAGTTTCTTGAGCAATTGGCCGACGTAACCGTCGAGTTCGACCATGCCGTCGGGGTAGAGGCCCAGCCCGGTCTTGCCTTTCGATTCAGACTTCAAATGCGTGAAAACATGCATGCGCGTCGGGTTGAAGTAGCAAAACCACGGACTGCCTTCTTTCGTCTTCCGCTCCATGAAATCGAGCGCGGAGCCGATAAACTCCTCGTCGACCGTCTCCATCCGCTTCCTGGTAAGAGGTCCGGTGTTCTCGATTACTTGCTTGCCGACCTTGCCGAACTGTTCGTCGACCGTCGGATCGTCCTTTTCCGTAGCCTTGCACTTCAGCACGCCGCGCGGCCCGAATCTCTTTCGGAACGCAGGATCTTTCGGATAGTTCTCATACTCAGGCTCCTCTTCCGCATTCAGGTGATAGAGATTGCCGAAGAATTCGTCGAATCCGTGAACCGTGGGCAAATGCTCGTTGCGATCGCCGAGGTGATTCTTGCCGAACTGGCCGGTGGCATAGCCGAAGTTCTTCATGAATTGCCCTACGGAGGGGTCCTCCGCGCTCAGACCGAGCGTCGCGCCCGGCATGCCGACTTTGGTGAGTCCGGTACGGATCGGCGACTGGCCGGTAATAAAGGCTGCGCGACCTGCCGTGCAGCTTTGCTGCCCATAGAAGTCGGTGAACATCGCGCCTTCTTTGGCGATGCGGTCGATGTTCGGCGTCCGGTAACCCATGATGCCGTGGTTGTAGCAACTGACATTGAACCAGCCAATGTCGTCAGCCATGATGAAAAGAATATTGGGTTTGTCGCTCTTGGCCATCATATGCTCCTTGGTCATTCATTGTTCGACCCGCTCGGCGCAAATCAGCTCATTGGCAAAACACGTCTCTCGCGTCCAATGACAGAAAGACTTACCCTCGGCGGCGAGCCGTCAATGTCGCGACTTCGACGCCGGACAAAGATATAACGATCTATTTTTCTGCGCGGAAGATTATGGCCTCAGGAGTCTTACATGATCGACTGCTGTCGCGCTTTGGCGCGCTTAACTGGAAACGGCCGAACCGTAGAGTGACCATCATCAGAGAGGGCCTTAACTGGTCGTCGTCCAATGGACGGCCCTATCCGCCCGCTAACCAGGCTGGTTATCGGCCTCGTACCGCCTATGCTCAGATTTTCGCTCCTGGCAAGCGTTTTGTTGAAGCTATCACTTTCATGTCGCGTGATAGCCTAAGAAGTTGCTATACTGAGGTTTTCATCGCCCTATCGTGAGCGGTGGAGGTGTGTGTTGTTTGTCAGTGTTCAAGAGCTCGAGCTGCGAAAAGTCCCGTTCGACGTGGATTTCCCGCCTGGTGAGATTGATTTAGGCGGACTTCGTCAGGTCGGTCCGCTGCACGCCGAAGGGCAAGCCGAGCTACTGAGTAATACTCTCGGCGAGATGCGAATCCGCGGCGAGTGCGGCGGAGATCGAGACGCCGAATGCGATCGGTGTTTGGAACCGGTTCGTCGCGCGATCGATTCCGAGTTTGATCTTTTCTACCGACCGACACCGGACAAAGCATGCCCCCACGAACTCGCCATCGACGCAGGGTGAGGCCGAGATTGGTTTTTATGACGATGGCCGGATCGATACTCGCGGAGGTTCTTCGCGAATACGTCCTGCTGTCGTTGCCGATGCAGCAGATTTGCAAAGACCGAGTGCAAGGGGATGTGCCCGCAATGCGGGCTCAACAGGAATACCGGCGCATTGCCAGTGTCGAGACCAAAGTGGTGGACGAACGCTGGACCGCGCTGCGGGATCTGAAGGTCGGAACGCCGAAACAATAGAAGGAAGAAACGATGCCTAATCCGAAACGTAGACACTCCAAACGGCGCACCTCTACCCGTCGCGCGCACGATCATTTGCGTCTGCCCGGGGTTCCGAGTGCCCGAACTGCCACGAGCCCAAGCTGCCTCACCGCGCCTGCCCCAAGTGCGGCCAATACAAGGGTCGCGAAGTCATCGAAGTCGCCGAAGAGTAGACGAATACGTACCGGAATCCGCATCGCCGCCCGATACAATATGCTGACGATCGCCGTTGACGCGATGGGCGGCGACCACTGCCCCAAGGCGGAGGTCAGCGGCGCCATTCTCGCAGTCAAATCCTACAACGTTAAGGTCATCCTCGTCGGGCAAAGAGGATGTCGTGCGGCCATGAGCTGGACCAGCACGAAGGCTGGGACCACGTCGCGCATCGCCATCCAACACGCCAGTGAGCAGATCACGATGGATGATAGCGCCGCCAAGGCGGTTCGCACCAAAAAGGATTCTTCCATCCGGGTCGCTTCCCGGCTGGTCCGCGAGGGCGTTGCGCATGGCTTCGTATCCGCCGGAAACACCGGCGCCGTCATGGCCACTGCCAAGATGGTCCAGGGTGTCGTGCCCGGTGTGGATCGGCCGGCTCTCGCCTCGGTCTTTCCTTCGTTAAAAGGTACGCCAGTCGTGGTGGTTGATGTCGGCGCAAATGTGGATTGCGACCCTAAGATGCTGGCGCAGTTCGCGGTGATGGGAGACATCTATTCCAAGGTGATCTTCCATACGCCAAAGCCTCGCGGTAGGATTACTATCCATCGGCGAGGAAGAACCAAAGGCAACGAGCTGACGCGCGCGGCTACCCCGCTGCTGAAAGCGCTTCCGCTGAACTTCATCGGCAACGTCGAAGGGCGCGACCTCTACACTGGACACGCCGACGTCGTAGTGTGCGATGGCTTCATCGGCAACGTGGCCCTAAAGGTCAGCGAGGGCATCGTCGACGTCATCAAGCACATGCTGAAGGAGTCGCTGCAGGCAACGGTCAGCCGGCAGATCGGCTATCTGCTATCCCGGTCGGCTTACACGGAGTTCAAGAAGCGGGTCGATTACTCCGAATTTGGTGGCGCTCCGCTTCTCGGCGTGAAAGGTGTCTGCATCATCTGCCATGGGCGCTCGAATGCGAATGCGATCAAGAACGCAATCCGTGTGGCCGTCCGAATTCGCGGGCGGTAAGGTGAATTAAGAATTGAAGAAGGTCTTAGACGGACATTCGCTTCCGCTGCAGCGCAGATGTGAACGGGAATGAAACGGCTCATAGCGGTGATGTTGTTTACTGCGGCGCTGCTCGCGTGCGCAGAGTCCGAAACCCTGTTCTAGTGGACGCTACGGTCGATCCCAGCGCCGTGGCCCCTGGCGCCTCCGTCACAGCTCGGCTAGTCGCCAAGATGGAGCCTGGCTGGCACATCTACGCTCTCACAAGCCCAGCAGGCGGACCGACTCCCACCACCGTAAAGCTCGGCGAAACGCCGGTTGCGTCGTCCATCAAGGTCTATCAACCGAAACCGGCGGTCAAGTTCGACCCAAATTTCAACATCAATGTCGAGGCGTTCGAGGGCGAGGTCACGTTGCTCTCCGTCATCAACATCTCCGACAAAGCGAGCGAAGGAGAGGCCGAGATCCCGTTGCTGGTCCGGTATCAGGCCTGTACGGACAGCGAATGCCTCCCGAAGAAGGCGACTCTTGCCGGTCAAAGTTCGGACTCGACAAGAAGGCGACTGCATCCACAGTCGCGATCCCGGCGGATTACGTCGAGTTCACCGGCCAGCGGAGTCCCGCCCTTCCGGCCCCTGCCAAGTCCGCGCCTGAGAACCGAGGATCTGTTGAGTTTTCTGCTGGTCGCCTTCGGTTTCGGGCTAGCGGCGATCTTCACGCCGTGTGTGTTCCCGATGATCCCGATCACGCTTTCGTTTTTCCTGAACAGACCAGGAGTTTTGCGCCAAGCCATCCTGTTTTGTCTCGGAATCATTGTCATGTTCACCGGCAATGGGACTGCTGGTAACAGCTGCTTCTGGGTCCGTTCGGTGTCGTGCAGCTTGGCTGCGAATCCCTGGGTGAATGGGTTTATTGCGACTGTGTTTGTGTTCTTCGGCCTGAGTCTGCTTGGCGCATTTGAGATCACTCTTCCTTCGGCCTTGTTGACGAAAATGGACAAGGCGTCGCAACGGGGCGGGTCGCTCGGAACGCTGTTGATGGGCTTGACCTTCTCACTGACTTCGTTTGCGTGCGTAGGTCCTTTCATCGGTACGCTGCTGGCTGGATCTGTTCAGCGAGGAGGCTTGCAGCCGGCTCTCGGAATGATGGCGTTTTCCTCCGGGTTGGCGTCGCCTTTTTTCCTGTTGGCCTTGTTCCCGTCGTATCTTCAGAAGCTTGCCGCGCAGCGGCGGCTGGCTGGCGCGCGTGAAAGTTGTGCTCGGATTCATTCTGCTTGCGGTAAGCCTTAAGTATCTGAGCTCGATCGATCAGGTGTTGCAGTGGGAATTTCTCACGCGGGAACGCTTTCTCGCTGCGTGGGTTGTGTTGTTCGTGTTGCCCGGTCTTTATCTGCTTGGCTTCCTCCGCATGGAGGGCATTCGCCAGGATGAAACCATCGGTGTCGGACGCACGCTGGCCGGAGCCGTGTTTCTGATTTTCGCTGTCAGTCTGATTCCCGGCATGTTCGGCGGCCGATTAGGAGAACTCGATTCTTACGTTCCACTCGCAAAGCAAGGTTCGGGAGTTCCAGGCGCTGCATCGACCGAAGTCGTTTGGATGAAGAATGACCTCAACGGCGCTCTGGCCAAGGCGAAGGCCGACAACAAGAAGGTATTCGTCGCATTCACAGGCTACGCCTGCACCAACTGCCAATGGATGAAGACGAATATGTTCACGCGCCCGGAAATCGCGCAGATGATGTCGAACTTCATTCTGGTCGAACTCTACACGGATGGCACTGACACCGCCAGTGAAGCCAATCAACAACTGCAGGAATCAAAGTTCCAAACCGTTTCGATTCCTTTTTACGCCGTGTTCGATTCCAGCGGAAACGTCACCGCGCAGTTCCCAGGGTTGACGCGCAAACCCACTGATTTTCTCGCCTTCCTTCAGACTCCATGAAAATAGCTCTCGCCGTGTTCCTGTCCTGTGCAGCGGCGCTCGCGCAGAACGACATCCGCGGATTTCCCGTCTGCCGAGGCGCAAGCACAGCGAGAACGTGGAAGCCAAGGCCCATGCGGTCGCCGACACCGAAACGGCTTCGATCCTACATGGAGAAGATGGCGGCGGAACCGCATATTGCGGGCTCTCCCGCTTCAAAGGCAGTGGCGGACTACGCGGCCGGGCTGCTCCGGAGTTGGGGACTTGGACGTTGTCATCGAAGAGTTCGAGGCGCTGTTGCCCTACCCGAAGGCGCGCTCGCTGGAGATGACGGAGCCCACGAAGTATCGTCGCCAAACTCCAGGAGCCCCGCCTTTCCCAGGACCCGGATTCGGGCGACAAGAACCAGGTACCGACGTATAACGCCTATAGCGGCAGCGGCGATGTTACCGGGCAAATTGTCTACGTCAACTACGGCGTTCCCGCCGACTATGAGCAGCTTAAGAAGCTCAATATCGACGTGAAGGGCAAGATCGTTCTTGCGCGATACGGCCAGAGTTGGCGCGGCACGAAAGCGAAAGTCGCACAGGAAAATGGCGCGGTCGGCTGTCTGATCTATTCCGATCCCCGCGATGATGGTTTCTTTCAGGGCGATGTCTATCCCAAGGGCTCCTTCCGTCCGTCCGACGGAGTTCAACGCGGCAGCGTCGTTGACATGCCGGTGTTCGTCGGCGATCCGCTGTCGCCAGGTTGGGCGAGCGTTAAAGGCGCTCGAAAGCTGCCCGCTAAGCGAAGCGACAACGCTGATGAAGATCCCCGTGCTGCCGATCTCCTACGCCGATGCGCAGCCGTTTCTTTCCAACCTGGAAGGCCCCGTCGCTCCCGAGGCATGGCGCGGTGCCCTGCCCGTCACGTATCACATTGGACCTGGTCCCGCGACTGCGCGCCTGAAGGTCGAGTTGGATTCCGAGACGCGTCCGATCTACAACGTGCTCGCAACGATTCCCGGATCCGAGTTCGCCCGACGAGTGGGTGATCTATGGCAATCATCATGACGCCTGGGTGAACGGAGCGGCCGATCCGGTTAGCGGCGCAATCGCGGTTCTCGAAACTGCCCGATCTCTGGCGGAGTTGCGAAAGAGCGGCTGGCAACCCAAGCGCACAATCAAGTTCGCGCTTATGGGACGCGGAAGAGTTCGGCCTGATGGGCTCTACTGAATGGGTGGAGAAGCATGAGTCTGAGTTGAACACCAAGGCGGTCGCGTACTTGAATAGCGACATGAATGGCGGTGGCGCGAACTTCGGCGCGGGAGGATCCTTCGGCTCTGCACGTCTTTATGCGCGAGATTGTCCGCGACGTCGTGAAGCCTGAGAAGCTCGAGTTCACCATGCCGCCGGTAGGGGCGGGTTCAGACTACGTGGCGTTCATCCATCACTCGGGGATTGCTCGGTCAATGCGGGCTTCGGGGGCGGTTCGGGCGGCATTTACCACTCCATTTACGATTCCGTTCATTGGTACACGAAGTTCTCGGATCGGGAGTTTAAGAACGGTCAACGTCTTACCAGGGTCATGAGTTCCGCTTTGCTTCGGCTGGCCGACGCTCCAGTGTTGCCTTTCGAGTTCCGTCAAACGACAAACGCTGTTCGCGGATATGTGGCCGATCTCAGCCGCCATAAGGAACTCGAACTTTCAGAACTTAACGGAGAACTGACCAAACTCGAAGCGTCTGCGGAAGCATACGAGAAGGTCTATGCCAAGGCTCTTGAAACGCCGTCATTACAGACGAAACTGAATCGCCTACTGATCGAGTCCGAGCGAACGCTACTTCATGAATCAGGTTTGCCCGGAAGGCCATTTTACAAGAATCAACTGATGGCGCCCGGGCTTTACACCGGCTACAGCGCCAAGACTCTTCCGGGCATCCGTGAAGCAGCCGAAGCGAAACGCTGGGCCGAAGCAAACACCGAGGCAACCCACGTTGCGGCGGCGCTTCGCGCCCTTCGCGGAAAACTAGAGGCGGCCTCCGCGCTGCTGTCACAATAGATACCATACCCTTCGATGATTGTCGAAACTCAGGTCGCATGTTTCGATTCACTACCACTCGATTGCGGCCTCACGCTTAGTCCGGTCGAGGTCGCCTACGAGACGTATGGCGAGTTGAATTCCTCCCGCTCGAATGCCATCCTGATTCTGCATGCCTTTTCAGGCGATGCTCACGCTGCCGGCATCAGCCACGAGGGCGGCAGGCCGGGCTGGTGGGACAACGCCATTGGTCCTGGCAAGGCCTTCGACACTTCGCAATATTTCGTGATTTGCACCAACGTCCTCGGCGGCTGCAAGGGCACTACCGGGCCAGCTTCTATCGATCCGAGTACGGGTTGTCCGTACGGCATGAAGTTTCCCGTCATCTCGATCTCTGACATGGTGCGTTTGCAAAAGAAGCTGGTAAACCATCTCGGGATTGAGCGGTTGCTTGCGGTAGCGGGTGGATCGATGGGCGGCATGCAGGTGCTCGAATGGGCTGTGGCCTATCCCGAAGCCGTCGCGTGCGCGATCCCAATCGCCACGACTTCTCGACATAGCGCGCAGCAAATCGCTTTCAATGAAGTCGGCCGGCAGGCGATCATGGCTGACCCGGACTGGTGTGACGGCGATTATTACAACAAAAAGCCTCCGGCTCGTGGGTTATCGGTCGCACGCATGGTCGGACACATCACTTATATGAGTGATGATTCCATGCGCGAGAAGTTCGGACGTCGGTTCCGTACACAAGAGCCGCTCCCCGACTTCTCGTCGGTGTTCGAAGTCGAGAGCTATCTGCGATATCGCGGCAGTCAGTTCGTCGACAGGTTCGACGCCAATTCGTATCTCTACATCACGAAGGCAATGGATCTTTTCGACGTAACCAACGGGCACGCAAGCCTGGCGGCAGCGCTCGAGCGTACGCAGTCCCGGTTTCTGGTAATCAGCTTCACTTCCGATTGGTTGTACCCGACGTACCAGTCGCTCGAAATCGTTAGCGCCTTGCGGGGCCGCAACCGCGACGTAGCCTTCTGCGAATTGCAATCGAACTACGGGCATGATGCTTTCCTGGTCGACGTCGCTGAACAGACCGAGCTGATCCGCGGTTTTCTTGCGAGCACGTACCGGGAAAAGGTGGCTCGCGCGTCATGAGTGCCGTGGCGCATGAGCTCAGACACCCTTCCGTCCGCGAGGTGCTCGGACGCAGCGATTACGCAATCATCAGTCAGATTGTTGAGCCGAATACACGCGTCCTCGATGTCGGTTGTGGTGAAGGAGAGTTGCTGCACTGGTTAGCGCTTCATAAAGGTGTAGATGCTCGCGGCGTTGAGATTATCGGGTCAAAGGTGCAGAGGGCGATCGCGCGAGGTGTGTCGGTTTACCAGGGCGACATCGATCAGGGGCTGGCGGACTATCCTGATGACGCGTTCGATTACGTCATCCTCAGCCAGACTTTACAGGAAGTCCGAAAGCCGCTGAAAGTCATGAAGGAGATGATGCGTGTCGGCCGCCGCGCTATCGTCGCATTCCCGAACTTCGGCCACTGGTCAGTCAGATTAGCGCACCTCTGGTCTGGCCGTGCGCCGCGTACAAAGCTCTTTCCTTACGACTGGTACGACTCGCCAAACATCCACTTCCTCACCGTGCATGACTTTGAATCGCTCGCTGGAAAGATGCAATGGCCCGTCGAGCGGGCCATCTATCTGAGCGGTGACTCGGAAGTTAAGCTCTTTCCCAACTTGATGGCAGAAGTCGGTGTCTTCCTGATCCGTAAATAGCTACTTGGCGTTGTTCGCCGCCACCTGAAGCTTAACGTCCTCGACAACTGCTTCCACTTGCCGACGGTACTCGTTTAGCAGTTCAGGCGTCCGCGCTTCGAAGCGCATTACCAACACTGGTTGCGTATTCGATGCTCGGACCAAGCCCCATCCTTCGTCGAACAGCACTCGAGCGCCGTCCACGTCCACAACCTTGTGTGTGCGTCGGAAATGATCACGAACGCGCGAGACCACGTCGAACTTGACTTCCTCAAGCGTATCGTTCCGAATCTCAGGCGTGGTCACCATGGAGGGCAGTCCGGCTGTCTGCGCCGACAATGGCTGACCGGAAGCGGCGACTATCTCGATCAGCCGGCAGGCCGCATAGAGCGCGTCATCGAAGCCTAAATATCGATCTTTGAAAAACATGTGGCCGCTCATCTCACCGGCGAGTTCCGCATGCTCTTCCTTCATCTTGGCTTTAATCAGCGAGTGGCCAGTCTTGTACATAATTGGGCGGCCGCCCAGCTTTTCGAGCTCGTCGTACATGATCTGCGAACACTTCACTTCGCCGATAAACGTCGCGCCCGGCTTCCGGCTCAGAATTTCCCGAGCGTAGATCAGCAAGAGGTAATCGCCCCATACGACGTTGCCCTTTTCATCAACCGCTCCGATTCGGTCGCCATCGCCATCGAAGGCGATCCCCAATTCCGCTCCGGTGTCACTTACCGCCCGCTTCAGATCTTCGAGATTTTCTTCGACCGTAGGATCGGGGTGATGATTTGGGAATCGGCCATCCATCTCGAAGAACAGCTCCGTCGCATCGACGTCGAGCTTTTCGAGGAGACGATGCATCGCCGGACCTGCGGCCCCATTCCCGGCGTCGATCACGACTTTCACACGACGGGCGAACTTGAACTGGCTGGCTACTTCCTCGACATAGGGCGTCATGATGTCGTACTCGCGGCAGGTTCCGGACCCCGAGTCGAAGTCATTCGTCTCGATCAAACGACGAAGCTCCTGAATTTCCGATCCGTGAATCGTGCCGGAGCCGGCGACGATCTTAAACCCGTTATATTCGGCCGGATTGTGGCTTCCTGTGATCATCACGCCGCCATCCGAGCCCAAATGGTGGACCGAATAGTACAGCAGCGGCGTTGGTACCTCTCCGACATCGGTAACTTCACAGCCCGCCGCCGTAAGGCCTGTTACAATTGCATCCCGGAGGCGTTTCGAACTTAGGCGGACATCGCGGCCAACATTGATCTTTTTCCCGAGTTTTCTGCCGATATGAGTACCGATGGCCTTGCCTAACTGCTCGATCCCAGGACTAAGGAGCTCTATATCAGCGATTCCGCGGATATCGTACTCGCGGAAGATTGTCGATTTCAGCATCACTATGAGTATACGGACCCTCGTGAGATTCTAGATACTTGTGACGACGCGACGATCCCAGCTCGAGCCGCTCCGAATCGTCGCCATTGGCGGCGGAACCGGCCTTTCGAGTCTCCTTCACGGTCTGAAGCAGTACATGCGCTGCGATGTGAATTCATCGAATCCTGCGGCGAACCTTGATCTGACGGCCGTTGTGACCGTGACCGACGACGGAGGTAGTTCCGGCCGGCTGAGGCGCGACTTCGCGATGATGCCTCCTGGAGATATCCGTAACTGCCTTGTTGCCATGTCCGAAGACGAAGCAATGCTGGCACAGTTATTCCAGTACCGATTCGACCACGGCAAGGGACTCAAGGGACACAGCCTCGGAAATCTGTTTCTAACGGCTCTGACCGATCTGACGGGCGACTTCGCGAAAGCTGTTCAGCATGCCTCTGACGTTCTGGCGACCTGCGGGAGGATCTTCCCGTCCACTTCAACGAACGTCGTCCTCCAGGCAACTCTGGCCGACGGGTCGAAAGTCGAAGGCGAAACCAAGATTTCAAAGAGCAGAGCGCGAATCCAGCGAATACGGTTGAAGCCTCCCGGTGTAAAGCCGATGCAGGAGACCCTCGAAGCGATTGCTAACGCCGATCTCATAACATTTGGGCCGGGGTCGCTGTTCACAAGCATCATTCCGAACCTGCTGGTCAAGGGTATTCCTGAGGCGATCGAACAATCACCGGCAATTAAGCTGTGTTTCATGAACCTGATGTGGCAACCGGGCGAGACAATCGATTTCCGTGCCTCGGACCACATCGACGCGATCCAAAAACATGCAGGACGGAAATTGATTGATGCGGTCGCCATCAGCACATCCCCGATTTCGATCTTGCTCAAGCGCAAATATGCGATGCAGCGCGCGCTGCCGGTAGAAAATGATATCGAGCGGTTGGAACAACTCGGCGTCCGCGTCATTGCGCGACCATTCGCGTCCTTTGGGAAAAAGATCCGGCATGATCCCGCAGCCATCGCCGACATTGCAATCCACCTTGCAGGGGAAGGAAGGCGTCAGCGTCGACGCGCATTAAAAGCGAATACGAAATGAAGCCAAATCTGACAGTCGTTATCCTGGCAGCCGGTCTCGGCACCAGAATGAAATCCCGAACAGCCAAAGTGCTGCACGAAGCCGGTGGCCTGACCTTAGTCGAGCACGTCGTGAACTCTGCTCTTGCGCTCACGAGCCCGGACCGTGTCGTGGTGGTCGTTGGTCACCAAGCCGAGCGAGTGCAGGAGGTCTTGGCAAACACGGGAGTTCGTTTCGCGATTCAAACCGAGCAAAAAGGCACCGGTCATGCGCTCGAGATCTGCCGTACCACCGTTCCTGACCACGACGGGCGACTCGTGGTTCTCTACGGCGATTGTCCGCTGCTTTCCGTCAGCACCATTCGAGAAATTGCTTGCGGATCACGAAGCCAGTCAGGCAGCCGCTACGGTGATCACGACCGAACTCGAGAATCCAACCGGATACGGCCGCGCTGTGGTCGATGCGGACCGCTCGTTGAAAGCAATCGTTGAAGAGAAAGCAGCTTCTGCCGACCAGAAGAAGATTCGGGAGATCAACTCAGGGATTTATAGCTTCGAAGCGCCGCTCGTATGGAAGCACCTTTCCGAGATCAAGCCCAATCCGGCTTCGAACGAGTATTATCTGACCGATATTGTCGACTTGTTTAACGCAGCAGGCTACAAGGTGCGCGCTCTGCTTCACGCCAACGCCGACGAACTGATCGGCATCAATACGCGAGCCGAGCTGGCGCTCGTGGACAACATCTTCCGGGAACGAAAGACGCGCGAGTTGATGTTGCGCGGCGTAACGATCCGGCGTCCGGAGACCGTCACGATCGATTCCAAGGTCCAGGTCGGGATGGATTCGATCATCGAGCCGTTCGCGCAGCTGCTCGGAAATACTGTCATTGGCGAAGATTGCGTGATTGGCGCGGGTTCGATCCTGAAGAACTGCCAGTCGCGGAACGTGTCGAAATCTCGCGCCTACACGGTGGCGCAGGATTCACGTATCGAACGCGGAGCCACCATCGGTCCATTTGCCCGGCTGCGTCCCGGCAACCAGGTCGGAGAAAACGCTCACGTCGGCAACTTTGTCGAGTTGAAGAAAACGCGTCTTGGCGCCGGCGCGAAAGCTGGACATCTAGCGTATCTGGGCGATTCCGAGATCGGCGCAGGTTCCAATATCGGAGCGGGAACAATCTTCTGCAATTACGATGGGTCGAAAAAGCATAAGACGCAGATCGGAGAGGGATCATTTGTCGGTAGCAATTCGACGCTTGTTGCTCCGGTGGAAGTGGGACCAGGAGCCTATATCGCAGCAGGTTCGGTGATCACCCACAAGCGTTCCGGAAGATGCGCTGGCAATCGGCCGCGGAGGCAGGTCCGAACAAAGAAGGCTGGGCGAAGAAGCGGCGTGAGATCGCAAAGAAACGGACTGATGGGTAGAGCGGGGCCGATTACAAATCGGCCGCAGGATAAAATCCTGCCCCACTTGGCATTTTGTAACGCAGTAGATTAGGATTACTTTGATCGAACAATGATGCGCATGGCCACGTCGCCTTCCTCACCCGGCTTAAAGCCAACCGTCACCCGAGCGTTCGTTCGCAGTTTGCCTTCGATCTTCGTTTCGGCGGTAATCAGGAATGTTCGGTCCTCGGCCGGCTTGCCGATAACCGCGCGATTCACGACAATGCGGCCCGGAGGAAGTTCGGTGATTGTGCCGGAAACAAACTCGTAATTCTGTTCAGTTGCAGGAGGCGGATCCTGCGCGGTGATCACTTCCCCAGCAAAGCTGACGATACAAACACACGACTACTGTTCCGACAGGCCACACCTTCAGGTTAGTCAATAGCGATGAACAATGCCTAAAGTTGCGATTAAGTTTCATTCATTCCGTCGCTACAAAACCAAAATCGGATGATAAACATTCGGCAGCTTGGCCTGACCGATCGCCAGCAACTCGCCTTCGTGCGAGAGCAGCCTTCACAAATCTTGACGGCGTAACCGGACCGAAACGGAGACACTCGGAAATCTCTTCCTTGTCGAATAAAGCCCGCCGTTGCGGCATCTACGTGCTCAGTAGGAAATTCCGGGAGTAATTCTGCCGCCGGAATAAGCGCCTCGGAAATCCGATCGTCCTTCGATAGATGCGAAAGCTCGTCGAGTGTCTTCGACATTGACAGATCGAATCCACCCGAAGCAGTTCGCCGCAGCCTGTTTCAGATAAGCACCCGGACCCAGAGACTGTCCCAGGTCGTGCGCGATGCTTCGTACATAGGTCCCTGACGCGCAATGAACACGTATATCGATTTCGTTGCCATCTGAGCCGCAGCAAATCAATGTCGAAAATCTCAATCTCGACCGGCGTGAGCTTGTACGTCAATGTTCTGTGCTGGCTAGTTTATAAGCGCGGCGTGCCTTGAATCTTTTTTGCCGATACAGGCGGCGGAGTCTGCAAATTCGACCGCGGAACGATCCCAGCAGATCTTCAATGACGGAGCGATCTAAGTCCACTGCGACATCCGGCGACGTTGGCTTACCTTCGGCATCGTAGCTGTCTGTCGAGTGGCCGAAATCGATAGAACCCTCGTAGATCTTGTCGGCCTTTCCAAAAAATTGCGCTAAGCGCGTCGCGCGGCCGATGAGGAGTGGCAAAACTCCTGTGGCCATGGGATCGAGGGTGCCAAGATGGCCTACTTTTCTCGTGTTTGCGAAGCGCCGGACCTTATTGACAACGTCATGCGAAGTCCAACCGGACGGCTTGTCGACGACCAAGACTCCGCTCAATGTGTCCACGCTATGTCCACGTGTGACCAATTTAGCACTTGGCCACTGTTACACTAGTCTCCATGGAAGAGGAAGTCGTAGGTAAAATCTACGATCGCAGATTGACGCGGCGTTTGTTGCGTTATTTGTGGCCTTATCGCAGATACGTCGTCATCTCGTTGGTCTTACTGGCAATCAACTCGGCGCTACAGATCGCCGGCCCGCTGCTGATGAAGATGGCGATCGATCGTTATCTTGTGCGCCCGATCGCAGAGTGTCAAACGCCATTCGATTCCTGGCTTGCAGTCGAACCCGTGGACAGGTCTGGCGCAGATATCTCTGGTGTATCTGGTTGTCGTGATCGGAGCCCTGTTTCTGGAGTTCGGTCAAACATACCTCATGCAGCGGACGGGTCAGTATGCCATGTTCGATCTGCGTCGAGAGTTGATGACGCACTTACAAAAACTGGACGTTCAATACTTCGATCGCAACCCGGTAGGTCGGCTCGTTACGCGCGTCACCACCGACGTCGACGTTCTCAACGAGCTTTTCAGTTCAGGAATCGTCACGATCCTCGGCGATCTTCTCGTAATCACATTTGTCATTCTGGCGATGTTCAAACTCAGCATTGGCTTGACACTAATCATGCTTGCGGTGATGCCGTTCGTCATCCTGGTAACCGCATTGTTCCGTCGTTCGGTCTCGCTCAGTTACCGCCGAACTCGTGTCGCTATCGCCAAGATCAACGCGTACCTGCAGGAACATGTCAATGGCATCGCGGTGCTGCAATTGTTCAATCGCGAAAAGAAGAGCTCCGAAGAATTTCGAGGAATCAATCGCGAGCACATGGACGCATTCAAAGATTCGATCTCCGCTTACGGATGGTTTTACCCTATTGTCGAATGGCTCAGCATGCTCGCATTGGCTGCGATGCTGGCTTGGGGCGGTGTTCAGATCGTAGCGGGAACCTTGACTGTGGGCGTCCTGATCGCATTCTTTCAATACGGGATGCGCTTCTTCCGGCCAATTCAGGACTTAAGCGAAAAATACAACATCCTGCAGTCCGCAATGGCGGCCTCGGAGCGAATCTTCAAACTGCTCGACACACAGCCGCATGTTACGAGTCCGCCAAACTCGGTTGCAACCAAGCCGGCAAGCGCGCGCATCGAGTTCGACCACGTTTGGTTCGCCTACAAAGACAACGATTGGGTCCTGCAAGATGTCAGCTTCACCATCGAAGAGGGTGAAACTATCGCAGTCGTCGGCCACACGGGAGCGGGAAAGACGACACTGACGAATCTGCTGCTTCGCTTCTATGATGTCCAGAAAGGGATCGATACGGATCGGCGGAATCGACGTCCGTGACTACGATCTGACAACACTTCGGAAGCGGTTCGGTATCGTGTTGCAGGATCCATACCTTTTCAGCGGAACGATTGCGGACAACATCCGGCTCGGTACTCCGGGAATCAGCCAGGCAGTGATCGAGAAAGCTACGGACGAGGTGAATCTGCGCGACTATGTCGAAGGATTGCCTGAACGCTACGAAACACCGGTGCGGGAGCGCGGAGCAGGCTTCTCGACGGGTCAGAAACAGCTGATGAGCTTCGCCCGCGCGCTGGCGCATAATCCTCAATTTCTGGTGCTTGATGAGGCAACATCCAGCGTTGACACCGAGACGGAAATAAGGGTTCGCGAGGCTCTTGGACGGCTGGTTGCAGGGCGCACGTCAATCGTCATCGCGCATCGCCTCTCGACAATCCAGCGCGCAGACAGAATCTTCGTCATGCATAAAGGTCGGCTGCGTGAGACGGGTACACATCAGCAGTTGCTTGCCCTGCGAGGAATTTATTGGAAGCTCTATCAGCTTCAATACAAGGACCAGGAAATCGGCTCACGTAAGCCGGAACTGACAACCAACATCACGATGGTTGAGGGTCCTGCTCGGAAGCGATAACCTGCGGTCGGATCATTTCACGCCGTAGAAGCCGGTCCTTGACCTGACCTGCAATTGGCGGCCACGCTTGTCTACGGCAGTCAGCTTGACCTGATGAAACGCGGTGTCCGCCGAGGCTTTAGAGGATGAGTAACCGATAGTGTATTGATTGCGGATATCGCGCGCGATCTGGGAACAGATCGTGGACACCTCTTTGAGGTCCTTGGGCATGTAGGCCAAGCCTCCGGTCTGCCGCGCGAGCCTTCTTAAAACTCCCGGATTCCTATCTTCCGAATGTTCGTCAAACAGACCGATGGTGTACATCAGGACGCCTGCGCGATCGGCCATCTTGACAACATCTTCGAGCTTCGCTTTACTCCGATTATCGGCGCCGTCAGATACGACGAGCAGAACTTTCTTGCGCAACTTTGCCTTGTCAAGGTGGTTCAGGGCTAACGCGATTCCGTCGTATAAGGCCGTCTGGCCCCCGACTTCGCTCTTCATCAACGCGGTGCGAAGTTCGACAACGTCGGTAGAAAAAGGGCGATCCGGCGGCAGCGCAAGTTCGGCGCTGTCCTTGAAATTAACGACAAAGATCTCATCGTCAGGCTTTCTTTCGCGAATGAATATCAACGCGCCGGTAATGACGTCTGCACGACGTCTGGTCATGCTTCCACTGTTATCGATAACGAGCCCGACCGCTACCGGCACATCCTCACTGCTGAAGACGGTAATCTGTTGCGGCGCACCATCCTCGGTGATCTTGAACGCGCTCTGTTCCAATCCGCTGACGAAACCACCGTCGCGGTCCTGGATAGTCGCATGAAGAACGATGACGTTTACGTCGCTGCGCAGGACGAATGTGTCGGGGTTTGGCTCTTGCGCCAAGGTCGCGCTTAGGCTAACCAAACCGAGGATCAGCGCCTTCTTAATCTTTTGCATGAGTGGCGGCTCCTACCGGACCGGTGCGCGGTGTGGCACGAATAATATAGCGCATCGGAGCACTGCCTATGAATTCAAACGGGTAACATGTCACGAGCGTAAGCATTGGTCCCGGCGTTGGATCCAAAATCTGCATATCAGTTGGATCGATGATGTCCCAGCTCTGCACGTAGTAGCTCTGGGATGTGGTTTTCGTCTGTAGAATGATTTCGTCGCCGGTCCTAACTTCGCGTAGCGGCCGGAAGTGGGTGTCGCGATGGCCGGAAATCGCAACATTTCCAAGTTCCCCGGGAAATGCAGTTTCTTCGATGTGCCCGGGGCCCTTTTTCAGTACACCGTCATCGGAACCTTCCAGTACGATGACAGACATTTTGAGACGGGGAACCAGCAGCCTCCCCAGTAGATCACCGCGTTTTGGCTTTTTTTTGGAAGCCGAGGCGGGCGCAGCCGGGGCGGCAAGAGTTTTGAATTCCTGCTGGCCGCGGCTTTGTAGAATCCAGCCGTCAGAAACCGTCGCGGCGACGAAGGTGAGAATGAACGCACCAATCGTCGCCACGACGGAACTGAGGCGCCGCAACTTTTTCGGGACGTGGCCGCTACTCCATGCCTCCGAGACCGTCGCGGTAGCCGAACTGAATAGGAACGCACGGATCGGCGCCGTGACGGATTGCAGGAGTCGTCCGACTGTCAAAAACTGCTTGTCGCGGAGCACATTGTTAGCCAAGACTATTAGCCAAGGTTGTCGCCGATGCCGTTAGCCAAGACGGTCAGTGAATAACCGAATGGACGCCGTTCTACTCAGGAACGCGCAAAGAGTCGTCGACCGAGTAAGCCGATTCCAAGGAATAAGCTTCCCATCATTGTATAGGCCGGGATGTTTGACGCCGTCTTTGGCAGCTTTGCCGGAGGAGGCGCGGAGGGAACCTCACCCGAGACGCCACTACGATCATCCGCATCAGGCTTCGCAAACGTTTGCGGAGTATACTCCACTTCCTTCGCTTCGGGAGTCGCCGTTTTGATAGGAGCCTGAACTAGCGCAACTACCGCGGGTTCTGTGGAGTTTGACTCCTTCACTTCCGGAGCCTTTACGGCAGCCACTGCAACCTCAGTTGCAACGTGCGGAACTGGCTGCTGGCAAGACTTTGCCATCTCCTCCGCTTCTTTCTTTCCATATACGAAGCGATTTCCGGAGTTATCTCCAGGATAGAACCACGCCTTCACGGCGGCCGGACAACCAGAGCCGGTTTCGCCGAATGTCATGATTGTGTGACTGCTCGGATTCAGCCTGTAGTCCGGTATGGCGAGTACCGTCGTATAAAGCTTGTTCTCACGCGTGTTCATGATCTGGATGATGTTCCGATTGGACTGCGAGTCGACAAGCTTGAAGATGTAAGACCCGGCAGAAAGCACCGTTCCAGGCACGCGTACGGGCTGGCTAAAGGTTAGCTTCGTCTTCTTGTTGTAGACGGCAGCATCGACTACTGTGGTTGAGAGCGCCAGCACGAATGTGGAGGCGATTAGCGGTAAATAACGTTGCGTCATTTTCTAGTCTCCTGGGAATCAAGCAAAACCGGTAGAGAGATGCCCGAAGGTGACCGAAGATACTTTTTTTTTAGGTCACAGTAACATTCGAGGCTAACCTGTTGAAAAAACTGGTCCTCACAAACTTTCTGAGGACTTTACAGATCTGCAGCATCTTAACGGTGCAAAAATGGCAGCGGGCAAACTATGAAGGTTCTGATCAATGCTTCAACGGCAGCGGGAGACCACCGCCGGCAATACTTCAGCTCTTACGTCGTGAATGGCAACATCGGTATAGACGCCGGCGCCATCGGACTAAGCGGGACGATCGAACAACAGTCGAACATCCGACACGTGTTTATAACGCACTGCCACCTGGACCATATTGCGTCACTGCCGGTGTTTCTCGAGAATGTGTATGATCCGAAACTAGAGACGGTTACAGCGTACGGACACCCGTCTTCGCTCGCCGATCTACAGAAGCATCTGTTCAATGGCCTGATATGGCCGGACTTTGTCCGCCTGCCTACACCCAGTAATCCGCTTTTGAAATTATGCGCCATTGAGCCGGAATCTCCGGTTCGTGTAAATGGCCTTACCGTCACACCAGTCGTTGTCGACCATATCGTACCTACCTATGGGTATGTCGTTACCGATGGCTCATCGACAGTCGTTTTCGGCGCTGACTCCAGACCAACCAGTCGCATTTGGCAAGTCGCCAAAATGGCTCCGGAACCGAGATCGGTTTTTCTGGAAGCGAGCTTCCCAGACGCAATGGCCAAGCTCGCCGATGACTCAGCCCATTTGACTCCCGGTCTTTTCCCGGCAGAGATTGCAAAGATGCCGGACATTCATAAGCTGATTGCTATTCACATCAAGCCGCGATTTTATGAAGTAACCGTTGGTGAGCTTCGGCAATTGAACCTGCCGCATCTCGAGATCGGTGTTCCGGGCGCCGAGTATGAGTTGTGAAGCCATGGAGACCTTCGCCAGGAGATAGTCCCACCCTATGAGCATCAAATACAAACTGTTGTGCATTCTGCTGCTGGTAGGCGCCGGAGCTGTTGTAATTACTGGCTTCTTTGGGTATGAGATGGGCAAGCGCGGTCTGACGCAAACCGCGATGAATCAGCTCACCGGTATACGCAGATCGAAGGCGTACCAGATCGAAGCTTACTTCAGAAACGTGCGAAGCCAAGTCCGTACTTTGAGAGAAAGCCGGATGGTAAAGGACGCATTCGGTGAGTTCCGGGAGGAGATCAAAAAGCTGGATGGAAAGCATCCGTCTCCGGAGATTCGCGCTTCAGTCGCCACGTATTACCAGAATGAGTACCTACCGCGACTTCATAAGCTCGTTACTCCGCGCGCGGCCCTTGAAGACTATTTGCCTCCCACTCCCAGCGCGTTCTTTCTGCAACGGGCATTCATTTCTGGTAACCCGTTACCTGCCGGCAGTAAGCTTGCCCTGGGGGCATCCGACGATCTTCCAGGCTACAGTCGCGTGCACGCCTTCTATCACAATTCGTTCCGGAAGATCATCGAAGAGTTCGGATATTACGACTTGTTTTTGATAGACACAAAGAGCGGTCAGATCATATACAGCGTTCAAAAGGAGGTGGATTTCGCCACAAGTCTCTACGTTGGCCCATACAAGGACACCGGCTTTGCGAAAGCGGTGCAGCAGGCGCGCGATTCGAAGGACATCAGTTCAGTCAGCGTGGCTGACTTTGAGATGTACGAGCCCTCGTATGGAGCGCCGGCCGCTTTTGCGGCTTCCAGCATCAGAGACGACGGCGACGTCGTGGGTGTCTTCGCGGTACAGGTGCCTAACGACGAGATCGACAAGGTGATATCAGGCGAGCGCGGGTGGGAACGGGACGGTCTCGGTAGAAGCGGCGATTCCGGTATCGTCGGTTCTGACTTTTTGCTTCGCTCCAATGCTCGCGGCTTTCTTCAGCGTCGCGAAGAAGCTCTGTCCCAGATGCGCGCGCGCGGAATACCAGCAAACACAATCGAACGGATACGCGCCTACAACTCCACTGTCCTCCAACAACAGGTGCGGCTTCCGTCGGTGGAGGCGGCGCTCAGGGGCGAAGAAGGCACTCGTGTTCAGATTGGATCAGCGGGAAAGGCAAGCCTCGTATCGTACATGCCCCTCAAGATACCGGGACTCCACTGGACAATCGCCTCGAGAATCGATTTGTCTGAAGCCCTTGCGCCCGTCGATCAGTTTCGCCGATCGCTCATCTGGCTGGGCTTGCTTTCCCTTGCCATGACGTCATTGATTGCACTGGCGTTGACACGAGCGATTTTGGGACCGGTGAATCGCCTCGTCACGGCAGCGCAGCGTGTATCGGAGAGCGATTTGTCGGTGCAAGTCCCAATCACCACCAAGGATGAACTGGGACGACTTACGCGCACCTTTAACCATATGGTGACAAGTATCCGCGAGAAGACGGAAATTATCGAACAAAAGAATCGCGAAAATGAGCGCCTGCTCCTCAACATTCTTCCAGGTCCGATTGCCGAGCGATTAAAAGGCGGCGAGACGAAGATCGCCGACAGCTTTGCCGAAGTTACGGTATTGTTCGCTGACATTGTCGGTTTCACAAGTCTGTCATCGCAGAACTTCGCCCCGAGATATGGTGGACCTGCTGAACCGACTTTTCACACGATTCGATGCCTCGGCGCAGGAGTTGGGCGTCGAAAAGATCAAGACGATCGGTGACGCTTATATGGCCGTTGCGGGATTGCCGACACCATATGAGGATCATAGCCGCCGAATGGTAAAGCTAGCGCTGCGAATGCTTCAGGACGTGCGAGACTTCTCAGAAGAAACAGGCGCAGACCTCTCCGTAAGAATCGGGATTAATTCCGGTCCTGCCGTTGCCGGCGTGATCGGTTCAACGAAATTCATCTACGATTTGTGGGGTGATACCGTCAACGTGGCGAGCCGGATGGAGTCGCATGGTATTGCCGGGATGATCCAGGTGACCCGACCTGTCTATGAGCGGTTAGCGGATGAGTTCGAGTTCTCCGAACGCGGGGTTATCGAGGTCAAGGGCAAGGGAGTGATCGAAACGTGGCTGTTGTGCTTGCCTTCGTATGCAGGACAAGCTGCTTGATCAGAATAAACCGCGGTTGCGCTTTATGACGACAACCGCGATTAGGAAGTGTTTCGCCTACGATTTCTGCTTCGGCGGATAATTCTTCAGTAGCTTGGCTACGGCCTTCACCAAATTCTTCTGGCGCTTCTCAGGCTTCGCCTTCATGTCGAGGGTTTTTGTAGCGACCCCTCGCCAAACCAGTTGCTTTTTACCTGAATCGTACATGTCGAGCGCCAGCGCGCCGATGTACAACGTGGACGTTGTTGAAGTCGACATCCCACCCATTCCGCCATACCCGTACCGCCATCCTGGACCGTAACCATAGCCGGTATCAAACGAATTGATCTCCTTCTCCGTGTTGATCGCCGTTTGATAGCCGATAAAGAGGTCGGCGTTGTCACCGTCCGTTTTGGTCAGGCCTTTTTTGGCGAGCTCGGCATCGAGCGTTTCGACGATTTGCCGAGCGGTCAAATCGTCAGGTTTTTCAGATGCCTTGTTCTCCACCCACTTGTACGTCTTAAATTTTGAGAAATCTGCCTGCGCATCGAAGTTGTTTCGAACGTCCTGTGCCAATGCGAGCCCGGTGGTGGCGGCAACTACTGTCATCCATGTAGAGAGTTTCATCCTTCGGCTTCCTTTGTTTCGCGTGTTAGCGCGCCGGACTTCAATACCGGCGGACATCGCTTAGATGCCAGAGGTAACACGATGAGTTTAGAAAATGAAAAGGCAGCCGTAGCGAGTCACGTTCGCTACTGCGACAAGTATTGCAGGGCGCTCGGTAACTGTGCTGGCTTTTGAGGCAAGGACGGTCCGACTTCGGCGAGGTTCCGCTGCCACTCTGCGTATAACTCGAACACAAGTTTCTGGAAAGGTGGGTAGTCGCGATATGGCCGCAGAAGCGGCTGCGTGACCAGCCAGCGATAGTTCCGAATGTAGGCGTGCTTCGAGATTTGACCGATTAACAAGTCTTTTTCGCCCGCTAAGGCGTACAGCAACACCACAGAGTCGCGTCGGGTCCTTTCGTCGGTGGCAAGCTTTCCAATCATCTCCCTGGCGATTTCCGGATGGCCTTGTTCTGCTCGAGCGAGTGCGATTAACGAGTCGTATGTCGTTGTCAATGTCGCTGGCTCTCGTTCTTTAGCCCGCTCCAGTATCGCTTCGGCTCTACCTGGTTGGCCGCTCATCATATACAGGTTGGCCATAATGAAATTCCAAGTAGCGGTGCCGGCTTCCAGCGAATTCACTGCTTGAAACGCTTCACTATGCCGGCCGAGGTGCGCGAGTAGAATTGCAGAACCTCCGGGAATGCCCCTCAACAAAGGGTCTCGCTGTGCGGCACGCTCTCTTTCTGACAACGCGGCTTCCCAGAATCCCAGCGCCTCATAGGCAATGGCGAGGTAATTGTACGGATTGGGATCATCCGGAACCAGCTGTTGGGCGCGATACAGATGTGGAAGCCCGAGAAGCGTGCGTCCGGTGTCTGTATAGACGCTACCGCGTAGGGCTTGGGCGGGACCGTTTTGGGGCTCCAGCGCTAGCGCCTCGTCCGCGAGCTTTTCTGCCTTCTGCAGCATTACAGCCTGGTGGCCTTGCGGTGGATAGGCAGCGCTCAGATACAGCTGACCCAGGTCAACTATCGCGTCCACATACTTGGGCTGCAATTCTATGGCGTTCGTGAGACGTCGTTCGGCGTCGTCAAAAAGCGCTGGTCGGGAAGAATTCCAATACTCTGTGGCCGCAAATCGACCTTTCAACCATGCGTCATACGCTTGCGCGTTCACCTGGGTATTCACCGGAGCGTTCGACTTCGCCGCTTGAGCCGCTGAATCGATCGCGCGCGCTGCCTTTTCCACGAACTCGTCGAGGTTCCCCGAAACGTTTGGCCATGACCCCTCGTAGGTGTCAGACCACGCATAGCTTCCATTTGACACGTCGACAAGTCTTAACGTAGCCTCAAATCGCGATTCAGATTTTAGGAGCGTACCTTCAACGACATAGTCGATGTGAAGTTTCCGGTGCAGGAACTGGGTTGAGAACTGGTCCCGGCTTAACGAATCGAGGTTTCGCGAAGGCACCAGATGAACACCTGCCTCTTTTGCCAGAATGGAACCGAGACGTTCGGAAACTGCTCGACAATACGACTGACTTTCTGGATCACCTCCAACGTTTTCCAGAGGGAGAACAATTATGCGCGGCAGAGACCCGGTCGGGTTCGTTTTCCGAAAACCGATACTACCCAGAATTGCAAGGATGAGCACAGCCGACAAAAGAACCGTCACCAGCAGCAAGGTTCGGCGATCGGTGACTGGAGCCTGTGTAGCGGCTTCTATCGCCTGTGTCGGTGTCGGTGCAAAGAGATCCTCCAAAATCTCGAGGACATTCGCGTATCTCCGCGATGGATCGGGATCGAGACAGCGCGCAACGATCCCAGCCAGTTGCGGAGGCATCGAGTCCGTCTGGACCCGATTTTTCTGAGATTCGGACGGCGGCGGTTCGCGATGGGCCGCAAACCAAATCAATGCGCCAAACGACCACACATCTGACCGCAGATCGGGTCTGAAACCCTCAATCCACTCCGGTGGCCTGAAACCGTCAAACTCCTTCTGCTCGATAACAACTAAGGTAGATAGACCGAAGGGCAGAATGTACGGTTGAAGACGTGATTCATCGTTGATGCCGGTATCGACATTCACCAGATCGGGACAAAGAATTCCATGAACCGCACCCGATTTATGCCCGGAAGCGATAGCAATAGCAAGCGCTTGGGCAAAGTGCAGGGTCTGATCAGACGTAATCTCTTCTCTGATTACGTACGGCCCCAAGGGTTCCCCTGGCATGCGGCTGAGCGCGATGATGATTCGCGCATCACTAGTTTCAATGTCGTGGATCGCGCTTACGCTGGGGTGATCGACAAGTCCTAACTGTGCGCCCGACAGTAAGTCAGTGCGTTTGATTTCGTCCTCAAGCGCAAATCGCGTCGGGATTATTACGGTTACGCCGCGATGGAGATGAAGGCACTTGGCCTCGTACGTCGCCTGCCACCGATTAGAGCACTTTCGTCGGACCAGTTCGTAATGAGAGATCGTCCGTCCGGATAAGTCCGATTCCCCGTCACCGCGCATTCGAAAGAGCGGTACATACGCTCCTTTTGGAATACTGATTACAATTGGATCGCCGAACCCTTCCTCTTTGTAATAACGCTCGAGTTTCGATCGGATTCGACGAACCTCGACCCTCACGATGTTGTCTTCTGTGGGATCAAATTTCGTGGAGCGTCCGAGTACCTGCACGGCGATCGAATACTCTTTCAGGCTTTGGGATGACCCGGGGGCCAAGGTTTCTTCGACGAGGAATGTAAGAAGATTCGCAGCCTGAGCAGACTTGGCGAACAAAGCGCTGCGTAGAATACGTTGGAGCTGTTGGCGTACTTCGGCTTCAAACTCTCCAGCCGAAGAGTTGTATGAGTCTGGTTCCGGGATGTTTGTGTGCTCCGTCCGAGCCATTGGGGATCCTCTTACGTATGTCCCGATAAGTACTTGACGCTCTTATCGTGATCACATGAGTAATCCGAACTCGCGCCCACGAGTTTGTTCCCTCGGTCACGGTAATTTCGGTACTGATTACTCACGAAGATCCTTCGGTTCTAGTACTATTTCTTCTATCGATCCGTCGGATTATACCCTTGGCAGCAGCCCTATTTCAAGGGCCATGGCTTAACTAGTGCATTGACGTTAGACCACGACGGTCTGCATTTATCGGAAATGTCTGCTCCAGCACTGTAGAGATTGGCACAAAAAGAGGCCTCTATGACAAAAGAGATCAAGATCGTGCTCGCGGATACATCGACTTTACGGCGTAAGGCGGTCACAGAGCGTTTCGCGAAAAACATCGGAATTCACGAATGTGACACAATTTCCGGCTTGCTGGGATTCGTTTTGTCTGACAAGCCGAACGTGGTGGTTCTTGGTTTGCTGGACTGCGACCCATTCAAAGTCATTGAGGCGGCACACCAAATTCGGAATATCAGCTGCGCGACAAAAGTCATCTTCATTGCAGATTGCAGTACGGAGGCCATCGCGATCGGAGCCTTGCGAGCTGGCGTTTCTGAATATCTCAAGGCTCCCGTCGACTCATTGGAATTGGCTGAAGCGATAGAGCGGGCGCTGCCGGCCGAACGGCCTTTCGACGAACTGGGGGAACTGGTCGGTGCTTCCCAAGCGATGCAAGATGTGAAGGAACTCATACGTAAAATATCACCGTTAAACAGCACCGTTCTCATTAGCGGCGAGTCCGGAACAGGCAAAGAGATCGTCGCTCGTTTGCTCCACCAAAACAGTCGTCGTAGACAAGCATCGTTCGTAACCGTGAATTGCGCGGCTATTCCTGACAACCTTCTTGAAAGCGAACTGTTCGGCCACGAACGAGGGGCATTCACCGGAGCCGTCTCACGCCAAGCCGGACAAATGAAACTCGCCGATCGCGGCACCCTGTTTCTGGATGAAATCGGAGACATGAGCGCGCTGGCGCAGTCGAAGATGTTGCGGGCCTTGGAGCAGCGGGAAATACATCCGCTTGGCGCGACCAAAGCGGTACCGATTGACATCCGGTTGATCACGGCTACGCATCGTGATCTAGAAAAGCTCGTCGCCGAGGATAGGTTCAGGAGCGACCTGTACTATCGCATAGATGTCAGCCGAATACACTTGCCCGCGCTCCGTGAACGGCAGTCCGATATCCCGATTCTCACGGATCATTTCATACGCGAGATGAACCGGATCTACGGACGCCAAATCGAGGGTGTGACGCCAGAGGCATTGAACACACTGGTTCGTCATGACTGGCCGGGAAATGTACGCCAGCTGAGAAATGTCATCGAGGCCGCGGCGGTCGTGTGCACGACCGATCGAATCTCTGATAGTGATCTTCGAATCTTGCGATCTTCAGCCGTCGAAGGCCCACCACAGGTGAAGATCTCCGCCGCGGTTATCCCGACGCGGAAACTTCGCCGGAAGGACGTCCTTCTCGAGGCTCTCGAATCCACTCAATGGAATGTGACGAGAACGGCGGAGCTACTGCGGTGGTCGCGATCCACGCTGTACAGGCAGATCGCACGCTATCAGATCAAGCGCTCAGAGGATAGCGCCGTATCAGAAGGCGGTACGACTGATCAGCAGAAGCCGGCCGAACCTCTCAAAAGTTTTACGAAGACGGCATAATACGCAGGATTTAACTGCAGGAGATTAGGGCGTTGGCGTTGGCGCTCGACCCGCTACCTGTTCCTCGCTGTACTCCTTCAGAGCCCCCACCAGCAGATCCGACAGCATTCTGGCATGTTGGGGGCTGACATAAATGGCAGTGTGAATTCTTCCTTCGCGCTGGCCGAACTCCAGCAAGAACTCAAACGCGTTATAACCGACTTGGAAGAAGTTCGCATAACGAGCATCCTCCTCCTTTGGCTTCCTTGGCGCGGAACTCATGGAAATGCCCAGCCCCCGTCTCATCACCACCCCGGTGTTTGTTTACTTTTCCGAACTTCAGATGCTTTCGGGAAGCCAAAGTTATACGATCTTTGAACGAATGTTAACGGGCGAGTGAGGCGACTCCACGCTGCCCCAGGTGACGAGTCATGCGCTCTCTTAGATATTTATTGCCACGACTGACTCTCGTTTTCACCGCGCCGACATTGATTCCGAGTTGAACGCCGATCTCGTCGAGAGAAAGTCCCTTCATGTGACGCAACTCAACCGCCGTGCGCAGTAGTTTGGGAACACAGCGCAATTCATTGCGAACGAGCGTACTGATCTCATGGCTGCCGAACTGTTCTTCGGGATCGCACCAGCGATGCGTGTCGCGCACTTGCAGTCCTTCGGGAGCGTTGGGCGTGTTGTCGAATGATAGAACTTTGGCTCGTTTCCGCGAGCGGAGCTTCATTATGCACCGATTGATAACAATCCGGCCAACCCAAGTTGAAAACTTCGCTTCTTCACTAAATGTGCCCAGATGCGTATAAGCTTTCCAATAAGACCACTGCACTTCGTCAATAGCGTCTTCCCGATTACCAAGGCGGCAATATGCTAAGCCGACCGACCGGTCCCAGGATCGTCTCATCAACTCTTCAAAGGCTTCATCGCTTCCGCCCTTTGCCATTCGCACGAGCGACTCATCAGAACTGTTTAACAGATGTGTGAATTGTGAACTTGTAACGAGATGCATGTTTTCACGCTTCCTGTGGGGGATATGTGTCGCTTCTGCGTGGAACAGGACACCTCGGTACTAATGCAGACGTGGGGCCACTAACTGCTAGCGTTTATTTTGAGAGAGATACGGCGGACAGGTGTGTCATCCCGAGTGTGTCATCGGAATAAGAAAGTGTTCCAGATGTGCCATTGTAATCGGATATTCATCCAACCTGGCTCGATTGAGCGCGAATAACCGCAGTCTCTGCCGCCCGACCGTTCATGGGTTCGTTATTATCCTCAGTAGTTATCCCGCGAACATGAATTTCCCGTTGGGGAAGCGGTATTTCAATCGATGCGTCGACAAGGGCTGCGTGAACACTGATACCGACTTCGCTTCGGACTTTCTGGTGTGTCGCGTAGGGCGTCCAAAACATCAGTTCGAACTCGAGCGCATTCTCGCCGAAGCTCTTGAAGATCGAAACCGGCGGAGGATCCTTGATTACATCTGTATTCTTGGATGCGATATCCAGAAGCAATTGGTTGACACGTTGTGGATCCGCGCCGTAAGCAGCCCTGACCGGAATCTCCACCCGACGGCACGTCTGGTGTAATGTCCAATTCGTCACTTGTCCGGACACCAGGGTAGCGTTGGGAATAATGACCTCGGCTCCCTGCGCGGTTACGATCGTGCTCGATCGAAACCCTATCCGCGAGACGGTTCCCGAGATAGTCCCTACATCAAGAGAATCTCCGACGTTGATCGGACGTTCGAACTGAAGAATCAGTCCCGATGCGAAATTGTTGACGACATTCTGGAGGCCGAAACCCAGGCCGACACCCACCGCTCCAGTCAGCAAAGTGAATTTATCGAGCTTCACGCCGGTTGCGTTTACCGCAACCAGAAAAACACACACAAGCAACACGTAGTAAACGCTCGCAGAAATCAACGCGGGAATTCCGCGTTGCAATTTAAAACGAGACAGCACGTCCTCCCGCAGCGTGACTCGAATTCCCGCCGCGAAGAGATAGCCAACGATGAGGACGCTACCAAAAATCAGAAGATCGCTAAGCGAGAAGTCCATCCCTGGCACGGGTATTCGAGCCGTTAGCACGCTTGTAAGGGCCGCAACGACGGTGTCTTTGACACTCAGCAGATCGAGGGTGATGGACAGCCAAAAGTAAAGCCCGGCTGCGACTATCATTCGCTGCAGCCAGATTTGGATCGTGGCGCCGTGCGCTTCTATGACAGACAGGGATCTGAGCCGCGTCGCCTGAATTATTGCATGCGCAAGAGTCATGGCTGAGTAGGCAGCAACGATAGTTACTATTCCTGCGAAGGCGCTGATCAGTGTGGTCTGCTTCAATACTTGCGCGAGCGTCAGATAACCAAACAGATTGGCTACAAATGAACAGGCGAACGCGATGGCAGCACACCAGAGCATCCTGGTTAAGAGGTGGTGTCTTTTACCGGAGAATGTTTCGGGCATTCGGGTCCGCCGCCATGCCAGCCAAGTGAAGACGACCGCGGACAAACCAGTCACCATCACGACAAGATTTCGCTTCAATTCAGAACCAAGCACTAACACTTCTAGAAGTCCATGGGCGAAGAACAGGGCGATGATCATCCATTGCGAGAATCTGACCCTTCGTCGCCAAACATGCTTTGCCACCAGTCCCAAGGGAATTAATAGACAGAGCATCACTAACGCCATAACGACGGTCGGGGCCTGACGAATAACCACGAGGCCGAAAGGCAGCATTACTATGAATGCAAGAGAGAGGGGACGACTTGTTAGCTGCAATGCATCGGTCACGCTGGAATTTGAGACCTGAGACCCCTGAAATGTTTTGTGCAGCCGAACCACGACCCAGAGTGCAAATAGATAGAGAATTGCAAAGGCAACCCCTGACTGGCGCTCCTGCAAAATGAATGCCTTGCTACCGTCGAAAGAACGTTGCATCATCGTACGGTCGATCGCCGATCGATTGCGCTGACGTTCCATCCGAAGCCCAAGCTGCCAAAATGGATAGCCATCTCTGGAAAACAAACGATCCTCAAAGCCGGTCATCTCTCGTTCGACCTTATCGAGCTGGTCCCGAGCGACCGCATCGATACGAGTCGCTTTGTTTTGCAGCGTTAGCGCAAGAGTGCGCTGTTCGAGAGCTTCAACTTTCAGCCGCTGAATACTTGAAAGGGATTGCCGGACGGTATCGATCAGAGCAGACACGCCAGACTCTGAGATGTCATGAAGCGTGGCGCTCCACGTGAGTTCCTGCTGCTCGAGAAATGCTGTGGCGCTGTTCGCCTTGCGAACTGCACTAGCGATTGCGACTCGAGTCCCAGGTGAACGTTCATACGAGCGCCAATATCGTTCCTCGCCGCGAGCATCGACTAGCGTAGGGTTGTTCGCAAACAAGATGTCGGTATCATTGGCCCGCGCGCGAAGAGCGGCAAGGTCATCCACGAGCGCCTTATCGAGGCGTTCTAGGTCCGCCTTGCCGGGTAGCTGTCTGCTGAGTTCTCGCAGTTGCTGAACGAGATCCTCTGAGCGGCTATTGATCTCTATCAGAGGAATTGCAACCGGGCCCGGAGCCGAAGCCACTGGGGCGGGAGTTTGGGCCCACGCTGCAGACAGCGTAAGCGCCATAACGACCCCCAGATTCCAGGCGAGGCCTCGTATCCGCACAATTTCCTCCAGTGAATTAGAGCTTAGACGCCGAAGCCGGCTTTTCGATCTAGCAATTCAGCCGGCTGACCAGAACGTCCCAAGGCGAAATAAAGAATCAGGCGCCGAGGGATACCGTCTCTAGTTGGCGCCGTCCCATGCCAAGTCCACGCCTTCTTACATTCGTCTTCGTTCTAAGCGGCGCCATAGCTCTTATAGGCCAGAACAGATCGCCAGGCCCATCGAACCGCCGAACCATTGGCATAGCGCTTGAGGGAGGAGGAGCCAAGGGCCTTGCGCACGTCGGTGTTTTACAGTGGCTCGAGGAAAATCACATTCCGGTCGATTACGTTGCGGGTACCAGCATGGGTGGTCTCATTGGCGGGTTGTATGCGACGGGCCTTCGGCCTTCCGAGATCCGCGAGATCGTCAGCAACATCGATTGGAACGAAGCGCTCGCCGGCCAAACTCCATATCAGGCGCTGTCCTTTCGTCGGAAGGAAGACCGCCGCGCGTACCAGAATCGACTTGAACTCGGACTGCGCGGTGGTATTTCCATGCCTAGCGGATTGTCTTCCGGACAAGCTGTTCGAATCTTGATCGATCGATACCTGCTGCCTTATTCAGGTACGCAGAGTTTTGACGCGCTTCCGATTCCCTTTCGCTGTGTGGCGACCGAATTGGTCTCTGGAAGGGTAATGGTCTTCTCGGATGGGTCAATAGCCAACGCGCTTCGCGCCACCATGTCGCTTCCTGGTGTGTTTTATCCCGTCAGAGATGGAAACAAAGTCTACGCTGACGGTGGAATGCTGAATAATTTGCCTACTGATGTAGTTAAGCAGATGGGCGCTGATTTCGTTGTCGGGCTCCACTTGAATGTCGGACCCGTAGATCCAAAACAATTACGGTCGCTTTTCGGGGTGGCGGGCGGAGCCACTGGCGTGATGATCGATGCAAACGTACTCCGAGGGATGGAACTCTCGGATTTGCTGCTAACGATCGACGTGGCCGGATATACAACGCTCGACTTTTCTCGCGCTGATCAGATCATTACCAAGGGATACGAGGCTGCACAAGCAAAGGCGAGCCTATTCGAACGATTCAGGCTGAGCGATGAGGAATGGAAGTTGCATCTGGCCAGGCGTGAATCGCGTCGGGTCGCCACCCCGCCGGCAATCCAATTCGTGGAGGTAGAAGGAATCCACAAGGACCTCGCCACCGAGGTTAACAGAAAGCTCGAACATCATCGCGGGAAAACGGTCGACACCAAGAAACTGGAGGAAGACCTGAACACGCTGATCGGAATCGGTAGGTTTGCCGGCCTGAATTATGGTCTGACGGAGCGTAATGGGCAAACCGGACTGCTGATCAAAGCCGAGGAGAAGGACTACTCACCCCCTTGGATGAACCCCGGCATTGTTATTGATGGCACTGATCCAGACAACGTCGGATTCACTTTCGCGACGAGAATAACATTCCTCGATGTCGGTGGCTTCCGATCGGAATTGCGAACGGATTTCGCGGTAGGCGCCAGATATGAGGCGCGCACGGAATACTACCGTCCGTTACACCCTCTCAGTAAGTGGTTTGTGGCTCCGAGAGTGGGAGCGAACAGAATACCACTGAACATTTATAACGAGGACGATATCATCGCCGAATACAGGCTGAATCGTGTCTTCGGTGGCGTCGATGTCGGTTACAATTTCGATCGGTTCAGTGAGTTTCGCATCGGATACGAGACCGGCTATGCATCGGCGGGTAGACGAATCGGAATACCGTTGTTCCCTGAACTTAGCGGTCGGACAGGCGCAACTCGGGCTCGGTTCGCAATGGATCGGCTCGACAGTCCCATCATTCCGCGACGCGGCGGCGCCGTGGTCGGCGCCGTTTCCTGGGTCGATGCCGCTCCTGGCAATACAAGTGGATTTCCCTCGGCGGAAACCACAATGATGGGCTTCCGTCCCGTTAGCAAGCCCGGGTCGATCTATGGGATCGCCTCCGGCGGTACGACGTTCGGTCGGGAGCAAGAGGGCCTCCCGCCGTTCGCATTGGGTGGAACCGATCGTCTCGCAGCATTCGGTCTAAACCAGTTTTTGACGAATCAATATGCCTATGGTCGTGCCGGGTACTTACATCAGATTGGCGCGCTACCCACCTTTCTGGGTGGCGGCGTCTATCTAAACGCGCATTACGAAGTGGCGAAGGTATATGGATCGTACAACGTTCCCAGCGTGCCTCAGGACGTGGCAGTGGGTATTGCAACCGAGACTCTCTTCGGTCCGTTGATGTTCGGAGGCAGCTTCGGGAATGGCCACCGAAAGTGGTTCTTTCAATTCGGCAAACTGTTTTGATCGGCCGTACGTAATCTGCGCTCGCAAAATTATGGACCGGAGCGATGACTTTGTTGTCTAAGCTCCAGCATGTCACGTACATCCAATCGGTATGTCATTCTTAGAAGTCTTTTTTGGGTAATTTCCACCGCTGCCATTGTTAGTCCCGTCGCACAAGGACAGTATTTAGGGCTAAACCTACGGGGAGACTTGGGTCTGAAATCAGGCAGTCAGGCTCTACCAGGCTTCTACCTGGTCGCGCCGCTCTATTTTCGAAGCGATTACAACGGCCTGCGCGGTCCCAACGGCAACGAGATCGCCACGAACCTCAATGTCGACGTAAGCCTGTTCACAGTACCGTTGATTGCAGGTACAACGAAGGCCAAATTTCTTGGCGCAACATACGGATTCCAGATTATTCCAATGCTTTTGAATCAAAGGTTGGAGTTAGCAGCTCTAGGGGCAGAATCCGAAACAAGCTACGGATTCGGAGACATGTATGTTCAACCCATCAACCTTGGTTGGAGGACGAAGCGAGCAGACTTCCTGGGCGCCTATGGTGTGTTCATCCCGACTGGCAAAGGTGGACGCAGCCTTGACATGTGGGGTCACGAGATCGTAGCAGGAACCACAGTGTATCTGGACCAAGCAAAGAAATGGCATGTTGCAGCCACAGGTTCTTATGACATTTATCAGAACAAGCGAGGAGTTGATCTCCGTGTCGGAGACTACTTCACATTGGAAGGTGGCGCCGGCATGTCTTTTGTGAAAGGAGCTGCCAACGCGGGTGTCGCGTACGTTGCTCAGTGGAAGGTCACTGATGATACAGGATCTGATTTTCCCGCGCGACTTCCCAAAAGCAAGAACCGCGCTTATGGCATCGGACCCGAGATTTCAATGCCGGTATTCGCTAAAGGAACTCTGCTTGGCCTCATTGGCTTCCGATATATCGTGGAGTTCGGCGCAAAGACGAATTTTGAAGGCAACAACCTGATGGTGAGCTTCACACTTGCAAAGCTGAACATGTGACCCGGCTGTAAATAGAAAAGACACTCCCGCTGCATGAGCAAGCGTGGAGTGTCCTTGGGTGATTTGTCCAGCCCTTACACTGTTGCGCGTGATTTCACGACAAATCGATAGATCACCAGCAGCAGGACCGATCCTATCAGCGCCATAATAAAACCGGCCGGCTCTCCCGGCGCATACAGACCCAGAGTTCGGCCGAGCCACCCTCCAATTACGGCGCCTGCAATCCCCAGAAGAATGGTCGCAATGTAACCGCCCGGATCACGGCCGGGCATCAGGAACTTTGCCAATGCGCCGATGATCAGTCCGAACACGATCCAGCCAAGTATTCCAAACATTTTTCTCCCTTTCTATCCCTTAAGGTCTGTGCACTAAAGGTTTCTGCACTACAAGCTCTGTCCGACGGTTACTGAGGCGGCCTGCTTCAGTCTCGTTGGATGCTATCGGATTGTCCGATCCGAAGCCTGCCGTATCGATATGCGATTCATCCACGCCGTTTTGAACCAATAATGCCTTTATGCTTTCTGCGCGCTGCTGCGAGAGTTCTCGATTGGCTGCGGCATCGCCTGTATTGTCGGTATATCCCTCAAGACGGACGTTGGCTTGAGGATAGGCTTTAAGAACAGTGGCCAGATCTCTTAAGATTTCGATCGATTCATCCGTTGGTTGTGCAGAACCAGTAGAGAAGGTCAAACTGTCGAAAGCAAATCTCCGTCTCTCCTCATTGGCATATTGATCGCCGGCAGACTGCCCGCCAAGATAGTTGGCGATGGCGTAAGTCACGCTCGTTTCAGTTGCGCGAAGCCTGGCTCCTCCTGGAAGAGAGATAGATGCTAGCCTGCCACGAGTCTGCGGGTCCGGAGTACGAAGCCAACTGATCAATATCATCCCGCCGGCCAGAAGCATCATGGTCGCAAGCCACAACGCGGCACGATTCGGTTTCGGTGGAGCTGGCGAGGTGTCATCGGAGGAGATTCGAGTGCGTGGTATCGCTTCGTTTGTTGTGGTTTGCCAGGATAATAAGTTGCCGAGACCAGTCGGGAGATTTCTGACAATCGACTCGCGTTGCCGCATCAATAGAGTCATGAGGGATGATCCGTTCAGGCCGTTGGTTCGAACCTCTCTTCCTAGAAGGCCCATGACGAGGGGCGCAGACAACGCCATCAGAGAAGCGGCTGAACTATGGCGGATGCCACTGTTACGAGCAATGTTGTCGGTGATCGAGTCGACTCTACCGCCAAAAAGCCCGGTCATAATCAACTTTCCGCTTGTTATGAAACCGTTGAGTTTGGAATCGGCATGATCGGAGGTGAAGGCGATGAGCTTATTCTCAAACCCACCTTCGCTGATCATTTGCATCACCTTCTGGATACCTGCCGGTGATGCGCCAGAATCGAGCACGCCGGCAAGCAAAGTCGGCACGACGCAGCTCACGGCTCGTTCCGTTTTCTCGGGTGTTTCATTCACCAGGACACTAGCTTGTTGAATAAGTTCGGGAGTCAGATAATTTTCGGCGCTTTCAAGCAGATCAAGAGCCACAATTCACGTCCCCCACACGATCGATCAGACGCCCATGGGTTCAAGTAGTTGTAAAATTCCTCGCCTCTTCGTCGCCGGCATCGGCGAAAAAAATAAACTCAGCCATCGGAAACAGCGTCCTAGCCACGTCGATGCCTGCCCAAAATACGGCACACCGCCGTCAGGCGGCAGGACAAGGGAGGCTTGATGAAACGTTTCACAGTTTTCGCAGCTAGCAGCATCATGTTCGCGGCAGCTCTTTGTGCACAGGACGCAGCCAAACCGGAGCACCGGGATGCGAATATCCAAGCTTACGTCGATCTCTTGCGACAAGACTTGAAGAAAGGCAAAGTCGCGGTATTGACCGAGATGATGGCCCTCACTCCAGAGGAAGCTTCGAAATTCTGGCCGGTCTACAACGAATACGACAAAGAGTTATCGCGGCTGGGCGATGAGCGCGTTGCGCTCATTAGGGACTACGCCGAAAACTACGTCTCCATGTCCGATCAGAAAGTCGTTGAGATTGGCCGTAAATCACTCGATTTAGAATCGCGCAGAACGGCGGTCAAGAAGAGATACTTCGATCGCGTGAGTCAAACCGTGTCTCCAAAAACAGCTGGTCGTTTCCTGCAGATTGAAAGCCAGTTGCTCATGATCATTGATCTTCAGGTGGCTTCGAGTCTACCGATTGTTGATTAACTTCACTCGAGAAAACTATGTTAACCAGAAACACTGTTATTACGACTGCCTTGTGGTTATGCGTTTCCCAATCAACAAATGCTGACCTCTTGCGGTTGAAGAGCGGCTCCGCCGTTCAAGGCACATTGATCAGCGCCGATGCAAGGGGAATTCGCTTTGAAACCGTGCGGGGCGAAACGAGAACCTACGGAATCGCCGACGTCGATGGAGTCGACTTTGCGCCTCTGCCTCCTCCCCCTCCCCCACAGGCTCCTCCGCCATCAAATGTTAGCGCTGCTGCGGCAGCACCTTCAGTCGTGATTCCCGCAGGTACCGAGATTACGGTCAGGACCATTGACAGTATTCAGGGATCCGCAACCGGCGCAGGTCAGCGGTATAAAGCAAGTGTTGACGATCCGATCGTTGTTAACAATCAAGTTGTTATTCCGCGCGGCACAAACTGCACAATCGAAGTAGTTGCCTTGGACTCCGGCAAGGACGTCGAATTGCGCCTTTACGACATATCCGTCGGAGGCAAGAGCTACGCCACCGCATCCGAGTTCGCGGTCGTCAAAGCCGAAGGCACAAGTAAGAAGAGAAAAGCAGCTCGGCGCGGCGTCGGACTTGGGGCTCTTGGCGCCGGTATCGGCGCGATCGCAGGTGGAGGGGAAGCGGCCGCAATCGGCGCGATAGTTGGTGGAAGCGTCGGAGCCGTCTCGGCCGCTGGGGCCAAGGGCAAGCAGATTGACGTGGCGCCCGAGACGCTGCTCTCCTTCAAGTTAAAGTCGCCGCTTCCGCTGAATTAGGACATCATGAACAACACAAGGTTGCTAGCAGCGACACTGCTTGTCTGCGGAAGCGCTGTCGTCATAGCGCAAAATCCGTCCACCGAGCAGAGGATCTCTGCCGTCAGGCAGGCCGTTCTACAGAATCAGAGCAGACTTCGCGGCTATCAGTGGTTAGAGACGACTGAGGTCAGCATCAAAGGTGAGTTGAAGAACCGCAGGCAGGACGAATGCCGATTTGCCGCCGACGGCAAGGTCCAGAAAACTCCCGTCGGCGCACCGAGCGCTCCAAATAAGCCGAGGGGCCTCAAGGGCAAACTGGCGGCAGGCAAGATCGAAGAGATGGAGAACTACATCGAACGGCTTGGTAGTCTCGTCAGCCGCTACTTGCCGCCGAATCCCGACTCAATGCAAGCGGCGTTCAAGTCGGGCCGAGCCACCATTGATAGTTCATCGGGATCGATTGTCTTCACCGACTATGCCAAGTCCGGTGACAAAGTCACTTTTCAATTCGATCCCAGCGCAAAACGGCTGAGCGTTATCAGAGTAGCTACGTACTTGGACAACGCGCAGGATCCTGTTGCCATTGATGTCACTTTTGAAGCGCTTCCGGATGGCGCCAATACGACAGGTCAATCGATAATCGACGCAACCGCAAAGCAAATACGGATCAAAAAGACGAACTCCGACTACAAGAAAGTCTAGTTACTGCAAGAGCGAATTATCAGTTCGCTCTTGCAGCCAACGAGACAAGTAAAGTTACTTCCCGATCTTGGCGCCGATTACTTCGCCGGACACCACGATCTCGACTCGGCGATTCTGCTTGCGGCCCTCGGCCGTGGCATTGTCTGCCACGGGCGTAGTTTTGCCGAAGCCGATCGAGCTCACACCCTGCTCGGCCAGCCCCTGTGAAAGCAGAAAGCTTCGAACCGTGCCGGCGCGTTGCTCCGATAGTTTCTGATTCAGTTCGTCGCTCCCAGTGCTATCGGTGTGACCTTCTACTTCCAGCAGGAGTCCGGGATGGGATAGGACGATGCCCGAGAGCCGGGCTAGTTTCTCACGCGCTTCCGATCTCAAGTCATACTTGCCGGTGTCGAAAAGTACATCAGCCATGTTGACAATCAGGCCCCGAGGTGAGTCGCGCGTTTCCAGGATTCGATTGAACTGATCAAGTAAGCTGGCGCGCAGCGCAATGGCCGCCTGTCGTACTCGCTCGGTCTCCATCTTCGCGGCTTCCTCGCGAGCGAGGAGGGCATCCGATTCCGCCTTCGCTTTAGCGGCTGCGATATCAGCGTCCGCCTTCGAGCGAGCCGCTTCCGCATCCGCTTGAGCTTTTAGCTGCGCTTCTCGTGCGGCGGCGAGTTCAGCCTGTCGTTGGGCTTCCTGGTCGGCCCTCTTCTTTGCCGCTGCAGCTTCATCCGACGCTTTGGCCTCTGCTTCAGCCTTAGCCTTCGCTGCAGCCGCCGCACGCTCGTTGGCAATCCGTTCTTCATTTTGCCGGTACACGGAGAGTGCGCGCGCATCCTCTGAAAACTGAACCGTCTGTCTTGCGGTCGAGATAACTTCCCGCTTGTCTTTCTTCCCCGCCAAAGCGTTTTCCGCCATCTTCAAGCTGGCGTCTGCTTTGCCATAGATTTCCGACGCGTACTTTTCCGCTTGCTGACTTTTCGCAATGTCCAGCGCGTTGCGAGCTTCGTACATTTCGAGAGGCACGTTCTTCAGATCCAGCGACAAAGCGAGAGGATTGCCCATCTTCTGGTAGCTTCCACGCCGCATCAGCTTGAAATCGTTGATCGGAAAAATCTTCCCGTGCGTGTCTTTACGCGTGTCGTTCTCGAGGACCACGAGTTCGCTTGGGAACCGGACCGAGAAATACGGTTCTGCGGTGATAAGCAAAGCGAAGGTCTGCAATTGAGTTGTCGCTTTAAGCTTCGCCTGACCGTTCTTGTCAGTTACCAACTCGCCAAGATTGCTCGGCCGTCCGTCCGGAGATACTGCCCATAGCACATACGTGAGAAACTCGGTGCCGAACTTAGATGCCTGCGGAAGATTCTTGATCTCCGCCTCAATATTTGATATGCCCGGCTTCGCCTCAACTTTAGCCTCACCGATGGACGCGCCTGCCAAATCCGTGCCGATGAAGTCGACCTTTGTCGAACCGCGGCCGACCTGGTAGCCGATTGCCTTCGAAGTCTTTGTGATGACAACAGACGCGGGTGGGTCCTGCGAAGCGGTCTGTCCAACGATGATTGGCGCCAGGCACAACGCGACAAGGCAACCTATTCTGACATTCATATTCACTCCCTGGCGCTCTTCGTTCGCCGTTTCCGTCGGCAGCGCGAGCGCTTGATAGTTATTTGTGAAACTGAGACGCCAGAGTGCGCTGGAAGATTCAGGATCTTGCGTCGTCGGAAGCAACCGATCAAAAGCTCAATTCGGATACTTTTTGAACATCTTCTCTGCAGCTTTGCCTATCTTCCCCTTGTTCTTTTCCTGCCCGGCATCGGCCAGACTTTCGCTATCGATACCGACCCACGCTGATTTCTTCGTCTTTGTATCGACCAGGTTGACGACAAGAGTTCCCTTCCGGTTATATCGGCCCATGACCGCGATCGGTGTCGCGTAGGCCATGTCCAGTCCACCGGCATAGTATGCTGCTTCAACTTGTGGACTGGCGTCCAGCATGACCATGGTGAGGACTTCCAAATCGCCGCCTTCTGTCACCTGAGTCAGTCCCTTTTTCGATAACTCGCCATCCACCGCTTCCTTGACCAACGGGCCGACGACCGGATCATTCTCGACGATCCCGGTCTTGCCGAGGAAGCGCGGGGCCGCCCAGCGGTACGTCTTGAACTGGGCGAAGTCTACACCCTTGGTTGGGAATGTTTTGAGGTCTTTAGCAAACAGCGACAGAGCAGAACAAAGAAGCCAGATCAGGGAAAGGGTCTTCCGAACATTCAAACGCATGTATACTCTCAGCCGCCTTTGGATATTGACGCTGGAGAGTGGTCTTCGGATTTATTCTTTGTCGAGACGAACCGCGTCAGTCCTGACATTCGGTGAAGCTCCTTCTGTCTTTGCTTGCTCTAAGATTTCGGATTTGCTGCCAGACATCAGACACGGCGGGAGTTCCAGCGATTGTAATATTTTGAATCTCCCTTACGCCGCCTGCTGTCTGAGAATCGAAGCATCCGGTACTCGTCAGAACAAAGGCCAACGTGTGCCAAACTCAGGTTTGTGTAGGTTACGAACTCGAAATGGCGACACTCGTTCCACGGCCCACGCTTGGCGGGCGTGGTTCGGCTTGTTGGCAGAATGCAATCGTCCATACGTCGTCGCGAACTCAAGCATGACGGCTGGCCGAAGGAGCTGAGAACAGGTGTTCTCCAAACTACGAAATGCCGCTAATAGTCCTGTGTCATATGTCATGGTACTGACCTGAAACCATTAGAACCCCACATCCGAAAGGATGATCGCGGCATAAGACAGCAGAAGAAGATCGTGAACAGAGCCGAACAACCATTTGATCGAACGGTGTTGCCGATTCCGGAACCCACACGCCCACCAATCACCGAGATCGATGCGCGCCGGGCCACCGCGCCGCCGCGCTTTGAGGTCGAAGCGCCGAAGGGCGCGCCTAATGTGCTGGTGATCCTGCTCGACAATCTCGGGTACAGCGCGACGAAGACTTTTGGCGGGGCGATCAACATGGCGACGCTGGAACGCCTCGCGGCGAATGGGTTGGTTTACAGAGACTTCCATGTGAACCCGTGTTGCTCGCCGACCCGAATGTCGCTCCTGACCGGCCGCAATTGCCATAGCGTCAACATGGGGTCCGTCACGGAGATGGCCACGGCGTTTCCGGGCCAGACTGCCATACTGCCGAAAGAGAAAGCGCCACTGGCCGAGATCTTGAGGCTCAACGGCTACAACACGGCGATGTTCGGCAAGAGCCATGAAACCACGCCGTGGGAGGTCGGCCTCACCGGCCCGTTCGAGCGGTGGCCCACCGGGATGGGATTCGAGCGGTTCTACGGCAACGTAGGCGGCGAATCCGACATGTTCAATCCGTCGCTTCGCGACAACACAACGCTGGTTCCTCAATCGAACGACCCGGACTACTACTATCCGACCGACATGACCGATAAGGCCATCTCCTGGATCAAGGCGCAGAAGTCAATCACTCCTGATAAGCCCTTCTTTGTCTACTACGCGGCGCTAGGCACACATTCACCCGTTCAAGTGCCAAAGGCGTGGCGTGACAAGTACAAGGGCAAGTTCGACATGGGCTGGGACAAGGCGCGGGAGGAGACGCTGGCGCGCCAGAAGAAACTCGGCATTGTTCCGCCCAACACGCAACTCGCCCCCAAGCCCGACATCGTGAAGGACTGGGACAAGCTGACCCCCGACGAAAAGAAGGTCTGCGCCCGGCATCAGGAAGTCTTCGCGGATTCGCCGAGGCGACTGACTACGAGATCGGCAGGGTCGTCCAGGCCATCGAGGACATGGGTGTGCTGGAGAATACCCTGATCGTCTACGTCACCGGGGACAACGGAGCGACCGGTAACGGCGGAACGATCGGCTATTACAACACCTTCTGCTCTTTCAACCAAGTGCCCGAGACCTTGCAGGACCAGCTCGATCACCTGGATGAGTTCGGTGGCCCGCACTCCTGCATGACGCCTCCCACCGGCTGGTGCATTGCCGACAATACACCGTTCACGGAGACGCAATTCAACACCGGCTACGGCGGTATCACTAATGGCGCGGTCATTTCCTGGCCGAAGGGGATCAAGGCGAGAGGCGAGATACGCAGCCAGTACCACCACGTCATGGACGTCGCCCCAACCGTGCTGGAGGCTATAGGGCTGCCGCAGCCCACGATGGTCCATGGCGTTCCCAAAAGCCCATGGAAGGGGTCAGCATGCGCAACTCCTTCGATGACGCGGAGGCGAAGTCGGCTCACACGGTGCAGCATTACGAGTTCGCCGGGAACCGTGGAATCTACAAGAACGGATGGTACGCCAATGTGACACACAAACTGCCATGGCAACCGAAACCAGTTGGCCCCATCAGTGAGGACCGATGGCAGTTGTACAACACGGCGGAAGACCACGGCTGCGCCAACGATCTTGCCGCGAAGGAACCCGAGAAGCTCAAGGAGATGCAGGCTGCCTTCCTGGAGGAGGCGCTCAAGTACAACGTCCTGCCCCTGGAACGACCGCTTCAACGAGCGGATGGTTCCCTCCATTGCCGGGCGTCCGGACATCATGGAGGGCAGGACGTCGCTTACGGTCTATCCGGGAATGATCGCGATGCCAGACAATGCCTTCATCGACGTGAAGAACAAGAGCTCCGCGATCACCGCCGATCTCGAGATCCCGGCGAGTGGCGCTTCGGGAGTCATCCTGGCACAGGGCGGCATGCACGGCGGCTGGAGCCTGTACGTCAAGGACAACACGCCGAAGTTTGCTTATAACTTCATGGGTATCGTTACGACCATTGCTTCGGGCGAGCGCCTGCCGGCGGGCCCGGTCACCGTCGCGTGGGATCTTGTCTATGACGGCGGCGGGCTGGGCAAGGGCGGCACCGGCACGCTTTCCGTCAACGGAAAGAAGGTGGTCACCGGCAGGATCGAGCGCACGACTCCGTTGATATTCGGCGTCGAGACGTCCGATGTCGGAATGAACCTGTACACGACAGTGACCGATGATTACGCGAAGGGCGATAACGCCTTCACCGGAACGATCAAGGCACGTGCGGATCGATGTGACCGATCCCGCAGGTCCTGGCCGGGCACACCCTGATCCCGAACTCGTCCATCATCAACGTGGCTGATGAGATAACGCGGAAGGAACACGATCATGAATCGAGAGGAACATCCGCGTGATCGAACGATATTGCCGCCCCTCGACCCGCCGTTCCGGGGCACAAACGAAGTGTCCTACATGGATGCCAAGGCGAAAAAGTCCAGAGCTTGAGTGATCCAGAGAATCCTGTGCTTTCCTCTCTTGGCGATGACAATGGCAGGGCCATGCTCTGCGCTCGACGTTCTCGATCAGCTATGGCCGGAGGTCGACGTATTCGTCAAGACAAGCCAGGACACTCGATTGTTTTTTATGGGCTCCGGCACTCGGATTCGGCAGGGTGGATATTCGGACGGCCAGTTGGGCGTCCATTTCGATATGTATTTCGGCGCCATCTTCAAGCATCTCGCCGAGTTAAGACCGGACGCAACTCGCAGTCGATTGGTGAGCATTCGGGTGGGCTACCTTTACGGAAAGACACCGGAGGACAGTTCCGACGCGTTCGTCGAGCACACTCCGATCATCGAGGTCACTCCGCGCTTTTACCTCCCTAAGAACACGCTTCTCACAAATCGGAATCGTTACGATTTCCGCCTCGTCAATGGGGTGTACACGCCACGCTATCGCAACCGCCTGAAAATCGAGCGTACGTTTCAAACCGGCAGACGCGCGTTTACGCCGTACATCCACGCCGAGGCGTTCTACGACCGGCGATACGACAGCTTCCATCGATTCCGTTACACAATCGGCGGAGAGTTCGAGATCAACAAGCACTTTGTCCTGGAGGGATATTACCTTCGGCAGCAAGATTCGCAAACCGAGCCGCGCGGTCTCAACGTGGGTGGCATTGGACTGCAGATCTATTTCCACTAAGTTGGTCCCATTAGGGCCTCCTTAAGGAAAGTTGCGAATGCCCGCGACGCATTGGTACACTAGGACTTCGTAGGTCGAAGGAGATCCCTGTCTTATGGCTAAGAGATGTGAATTGTGTGGAAAAGGGCCGCAATTCGGCAACCGTGTCAGCCACGCTCATAACGTGACGAAGCGCCGCTGGAATGTAAATCTGCAGAGCGTACGCGCCGTCGTTAAGGGTGGCGCAAAGCACGTGAAAGCCTGCACGTCATGCATTCGCGCCGGCAAAGTTCAAAAAGTCGGCTAACCTCCACGCATCTTTTCAAGTTCTCGAAAGGGCGCCTGAATCCAGGCGCCCTTCGTATTTTCCCCTCAGATACCCTTGGCTAGGAAGCCGCCGTCGACTGCTATCACCTGACCGGTGATAAACTTACCAGCCTCGGAGGCTAGCAGGATCGCAGTTCCCACCAGTTCCTCGACATTACCGAAACGACCCATTGGAGTCTTCGCTAGAATTGCCGCCGCGCGCTCCGGAATATCGAGTGCAGCCGAATTCAATGGCGTGCGAAATACCCCGGGAGCGATGGCGTTGACGCGAACCCCTAGCGGCGCCCATTCAGACGCAAGCTGCTTCGTGAGCATCACAACCGCGGCCTTACTGCACGCATAGGCCGAAACCTCGTTGAACGCGACAAACGACGTCAAGGATGCCGTATTGATGATCGCGCCCGAGTTCTGCGCAATCATCTGCTGCCCGAATACCTGATTCGCCTTGAAACTGCCATTCAAGTTCGCATCAATTACGCGATCCCATTCGACGTCTTCCATCTCAGCGGACTTAGCCTTGCGATGAACCCCGGATGTAACTACCAATACATCCACACTTCCGAAAGCCTTTACCGTCGCGTCACGAAGGGCTTCCAGACTTGAGCGGTCGTTCACGTCACTCGTCAATCGCAAGGTTTTGCCGCCCGCCGCTTCCAATTCGGAGGCGCTAGCGTCGACCTTTGCCTGATCTCGGCTGCTGGCGATCACATTGGCGCCGGCTTTGGCATAGCCTCGCGCAATCGCCTGCCCGATGCCGCTGGTTCCGCCCAGGACAACTGCTGTCTTGCCCTTGAGCGAGAAGAGATGTTCGATGTATTCGTTTGACATGAAGGGATTTCCCTCGATGATACAATGAGCCCTTTAGCGAGGCAAAAACACACAAAAATGAAAATTGTTACGTTCCGCCGGAACGACGAGAGCTGGCCGGAAGTAGGAATCGTGCGCGATGACAAAGTGATCGCGCTCGGGGCCCATTGTCCGACGCCGACGGCGCTGATAGAAAACTGGACCATGGCGAAAGTTCCGGTTCTCGAGTATCTCGACAAGGCCCCAGCAGAAGCGATCCTGCCGTTCGCCACGACCAAACTGACCGCTCCAATTCCCCGCCCTCCCAAGCTGATCTGTGTCGGCCTGAATTATCGCGATCACGCGATCGAATCGAACATGGAGATTCCGAAAGTTCCGACCATCTTCAATAAGTTCGCGACTTCGATCATAGGCCCCGGCGACGAGATTGTGCTACCTAAGACCTCCGAGAAGCCGGACTACGAGGCGGAATTCGCGTTCATCATCGGCAAGGGTGGTCGCCATATCGCCGCCGGCGACTGGAAGAATCACGTCTTTGGCTACACCATCATTAACGATGTCAGCGCTCGTGATTACCAGATGGCGACGACACAGTGGCTGATGGGAAAGACCTTCGACACGTTCTGTCCCATGGGACCCTGGATCGTCACCGCCGATGAAATCGAGGACCCGCACAATCTTGACATCAAGATGACCATCAATGGCGAGGTGTTGCAGAACTCGAATACGCGCGAGTTGATCTTCCGGATTCCCGAACTGATCGCCTATCTTTCCAGCGTCATGACACTCGAGTCTGGTGACATCGTGTCGACCGGAACGCCCGCAGGTGTCGGACTGGGCCACAAGCCGCCGCGCTGGCTGAAGCCCGGGGACGAGTGTGTGGTGAGTATTAGCGGAATCGGCGAACTGCGGAATCCCGTAGTGGCCGAAGCTTAGTCCGAGACAGCCAGTTGACCGGGCACGATCGGCGCCGTGCGAGGGAGTCTTCCGAAATACGCCATCGTGCCCATAAACGCCAGAATTACAACGAAAACAATCAGTTTCAACCACGTCGTTTCGGTCGATTTCGGCAGCCAGATCCAGAGCAGACCCACCACTGGTTGCGCGACGCAAACGGCCCAAACCGATCCGTAGAAGTAGCGGCGTTCATGTCCCTCACCCTTCGTAGAGGGCAGCACACGCGGCAATTTACCAAACAAACCCAATAGCCATACCAAACCGGCCAGCGGGAAATAGGCGTATTGATAGATCTGCTTCAGCATCCATTGGCCAGTGGCGAGCGCCGTGATGAGACCTGTCATATTCAGCATCGCGTAGCTGATGACCGCTCCCCAGGCGAACGTGTAGCAGACACGGCGGTAGAGCGGATTCGGCTTATCTTCCGTGAAGCGAATGATGTAGGGCGCAGCCTCGCATCCCGGCAGTTTCCCTCGGATTCCAGCAATGCCCGTGCCGATCAGCACACAAGCAAGCCAGAGCGACATCCGCCAATCGAACCCACGTTCGAACAGATCGAATGTCAGCGGACCGGGCACCAGGAAGAACACCGTAATCCAGATCGGCCAGTGATTGAACCGATAGTGGAGCTTATTGCGGACCCGAATCTTGCGCTCGCTGTCGTACTGGATCCGAATTTTGCGTTCGGCGACTTTCGCCATTGTTACTGAACTCCACCGCTTCTCTCGAACGCCTCGGCAATGCGGAACATCCCCGCTTCGTCGAAGTGCTTCGCGAGGATCTGCATGCCGACCGGAAGCCCTGCCGCTGTCCGTCCGCACGGAACACTCATACACGGTATGCCGGCGAGATCGCCCGTGATGGTGTAAATGTCAGACAGATACATCTCCATCGGATCCTGCAGCTTCTCTCCGAGCTTGAACGCCGGAAATGGCGATACAGGTGTGACAAGGGCGTCTACCTGCTCAAACGCTTCGGTAAAATCTTTCAAGATCAGAGCGCGAACTTTCTGCGCTTTCAGATAGTACGCGTCATAATATCCGGCGCTCAACACATAAGTCCCAAGCATGATGCGCCGCTTGCACTCCGCGCCAAATCCGTCGCCACGTGTTGCGCGATACATCCCTATTAGAGAATCCGCATTCGTCCTGGTCGTGTAGCGAACTCCGTCGTAGCGCGCCAGATTGGAACTCGCTTCCGCCGTGCAGATGATGTAGTAGGCCGAGATCGCGTAGTCGGTCGTCGGTAGACTCACTTCCTGCACCGTGGCGCCGAGCTTCTTCAGAGCGTCGATGCCCTTGTCGATGAGATCCCCAGTTTCACGCGACAAGCCTTTGAAGTACTCCTTCGGAAGACCGATCTTTAGTCCGCGAACGTTGCCATCCATCGCGGCGAGATAATCAGCCGCTGGCGCATGAGCCGAGGTGGAATCGTATGGATCGTGGCCGGCAATTGTCTGCAGTAGCGTCGCCGAATCACGAACATTCCGCGAAAAGGGGCCGATGTGGTCAAGCGAACTTGCAAACGCCGTTAGCCCATAGCGAGACACACGTCCGTAAGTCGGCGTGACTCCGACTACACCGCAAAAAGAGGCAGGTTGACGAATGGAGCCGCCAGTATCGGACCCAAGCGAAACAACCGATGTTCCTTGCGCAACCGACGCAGCCGATCCACCGCTCGATCCGCCGGGCACACGCTCCAGATCCACAGGATTGCGAACCGGGCCGAACGCCGAATTCTCATTCGAGGAACCCATCGCAAACTCGTCACAATTCGCCTTGCCAACAATCACACCACCGGCCTGCTCGAGCCGAATCACTGCGGTCGCGTCATACGGAGGAATGTAGTTTTCGAGCAGCTTCGATGCGCACGTGGTCCGCAGGTCTTTCGTCAGAATGACGTCTTTGACGGCGATCGGAACGCCGGCGAGCGGACCCAATTCTTCTCCGGCGGCGATTTGTTTATCCACACGCTCAGCCGCGGCAAGCGCACGTTCCTGACTGATCGTCAGCAACGCGTTCGTTTTTGGATTCTCAGCTTCCGCGAATCGCAGCGCTTCCTTAGCCAACTCAGTAGCGCTGAATTGCTTCTCGCGAAGGCCGCGACGGACCTCGTCTATCGTAAGCGTCGGAATGTTCATTCGTTATCGTTCGATGACCAGGGGAACTTTGAAGTAACCGGCGCCGGACACCGGCGCATTCCTGAGCGCGGTCTCCGTTCCTAGCGGTGTACGCTCGACATCTTCCCGCAAGGCCGCGGTCTCGTCTACGTCATGCAAAACCTGAGCCATCGGCTCCACAGCGCTTGTGTCCAACTCGTTGAGCTTATCGATATGCGTCAGGATCTCGTCGAGATCGTGCGCCATCTTATGTACTTCCTCTTCGGTCAAGCGCAGGTTCGCCAGATCGGCGACATATCGTACTTCTGTTTCCGGTGATCTTCAAGCAGTTGCTCTCTTACGCGCAGCTTTGTAGACAAGCCGGAAGACGGGGTCGCGAATCTCGTCGGCTTCGTCGGCGGAGCTGATCACTTCAGCGCGTGCCGGTTGGATTTTCGGAACTCGCGATCCGGAACTCCAGTTCCTTGGCAATTTGGCGTCCCAGCACCTGCTCCAACCGCCCCAAGATTTGCTGGCGCAGTGTGAAAAGCTGGCGTTGCCAAACCGCGTCTTCCACTCCGATCACCAGGCGATCCCGAACCAAGCCAACAACATGGGTGCGTAGGGCGATCTTTTTCCCGACGGCAGTAGACCAAGCCGAACGCGCAATCTCCTCATCGGAGACCGTGTTTTTCGTGAGTTTAAGCTTGCCGAGAACCCGGCCCGCGCGTTCCATTCGTCCCCTTGGCTGAAGTCATGATTCTAGCACCTGCTACGATGTCGACCGATGCTGATTCTCGCCTCGCAGTCTCCACGCCGCCGAGAGATTCTGGAAAACGCGGGGATTCCGTTCACCGTACAGGTCGCAGGGGTTCCGGAGCAACTCGAAGCCGGCGAAACGCCGCGCGATTATGTAGTTCGTCTGGCTCGCGCGAAGGCGTCCGTCGTGGATGGGCCATTGGTTCTCGGAGCCGACACAGTCGTCGCCATCGACGATCACATTCTCGAAAAGCCCCGCGACACTGCCGATGCCAAGCGCATGTTGAAGCTGCTCAGCGGGCGCGAGCATCGGGTCATCACCGGCGTTTGTCTGCGTCAGTTCAATGAATACCAACTCGAAGCATGCGAAACGCTGGTCCGATTCGTCGAGCTTTCGAGCGAGGAGATCGATAAATACGTAGCGTCTGGGGAACCACTCGATAAGGCAGGCGCATACGCGATTCAGGGCTTGGGGTCAAAGTTCATCGATCGGATTGAGGGTGATTATTTCAATGTCGTCGGCTTGCCGGTTCACATCGTCTACCGAATGTTGAAGGCGATCTGTTAAAGTGACCGCCATGCGTTCTTTCGCGTTGCTTCTCGCCATCACCGCAGTTGCCTCAGCCCAAACCAAAACAACATGGGAAGAATATCCCGGCTACGTGCTTTCGAGCGGAGCGATAGATGTCACTGTCCTCTCGACCGGCGGCACCATTGCAAGCGTCGTGCTCGCCGGCGATAAGGATAAGCTCAACCCGCTTTGGGATCCGATCCGATTCGCTCGTGAAACAGGAGCGACCAATCGCCGTGGCCCAGGAGCAGGAATCGGCCATTTTCTCTGTGTCGACGGCTTCGGACCGATCTCGAAAGAAGAAGCGGCTGCGGGCATGAGCGGACATGGGGAAGCCCACCGACAGAATTTCGAGACCAAGCTGGCACAGAATCAGAGCGGCGCCCAAACATTGACTCTCGAGACGGAATTGCCCCTTCTACAGGAACGCCTTACAAGAACGTATGAGGTCCGCGAGGGCGAGAACGTCGTCTATGTCCGCAGTCGATTGCAGAGCCTGGTCGCATTCGACCGCCCGCTCGTATGGGCTGAACATGCCACCATAGGTTCTCCGTTTCTCGAAGCTGGCGTCACCGTAGTCGACATGCCCGCAAAACGCGCGCAAACTCGTCCCCATCAACGCGGATCAGCGAACCATCGCCTCGCCTCAGGCCAGGACTTCGAATGGCCGATGGCTCCCACAAAGGATGGCAAGACCGTGGATGTCCGTGCCGCGCCGGTCAATCTCGGATCCGGCGATCACACAACATCTCTGATGGACCCGGCGCGCCCGTATGCGTTCGCCACTGCCATTCATCCACAGAAGCGGCTGATTGTCGGCTGGATATGGAAGACTGCGGAGTTCCCATGGCTGCAGAGTTGGGAAGCCTATCCAACCAGCGGTAAGCTCGCGCGCGGACTCGAATTCTCGACGCAACCGTACGACATCACGCGTCGCGACGCTGTCGACATGCACGAATTGTTCGGGGCGCGCACGTACCAGTGGCTTCCCGCTAAATCGACCGTGGAGAAGTCCTGGATCATGTTCTATGCCGCTGCGCCTGAGGGCATGACGAAAGTCACCGACGTACGTCTGGAGAAGGGTCAAATCCTTGTCGAAGACGGCAGCGGACGACGCATTACTTTGCGCGCAACTGGTACGTTATAAAATCGACTGTTAAAATCTAACGCGGAGGTTCTTGGAATGATGAATCGATTGGTCACTTGTTTGGCGGGTCTTGTACTGTCTTCAGCCATCGGGCTGGCAGCCGAAAAAACCCTGATGCATTGCTTCGCCTTTACACCGATTGAGACGGCTACCGAAGCAGAGTGGAATGCCTTCTACAAGGCAACTGATGAGCTGCCAGGCAAGATCACAGGCCTGAAGCGCGTATGGTACGGCAAGCTGGCGCGACCCTTAGCGCAAAATCAATTGAAATTTGCCGATCCGGAAGCTCGCAAGAAGATGATGGCCGATAAGGCGGGGACGACCGAATTCACCGTCATTGAGCGAAAGAACGGCGTCTGTATGGAGTTCGATAACGAAGCGGCGTTCAAAGCCTATGGCACCGCGGATGCCCATAAAACATGGGTGGACGTGTATAGCAAAGTTCGCGTCGCGGGGACCACGACCTATCAGATCCTGCCTCACTAAGACTCTCTAAGAACAAAAAGGGGACAGCATCAGTCCCCTTTTTGCAAATCAAGAAAGCTTCGCAGATCCGCCTCACTCACGCTGGGCTCACCGGGAGCGACATTGTCCAGTTTCCCGTCCTTCATCCAGCCTTCGAGCCTGTCCACCAGCGAAAACAAATGATCGAACCCATCGACGACAAACAACAGCGGCTGGTAGTGATCGATCTCAAATGATTGATTGATCGCCCATTCGAGCTGAATCGGGTATCGTTGGACTTCGGCCGAGCGCATACTATGTTCCAGCTCCCCGAATGAGCTGAGCAAGCCGCTACCATACGCGCGCATTCCCTGACGCGTGTTCATCAATCCGAACTCAATCGTGAACCAGAAGAATCGCGCCATCGCTCGAATGATGCTCGTGAGCCTGCTCAGGCGCAACGCCTCGTCTCGTATACCGAGAACGCGTTCTGCCGCGGTGTGCGCACATTCTCCAAATCGCACAAGAGTATCGGCGAACGCGCGGTCGGTATGCATGGGAACGTGACCGCTGATGTCGTGGAAAATGTCGGGCTCGGGAAGGTAGTCGAGGTGATCCGGAGGACGGATCGTGATCGTCGTGGGAAATTCTCGATTGCGCAAGCAGTCGAAGAACAGGTAGGCGGGAATGTAACCACTGACGGCCTTGGCGCGAAAACCCGTCAACGGACATAAAAATCGGTTGACCTCATCCAGCCGCGGAATGCGGTCAGGGTTTAGGCACAGGGCGTGGACACCCGACAGGAATTGTTCGTTGGCGTACCGCTCCCAAAGTGGGACCATACGGGAATACAAACGCCGCCACGCCTCGTGATTTTCCTCCGAATAGAGCTCGTAAGGTTGCCGGATATACAGCTCGCCTTTTTTCTGAGCCGCCAGGATAAAAGGCGCATGGGCGGTCGTCAGTCCCTCTGTACGCTCCAGGAGTTGTGGCATCGCAAAAGCTCCTGCTAAGTAAGACGCACCACTCTTAAGTGGGTTACACTAGCCCGCTAATCGAAGCCTCGTAAATCGTACTGCGGTGGCGAATTCGGGTCACAATGATCCGATTCTTCTTTGCGGCAACTCGGTAGACAATTCGGTAGTTTCCAGCGATCCGAGCCCGTCTGAAGCCTGCATGACGCTCCAGGGCAATCTAACCGTCTGGTTCCGCATCCTCGAATAGTTCTTGTATTAGGGCGAGGGCATCCGCAAAGACGTCGGGTTCTGTCCGAGACAGCTCATCAAGCTCGTTTTCGGCTTGTCGGGTCTAAGCGGACGTTCCATCGTGAGTCCATGCTTTTTGAGATAATCCTCGAATGCTATGCCACCTTCAGGATTCTCACGAAGACGTCGTTCACTGATGATGTAATCTGCTTCATCTTCAGTCAGGCCAGCAGGATTTGAGACCGGCCGCGGCTTCGATTCCACTTTCGTTCGCTTTCGCTGTGCCATGCCTACAGTGTAGCGGTTCGGTCCCGGTTCGTGCTCCACGTAACGCCTGGATTGACTGCAACACGTAACCACCGTATGGCGGAAACCGCCTTGTATCACCATCCGGCTATCATTGCGGTTATTATGGGACCGCCGATCAATTAAGGAGAGCATGCATGAGACTTCGAATGCGCATAGCAGCCGCTGTAGTTCTCGCGGTTGCGTTCGGTGCGGTAAGCTCCGCACAACTCAAAACGGGTAAAGCAGAATTGAAGTCCGCGGGACCACTGGCGTTTGGACCGGAAGGTGTCCTGTTCGTCGGCGACTCCGCAGGGGCTGCGGTCTGGGCCCTGGACACAGCCGACCGCAAGACTGCCGGTGGTGAGGCTGTCGAGATTAAAGGGATCAATGAGAAGGTTGCCGCTCTGCTTGGCTCAGCGCCTGACCAGATCAAGATTCAGGACGTCGCCGTCAATCCGCTTTCAAAGAACATCTATCTGTCGGTCGCGCGCGGCGCCGAAGCGACACCTGTAATTCTTCGCGCCGATGGCAGCGGGAAGCTGTCCGAGGTTTCGCTTGAAAATATCAAGTTCGCCCGCGTGAGCCTTCCGGATGCGCCCTCCGCCGATGCCAAGGATCGTCGCGGCCAAAGCATTCGCGTGGAGACGATCACGGACCTTGGTTTTGTTGATGGCAAGGTGATAATCGCGGGCTTGTCGAACGAGGAGTTTTCCTCGAGCCTTCGATCGATTCCGTATCCTTTCAAAGATGCGGAAAAGGGCGCTAGCATCGAAATCTTCCATGGCGCTCACGGACGTTTCGAAACAAATGCTCCCGTTCGGACCTTCGTAAGCTACGACATCGACAAAAAGCCACACATTCTCGCCGCCTACACTTGCACGCCGCTCGTGCGCATTCCCGTTTCCGAATTGAAGCCGGGTAACAAAGTGAAGGGCGCCGACCATTGCCGAACTCGGCAATCGCAACCGTCCGCTCGACATGATCGTTTACAAGAAGGACGGAAAGGACTACTTTCTGATGGCAAACAGCAGCCGTGGCGTCATGAAGCTGCCGGCGGAGAAACTCGACACCTACACACCAATCACGGCCCAGACGGAGAAACAGGGCGTACCGTACGAGACTCTCTCCCAATTCCAGGGTGTGCAGCAACTCGATAAGTTCAACGACACAACCGCGCTGATGTTGATTGCCGATGCCGGCTCGATGAACTTGAAGACCGTTCCGCTGCCGTAGGCATTGCTTTGCTGAGCCGGCGGTTCATTCTCGTAGCGCCGTTCTTTGCCTACGCGCAATCGAGTGTCGAAATCCGTTTCGACGGCAAAGTGTTTCGTATTGTAGGCTGGCCGCCTCCCGGTTCAGAACCGGAAGGCGGCTGGTCTTCTTTGTTCGCAGTCTACACGGGTACCAACGACGATACGCCGGCCATTCTCGGTTCCTACTCCGTTCAGGATGGAGATCTCACCTTCACTCCTCGCTATCCCATAAGCGTCAAGACACGCGCAGTGCTTCGTATTCAAGGCAAAGCCGCCGATCGAGGCGGTCTTCACCCCTCCCTCTAAGGTCGTGAACCGCACGACAAAGGTCGAGCAAGTCTATCCTTCAGCCAGCGTGCTGCCGGCAAACTTGTTGCGATTCTATATACAGTTCTCCGGGCCCATGCGCCGCGGTGACGCATGGGACTACATACGTCTGCTCGACCGCTCCGGCAAACCTCTTGACCTGCCGTTCCTCGAGGTCGATCAGGAACTCTGGGACGCGGAAACAAAGCGTCTGACGGTGCTCTTCGATCCTGGGCGCATTAAGCGTGGAGTTCTCCCGCGCGATGAGGCTGGGACGGCATTGACCGAAGGAGCCGAGTACACGCTGGTCATCAACTCTGAGTGGCGCGACCACAACGGAGCGCCATTGTTGTCGGAGTTCCGAAAGAAGTTCCGGGTCGTTCCCGAAGCTCGCGCTGGAATCGATCTCAAGTCCTGGAGCCTGAAGCCTCCGTCAACCGGAGATTCTGCCTTGATCGTCGATTTCCCCGCCCCGCTCGATTACGCGCTCTTGAATCGCTTGCTGACGGTTCTCGGACCGGAAGGACGCCCAGTGGATGGCACGATCACTTTGGCGCGAAACGAGGCGCAATGGCAGTTCCGCCCCGACAAACCTTGGTCTGCGGGAGCCCACGAACTGCGCGTCGACACTGCGCTCGAAGATGTCGCGGGCAATCGTGTAGGGCGGCCCTTCGATGTCGATGTCTTCGAACCGATTACAAAAACTATTTCTCGAAAGTACGAATCAATTCCCTTCCGCGTCCCAGGTCCGAGCGCCAAGTTATAATTCGCAGTTGCATGTCCGCCGCTACAAGTCCGCTTGAAATTCTGCGCCAGGTGGAAGTTGCGCCTCGCCTTGTCGAAGATTATCGGCCCCTTAATGAGAGTCTCGAATGGCGGCTTTCGCAGCAGTATTGGGACACACAAGGCACAAAAGGATTCGTTCAGAGCGAAGTTCCCTACACGATCACGAGCAGCGGTACGCTCTCAGCGCAAGCCGCGACACTTCTCTTTGAGAATTGCTTGGAGCATGTGCCGGAAGGTCCGATTCGTGTCCTCGAAATCGGGGCTGGGACGGGTCTTTTTGCGCGCCTATTCCTGGATGAATTCGAACGGCTCTGCGTAAATAGCGGAAAGGATTTCTTTTCCCGGCTGACATACTATGTGACCGATCGTTCCGAGCAATCCATTCGACAGTGGAAGCTGTTGGGACTATTCACAGGACGACAGGCCGTCCCTGGCCGGGTCGATGGACTGGCGCCGCTCGAAGTCGCGACCACAGATGGGCCAGTTCGGCTTAACGGATTACGAGCGGTCTTTAGTAATTACGCGCTCGATTCCATGCCCGCAGCGGTATTGCGAAATGGCCCTGACGGCCCTGAGGAACTGCAGGTCCGCACTCATCTGACGACCGATCCCGAACGCTTGAAATCAGGCGGCGGAGCGGATCTTCAAGAACTTCGCACCTTAGCCGAAAATACCGATCAGAAACTGCTCACAGCGCTGCAACTGCTCGAGTTCGAGGCCGCATTCCGGCCGCCCGCTCGTGAATACCCCTATGCCGACGAAGCGCTGAGCTTCGGTCATGACTGGCCGCGTATCATACTGAACTACGGAGCGACCCAGTGTCTCGAAGGAGCGCTGGAGGGTCTCGGGGAAAACGGGTTCGTTCTGATCAACGATTACGGTATGACCCAGGCCTCCGATGTGGTTTCCCTCGGAGCATCCCAGCGTTTCGGTTCCTCCGCCGCTCTGGGGCTGAATTTTCCTTTGCTGGCCCATCATTTTTCGACAAGGGCCTTCTCGGTCGCGCGGCCGTTATTGGATGAGCGTCTACCGTTGCATCCTCTGTATCTGGCAAAACGAGCGATGCCCGATACGGAACGAGCTTTCCATCGGACTTTCGACTGGGAGGTTCAGCAGACCGCGATTGGCCCACAGGAAGCGGCCCGGCAACACATCGAAGGCGGGCGTTTCGAACAGGCGCGGGAAGCTTATGAAAAGTCGTTGTCAGCAAGACCGCGCGACTGGGCGCTGCTCGGTGAAATTGCCGAGTTCCTGATCCGCCACATTGCCGATTACGAATCCGGCAGAAAGATCGCCGAAGCCGCCCTCGCTGTCAATCCCTGGTATTCGGTCTGGCTCTGGAATGTTCTAGGCGATGCCGTCTATGCGCTGGAGCGATATCCCGAGGCGCATGAGATATATCTCAAGGCCGAGAAGATGGAACCTAGTGACGTGCGTACTTCACTCAATCTGGGCTATTCCTACTTGGAACTCAGGCGGCCGGCGGAAGCTCTTGAACACCTCGCTCGGGGCCTTGCCTACGATGTAGCCGGCCTCTATCGCGATCGCCTCTTAGAGAAACAGCAGCAAATTCTCGGCGGCATCGCCGCTTCTCATCGCAGTAATCAGGAGTGGCTCGCTCGTCGGGCGGCTCGACTATCCAGTTGACGAGACCGTCTATTTCCGTTTGAAGAAGAGCGTCTGATCCAGCTTGCGGCCATCCGACGCAGCGGTCAAGACTTGCAGCGTCATTTCCTTGCCATCACCGGATAACGTCCGAATCCATTGACCATCGACCTTCCCTGTGTCATTCGATGCGACGAAGTCGGTGACCATCTTATTGCCTTCGATTTTTGTCTTGGAATTGTGGGCAAAGGGTCCGATCTGCGTTACCCTCTCCGTGCCGTCTGTAGGAAGCTCGAGCTCATAGGTCATAATTCCGACCCACAACAAGGGATAGATCGCGTTCCTTGGTTCGATGTATTTGGACTTGATCACTACCTTGTTGTCCTTTTGCTTTATCTCGAGTTGCAGGTCTTCGGGACCCCCGGTCGCCTGAGTCTTGTTCTTGTCCAACACCCACTTACCGTCGAATCCTGTCGAGTTAGCGGCGACAGCCGATGCTATCGTCAGCGTGAAAACAGTGAAAATGAATCGCCTGCGAGAATCCATACGGATATTGGACCCGTCCGAAGCGCGATGATTTCAGTGCCACTTCGTTAAGAAGGCTTTAATCGCGTCGACACAAAGCTGCGCAGCATGCTTCGAAGCAGGTTCGAGCTCCTCGAGCGCATCCTCGATCAATCGGTTATCAATCAATAACAGTTCATCGCGGGTACGGCCGATCATGATCTCGGTTAGCGCCGATCCTGCAGCAATTGAGGCCGGACACCCACGCGCCTTGAATGTGGCCGCTGTGACTCTGTTTTCCTTCATCTCCGCGCACAGGCGCAGCATGTCACCGCAAGCCGGATTGACCGCGTCGATACAGATAGCCGGAGGCGCGAGTTCTCCAACGTTGCGTGGGTTTCGGAAATGGTCCAGCAACCGTTGACTGGGCATCCCCTAAAGCGTAACGCTACAATGTATCGACCTTAGACAAACATGGGGAGACCGGTCATCAAAGTCGCCGCGGCTGTGATCGAACGCAATGGTCGCATCCTGATTGGTCAACGCCGAAAGACAGACTCACATGGATTGAAATGGGAGTTTCCTGGCGGCAAGGTGGAACGGGGCGAAGCTCCTGCGGCCGCGCTGGCGCGCGAGTTAGAGGAAGAGCTCGGGATTCAAGCGCGTGTTGGACGGGAGATTGTCAGATACGCGCACGAGTATCCGAAACGCGCTACGATCTTGCTGATTTTCTTCAACGTGAAGGAGTTCAGCGGCGAGCCCCAAGCGCTCGCGTTCGAACGTATCGTCTGGGAGACGCCAGACCAGCTGCCGACTTATGATTTTCTCGATGGCGATGTCGACTTCGTCCGGCGTCTCGCTGCAGGTGAATATCGCGCCTTACCTGGAAAGCCGTAGATCGAAGTCGATTTTCCGCTCGGCATTCAACTCCACAGAGCGTTCGCGATCGACCGTCGCAAGAGACACATGATTCAGAGTCGAGTCCGGAGTCACGTAGTGCAACTCTTCTCCCCGAACCCAATATCCAAGCGCTTGCCGGATAGTTCCGTCCTTAAGGGCGATCAAGTGAATCGTGGGCTTTTCGTCCATGATCGATCGGCCGGTTGCAGGAGCAGACTCTTGGCGAGGCTGTGGGGAACCACCACCTTCGTAGACTTTTACGCCGGATTGCGGTAGCTCACCGGCGGAATATTCTCGTAAGGCAGGCTTTCCAGGTTCAGGCGGAACATAGTTGTTGTTGATGATCACGCTCGGAACAGGCTGTTGCGGCACGACGACGGTAACGTTCGTGGACTGAGGCTCCTGATAATAACCTCCGCCGTAGAACACCGGATAGGCGTAGGGCACGACGACTGTCCGAGGTCTGCCGGGACGTCCAATCTGCCCCGGAGGAACACCGGTATAGGGAATCGAACCGCTGACTGCAGGACCCATGCGGCCGGCATGAGTGTTCATGTGCGGAGGTGGGGTCCCACCGGGAAACAGAATGTTCCCGTATGGATATGCGTTCGGTCGCGCAGGCATTCCCCGGGTGACGACAGGAATGTTCTGCCCTAGAACGATCAGCGGAATCATCAGGAAAGATAAACCAGCAACAAGCCGAATCATGTGTCCCCCTGTTTTCTCCTGCAGAGAGCTTACAACTGTTTACTGACGTAGCGCAAATGGTTGACGTTGCGCAAACGTGATTCGTTTACAGCTATGTAAAATAGAGCATGGCGCCAGAGATCCGGCATAGCGTATGCGCGCTGGACTGTCCCGACACCTGCTCGCTCCTGATCGACGTTAATCCGGACGGCGTCGGCTCCAAGCTGCGAGGCGACCCCACCCACCCAATAACGCGAGGTTTCCTTTGCGGAAAGGTCGCCAGATACCTCGACCGGGAGTATTCCCCGGACCGTTTGCTCTATCCCCTTCAACGGATTGGCGCGAAAGGCGAAGGCCGTTTCGAGCGCATTAGTTGGGACCAGGCGATTTCCACGATCGCGACGCGTCTGAAAGCGGTCGCCGAAGAATGGGGAAGCCAAGCGATTCTGCCGTACAGCTACGCCGGCACGATGGGCATGCTGAACGGGTCGGGCATGGACCGCCGGTTCTTCCACCGCATGGGCGCATCCCGTTTGGACCGGACGATCTGTTCCGCCGCTGGCGCGGCTGGATTGAACGAGAGTGTTGGAGCCCGTTACGGCATGGAGCCGGAACAATTCCGGCAATCGAAGCTCATTCTTGCCTGGGGAGCGAACGTTCTCGGAACGAACGTCCATTTGTGGCCCTTCATTGTCGAGGCACGACGCAACGGAGCCAAATTCTACGTCATCGACCCGGTTGTCAACCGTACAGGTAAGCTGGCCGATAAAATCTTCCCGATTCATCCTGGGAGCGACCTCGCGCTCGCTTTAGGGATGATGCATGTGATCGTCAAGGAGCAACTTTACGATCGTGAGTTTCTTGAGGCCGGGGCAAACGGCTTCGATCAATTGTCGGAACGAATTGCATCTTACACGCCCGATCGTGTTTCCCGACTGACGGGTATCCCAGCGGAAGATGTGATCGCCCTCGCTCGGGAGTACGCAACAATCAGACCGGCCGGTATCCGCCTGAATTATGGAGTCCAGCGCAGTGAGCGAGGCGGCTCCGCAGTTCAGGCGATCGCGCTTCTGCCGGTGCTGACCGGCGGTTATCGCGAGGTCGGCGGCGGTCTGCAGCTATCAACGTCGCAAGCATTCCAGTTCAACAGGGCGGCGTTGGAGCGTTTGGATTTGCAGCCAGCTCCGACTCGGTTGGTGAACATGAGCCAGCTCGATCACGCTCTGAACGAATTGGCGGACCCTCCGGTCAAAGCGATGGTCGTGTACAATTCGAACCCGGCGGCGATTGCGCCGAATCAGGGCGCCGTCATCAAGGGACTCAAACGGCCGGATCTGTTCACCGTCGTCCTCGATCAGTTCCAGACCGATACGGCCGATTTTGCCGATATCGTCTTGCCTTCGACGACGTTTCTCGAACACACTGACCTCTATCTGGCGTATGGCCATTATTATCTTCAGTTAGCGAGGCCGGCCCTGGCAGCCCCCGGCGAGGCGAAGTCGAATGTCGAAGTCTTTCGTCTTCTCGCGAAGGCCATGGGATTCACGGACACTTGCTTTGATGACACTGAGGACGAAATGATTCGCCAAGCCTTGGCGTCAGGCCATCCGTTCCTCGAGGGAATCACGCTCGAGCGATTAGAAGCAGAACGTTCTGTGCGGCTTTCTATTCCCAAACCGTTCCTTCCGTTTGCTTCAGGCGCCTTTCCAACTCCTTCAGGCCGCGTCAACCTGTCGTCGCCCAACCTCGAGTACGTTCCTCCGGTAGAATCGCGCCTCGGGCAGGAGTCTCTGCTCAAGAAGTATCCGTTGGAGTGTGTTTCCTCGAAGAACGATGACAGCATGAACTCGACCTTCGGCAATCGCCGTGATGTCGATCTCCAAACTGCCGTAGCCTATCTCCACACCGACGACGCAACGCCGCGTGGAATTTCTTCCGGCGATCACGTACGCGTCTTCAACGACCGCGGTTCTTACATCGCTTTGGCTGCCGTAAATGGGGCAGTTCGCTCGGGAGTTGTCCGTATTCCGGCAGTTCGTTGGAATAAACTGTCCCAATTGGGCATAGGAGTGAACAGCCTGACATCGCCCCGTTTAACTGACATGGGCGGAGGTCCAACTTTCTACTCCTGTCTGGTGGAAGTGGAGAAGTGCGGAGATTGAAAGTCTCTCTCCTGTTCAATCCGGAAGAAGCGTTGCCGAGCCGCGACCGCAAGGGAGCGGTATGCAGCGGTTGATGTCCAACCGCTCCCTTACGGTCGCGGCTCTGCTCCTCACATGTGGATGCGGGCGAGAAAAGATCAAGCTCGAGCCAACAGACGAGTCTGTGCCGGTAATCGCCTCGACTGTAAACGCGGCCGATCCGAACAGCTCTGTGCAACTGGTAAAGGGCTTTCACAAAGTCGAGTACAACTCCTGGCGGTGGACGATGGGGAAATTTGTCGTCACCCTGCAGCCTCCACCTGACGGGAAGCAGCACGGAGCTGATCTGGTGTTGAAGTTTACGATTCCAGAGTCAGTCATCAACGAAGTGAAGTCTACGACTATATCCATGTTGGTTCAGAACACTCCCATCGTTAAGCAGACCTATAATGCCGCTGGCTCCTACACCCTTAAGGGGGTAGTCCCAGCAACTCTTTTGGGGGAAGAAGCGATCAACGTTGAGTGTATCGTGGACCCCCATCTTGCGGCTGGCCTTGTGGATGCGCGCGAACTCGGCGTCGTTTTTCTCTCCGCCGGCTTCGAAGCTAAGTAAAACCACGTAATCTCGACAAGGGACTATCTACATTTACGTTCCTGAACTAAGCAAAATTTGCGGGCCTGAGCTGTTCTGAGGCGAAAAACTCGCGTATCCAGATGCTGACGGAACCTTGGGAACTTTCTGGCCCGAGTATTCGTCATAACCGAAGCCGCCGATCATTCGTTCATTCGACGTAGTTTAGCGGCGTCCCACGGGCAAGGATGAGGACATGGATTGGATGGACGGTTTTTTAAAATTGAGTGGCCTTGTAATTGCTTGGGGGTGTGCTATGATTTCTGGAGCCCGATACCAAGAGCTTTGTAGGACGCGGCGCAGCCAGCAGTCCGGCCGATCGGCAAGTTCCCCCAATACGATTTGATCGAATAAGGTAACTTTAGCGAAAAGCCGACGTCTAAATGCACTTGGTAACAAGGGCGCAAGATAACAAAACGAGAAGAAAAAAGTAAGGAGAGCAGCCATGACGAAGACCGACATCAACAAGTACAAAGAGATCCTGGAAGCAAGACAGGCCGAGCTATCAGAAGTTCTACGCAACCGCGAAGCAATCACTATCGAAAAAAGCCCCGATGCATTGGATGAAGTGCAGAACGCCGCGGAACGTGAGCTAGCCATTCGTAACCTAGACCGTGAGTCCAACTTGCTGCGTAACGTGAGGGCAGCCCTCAGGCGCATCGACGACGGTACTTTCGGAATTTGTGTCCATTGCGAAGAGGAAATTAGCATCAAGCGTGTGAACGCTGTGCCGTGGACCCCGTACTGCATTTCGTGCCAGGAGCAGGTCGACCGCGCTCAAGAAGAGGGCAGCGAATCCCTGGAGGATTTGTTGGTCAGCGCCGCCTAATCCCTCACACACTTGCCTTCCAAACGAAAACGCGGGCTTTCGAGCCCGCGTTTTTCTCGTCTACCCCAAGATCCCTATCGCCGATACCATCCGGCCGGATTGTTCTTTATCGCGACGAAAAGAATGGAACCGGACAGGGTCGCACATTGTGCAGAGGCCCGCGACATCGATTTGTGCCTCTGGTACTCCCGCCGCGATGAGCTGTCGAAAATTTGACGCTACAAGATCGATATGTGTCCGTCCTTCGACACCGAACTTCTCTGAGACCTCAGGACCTACTTCAAAACAGCATTGGCCTATGGAGGGTCCAATCGCTGCCACCAAACTCTGCGGCCGCGAACCGAACTCCGTGCGCATGCGCCCAACGGTTTTCCGCGCGATTTCAGCCACCGTTCCACGCCAGCCGGCATGCACAGCAGCAACTAAGCGGAGATCCTTGTCGGCCAGAAGAATCGGCACACAATCAGCGGTACGGACGCCGATCAGCGTTCCCGGGTGAGCGGAAATGAGCGCGTCTCCTTCCCCGATAGAACCGCAAGCTCCATCCGCAATCACAATGTTGTCGCTGTGTACCTGTTTGACGTGGGTGTAATCACCCGGCCAGGAGCCGGTCAGACGAGTTCCGAAGCCGTGCGTCAGCCATGGGAGTCGCGCTAAAAGTTCCGATTCTACGACCCGCGGGGAGGGCAAAGAAGCCGAGGACAAAGAGGACATAGTGAAGACAGCTTCATTCTAGCGAGCCTCCTTCCGCAGATCCGGGAGAAAACCGGCCAGCAATCCGATAAGGGGCAGGAAGGAGCACACGCGGTAGACGAATTGAATATCGGTGAGATCCGCCAGCCACCCGAGCACCGCCGCGCCAAGTCCACCCATACCAAAAGCGAATCCAAAGAACATTCCTGAAATCATCCCTACATTTCCGGGAGCAAGTTCCTGCGCAAAAACCAGAATCGCCGAAAAGGCGGACGCAAGAATCATACCTATGATCACACTGAGAACTGCGGTCCAGAACAGGTTTGCGTAGGGCAACAGCAAGCTAAATGGCAGAACTCCGAGAATCGAGCTCCAGATCACATATTTCCGGCCGATACGGTCACCAATTGGTCCCCCAATAATCGTTCCCGCGGCGACCGCGCCGAGAAATACGAATAGTAAGACCTGCGCATGCTGCACCGTGACGTTAAACCGGTTCATCAGGAAGAACGTGTAGTAGGTGCCGAAACTCGCCAGGTAGAAATATTTGGAAAAGATCAGCGCTAAAAGAATCGCGATCGGCCCCGCTACTTTCCGCTTAGCCAGCCCTGGCTGACGGCCCTGTTGCGACGTCGCTTTTACGATGACACGGCGCTTGTACCAGGACCCGATTTTCGCCAGCAACGCCATGCCCGTCAACGCTGCGACGGAAAACCAGGCAACGCTCGCCCGGCCACGCGGAAGCACAAAGAACGCAGCCAAAAGCGGTCCCGTGGAAGAGCCAGCATTTCCGCCGACCTGGAATAGGGATTGCGCCAGTCCATGCTGCCCTCCAGAAGCGATTCGGGCGACCCTGGACGACTCCGGGTGGAATACGGCCGATCCGAAGCCTACAAGCGCTGCGGCAACCAGAATCAGAGAAAAGTTCGGGGCGCCGGCAAGAAGTAACAGACCGCATAGCGTTACGGTCATCCCGAAACAGAGCGAGTAGGGCTTAGGCTTTCGATCGGTGTAATATCCGATGATCGGCTGAAGCAGTGAAGCCGTTACCTGATTCGTAAGCGTGATCAATCCAATCTGGCCGAAATCCAGACGGAATGATTCCTTTAACAGCGGATACATTGCCGGAATCAACGACTGGATCATGTCGTTAAGCAGATGGCAAATGCTAATCGCCGCGAGCACACGGAACGCTGTCTTCTCCGGCGATCCCACCTGAGCGACTTGACTAGCCATATTCCATTCTGGCGCCGCTGAGTTTATTTTTCGGAGATAAACTAACTGTTGCACGCGCAAAAGCGGGGCCTATACCCCCTTTCGCCTGAATAATAATACTCGACAACCCTAGAACTTCTGCTAAACTGGTACTGTCTTTGCGCGCATCCGTCCTAACCCGCGAGTGCCTTCTGGCCGCCTCCGTTCCGCTCCCTTCCGGTCCCGGTTCCCTAGTGCTGTCTGACAGAGACTAATTCAATTTCGAGGATCTGTATTTTCAATGACCAACATCTTTGTCGGTAATCTCAGCTACCAAACAACGCAGGAAGAACTGCATGCTGCGTTTTCAGCCTATGGCAATGTCGAGCGCGTCAGCGTCGTAACTGATCGTGATAGTGGGCAGCCCCGTGGCTTTGCCTTCGTCGAAATGACCGAAGCCCGCGATGCGGAAACGGCCATTTCACAGCTAAATGGCGCCGAGCTCAACGGCCGCGCGCTAAACGTGAATGAAGCGCGCCCGAAGACCTCAGGTGGTGGCGGAGGTTTCGGTGGCGGCGGCGGTGGTCGTCGGCCATCTGGTGGCGGCGGCAATCGTGGCGGCGGCGGCGGTCGCGGCCAACGCTGGTAGTTTTCGTTCGTTAACCACGAAGAAGGGAGGGTTTTCGCCCTCCCTTTTTCCGTTTCTAAGTTAGTGATATGCTCCGGCGAGTATGCATCGACTGTTCTGCTGCTTTCTCGCCTTCCTCATCGATGCCGTGGGTCAAACACCCGCGCCTTCCAACGTCTTCGGAAAACAGTATCCCCAGATTCATCCAGACCGCCGCGTAACGTTTCGAGTAAAGTTGCCTGACGCGCAAACTGTTTCCGTCGCCGGTCGCGCAGCCGACAGCGGAATGAATGGCAACAAACCATATACGATGACGCGCGCGGAAGACGGAACTTGGTCGGTGACGACCGATCCTGTTCGTCCCGGCTTCCACTATTACGAACTCATCGTCAACGGGCACAAAACCACCGATCCTTCGAGCGAGACTTTTTTCGGCTGGGCGCAGCAGACCAGTGGACTCGAAGTCCCTGACGAGACTCTGGATTTCTACAGCGTCAAGAACGTTCCGCATGGCGACGTTCGCATCCACGTCTACCAAACCAAGTCGACAGGAGCAGTCCGTCAGGCGTACGTTTATACACCTCCGAACTACGACGCAAACGCGCAGGTGAGATATCCCGTCCTCTATCTTCAGCACGGTTCCGGAGAGAATGAACGCGGCTGGACGCTGCAGGGAAAAGCAAACCTGATTCTGGACAACCTTATCGCAGCCGGTAAGGCAAAGCCGATGATCATCGTGATGGAGAAGGGTTATGCCGAGTCGTTTCCGAAACTGGTCATTGACGACCTGTTGCCCGAGATCGATTCCAAATACCGGACAATTCCTGATGCGAAAGGCCGGGCAATCGCAGGACTGTCGATGGGCTCGGGCCAGGCGTTAACAATCGGTCTCGCCAATCTCGATAAGTTCAGCTACATCGGCGGATTCAGTGGCGGAATGCGATCGTTCGATCCGGAGACATCCTTTGGCGGAGTGTTCAAAGATGTGAACGCCGCCAACAAAAAGATCCGTCTGCTCTGGCTCGGTTGCGGAGTCGAAGACAGGGGTTACGCCAGTCTCAAGTCCGCACACGAGGCCATGGACAAAGTGGGCATCAAGCACGTCTGGTTCGAAGGTCCCGGCAGCCATGAATGGCAGGTGTGGCGCAAGCATCTACACGCTTTTGTTCCACTGCTTTTCATCCAATAGATGGAGCCGCAAGAGCTTCAGGCAATTTCGCGTTGTTACCATATGCGAGATCCCCAATGTTCAACTTCGCAAGCAAATCTGTCCTGGTAACCGGCGGGACAAGTGGTATCGGACGAGCGGTTGCCCAAGCATTCGCACAGGCAGGAGCGAATGTCATCGCAGCGGGTCTACCAGGCGCCGAAACATCTGAAGACGGCTTTCGCAATGAGCGTCTGGACGTATCGGATATCGAGGCGGTTCATCGCCTGCTCACAGCCATTCCCACGCTTGACGTGCTCGTAAATGCTGCTGGAATGATACGGCGGGACGATGAATTCGACCTTGCTGTATTCGAGCAAGTGATCGACGTGAACCTCACCGGAACCATGCGTCTTTGCACTGCTGCTCGGCCACATCTGCAGAAGACACGCGGATGCATCGTAAACATCGCCTCCCTATTGAGTTATTTCGGTGGCGCTCGCGTGCCTGCGTATAGCGCCAGCAAGGGTGGCGTCGCCCAACTCACTCGATCGCTGGCGCTCGCATGGGCTGGCGACGGCATTCGCGTCAACGCAGTTGCTCCAGGTTGGATAGCGACGCCTTTGACACAGGCCTTACAAGACGATCCGTCTCGTTCCGCTGGGCTCCTGGGGCGGACACCGTTTGGCCGGTGGGGGTTGCCTGAAGAAGTCGCTGGTCCCGTGCTCTTTCTCTGTTCCGATGCGGCATCATTCATGACTGGCGCGATCGTTCCTGTCGATGGTGGATATTCAGCGGCATAGAATAGGCGTACAAAGCGATGCAGACTACCCATCCGCTCTCCCCCCATCAAATTGTCACGACCGTCATCCCCGAGGACGAGCGAGTCTGGGTCCCGCAGGCGCCCAACGTCTGGTTCCGTCCGTTGATGTTGAATACGCTAAACGGGCAGTGGTGTAATCTCCTTCGAGTCAGGCGTGCCGGTATCCTCAGCCGCCACAGGCATCCCGCTCCGGTGCATGGTTACGTGATCAAGGGCTCTTGGCGATATCTCGAGCATGATTGGGTCGCCAGGGCAGGAGACTACGTGTTCGAACCGCCAGGAGAAACTCACACTCTAACGGTGGATGCCGACGTCGAAGAAATGATCACGTTCTTCAATATCTCGGGCTGCATGTATTACGTCGACGAGGAAGGTCGCCATACAGGCTTTGAAGATGTTTTCACGAAAATCGACATGTGTCGCAAGCACTATGTCGAATCGGGACTTGGCGAAAGTTACGTCGACCAGTTCGTCCGATAGCTTTCGGGTTTTGCGGCGCTAAGGTAGTAAATGGGCGCCATGGCTAGTCTGAATGGATCCACCCCAATCGCCACAGCTCCGGAGGAGTTGACCACGACTCGCCTGCATCGTCTCGGCGAAGGCGTTGGCAAAGTAGTTTATGCTTCGGACCACTGGGTTGTAAAGCGTGAGCGCTCGCCCACCGAAGTGGTTGCCATCATCGTTCTATGGAAACTGCTGAGAAAGGCCGAGTCGATTCTGCCCGGTGGATTCGGCAAGCGGTTGATGGAGCGTCCTTCCCGACAGATCCGGTTTCTTCGTGTCCTGGTGCAGGGCTGCATGGCTGTGATTCCCAAGAGCGTCTGGTTTACCACGCATATTGCCGGTGTTTGGAAGATCCACTATAAGCGTGATGTCCGTGGTCAACGGTTAGCCAATGCGATTCTCACCGGCACATCACTCGTTCCCGAGCGAGTGACATTTCCACCCACTCGAGTGCGGTTGAGGGGATGGCCGGGCTGGCTGACCGTGTCAGAGGCGACAGAACGCGTCGAAGACACGCTTGACCAGCGCTTGAACCAATTGGCAAAGCTCGGCCGCTTCGACGAGGTCGAAGAGTGGCTCAACCGATTCTTGCGCCTCAGACAAACGGGCTGGCAGCATGGACTCTTCTCCCTGGATGCTCACTTGAAGAATTTTGGTGTTTGCGGTAATCATCTGGTCTTACTCGACACAGGCGGCCTGACGAATCGTTGGTCAGAAGTTGAACAGAAGCTGGCCAAAGAACGTTCTACTTCGAAACCGCATGTTCAACTGGGATTAAGCGCTGTGCTGGCTTCAAGACCGGATATCGCAGACCGTTTTGACCAACAATGGAAGGAGCTCGTTACGCCTGCTACGGTTCGTCATCATTGGGACAAAGCGCCCGGCGCTTCGGCTTGAATTGCATGTCCGTTTATTTCGTTTTTTGGAACGAAAGCGGGAAGAGTGAATAGGAAGGTCGATCCGCTTCCGAGTTCCGATTCCACCCAAATCTCACCACCGTAGCGGGAAACGATCTTCTGGCAGAGCGCCAGGCCCAATCCCGTTCCAGGGTATTCCGCCTGGCCATGCAGACGACGGAACAGCCCGAAGATTCGATCATGATATGCAGGAGCGATCCCAATGCCGTTATCGCGCACGGCAAACCGCCACCAGTGACCGTAGGTCGTCGCGCTGATAGAGATCGCAGGAGGCTGGTCGCTTCGATACTTGAGCGCATTGCTCAAGAGATTCTGGAACATTTGTTGGACATGGACATCCGCTGCGCTGACGAGTGGCATCGGCGACGTTATCACCACCGAGGCGCCGGATTCAGTAATTCGCGGTTGGAGATCAGCCACGACAGTTTCCAGGACCAGGGCCGTATCGCATTCCGCGGCTGGGTCGCGGTCGCTCAGAGCCATGCGTGTATAAGACAGCAGATCCTGCAAAAGCTGGTTCATACGGTTCGCCCCCTGCAACACATAGCGCAGGTAGTTGGCGGGCTCACCTTCTAACCGGGCGGCATGGCGGCGCTCCAGCAACTGGCAATAGATAGAGACCATGCGCAAAGGCTCTTGAAGGTCATGGCTTGCTGAATACGCGAACTGTTCCAAGTCGTGATTGGCGGATCGCAGATCGGCTTCGACACGCTTCTGATCATCGATATCAGTCGACGTCCCGAACCATTCGAGATGGTCCTTCAGCCGGACCGGAAGCGCACGGGTCAGATGCCAACGAAAGGCTCCCGCCGCTCCCCGCAGCCTGTGTTCGATCTCGTAAATCGTGCCTGCTTCCGAAGACATTTTCCATGCTGTCATCGAGATTTCGCGATCTTCGGGATGGATAGCATTCATCCAATCACGTCCATCCGCGGCGCCTGCGTCGATTCCGGTGTAGGACTGCCACTTTTCATTGAAGTAGTTGATCGAGCCCACCGTATCCGCGACCCATATGATTTGAGGCATCGCGTTGGCAAGATTTCGAAAACGCGCTTCGCTGGCGGCAAGTTCGACCCGCGCCCGGCGCTGCCTTCTCCTGCTGACCACGAGCATCGCGATGATCAATGCCTGCGCGGCTATGCAAAGGAAGATTGCCACCGCCAACCGCCAATGCTCACGAACAAGACTCTTAAGACTCTTCGGTTCGTTGATGGTCTGGCTCCCCGCCGGGAGCAGTGACCGATCCAGGCCCCACCGCCGCAGTTGAACATCGTCAAACAGGAACCGATTGGCGCTTTTGTGCAGGCCGATATCAGCCGGCTTCCTGCCGGCGATCACAGTGGCGGCGATCTCGCCGGCAGTGTGTCCATGCAGGAAACCGTCGATCAGCTTGCCGCCCACGATTCCGAATCCCAGGGCATTTTTGTTCAGGCTGTAGACAGGCGCCGAACTGTGTTGCGTGACGAATTGAGTGCTCTGCTGAATCGTAAATAGACGTTTGCGACCGTCGCTAGAGAAAACAGAAAACAAGACGATGGTATCCGGTGGTAGTGTTCGCAGTTGCTTGGCAAGTTCATCGGCGCCGAGTTTGTACGCGAGGAGACGCCACACCCGTAATTCCGGATGGATCGCCGCAATGGAGGAAGCATACTCAACCTCGTCGATCTCGCCCACTGTCACGATGTTCTTCGTTTGAGGGTGCAGCGCGAGAGCAACGTTGATCGTTCCGATGGGATCGAAGGTTTCCAGAACGCCGGCAATCTGCCGTCCATGGTTCTCCCGTAAGTAACGGCTGGAGTCCCGGTGATCGTTTGCGCCGGATACAATGATCGGGCCGTTGGGAAACAAAGAGGGACGATTCAGAAGGAAGTGAATCGCAATGTCGTCCGTGGCGACGACAACGTCGGGAGACCTACCTTCGTACTTCTTTGCAAACAGGGCGGCGAGATCGTCCTGCGATTCGACCGAGCTGCGACGGGCATCCAGATACTCGACGTAGACTTCATGCTCGCTGCTATCGGATTTGATGGCAGTGAGAATGCCCTGTACCTGGGAGTCTGTCCACTCGTAACCTTGATGGTACGAGTTAAGAAGCAGCACCCGGGCGGCAAAAGCCGTATGGGTAAAAAACAAAATTGCGACAGCCGTTCGAAGCACTTCGAGGTACAATCCCGTCTGAACGTCAACTCAGGTTAGCATCTAAGGTTGATGCCAATCCCGATCCGCAACCTTCGCTGGTATATCGGAGGCGTTCTCTTTCTTTCTACTGTTATCAACTATATCGATCGTCAAACGCTGAGTGTTCTTGCCCCTTACATTAAGGCTGATTATGGTTGGGACAACTCGACGTTCGCTTTACTGATTATCTCCTTCCGTGTTGCCTATGCGTTCGGTCAGGCGGTCTCAGGACGGTTTCTGGACTATGTGGGAATCCGTAAAGGGCTGACGATAGCAGTGGCATTCTACTCGTTCGCTGCGATGCTGACGTCCTTGTCGACGGGCCTTCGGAGTCTCAGCGCATGCCGCTTCTTACTAGGTCTTGGCGAGTCGGCGAACTGGCCAGGAGCGACGAAGGCCGTCGCGGAGTGGTTCCCACGGCGTGAGAGCGGCTGGGCAGTCGCGTTGTTTGACAGCGGCTCGGCAATCGGCGGGGCGATCGCTCCTTTTCTTGTTTACTGGATCTACCGAACCACAGGCGACTGGCGTTCAGCCTTTCTCGTGACAGGGGCACTGGGACTGCTCTGGATTCCATTGTTTCGTTGGATCTACCGAAGACCGGAAGAGCATCATCGTCTTTCGCCGGAGGAACGCGCTTACATCGTCGAAGGTCGCGGCGACACGACCGTCACAGCGGAGTCTCGTGTTCCGTACAGGGCGCTGCTGCGACTGCCGCAGACGTGGGGCATCGTAATTGCCAAGTCGTTGACGGACCCTGTTTGGTTCTTCGTTACCGATTGGTTCGCTATCTACCTTGTCTCGCGCGGCTATCGCCTCGAGGAGAGCTTGCTGGCTTTCTGGGTACCGTTCCTTGCAGCGGACATCGGTAACTTCGCCGGTGGCGGCTTCTCGAGCTGGCTGATCGGGCGAGGATGGTCCACGGGGCGGTCCCGGCGTATAGTGGCGCTGGTATCGGGGCTTGGAATGAGCTCGCTGGCAGCGACGGTGTTCTTCGATTCTTACGCTGTCCTTGTGGGCTGCTTCGCGATATCGACACTCTGCTACGCGGCATTCTCGACGATTGTGCTGGCGCTTCCGGCCGATCTCTATAAGAGTGGCAACGTAGCCTCCGTAAGTGGTCTGAGCGGCGCTGCCGCGGGCATCGGGACCATCCTGGCTACGTACGCGACGGGTGCTGTCGCCGACAAGTATTCGTTTGAGCCGGTTCTGATCACGGGCGCGTTGGTACCATTGGTTGCAACGGCCGCGGTGTTGATCTTCGTGCGTAACGGTAAGGCAACCGATCGGGGTTTGATCAATCCAATATGAGTACTTTGCTTCTCCATTCAGTTAGCTATGCCGGACTTTGGGGTCAGGCCTATCTTTCGGTCGACGACTTTGTCGCCAAGGCAGCCGAGCTAGGCTTCGGCGGTGTGATGCTGATGGCCAAGCGTCCCCACGTCTCGATCCTCGACTACGGTCCAGCTGAGCGGGCTGCGCTTCGCTCGAAGATCGAGAAGCACGGCTTGCGCGACCTTTGCATCGCAGGTTACTCCAACCTCACGGCGGATCTCGATCATACCGACATCCCGCAGCGTGAGATGCAGGTCCACTACATCGTCGAACTTGCTCGCCTGGCGCACGATCTCGGCGGGCGGTTAGTCCGAGTGTTCACCGGTTACGAGCATCCCGCCGCCAACCTGACGACCCAATGGCGGCTCGTCGTCGAAGGGCTGCGGGAGGCGTCGAAGCGGTCGGCAGATCTCGGCATGACGATCGGTGTCCAGAACCACCACGACATCGCGGTCGGCTATCAGTCATTGCATGATCTGGTTACGGCCGTAGCGGAGCCGAACTGCCGGACTCTCTTCGACGCCTGGGCTCCTGCATTGCAGGGCGAAGATGTCGTCGCTGCCGCAAAGCATCTGGCGCCGATGACTGTTCATACGACCATCGCCGATTACCAGTTGCGGCCTCGATACAAGTACGACCCGGCGCTTGTCAACTACCGCACTGAGACACCTTACGTCCAGGCCGTTCCGATGGGTGAAGGCTTTATCGACTACAAAGCCTTTCTCGGCGCGTTGCAGGAGGGCGGCTTCACGGGGAGCATCGCTTACGAGATGTGCTCGCCTCTACTGCATGGCGGCGACATTCAGACGCTTGACCGCTATGCGCGTCGGTTCCTGGAGTACATGTCATGTTCGCAGACATTTCGCTCGCACGCAGGTTAGAGCGTACGGAGGGAAGCGCTTGCCGCGATTTCGTCCTGGCCCGCGCCAAGCAGCGTCCGGAATAGCGGCGCCACATGGGTCGAGATCGGCGGCGCTTATGCGATGTTCGATGGCGTCGGCTCGCCGATCACACAAACGTTTGGGCTGGGGATGTTCCAGACCGCCACGGCAGCGGAGATGGAAGCAATCGAAACCTTCTTTCGCAACCGGGGCGCAGAGGTGCATCATGAAGTCGCTCCGCTCACCGATGTCACGCTGCTGAACTCCAGGGGCTATGAGCCTTTCGAATTCACCAGTGTCATGTTTCTGCCTCTCGATAACGCAGCCTCCAAAGGGAATCAGCTCTCGGTGCGCATCGTCGGACCGGAAGACTACTCAAGATGGGTGGACGTGTCGACCGAGGGCTGGAGTGAGGCGCAAGAGTATGCCCATCTGATTCGCGATCTCAGCGAGGTCAGCGTGGGCCGAGCAAACTCTCTGTCGTTTCTTGCCGAAATTGAAGGCTTGGCTGTAGCGGCGGGTTCGCTCTGCATCCACGACGGAGTGGCGCTCTTCGCTGGGGCTTGCACGATTCCAAGCGCTCGCAGGCAAGGGGCTCAACAGGCCCTCCATCATGCCCGGATGCAGCATGCCAAGGAAGCGGGCTGCGATCTGGCGATGATGTGCGCTGCTCCGGGAAGCACGTCGCAGCGTAACGCGGAGCGGCACGGGTTCCGGATCGCCTATACGCGAATCAAGTGGCGGCAAGTTCGGCCACCCGGCGCGTGATATCGGCGCGGTCGAGCGATCGATAGCGTTCCGGCAACATACCTCGACTGGTGCATTCGAGAACTGCTACCAAGTTCTGAAGCTCAATCTCGTCCGGATAGGAAGGCGGGATGAAGTCCTCCAGCGCCTGCTTCAAGTCATCGACCGTCACATCCTCCCTGCCCTGCGTGGCGGCGCTCATTCGCGCTCTTACGAGGACAGATTCGACATCGGCTCCTGACAGCGATCCCGCTTTCGCGAGAAAGAGTTGTCCCACTTCTTCCGAGACGAGCTTTACACCAGCTTTTCGCTGCATGGCGCGGAAAATTGCGAGGCGCTCTTCGTTCGTATCGGGATAGAACAATGCGATGTGTTCCTCGGCGCGGCCCTGGCGCTTGAGATCGACGGGCAGCAAGTCCGGGCGACAGGTCAGGAGAAACCAGATTACCTTACCGCGCAGCTCCGTATTGCCCATGAACTGAGCGATCTGGGCGAAGACTCGATTGCTGACTCCGCTGTCGCCGCTGCTGCTGCGATCGCCGAGCTGAGCGTCGGCTTCGTCGACGATGACGGCGATCGGGCTCATGGCCTTGAGAAGGTTGAGCACTCGCTCAAGATTGCCTTCCGTCTGGCCTTGCCACATGCTGCGGAAGTTCTTCAGCATTACGGCAGGAATACCGACCTCGCCAGCGAAACAATTGGTCAGGAATGTCTTGCCGGTACCGACTGGGCCACAGACGACATAGCCCATCGGAAGAACGTCAGAACGACCCTTGCGGAGCAACGTCGCTGCATCGTTCAGCTTCTTTTTGGCGGGCTCATGACCGGCAACCATTGAGAGATTGAAGCGGCTCTGGATGAACTCCAGCATGCCTCCGGATTCCGCCTCAATGAGCTCCTTCTTTCGTTGGGTCAGGAACTTGACCGTCAGAGGATCTTTGTTCTCGTACGCGTGCTGAATGATCGTCTGAAGGTGAATACGCTTCAGGCCAGCGGTCATATGGGCCAGGGTGGTATCGCTGATGTCGGAGCCTTCCGGCAGAGGCGTCTGCTTCAGTTGCCACCGAATGAAGTCGAGCCTCTCCTGTTCCGAGGGCAGCGGGATCGACAGGCACGCTACAGCAGGGTTCTGAACGATGCTCTGATTCAATTCTGAGCGGTTCTCGGCCACGAGGCAGATGGTTACGTCCGAGCGGAGAAACGCCGGGTCTTGCGCCCAGCGCTTAAGGATCACGAGCGAGTTGCGATCCTCCGTTCCCATGCTCGAAATCTCGCCGGCAGGTGCGATGGTTTCGGCAAAGTGGATCACCAGGGCCATCTTCCGGCCGTCGAGCGTGCGCGTACGGAGATAGCTTCCGAGGACGGTCAAGACGCTATCGGGATTCCTTGGCAGACCTTGCGAGAACTTGACACCATGGAACGCATCGTAACCTTCCATCGCCCGGCTAAAGTCTTTGTGCATGTCGGGCTTGGCGAACGACAGCCCGTAGCCACGGTCATAGCTCAGGACGGCATCGCGCTGGCCAAACATCGCTTCGTTGAGGAACACGTTCAGATGAACGTACGTTAGGTCCTTGCCGCGATGCAGAGGTACGAGATCATGGACGTTTCCAGTCAACACGAATAGCGCGATGGTCTGTGAGTAATACTTCTCGGTGAACTGGATTGCCCAGTCCGGAAGCGATTCGGTCATTCCATTTTCCTCAGTTCTTTAGCCGGTTGCGCGGCGGCGGCGATGAAGATTCGACATCGGGCAGCGTCATGTCCTGCGCGCTCATTTCAAAGATCGCCTCCATCTCGCGAACCGTGCTTTCCGTGGTTTCGACATCGTGCACCAGCGAATCTAGCCGATAGGTGAGCTCCTGCGGATCGCGCATGGTCATCGACTGGTCGCGGATTAGTTCCAGGACATCTTCGATCGCGGCGCACTGGGCGTGGATGACCTGAGAGTTCTCGCGAATCTTCTCAAATTTTTCTATACGCTTTCGCAATATCTCGATGCGCTTTTGATTGATCTCCTGTACGCGTGGAGATTCTCTCGGCAGCGCAACTTCGAGTTGCCGGATCTCACGGAGGATCACGTTCGGATCGGACACGTTTACATACTGCTGTTGATGATGCGACGCCTGCAAGAGACGAACATAGCCGAACAACAGCGACTGCAGCTTCTGATCCATCTGGCTGATAAAGATCTGCGAGCTTGACGAGAGCTTGTCGTAATTGGCTCGAATCTGATGACAGATCTTCACAACGTTGCTGTAGCGCGATTTCACGGGGTCGGGCAGTTCCATGAAGATCGCTTTGGTCTTCTCTTCGTGCTTCCGCTTTTCTTCCGCGTATTTCCAGGAACGTACTAGACGGCGGAACTTGCTGCTCTGCGGAACGACCGCAACATAGATCAACTCCAACCCCGCGGCAAGCACGATGGGAAGGCCTGAACCGGAAGCGACAGCAAAGGCCGCGGCGCCGGCAAGTCCGATCCAGTTGTATTGCCACGTCAGGGCAGCCCTGACGAAGTCAATACCTTCGTCTTTAGAATCGTCCTCTGGCATTCGTTAATCCGATTCTACAGGGACGGAAACACTGAGCGAATCTCGCGAACCGTGTCCATGAATTCCTGTGTTTCCGTGATGCCTTCCTTCCAGGCAAGTCCTCGTTCAACGAGGTTATATGTCGATTTCACTTTCGCTCCGGGAATGACATTCCCGGCCGACTCGCGGTCGCGACCGAGGAGCCAGATGGTATCCGACACTGCAAGAGCCGCAACGATATCGTGCGTGACAACGATGATGGTGTTGTGCTCGGCAGTGTGTGCTAGGAGAGCTAAGATCCCTGTGTTAGGTATTCTTTTCGGGTTCGCGAGAACCCATGGTTTTTTGAACGCTGCCGTCGGATGGCGCTACCGGGATGAGTCCCATCTCCGCCTTGAACTGCTTCACCAGCTCGTTGGCGCGCAGCTTCTCCGCTTCCTCTTCAATTTGGAAGCGCTGCTGGTCTACGTTGCCGAGCGCCATATCCATGCGGGCTTCGTTGACAGCCGTCTCCTCTTCGATCTTGCGAACCATCTCGTCGTGGGTTTGGCTAATGCCAGCCACCTCGAACTGTTCGAGCGAATCGGCGACCTTCTTTTGCCATTGCGCGCGGCGGTAATCGCGGATTGCGTTCATGGCTTCGTGGGTCTTGCGCTCCTTCTCGCGGAGGAACGCCTGCTTCACGTTCATCGCCTTGTCGAACGCAGCTCGGGCGGTGGAGAGTTGGCCCTGGGTGCGGGCGAGGGCAGAGCGCAACTGCTCGAGTTGGACGGCGAAACTTCCGGCGAGGTCATCGCGGCCACTCTGGATCGCAGCCTTGATCTTTGAAGCGAGGGTATCGACTTCAGCCTTGTACTTGGCTTCTTCCTTTTCGAGCAACGTGACGTTCGCTTTTACCATAGCGATGCTGTCATTCATCCGCGGGACCTGGTCGTTCATATCACGGATGTTCTGCTCGAGGATGAGTTCGGGGTTCTCAGCGACGGAGACGAAGAAACCCATGAATGATCGAATTGCGCGGGCGAAACGGTTCCACATATTACGATTGCTCCTTACTTAAGGGCGCAGCAGGCGGGGCTCCAAGCGTCACCGGATTTTCCGAAACGAAGTAGCTCACAGTATCGGCGATCTTCTGTTCTTCCTGCTGCTTCTGGGTTAACCAGTTCTGAAAGCGTTCTTTCTCCTTAGAGACTGCTTCATTGTTTGCTTGAATGCGGGCACGAAACTCGCCGATGAGTCGGTCGACCTCGGCTTGGGCCTGCCGGTTCTCGTCCGCTTTTTCCGCTTCCAACTGCTCGAGAGAACGGCGCTGGACCGTTTCGAACGTGTCGAGAGCCTTATCGCGGCGTACCGCATCGGTCACGATGTCCTGGATTTTGACTCCGGAAGCTTCGAGCGCGACCATCACGGAGCTGCGCTTGATTTCTCGGGGCAAGTCCTTGATGTGTGGATTTTGCAACATATCCGCTATCTTATGCACGGTATAACCATGCGACGGCGGCAGAATCTCGGCTGCCTGATAGATCTCGTCAAAGGAATTCGCGGTAGAGACCTTGCGGGCGAACGCAGGCACAACCGTTACAGCAGCCGCGATATCGGCTACCGCTTGTGCCGCACTGGGAACGGGACGGTCCTCATCCCCACGCAGTTCGTCTTCAGCCGGGACATCGATGCCCTGTTCTTCTACTGAGACGAAGTAGTTGTACCACTTCTTGCTCATAGACGCTCCTCTTACAGCAGCCATCTTATTGCAACCATGACGCGACCTGTCACGTGTGCTTGATACTAACGAGTGTCTTACGGCTAACTGCTATCTATCCAGATTAGGCTACATCTTTGTAGGGCGGCGGGGCAATTTGACTGGCAACGCTGGGCATCGGTGACCTTTCGAAATCGTTTGGAGCGACTTCAATTGTATTGGTAGGAACGAAAATCGGACGGGCGAAGTTCCGTGAGGTTTCTATTTTGTGTTCGTCCGGAGTTCGTTTGGCATTTTCTGTTTTCGAGTCTGCCGGGGCGGTAGTTGGCGCGTCTGGGACAACGGCGGCCGCGGCGTCGGCTCTTGCGGCGGCGCGGAGCTCGTAGAAGCTCTTCTCCAGCCGCTGGCAGGAGCGTTCTAGACGCGCCTGGTAGCGGTTCATTAACGCCGTCGATTTGGAGGTCTCGGCCAAGGACTTGAAGGCGTGGCCTCTGCGAACACCTTCATCGATGCTGTCGTACTTGGCAGCCAAGGCATCGGCTTGCTCGTCCATTTCGATGTCAAAGAGTGCGTTCTCGATGGTGAAAAGGCGGCGCAGGCGCCATCTTGCGAAGGCGATCTCTTCGATAATCATTCGCTCGTAGCCGGTTATGGGCTTGAATTGGGCTACGCAGTTTTCGAGCATTGCCTCCCAGGCGGCGGGATTTTCATTCTGAAGGACGAACATTTTATTCGAAGTAATGCCGTGCTTTACAGCATTTTGAGACGAGCGGATTTTACCGGCTGCGGTCTGAGGACCGCCTCCGCGTTGGAGGCTATTCACTTGTTTTTGTTCCTTTAGCTGGGTTCGTAGACGAGGGGTGTTGCTTTAGGACGATATTCGGCGAGCGCTTTGGATAAGGCAATTCGGGCTTCGTCGAAGGGTGCGAGAGCTACCATGATGATCTGCAGAAGCACTTCGAAGGACATTTCGCTATTGCTTGACGGCTTGCGTGCCGTCCGGCGTGTCCAGGTGACGTCCATTTCGCAAATCATAATTCCCTCGATTTCAATGTAGCAGGGAGGCAAGCGATTTCCTGTGCGTGATTATTTTAAGTTGTTGGATTCAGAGAGGAAATAAATTGATAACTCCCGAACTGGTCTGGAGATTGTCCGGAGTTCCGTTGAAAGTCGACCGACTCTCGCTTCCTAGTTTAGGCGGCCAGTTGTTTGGTGCGTTGATGAGTTCTATCCGGCATCTGGAGCGACGTCCTACACGATTACGTACGGTGATGTGCAGGAGCATAGCAATGCCTTGATCTCCGCTTTGACGACTCTGCCTCAGATGTTCTACTCGGGCTTCGTCAACGTGCTGCTGAATGACGATCCACGCGGCGTCGTAGAAATTGCAGCAAGCTTGGCGATTTCAGTTGGTCCACAGGCCAGTTGCTAATGCGGTTGCGCCAAGCACACTTTATCACTTTACGAGTGCTCAAGCGGCCGCAAGTATTCGAGCATCGGGCACAATCTATCCCGGCGGAGCAGCATTTGGGGCCGGAGTATATGGATCTGCTTTGAACTCTGCGACGGCTGCCCAATTAATGGGAGCTGCCTCAACGGAGACTGTCATCCCCTTTTCGACGGGACTTGGAACATCTGCGAGTGGTATAGGACCTTTTGTCTTTCCAGGAGCATATCGTGTAATCACACCGTTATCATTGTTCGGCGGAGTGCTAATTCTATAAAGTTACACCATGGTTCTGAGTGCAGTGACTACACAATGGTTGCCATAGCAAGACTTTTCGGAGTTTTACTTGCTTCAATCCTCTTCGCTGCCCTGTGGGGTACGCGTGAGCAATTGTTGCATAAGGAAAAGTTGGGGTAAGCAAGTGGGTAAATATCTATTACTCAGTTGTGCTGTACCGTAGGAGCCATCGCAGCCGAACACTGCTTTCGATGGTTGCAAAAACTAACTCGTAAGTAATCCAATGGAGCGGCTTGACGAAGGGCCATCCGATATTCCCGGAGCGCAGTAGGTTCTGACCCAACGAATTCAGGAAGTACAAGTCCGGCATCCATCTACCGGATGGCAGTTTCTTCCGATTGAGATCATGCCTGACGAGCGGGCCGATCTTGCTTCATCGGCGGTGTATAACGATTTCTTTGGAGTGACATCGCAGACAGGGGAATGGAGCGTCGAGCGCGATGTCGTATGACACGGCGGGCCGACCGGCTATGCCTTGCCTGAGAGCGGAACCACGACGTATGTGTGGAACGCGGATGGGACGCTGCTGCGGCGGCCGACGATCGTCAAACGCTTCCCGACCGCCAGTGAAGATGCCAGCGGGTGACTTTTACATACGATAACAACGCGATCGATCCGGCGTTTACCTTGGATAGCGCTGGGCGGCTCACCATCCTCGAGCGCGCTCTAATGAGCCGAATTCGGATCCGCGAATCGCGCGGAGGCGATGCTCATGGCTCGGTGCGCATCCGGAAACGGTTCGAGGCGGGAAGAATCACGCCGCGAAGCATCGCGATGGTGCGCTCGCACGGCGTGGCCTCTGTTTCGATATCAAATTCGAACGGGGGAGCGTGCTGTGCGTGGCGTGAATGAGGTTGATGTCATACAGCAGTCCATATCTGACAATACGGTAGCATTTGGGCTACCAATTTTGGTATTTCAGGGCAATTACGAGGGTTCAAGTGGTTGTTAGGCATGCCTACCTGATCCTCTAAACAAAACGCCTTCGCCATGTTAGGGCGCCTCATAACGGCTAGCTTACTGCTACGCAAGTCATTTCAATGAATCTCGGAGACGACGAGCGCGTCTCAGGGTCTTGCTGCGTTGCAGGATTGGATCTTATTTAATGCGACTCGTGTCAATTGCTCTCGTTGGATTACTTTGTTCAGTTTTGGTTTTATTCGCACAGGAGCCGCCACAGGCGGAGCACGATGCCACATCGCTAGCTAAAACAACTCAGAATCCTGTCGGCGATATTGTCTCCCTACCCTTTCAGTTCAACTTCAATAACGGAGGCGCTCTCAAGGACCAATCCCTTTTCAATTTGAACTTTCAACCGGTCGTACCGATTCATATTTCGCGTAGCGTCACCCTGATATCGAGAACCATCTTGCCGGTCAATAGCTACCCCGGGCCCAATGGCACTCGCTACAGTGGGGCCGGTGATATTCAACAGCAAACGTTTTTTACTCCCGCCAAGGCAGGTAAGGTGATTTGGGGTATAGGTCCGGCATTCTCGCTTCCCACGGCAACAGCACTTCCGGCACAGACCGGCACCTGGTCTGCCGGGGGCAGCGCCGTTGTGCTGTCGATGCCGGGCCCGTGGGTTCTTGGCTCTCTGTTCATGCAGCTATCCCCCCTGACAGATTCCAACGGTCCGCCGCGAACGAATCTTTTCTTGTGGCAGTATTTCGTCAACTACAACTTCGGTAAAGGCTGGGCCATCTCATCAGCGCCGAGCATCACTGCCAATTGGGATGCTGCTTCGGGACAGCAATGGACGGTCCCGGTGGGAGTCGGCATCAGCCGCACATTAGTATTTAACCGGCAGCCAATGACTTTAGGATTTCAATATTACAGGAACGTCAAAAGACCGGACGACGCGCCGAGCACCACAGTCCGATTTGCCCTGTCCTTGATCTACCCTCAGAAGCCAGCGGGAAAGTAGATGTAGGGTTGCCCGGGAGCGGGCGTCTCCTGAACAATGTCTCGGAGAAAAGCGCTTCCCGTTCCGAGGCGATCCCGAACCGCGCTTCTCGAACAAGCGCCTCACTGCAGCATTGACGGGCTCGGCGCTGACGTACGCGCGCAGGGCGTATAGCGCGAGGGGAGTCTTGCGATATACGTCGAGCCGATTTCGCGCGCGGAGGCGCGGGACATTGGCTCGCTTCCGAGGCGTGACGTATTCCTCTCGCATCGACAAGCCGAAGTAATTCCCTTTCGCCTTGTGGTGGACACTCAGACCATTCAGCCGAGACGGCCGGGCAGGGTCGCCGTGGTTGGCGATTGTGACACGAGTTAAGATCAAACGTGTCCACCGAAGCTGATCTGCTAGGCGCGTTTGAAGAACATTCCCCGGACGGCATTCGAGATTTGCTTGCTGCGGGGGTCAGCGCCACTGAGCCGATCAAGGGCAAGCGGCCAATCGACTGTCTTATCGAAATGTACCTTCGCTCGCCGCGATTCGCAGAGTGCTTACAAGTTCTGCTTGATGCGGGCGCCACGATAAGCGATCCGCTGCTCCAGGTGATTCTGCTGGATGACGATACTGGACTTCGCGGACTCCTGGCCAGATCGAAAGAGACGCTGAAACAAACGCTGAGCCCTTTGTGCGCCTTCACATCCTGTCGAGGCGTTACGGCTTTGCACATCTGCGCCGAATTCAACTCCATCCGATGTGCTCATGTCCTGTTGGAGAATGGCGCTGATGTAAACGCCCGAGCCAGTCAGGATGCTGAAGGTATTGGAGGGCATACGCCCCTATTTCATGCTGTAAATAGCATTTTCAACTACTGTCGGCCGGCGATGGAAATTCTCGTTGACGCGGGAGCGGACTTGGATGTCCGAGTGAAGTCGCTCCTATGGGGAGAATCGATGACGTGGGAGACGGTCGTGTATAACGTTACGCCAATATCTTATGCTCAGTGCGGTCTGTACCGGCAGTTTCATCGACGCGAGGAGCACATCTACAGCAATATCAAATACCTGTACTGCAAGCGTTACGAAAAGACGCCAGCGATTCGGAACGTGCCCAACAAGTACCTCATGTCGGGCCACTAGTCAGGCGGCCGTGCAAGGAAAGCGTTGTGTCTGGCGAGGTGAGCTAGCGCAGACTTGAAACGAAAGTCTGTAACTCGCTAATGAGCGCGTTCGCGTGCGAGAGAAAGACATAATGATCGGCGCCGTGCAGCTTCACTATCTTTGAATGCGCAGCACGACGGAATGCTTTGAAAGCACGCTCGCGAGCCGCGGCTCCATATGAATACGCTTCGTCAATGGCTCGGAGCTTCAGTTCATCGTCGGTTCTTAACCACGGCGGCAGATCACGGGCTGATCGAGGAACAGCATAGACAGCGAGAATGGGAACACGAATACCTCCATAATCCGGCTTGCTCACACTGTTCATTGCCGCTTCCCAAGCCCCTTCCGCCGTCCGATCTTTGCCGACTCCGCCGTTGGGCGTAACACGATACATGTTCCGCAACTCGGCCTCTGGGGGCGTAATTCCATATGTTCGCGTCCACCACGCCTGCAAGGCGGAGAAGCTTTTTAGATCAGAGCTTGTTGGACGTGGTTGTGGCAGGCGCCTCATGATGACCTGCAGTTTCGGTTCGTCTTGGAGTCCGCTGAGATCATCGGCAGCGGCGTCGAGGTAAACAAGGCCTGCAATACGATCAGGACGCCGAATACCGATTGCAGTCAGTTCCTGCCCTGCGAAAGAGTGTCCGGCCAGCACTGTGCCCGTGAGATGGAAGTGATCTACTACCGCCATCACGTCATCCGTTAGTCGACTCTGTGTATAACCCGAGGAAGCATGGGTTGATGACCCGAAGCCTCGCCTGGTAATCGCATAGACATGAAAAAAATCGGTGAGGCTGGGAGCGAACGCGTCGAAGATATGGGCCGTATGCCCCAAGCCTGCCAGGAGCACAAGCGGGCGGCCCGTTCCACCCCAGTCAAGCACCTCCAGGCTCACGGCCTCGTCTACGGTTACGGACAGGATTCGATGTGGAACTTTGTCACGCCACGGCTCGGCTCCAGCCGCTCTGAGGCATGTGAGGATGACAGTGAATGAAACGATGTTTCTGAAGCTGGAAGTCAATTACGGCTGCGTCCTCTCCGCAATGGCTGCACTCACTCGGCGGCGCGTCCAGCTAAGCGCGTCGCCGACGATGGCGCCATGGCCGGGGATGGTGAAACGGCGGTCAGGATAGCGTTCAGCCAGCCGATCAAGAGTGCCAGGGTAAGCGGCAATATCAGCGTCTGAGAGACTGCCCACGCCCTTGTCCGTCGTTGCCCTGAGAAGGCAGCCGCCGAACAAGACCCCGCTTTCCTGATGCCAGACAGTGATGTTGTCCCGCGTATGACCGGCACCGGGGTAGAACAGCTCGTGGGAACCCAGTCTTACCGGCCCTTTTTCCAAGCCCTTCACCGGTTGAGGGACCGGGAAGCCATAAGCTTGCGCAAGTCCGACGCTGTATGGATGGGCGAAGACCGAGATGTTTGCTGCGCGCATGGCCTCAATGCCCCCAGTTCGATCGTTATGGAAATGAGTGGCGATCGCCTGCTTCGCCGGCTGCCCTGTCAACCGCTTGGCGGCGCCTAAGAGGAGTGCGCCTTGCTCCCTGGTCACCCCTGTGTCAATAATCGTCGCTCCGGAAGGTCCGGCGGTAATCAGTCCATTGCAGGGAACCCATCCGAGGTCGGGTGTGTCGAACGTGAAGCATGTGATCCAAACGCCTGGGGCCAGCCCCTTCACCCACACCGTGGGGCCGATGCGCTCCATATTGGCGACGGGCAATTCCCATAAGTCCGGCGCGCCATCGCGGGCAGCCCATGCCGGCCTCGAACTGAGGGAAGCAATCGCCGTAAGAAACGTTCTTCGGTTAACGTCCACAATCCATCGCATGATAGATCCTCGTCCATGTTAGCTGGGAACCCCTCGATGCGTTAATGCCAAAGTCGGAGAGACGTCTCTATAGAGATAGAAATCGCTAATGCGCATGAGCATGTCGTGGCTGGAAATCAAGCTGGGATTGAGGATGCTGCTCCGGTATCCGGGTCTGACGATCGTCGGCTGCGTTGCGATGGCTTTTGCGTTTGCGACCAGCGCCAGTGTTTTCCAGTTCCTGAACCAGATGACCGGTTCGCACCTTCCGCTCGAGGACGGTGACCGCGTCGTGGGGATCCGGCTGTGGGACGCCGCGTCGCAGAGCGTCGAGGAGCAGGCCTCGTTCGACTTCGTGATCTGGCGAGATCAGGTCGCATCGATCGATAATCTGGGCGCATTCCGGACTGTCGATCGCAATCTGGTATCGGCAGACGGACGGGCCGAACCGTGCCGGCTGGCCGAGATGAGCGCGTCGGGATTCACACTTGCGCGTGTCGCCGCTCTCGTCGGCAGGACACTCCGCGATGCGGACGAACACGCCGGAGCCCCGCCGGTCGTGGTTCTCGGGTATGACATCTGGCAGTCGCGTTTTGGCGCCGATCCCGCGATTGTTGGGCAAAGCATACGGTTGGGGACGATGCCGGCAACCGTGATTGGCGTCATGCCGGAGGGTTTCCGGTTCCCGGTTTCGCATGATGCCTGGATTCCGTTGCGGTTGCATCTGAGTGAGTTCAAGGGGCGTCAGGGACCAGAGATCCACATGTTCGGCCGCCTCGCGTCCGGTGTCAGGCTCGACAAGGCCAAGGCAGAGTTTGCCACTATCGGACAGCGTCTCGCGGCTGAATTTCCGGACACGCACGCGCATTTGCGGCCGGAAGTTTTGCCGTACGTGCAGTCGATCACGGATATTCGAGCGTTGCAAGGGGCGGCGCTTCTATCGATCAATTTGTTTTTGATCATGCTGCTCGTGTTGGTATGCGGCAATGTCGCGTTGCTGATGTTTGCGCGGGCGGCGAGCCGTGAAAGCGAAATTGTTGTGAGGACCGCGCTCGGCGCGGGGCGCGGTCGCATCATCGGGCAACTCTTTGCCGAGGCGCTCGTGCTTGCTGCCGTTGCGGCTCCCGTCGGGATGGCTGCTGCCGGATTTCTGCTGCGATGGTGGCTGACCGTCGCCGAGATCAATGCGTCTGGCCGGCTGCCGTTCTGGTTCAGTGACAGCCTCGCTCCTTCGACGGTTGCTTACGCGGTGGGGCTTACGTTCATCGCAGCCATAGTGTCTGGAGTCGTTCCAGCCCTCAAGGTGACGGGTCCCGTGGTCGAAGCGCGTCTGCGTCAGATGGCCGCGGGCGCCGGAGGCCTGCGGTTCGGAGGCGTCTGGACTGTTGTTATCGTCGCCCAGGTCGCTGTTACGCTGGCCTTCCCGGCTGCCGTATTTTTGGTGCGGCAGGCCGTTGTTTACATGCAGAACCTGGAGGCCGGGTTCCCCGTAGCCCAGTATCTGTCGGCGCGACTGGAGATGGACCCTGAGGAACAGTCGGGCTCGGCGGAAGCTGCCGCGCAGTCGGAATTCCTCACACGCGTCCAATTGACTTACGAAGAAGTCGGGAGGCGCATGGGCGTTGAACCCGGCGTCGCCGGCGTTACGTTCACCAGTCGATTGCCCAGGACAGTTCATCCGCAACGCTGGCTGGAGATCGACAGCGCCGAACCGGACGATGCGGCAGAAGATCGCCGGCGCCGCATCAACACTGTCTCGGTAGCGGTGAATTACGTCGACGTTCTCGGCGCGCGCATTGTGTCGGGCCGCGCATTCCGGCCGAGCGATCTCAGCGCCAATCCCGGACCCGTCATCGTGAACCTATCCTTCGTACAACGCGTGCTGCAGTGCCGGAACGCGCTAGGCCGTCGCGTTCGATACGTCGAAGATGGCTCGCAAAAGGCGGGGACTCCCGCCGAGCCGTGGCACGAGATCATCGGCGTCGTGCCGGACCTCGGTACTATCCACGATGATCCCCAGGATCTTTCGGCCGTTTATCATCCGATTGCTCCGGGCGCGATGTTGCCGGTTCATATCGCCGTGCATGTCCGGGGAGAGCCAGGAACTTTCGCGGCTCGCCTGCGCACGATCGCCGCTGCCGTTGATCCTTCGCTCCGTCTTTACGATGTTGCGCCTCTCGGCCGAGTCGGTGGCGCGATGTGGAACGAGTTCGACTTCTTGTGGCGGCTCCTGGTGATGATGAGTTCGCTCGCGATTCTTCTGTCGCTATCGGGAATCTATGCGGCCGTTTCGTTTGCAGTTTCGCGGCGCAGGCGCGAGGTCGGGATTCGCGTTGCGCTTGGCGCCCGGCCGCGCGGCATCATAATAGCAATTCTGCGCCAGCCGTTCTCCCAAGTCGGGATCGGGGTCGTCGCCGGCGCCGGCCTCGTGCTGGCGCTCGTCGAAGCAACAAGTTCATCCGGGGTGTCGTTCGGCGGAGCGGCGCTCGTCGCTTGTTACGCCGTATTCATGATGGTCGTCTGCCTGCTGGCGTGCATCGTCCCGATCATGCGGGCGCTCCGCATTGATCCAGCTGAAGCGCTTCGAGTCGATAGATAGAACTTAGCTACTCAGTAGCCAGGGGGTACTCCATATATTCGGGAAACAGTGCCCGAGCATATTCGGCCCATGATTGCCTACATGGACCCATCTATGCCCATCCATAGATTCATCGTATTCAGTTCTTCCCTCCCACACGCCTTGAGGTAGCAGAACAACTGCATCCGGTACGCCGAATGCCCGCACAGAACCAAGTTGACGAGCATCGTGCCGCGGGTCATCTTCTTCATTCCGAACATCTCGACTTCGCCGCGCAGCTCGTCTTCGGATATTGCGCCTACTAGCTCGGCATACAACGCAGCTTGCGATTCCAGAGTCTTCACCAACGAGTCGAAATCCATCGATGCCGCCCTTGCCTGGCCCGCAGTCCAATCGTCAACTAAGAATGCTCCGCCCTTGATCGACGGCACGAGCATCGGCATCGATACCGTCATGTAACGGAGCAGTTCGATAAGGCTGCGCTGTTTCGCCGTAGGGCGATAATCGAGCATTTCCGGCTTCGCCTTCGCGCATAAATGCTGCAGGAGCCGCACTTCATTCTGTAAGGAGCCAATTAATTCCGATTTTTCAAGTACCATGGCGCCCTGAAGCATAGCACTTAATGCCTCCTCGCAGTGGGGGCAATGTCTGGCGGCTTGTTCATTCGGAACGTCGTTGCGCAGGCCAGTAGTGTATAGTTACTCCGGCGGCGAGCCAATGTGCACCAAGAGGGAGTTATTTATGGAAGCGGTGGCCACGAAGTCGGCGGAGGAAGACGTCCGAAGCTTTATCGAGGAGTATTTCGCTTCTTGGACAAGTACCGATGAGCAGGCAATTCTCGCCTACTACTCGGAAGACATCGTACTCCGGGTCCCCTGGGGAACATTGAGGCAACAGGCAAACAGGTTCAGCTTCCGGGCTGCTCATTTTACGAGTATGACCTCGCAACCAGATTGATTCCAGCAGGACGCAGCTATTTCGATTTCGCTACGCTTCTGCGGCAAGTTGGCGCCGGAGCGTAAGCCCACGTCGGGCCGGACCTGTATTTGTAAGACGGCCCTTTAGCGTAGGATTGATGCATGCAGCTAGCCGTACGCTCCTTGTCCTCGTTACAGCGACTCCGGGCCTTTTGCTAGAAACCTGGTCACGGTTTCGAGGAGCTAACGGCGCGGGAGTCGTAGGGGGCGACTACGTCGTTGAGTTTGGCGACAAGAAGAATCTACTCTGGAAACGTCCGATTCCACCCGGGAAATCCTCACCGGTCCTGACCGAGTCACGCATCTTTCTAACGGCTGAAGAAGGCGAGAACCTTGTCGTTCTCTGTTTAGATCGTAAGACTGGTAAGACAGTTTGGGAGCGGTCCGTTCGGCGGCATCGTACGGAGTTTCAACATGCGTTAAACAGCGGCGCCTCAGCCACACCAGTCACCGATGGGGAGAACGTTTACGCCTTCTTTGGTAACTTCGGACTCGTCTCGTACGATGCAAAGGGCAAAGAGCGGTGCCGCCAGCTGTCGGGGCCATTCTCAAGCCTTTGGGGCATGGCGGCTTCACCTGTTTTAACGGCCGGATCCGTTATCCTGCTGCTCGATGGGGTTGGTGAGTCGAACATCGCAGCCTTCGATCAAAGGACTGGCGCGCTTCGATGGAAGAAGAACAGGCTGCCGTTTTCCCTCAATTACTCCACGCCCCACCGTGCGGAGGACGAAAGATGGCACTGAGGAGATTGTAGCGATCGGATCGGGCCGGGTGATCGGCTACGATGCCAAAACGGGAGATGAGCGCTGGTCTCGTGAAATGCCAAACGGCAGCATAATCTCAAGTCATGCATTTGCTGACGACCTCGTCTTTATGCAAACCCACTCTGCGGAGGTCGTACCCTCGTTTGATGATCTATTGAAGAAGTCGGACAAGGACGGAAACGGCGTCCTTTCCGGCGCCGAGTTCGGGGAAGGAGAAGTTGGCCGCGTCCTTAGTGCATTTGGCAGCATGGCAGGGGACTCGCGATGGCGTTGTCGACCGCGAAGAATGGGCGGAAGTTTGGCGATGGGTTGGAAAACCAGCACTCACGGCGGTCCGTTTAGATGGAGACGACAAGCGACCGGAAGCCGCATGGACACAGTTTCGCAGCGTTGCCCGCGTACCTACGCCTTTGGCATTGAACGGCGTACTTTATATGATCGCCCATGGCGGAATTTTAACCTCAGTGCAGGTATCGAACGGCACGCTCGGCAAGGTAGGACGGCTGGAGGGAGCACTCGACAATTATTGGTCGTCTCCGGTCGCTGCAGGCGACAGGATATATCTTCGTGGCTGAAAGCGGCAAGATCGTAGTCATCAAAGGGGGCCTTGATTGGCAGATACTTGCCGTCAACGATCTTGACGAGCAATGTTATGCGACCCCCGCGCTTTCCGCAGGCCAGATTGTGATCAGGACGGGAAGTTCACTGTGGAAGTTCGGTCTCCAGTAATAGATCCGGTAGCGCCGTGGTTCATCGTCTGCCTATCTCCTGGACGTGGTCCTCACCCTCGACGTCGAATAGCAGGCGCCGTGGGTCGATTCCGGCCCGTGCCGGTCGGCGCGGTACTGTGACGGTGATGCGCTGCGCTCCCGAGCGAACGCGGTGTCTTTGCAGATAAAGCGTCTCCCCGAGCCCTTTAACGTCAGCGCCTGCGAACACGCCGAGTTCGATCTGGTCATCCATCGGAATCTCGGTTTCGACGTTGTTCTCGTCGACGACGACCTTGCGCGCCCGCACGTCGAGGCTCACCTGCCACGCGCCGGTGGCGGTCTGCGTTGCGGTTGCTTTCTCCGCTTCGAGTTCCCAGAAGGAGTTTCGCTCGAAGATGTCTGCCAGCAGGCGCCGGAGCGATTCGGGCGTGACTGCCTGCAGTTCGCGATAGAGGTCGAGGGAAGTCGGCAGCGGAGGCAATCCCGAGCCGTGCTTCTCGAACAAGCGCCGCACAGCAGCATTGACAGGCTCGGCGCCGACGTACTCGCGCAGGGCGTATAGCGCGAATGGACCCTTGCGATATGCATCGAACCGATTTCGGGCGCGGAGCAGCGGGACATTCGCTCGCGTCCGAGGCGTGATGTATTCCTCTCGCATCATTCCCAGAAGCCGCTCGAGGTGCTCGCGGCCGAAGGTCCGCTCGACGACCCCCATTGCCGAGTACCACGCCATACTTTCGGTGAGCACCGAGGCTCCCTCAACGCGCGCAGGTGTGAGCATGCCGCCCCACCACTGGTGCGCGACTTCATGCGCCACCACGGCGAACGGAAGATCGATGTTCCGCGGATCTTCGTCCGGGTTCAGCAGAGAGAACCCTTCTACGTATGAGATGTTCTCCGGAGCAGCATGCGCGCCAACTCCGTCGCCGGGGTGCTCGACGAACCTGAGCTGGCCGTGCGGGTACGGGCCGAACTGCTGCGTGTAGTATTCTAGCGACGCCTGTACACTTCGGACCATGCGCTTTACGTTCCACGCATGAGCTGGGTGATGAAAGATCTGTATTGAGACGTCATTCCACCGCCCTTCGTGCACTGTGTAGGCTGCGGAGAAGAAGGCGTAGTCGTTGCGGATTGGACCGTCCGTCACATAGTGAAAATAGGAGCGCCCGGCTTCTGTCCACGTGCGGCGCAACCTTCCGGGCGCGATGGCGACTTGCCCGTCCTTCGTACCA